>CAMFHE010000009.1 GCA_945952045.1 uncultured Rhizobium sp.
AAGCGCGAAAGCCGCCTCGTCTTCATCGGCCGCGATCTCGACCGCGAGAAGCTGGAACGCAGCTTCAAGGCCTGCGAGGCGTCGGCCGGCTGAGGTGGCGCGGCTGAAGGATACGGCAGGCGGGGCGCTGTGCATCGGCGATATTCTCCGCCTGCCGGAAAATTACGATCTCGGCCCTGGGTCCGCCCCGGTGGACCTGATGGTCTACGAACCGCAGGACGAGGATTGCGGGCTGGGCCTTCTGGTGATCTCCGGTTATAAGGCGGGCCTCGTCTATGCGCTGTTGCCGCTGGCCTCCCTCAAGGACGGCATGCGGGCGCTGGACACCGACTGGCTGACGGAAAACTGGAACCGCTGGTTCTGCTATGAACATGGGGATGGAATGCGCGTGATCGATATCGACGGGGTCAAGGTTCTCGGATGGGACAAACGCATCATCGAGGAGCTTGCCTGATGCCGACCGTCGCTCCCCTCGATATTTCCGGCCATGTGGTCGCCACCGCCTTTCTTGGCGATATCCCCTTCTTCGCCGCAGCAACCGGCACGATCCACCGTCTCGATGGCGGTGAAAAGGTCGTCGAGGCCCATGCCGGCCTGCTGACCGCCATCCGCGACCCCTGGTCGGCCACGCTGCTGACCGGCGGCGAGGATGGCAAGGTGACGCGCATCGCCGCGGATGGCACCGTGACGCTTCTGGCCGAAGCGCCGCGCAAATGGATTTCGCAGGTCGCCGGCGGGCCGCAGGGCGCGGTCGCCTATGCCCATGGCAAGACCAGCTTCGTTCGAACGGCAGATGGCGCCACGCGCGAATTTCCCGAAGCGCGCACGGTGGAAGGCCTCGCCTTCGCGCCGAAGGGCCTTCGGATCGCCGCCGCGCGCTATAACGGCGTGTCGTTGCATTGGGTGGCGACGCCCGGCCAGCCGGCCGATCTGGAATGGAAGGGCGCCCATACCGGCGTCACCTTCTCGCCCGACAACCGTTTCCTCGTCACGACAATGCAGGAAAACGCGCTGCATGGCTGGAAGCTCGACGCCAAGCCCGGCACGGAAGCGCGCCATATGCGCATGACCGGCTATCCGAGCAAGGTCAAATCCACGTCCTGGTCGCCCAAGGGCAAATGGCTCGCCTCCTCGGGTGCGCCGGCGGCGATCGTCTGGCCGTTTTCCGGCAAGGACGGCCCGATGGGCAAGGCGCCGCTGGAACTCGGCACGCGCGCCAACATCATGGTCACCTCCGTCGCCTTCCATCCCGCCGAAGAAGTGCTGGCGATCGGCTTTATCGACGGCATGGTTCTCGGCGTGCGGATTGCCGACAGCAAGGAGGCGCTGCTGCGCCGTCCCGGCAAGGGCGCTATTACCTCGATGGCCTGGAGCGGCAATGGCCGCCTGCTCGCCTTTGCCTCCGAAGCCGGCGATTGCGGCGTCATCGACATCAGCGCCTGATAACTCACATCTTCCCGGCGCGCTTCAGGGTGCGCCGGATCGCGGCCAGCAGCGCTTCCGCATCATAGGGCTTGCGCACCATCGGCACCGCCGCCATGCTCGGCGGAACGATGGAGGTTTCGCCATAGCCGGTGGCGAACAGGAACGGTATGTTCCTCCGCACCAGTTCCTCGGCAACCGGCAGCGAGGTGGTCGAGCCGAGGTTGAGATCGAGCACGGCGATATCGGGCACAAGAAGGTCAAGGCGCTGCAAGGCATCCATGGCCGAACCCGTCGTCGTCACCCGGCGGATGCCGTGATCGGCGAGCATGCTTTCCACATCGAGCGCAATCAGCATCTGGTCTTCGACCAGCAGCAACTGGATATCGGCAAGCGATTCAGAAGACGTGACCGCCTCCACGACCGGCATGTCGGTCGCGGGAGCCACCTCGTTCGACTTGATCTCGGAGACATGCCGACGCGGCAGCGAGAACCGCGCCTGCAACCCGTCGCGGGCATATTCGACCTCGCTCTTGCCGCCGAGATCGTAAGGCACGCTGCGGTCGACCAGAACGGTGCCGAAACCGTGGCGCTTTGGCGGCTCGACCGGCGGGCCGCCGCTTTCGCGCCATTCCAGCCGGCAATCCTTGTCGTCGGTCAGGGTCCACGTCACGTCCAGACGGCCGCCGGAGATCGACAGCGCCCCGTATTTGGCGGCATTGGTCGACAGTTCATGCAGCACCAGCGCCATGACCGAAAAGGCGCGGCTGTCGAGCCAGACGGGCGGGCCGCTGCAGGTGATCGCTGCCGACTGGTTGCGATAGGGCGTCAGTTCCGCATTGAGCAGATCGGCAAGCAGGCCGCCGCCATCGCTGCGCACCACCTGGTCATGGGCAAAGGCCAGCGCCTGGATGCGTCCCTTCAGCGAACCGACATAGTCGCGCAGCGTGCGCTGTTCGCTAACGGGATGGCCGACCAGCGACTTGATCACCGACAGGATGTTCTTGACACGGTGATTGAGTTCTTCGTTGAGCATGCGCTGGCGCACATCCGCCTTGCGGCGCTCGTCGGCGATCATCTCGTTGTGGCGCAGCACGATCTCCACCAGCGCGCCGCGGATCGCCTCGGCAATTTCGCGATCGGCATCCGTCCAGGGTTCGGCGCGCATATGCACCTCTTCCTTCCAGATGGCGAAACTCTTGCGCGGCGTCAGCCGGTCGCCGAGCGGACCGGTGTCGTAGGTCTTGTTGGGATTGCCGGCCCAGTTCAGCGTCTGCACCACCTCGCGGCGGAAGAAGAACAGATAGTCGCGCGCCATCTGCGACAGCGGAACGATCAGCACGCCGGAGACATCTTTGTAGTAGTCTTCCGCCTCCGAAAGCCGCTGCGACAGAGCGTGTGTGCCCCAGACGCGGCCTTCCGTTACCCCGCCGGCAAACCGCGCCAAGGCGGCAATGGCGGCGGCCGGCGGCGTCACGCCGATCCCGCTCCAGATGCCGTTCATCCATAGTCCCGCACCGTCGCAGGGCACCAGCGCGGCGATATCGGCGATGCGCTCGCGCAGGAGATCATCGACCTCGCCGTAATGCGAGGCGAACTGTACGAAACGGTCGAGCGACAACCGCGCCTGCCGGGCATTTTCGAGCTTGCGCTGCTGCTGCAGCGCATTGAGATGCAGAGAGAAGAATTCGCCGAACATTTCCGCCGCCACCCGCTCGGCCATCGGCAGCACATGCGGCGAATAGTGGTGGCAGGCGATCAGCCCCCAGAGCGCGCCATCGACGATGATCGAAATCGACATCGAGGCCGAGACACCCATATTGCGCAGATATTCGAGATGGATCGGCGAGACGCTGCGCAGATGCGCATGGGAAAGATCGAGCGGCTCTCCGGCCTCGTCCAGCTCCGGCTCGATGCGCACGGCACCGCCGGAAGCATTGGAAATGATGCGAATGGTGTTGCGCAGATAAAGCGCGCGCGCCTGTCGCGGAATGTCGCTGGCCGGAAAATATTGGCCGAGAAAGCTTTCGAGGTCGCCACGCTTGGCCTCGCTCGTCACCTGCCCCGCGCCGTCATGACCGAAACGATAGACCATGACGCGATCGTAACCGAGCATACCGCGAATCAACCGCGCGCCATCGCGCAGCATCGTATCCAGGTCCGTGGCACGCGACAGCCGGCCGACCATCTCGCGCATCAACGACAGCGGCTGGCGCACCTGCGCGCCTGCCGGCTCGAATTCGAAGATGACATTGGAGCGGAAGCGATGGGAGGCGACATCGAATCGGGCGCCATTGGCAAGCGCCAGATCGAAAAGCAGCGCTGGACGCCCCGGCACCGAAGCCGTCGCCAGCGCATTGCGCAGATCATGCGCGGCTGCTTCGCCGATCAGGCTGCCGAGGCCCTTGCCGTTGATCGCGCCGTCAATGCCAAGCATCGCGGAGGCATTGAGCGAGTGGCGCACCACCGAGCCGCCGCGATCGTCGCAGACCAGCATACAGCCATGCGTCTGGATGCTGCCGGGAATATGGATGGGCTCGCGATCGCAATTGCTGAGATCGATGGTCCGGTCATGCAGCATGACGGGTGTCGCTTTCGAAAGCGCGTGCGGCATGGCGAAAGACGTGCTCCGCCCCATCGACCGCGCCTTCCAGATCGAAACCGTCCATGGCGTCGAGCAATGTCAGGAAACCGCGCCAGTTGTCGAGGCCATTCGCCTGCAAAGCCAGATGCCGGGCACCGTGACTGTCGGACAGGCCAAGGGCCTGCGCGCGCGTATACAGAACCCGCGCGCCGAGTGAAGAGCCCTCCAGCACATAGAGAGCGCCGATCAGATGCGAGGGATCGGCAAGATCGAAGACAGGGGAAAGACCGGACCGGCCGCGCAGGCCGAGATCGTCGAGATCAGCCTTTGCCAGAGCGGCGACGGCCTGCGGCCGCCAGGCGCCGAACGTCTGCGGCCAGTCGACGGTCTCAAGACCTTTTTCCACATCGGCGCGAAAACGATGAATGCCGGACAGATAACGTGCGTAACCGGCCGTCGTCTCGAAGGAACCAACGGCCGCATCGACGGCGGCGTGAAGTTGAGATGTCCGCTCCCGAAGAGCGAAACGCCGTGTTGGTAGTGCCATGAAAACTCTTGCGTAACTGGAACAAAGGCATGCCCACACGACACGGCCTGACGCATAACACATGAGCTTCGAAAAAGGTTCCAGCGAAAAACACTATTTTTTCCGTGCCCGTCTCGAAACGGAGCACGGAATGCCGTCAGATCCGGTCGCCGCTGGCGACGATGACGCCGGCCGCGCCATCCAGCCAGCCATCGACGAGTTCGAGGCCGAGAAAACGGCGGCGCTCGAAGGGACCGGGCATGACCAGATGCTGCACCTTTTCGGCAAAAAAGCCGAAGCGTTCGTAATATTCGGGGTCGCCGACCAGCAGGATCGCGCCGTGACCGCGCTGCTTGGCCTCGGTGATGGCGGCCCGCATCAGCACGCCGCCGATACCCTGGCCTTCGCGCGACGAATCGACCGCCAGCGGGCCGAGGAGCAAGGCTGCGACCGGTCGGCCGAGACGGTCGACACCGGCCTCGACATTCCAAAGCCGGACAGTGGCAATGACATTGCCTTCAGCGTCATGGGCGACGAAGGACAGGCCTTCGGCGGCAAGACGGCCCTTGCGCAGCTTTTCCGACGACTTGCGGCGTCGGCCCGGGCCCATGGCGCGGTCGAGCAAGGCTTCGCGCGCCGCGACGTCGCCAAGCGATTCGCGGTCGATACGATAAGCGGAGGGCGCGGAAACAACGCGCGCGGAATTGAAAACAGCGGCCATGTCGGCCTCCTGCACCAAAACTGCCGCCACAAGCGGTCATCGGAAATGTCGGGTCGGGTTGGCCGTCGCCGGCCGGTCGTCCGGCGCCTCCTTTCACGAAGGCGCCGGGAATGTCACGTCAGATGACGTAGGCCTTGAGCGGCTCGAAGCCGTTGAAGGCGACGGCCGAGTAGGTCGTCGTATAGGCGCCGGTGCCTTCGATCAGAACCTCGTCGCCGATGCTGAGGCTCAGCGGCAGCGGGTAGAGGTTCTTTTCATACAGCACGTCGGCCGAATCGCAGGTCGGGCCGGCAATGACGCAGGGCTCCATTTCGTCGCCGTCGCGCGCGGTGCGGATCGGGTAACGAATGGCTTCGTCCATGGTTTCGGCGAGACCGCCGAACTTGCCGATGTCGAGGAAGACCCAGCGCGCGTCGTCATTGTCGGACTTGCGCGAGATCAGCACAACTTCCGCCTTGATGACGCCGGCATTGCCGACCATGCCGCGGCCCGGCTCGATGATGGTCTTCGGGATGTTGTTGCCGAAGTGCTTGCGCAGCGAGGCGAAGATCGCCTTGCCATAGGCTTCCGCCGCCGGCACGTCGCGCAGGTACTTGGTCGGGAAACCACCGCCCATGTTGACCATCTTCAGGTGGATGCCCTGCTTGGCGAGCTGCGCGAAAACGCGCTTGGCATCGGCGAGCGCCGCATCCCAGGCCTCGACACGCAGCATCTGCGAGCCGACGTGGAAGGATACGCCATAGGACTCCAGGCCGAGCTGGTGCGCGTAGACGAGCACATCGACGGCCATCTGCGGCACGCAGCCGAACTTGCGCGACAGCGGCCATTCGGCGCCTTCGCCATCGGTCAGGACGCGGCAGAAGACGCGCGCGCCGGGCGCGGCACGGGAAATCTTTTCGACTTCCTCATGGCTGTCGACGGCGAACAGATCGACGCCGAGCGCATGCGCACGCGCAATGTCGCGTTCCTTCTTGATGGTGTTGCCGAACGACACGCGATCGGCGGTAGCGCCGGCGTCGAGCGCCATCTGGATTTCGGCAACCGAAGCACAGTCGAAGTTCGAGCCCATGGAGGCGAGCAGCGACAGGATTTCCGGGGCCGGGTTGGCCTTGACGGCGTAATAGATTGCGCTGTCCGGCATGGACTGGCGAAATGCCTGGTAGTTGTCGCGAACGACATCCAGGTCAACCACGAGGCAGGGGCCTTCCGGGCGGCGGGTGTTGATGAAGTCCAGAATGCGAGCGGTGGTCATGGTCGTTATCCCCAAACGGTTCGAAGCTCCGGAAAACCGGAGGACAAAGTGCCGTCAACGCCTCGCGCAGACCCGGCCGATGGAGACCCCGGAATCCTTGCGAGCGCATGAACAGCGCGATGATGAACCAATGCCGCAAAAGCAGCATGGTTCGGCTTTGTCTGCCATGGATTGGAGGGGGTATCCCAACCGCACGTCCGGCAATGAAGGTGTGCCTCTTCAGTAACCCCGGCTGATGGAAAGCCGGCAGACACCAGAAAGGCCCGCACCGTCGTTGCTTCAAGATGTCCTCGCATTTCCCGGTTGGCCGGAATAGCGACTGGAGCGGTTAGTTCCAGGTACCTTACCGATTTCCTCACCACATCGAGGGTCGGCGGACACCCACAGGCACGTGCGACTTTGGGCAAGGGCGGATGTAAGAATATTCGCCGTCATAATCAAGAAGTTTTTTACAGCGCCTTCCGAATTTTTTATTGAACGACGCACGCGGTTTGTTCACTATTCCTTAACCAAACATCTTAGGAAAAACGCATGCCGTTTTTCCCGGCGCAATTGCGTCGATGCTGGAAGGGCAAGACTGAACCATGGATACACTGACCCGCATTCGCGCCTTCATCGATGTGGTTGAAGCGGAAGGCTTTTCGGCCGCGGCCCGCAAGGTCGGCCGCTCCAAGGCGCTGCTGTCCAAATATGTGCGCGAACTGGAAGACGAGCTCGGCGCCCTGCTTTTGAACCGCACCACGCGGCAGTTTTCGCTGACCGAGGCCGGCCATACCTATTACCGCACCGCCTCCGATATCCTCAAGGAGATCGACAACCTCGCCGATCTCGTGCGCGAGAACAACACCGACCTCAAGGGCAAGCTGCGCATCTCGGCGCCGCGCACCTATGTCGATGCCGAGATCGGCCAGTCGCTGATCGATTTCGCGGTCGCCCATCCGGATCTGTCGCTGGAGATTCTCTCCGAGGACCGCTTCGTCGATCTGATCGAGGAAGGGTTCGACGTCGCCATCCGCATCACGCGGCTGGAGGATTCCGGCATGATCGCCCGCAAGCTCTCCGATTTCCGGGTGTTCATCTGCGCCACGCCGGAATTCGTCGCCGCCCATCCGGGTCTCGATCATCCGAGCGGGCTTGCAGGCGTGCCGTTCATCATCGACACGAACACCCGCTCCCACAACAATATTCGTTTCGCCGAGAAGGACGGGACGATCTTTTCGGTGCCGGTCTCAGGGCCGATAGAGGTCAACAGCCCGCAGGCGACGCTGCGCGCCGCGCGCGGCGGCCTCGGTATCGCCGCCGTGCCGGATTTCATCGCCAAGCCGCTGATCGACAGCGGCGAGATGATCAGCCTGTTTGCCGAGTACCTGCCGACCGATCGCGGCATCTATGCCGTCTATCCGCACCGGCGTTATCTGCCCGCCAAGGTGCGCACCTTCGTTGATTTCCTGTCGACCTGGTTTCGCAAGCACGGCGGCTGAGTCGGTAACGCGCCCGTCGTCCCAATTCCGTCCAAGTCTCGCCCGAGAAAAGGCGACCGATTCTCAAGGTTCTATCGATGTCGAAACGTTTGGCCCTTTTCGCGCTCCCCTTCGCCTTTGGCGCGTCTGAGGCCCTTGCACATCCCCATATCTTTGCCGAGGCGCGGCTTGAAGTGGTGGCCGGCGATGACGGCACGATCGCCGAGTTGCGCAATGTCTGGCGCTTCGACGAGGTCTTTTCGTCAAGCGTGCTGATGGATTTCGACAAGAATACCAATCTGAAGCTCGACCCGCCGGAACAGGATGCGGTCGGCACGACGGTTCGCGATTCGCTGGCCGATTTCAACTATTACATGTCGATCACCGTCAATGGCAAAACCGTGCCGGTCCAGAAGCCCGATATCATCCATGTCGACTACAAGGACGGCCAGTTGCTGATGTTCTTCGCGGTCAAGCCGGCCGAGCCGATCCCGCTCAAGGGCAAGCTCGCCTTCGGCGTCTACGATCCGACCTTCTACACCTCGATCGATTTTCCCAACGACGAAGACATGGCGACCATCGGCGATGCGCTGAAGGCCTGCAAGCGCAGCGTCGTGCGCCCCGATCCCGATCAGGTTCTGGCCCAGAACCAGTCGACCCTTACCGATGCCTTCTTCAACGACCCCACCGGCACCAATATGTCGAAACTCTTCGCCACGAGACTGGAGCTGTCATGCTGAAAAGCGCCCGGGACCGCCATATCGTCATCCTGCTGGCTGTGATCGGCGTCGCGCTGATCGCCGGCATCGATCTGGCCCATGCGCAATCGCCGCTCGGCATCGGTTCGGCCGAGCCGGGCATTCAGGTCGGCGGACCCTTTGCCGGCCTTTTCCTCTGGGTCAACCAACACCAGCAGGCCTTCTACCGGGCCTTGACCGGCGCGCTGAAGGCGATGCGGGAAAACCCGGCGGCGCTCTGGTCGCTGATCGGCCTGTCCTTCGCTTATGGCATTTTCCATGCCGCCGGCCCCGGCCATGGCAAGGCGGTAATCTCTTCCTACATGATCGCCAACGAGATTCAGCTGCGCCGCGGCATCGTCATCGCTTTCCTGTCATCCTTCATGCAGGGGCTCGTCGCCATCCTGCTGGTCGCGGCCGCCTATCTGGTGCTGCGCGGCACGACGATCTCGATGACGCAGGCGACGCAGGTGCTGGAGACGGCAAGTTTCGGCATGATCGCGCTGTTCGGCGCCTGGCTGATCTACAAGAAGCTGCGCTCGTTGCGGGTGACCTTGCCCGCTCCTGTCCCGGCCGAACTGGCGGCAGCCGGCGCGACCGGTCATCTCTTCGCCGACACCGGAACGACGACGGCGCATGCCTTCTCCGCCGCCGGACAGGTCCCCCATCATCACCACCATGCCGGCTGCGGCCACGATCATGGCCATGGCGCCGGCCTCGTCTGCGAGACCTGCGGCCATGCGCATGCGCCCGATCCCGGTATGCTGAACGCCGAACGCTTCGATTTGCGCGAGGCATGGTCGGCGATCATCGCGGTCGGGCTGCGGCCCTGCTCGGGCGCGCTGCTTGTCATGACCTTCTCGCTGTTGAACGGACTTTATCTCGGCGGCGCGCTGTCGGTTCTGGCGATGTCGTTCGGCACGGCGATCACCGTCTCGACGCTGGCGACGCTGGCAGTCACCGCCAAGGGCATGGCGCTGCGTTTTGCCGGTAATGGCGCGGGAGCGGCCTGGGTCGGCCATGGCATCGAGCTGCTCGGCGCCGTCTTCGTTCTGCTGATGGGCCTGCTGCTGCTCGGCGCCTCGCTGCAGGGCGGCGGCTTCGCCTGACCTGTCTTCAGCGCCGGTTGCGCTGATAACGGGCGCGCAGCCAGAAAATCATGAAGAAGGCGAGCACGGCCAGGGTGCCGAACACGGCGGCAAGCCAGGGCGAGTAATCGCCGAGCCACAGCATGATCTTCGGCATCACGAAGAACAGCAGGCCGACCGCCAGCATGATGATGGCGGCGGCGAAGGCCGGCGAGCGGGGTTTTTGCTGGTCGGCGCTCATGCGCGTTTCTCCCTAAAGCATTTCCAGCAGACGTGCGGCGCGGCTTTGCGCCCGGAAATGCGTGTCCGTAAACCGCCGCTGTAAAGCGGCGGCCCGGCAAAGGCAAGGCGCGACAGCGCCGCAGGCCTCAGACCTTGACGCCCGAAACCGTCGCCTCGATATGATCGACCAGCGCATCGGGCAGACCGAGACGGCCGGCGAGCAGATCGAGATAGCCGCGCTCGGCGCGGGTGTCCGGCTCGATGGCGAGGCGCGAGGCGGTGTAGAGCTCGACCCTCTGTTCCTCCGTCTGGGCGGCTGCGACAAGCGCATCGAGATCGGTCGGCGTCGCCAGTTCCTTTTCCAGAAAGGCTTCCGCTTCCGAATCGAAGCCGGACAGCTTGACCTTGTCCATGATGCGGGCGCGCTCGTCGGCGTCGATATGGCCGTCCGCCTTGGCGGCGGCGATCATGGCGCGCACCAGCACCAGCACGAAATCGTTGCGCAACACGCTCGGCTCGGTGCTGAAGCCGGAATTGGCCGGCGGCGGCAGGACTTCGATCTGCTGCGGATCGGCAGGGCCCGATTGCGGCTGTGGGGCAGCGCCGTCCCGGTAATTCTTGTAGGCCTGGTAGCCAAGACCGGCGATGGCGGCGAGACCGCCGATGGTGAGCGCATTGCCGGCGATATCGCGGCCGGTCTTGGTGCCGAGCAGCACGGCGGCCAGCGCTCCGGTCTTCAACGGATTGTCCTTGCCATACTGGACAGCTTGATCGGCGCGGTCGCGCACCGTACCGCCGACCCCGGGGATCTGCGATCCGAGGAATTGCTCCAGAAGCTTTCGCGCATCGAACATGTCTACCGTCTCCCTGTTGGCTGTAGCGGTTCAGAGATAGGGAGGACGATGCGGATTAAAAGGGTGCGGGGTGCGGCGATCATGCCGCAGCACCCCGTAACGGTTAACCGCGCAGTGCGGCGGCCTCCGCGGCAAGCTTGGTGATGCCCGCCCAGTCGCCGGCCTGCACCAGTTCCTTCGGCGCGACCCAGGAGCCGCCGACGCAGACGACGTTCGGCAGGCTGAGGTAATCCTTGGCGTTCTTCAACGAAATGCCGCCGGTCGGGCAGAAGACCGTGCCGGCGAGCGGCGAGGACAGCGCCTTGAGAAAGGCCGCGCCGCCCGCCTGCTCGGCGGGGAAGAATTTCAACGCCTGATAGCCCTCTTCGCGCAACGCCATGACCTCGCTGGCGGTCGCCGCACCCGGCAGAAGCGGCACCGACGATCCGCGCGCGGCGTCCAGCAATTCCTGCGTTGCGCCGGGGCTGACGATGAAGGTCGAGCCGGCCTCGACAGCGGCGTCGAAATGGGCGGCGTTGAGGATGGTGCCGGCGCCGACATGGGCGCCCTCGACTTCGGCCGCGACCGCGCGCACCGCATCGAGGGCGGCCGGCGTGCGCATGGTGATCTCGATCGCCTTCAGGCCGCCGGCGACCAGCGCCCGGGCGAGCGGCACGGCCGAGGCCGCATCCTCGACGATCAGCACCGGAACGACCGGCTGAAGTTTCAGGATCGAGAGAAGCTTTTCGGTTTTTTCACCCATGGCCGAGCAGTCCTTAAAACGATTAGAATTGACCTTCGAATACTCCGCCCCTGTGTCAATGTCGAGACAAATACGCCCGAAAAAGCCGCATGCGGCTTTGCGCAGCCCTGCATTTTCCGCTAGCGTCGGCTCGACAGGCAAGGGTGCGGCACGGATAACATATGGCAAAAGAAATCGAGCGCAAGTTTCTGGTCCTCGACGAGCGCTGGCAGGAGACGGTGACCCGCAGGACCTCGATGCGGCAGGCCTATATCGCCTCGATGGAGGATCGCTCGGTGCGTGTGCGCATCCTCGATGGCGTCTCGGCAAAGCTGACGATCAAGATCGGCCGCAGCGCCATGACGCGCGACGAATTCGAATATGACATTCCGCTCGACGACGCCGAGGAACTGCTGGGCAATGCCATCGGCATCGTGCTCGACAAGACCCGCCACGAGGTCGAGCATGGCGGCTATGTCTGGGAGATCGATGTCTATCGCGGCGCCTATCGCGGCCTGGTGGTGGCGGAAGTGGAGCTGACCTCGGAACACCAGAACCCGCCTTTGCCGGAATGGCTGGGGCCGGAAGTAACCGGTGACGGGCGATATTCCAACCAGTCGCTGGCGACGGAAGATCTGCGCGGCGAAATGGGCCTGCCGCTTCCCGGCAACTCCTGACAGATTACACCGCTTGCGACCAAACGGCTAAGTCGGCTTTTTCGCCAAAATTTGCGCGCCCGCAAATCTCGCGCCACATGCCGCAGGCCCGGGCGTTGCGCGGACGGCCCGAAAGCGGTATTTCCGGGCCATGACCGATCATCTTTTCGACCGAGCGGAGGCGGAGGGCGGATTTCTCGTCGCCGCGCTCTATCATTTCGTCGCGCTGCCGCGCTTCGAGGCCTTGCGCGCGCCCTTGCAGGCCTTGTGCGATGACAATGGCGTCAAGGGCACGCTGCTGCTGGCCCATGAAGGCATCAACGGCACCATCGCCGGCCCGCATGCCGGCATTGCGACCGTTCTCGCCTTCCTGCGCGCCCAGCGCGAATTCAAGGCGCTGGAGCACAAGGAAAGCCATGCCTCGGCCATGCCCTTCCTGCGCATGAAGGTACGGCTGAAGAAGGAAATCGTCACCATGGGCGTCGAGGACATCGACCCCAACCGCGTCGTCGGCACCTATGTCGAGCCGAAGGACTGGAACGCGCTGATTTCCGATCCCGACACCATCGTCATCGACACCCGTAACGATTACGAGACCGCCGTCGGCATCTTCCGCGGCGCCGTCGATCCGAAGACCAAGACGTTCCGCGAGTTCCCGGACTGGGTGCGCGACAATCCCGGGCTGCACAACAAACCGAAGATCGCCATGTATTGCACCGGCGGCATTCGTTGCGAAAAGGCCACTGCCTTCATGAAGGAGCAGGGCTTCGACGAGGTCTACCACCTCAAGGGCGGTATCCTGAAATATCTCGAACAGGTGCCGGAAGAAGAAAGCCTCTGGGAAGGCGCCTGCTTCGTCTTCGACGACCGCGTCTCCGTCACCCACGGCCTGAAGGAAGGCGAGCATATTCTCTGCCGCGCCTGCCGCCAGCCGCTGACAGCGGAAGACATCAGTTCGCCGCTCTACGAGGAAGGCGTCACCTGCCCGCATTGCGTGGCGACCCAGAGCGAGACGGCCCGCCAGCGTTTCCGCGAGCGCCAGCGCCAGATCGCGCTTGCAAAGGCGCGCGGCCAGAAACATCTGGGCAGTTAAGCGGCGATGACCCGTCCGCCGCGCTTGGAAAGCAGCGCGGCGATCTCGGCTGCCGGCGCCGGGCGGCCGAAATAGAAGCCTTGCAGCTCGTCGCAACCGCAAGAGCGCAACGCCAGCGCCTGGCGCTCTTCCTCGATGCCCTCGGCGGTCACCGGAATATCGAGCGCCCGCGCCATGGCGACGGTCGCCTGCAACAGATCGCGCGCCTTGGTGCTGTCATGCACCGCGGCGACCAGCGAGCGGTCGATTTTCATCCGGTCGAAACCGAACTGGCGCAGATAGCCGACGCTGGAGAAGCCGGCGCCGAAATCGTCGAGTGCGATCTTGACGCCGATTGCCTTGAGCCGATCGATGGTCCAGCGGGCGCGCGCCGGATTCTGGATGAAATAGCCCTCCGTCACTTCCAGCGTGATCCGTTCGGGATCGACGCCGGTCTGGCGGATGACGGCTGCGACATTAACGGTGAAGGCGGGATTGCGGAACTGTCCCGGCGAAATATTGATCGCGACATGCAGGTCGGGCCATTCGAGGATTTGCAGGCAGGCGGTGCGCAACACGAACATGCCGAGCGAATCGATCAGCCCCGTCGTCTCCGCCACCGGAATGAAATTGTCGGGCGGCACCGGGCCGTGCCCTGCCCGCGTCCAGCGCACCAGCGCCTCGACGCCGATGATGGCGCAATCGGCGGCGCGCACCACCGGTTGGTAGGCGACCGTCAGCTCGGCGCTTTCGATTGCCCGGCGCAGGTCGATCTCCATCCGGTTCTTCTCCTCGCGATCGGCATCCATGCCGGGATCGTAGGCGAAGATGCGGCCGCGACCGTTCTCCTTGGCCTTGTACATGGCAAGATCGGCGCGGCGCAGCGCCTCGTCGCAATCGACGAGACCGAGCGGCGATGCCGCGATGCCGATGCTGGCCCCGACGGTCGCCACCCGTTCGCCGATGACGAGCGGTTCGGCAAAGAAGGTCAGCACCGCCTCGCCCAGCTTGCGCGCCAGTTCCTCCGACTGGCGGGTAACGATGGCGACGGCGAATTCGTCGCCACCGATGCGGGCAAGCATCGCGTCCGGCGGCACCAGAACCTGCAATCCGGCGGAGACGCCGCGAATGAGCTGGTCGCCGGTGCCATGGCCATAGGCATCGTTGACTTCCTTGAAGCCGTCGAGATCGAGATAAAGCAGGAAGACGCTGCATTTCTCGTCGCGGGCGGTGCGGATCAGTTTTTCGAGACCGGCATAGAAGCCGGAGCGATTGAGCAATCCGCTGAGCCGGTCATGCATGGCGAGCTTTTGCGCCCTGGTTTCGTCCTCCTTCAGGCGACGCATGGCGACGACGCCGAGCAGCAGCAGCCCCAGGAAAAAGCAGCCGACGATGCCGACCGCCACCAATACGAGCGGCCGCGCCTGTTCGAAGCTGGCGTCACCCGGCACGCGAGAGGTCCAGACGAGCTTGGCTAGCAATTTTCCCGTCGCATCGACGATCGGCGCGAAATAAGGGTTTGCGGCCTCGACATCCACCAGCGCCAGGCCGGGAATGACGTATATTTCGGAGAGCTTGCTGACCTTTTCGACATTGAGATGGCGGGCATAGATGAGATAGCGCTGGTCCTCGACCGGCACGGACAATTCGCCGCTCTTCATGCGCACCAGCGATACGCCCGCCGCCGCGATACCGTCGCTGGTCTCGACGAAACCGACGGCCTCGGGCGCGGCGCGTGCTTCAGGGGCGCTGGCATTGGCGAAAAGCGTTTCGATTGCCGGGCTGAAATAGCTGTCCAGGGTCTCCTCGATCGGCTGGCCGTGGCGATAGGCCATGTAGATCTTGCGGTCGAGGCCGACGACGAAGGCGGTGTCGAACAGGTCGCTGTTGACCGTCATGTCGCCGATATTGCTGACCACCCAGTCATGCTGATCCGGTGCATAGACATATTGGGCGGCGTCGTCCCAGGCGGCATAGTCGTTGAGCGTCGCCTTCAATTGCAGCACGAAGGTTTGCAGCGCGCCGTTGGTGGTTTCCTGCGAACGGCCGTCATCGAGGGCGTTGGCATGGCGCGCCACCTGGCCGATGGCGGCCAGCACAATGGACGTCACGACGACGACGACCATCGCGAACGCGACCAGAACGGCAAGCACGGCAAGCTGCCGGCGCCCTTCGCTCGTTTCCGGGATAAGCCGCGACAATAGCTGCATCCATTGACTCCATACAATCGATACAGCTTAGGGAAAAACATTCAGATTAGGTTAAACGCAGCCGCGAATACCTGCTCTTTGCCCCGCAAAGGCGATTCGCGTGGGCCGTGTGCGCCTAGGAAGACCGATGGTTGCCGCGCGGAAACAGGCCGGCGAGCGCGCCGTACCATTTGCCGCTGTTCTTCACGGTGCGTTCCTGCGTCTGGTAATCGACATGCACGAGGCCGAAACGCATACGGTAGCCTTCGGCCCATTCGAAATTGTCCATCAGGCTCCAGGCGAAATAGCCGCGCAAAGGATAGCCTTCGCCGACCAGATCGGCGCAGACGGAAAGGTGCTGCGCGTAATAATCGAGGCGCGGCTGGTCGTCGACCTCGCCATTCTCGACGCCCATATTGTAGGCGGCGCCATTTTCGGTGATGTAGAGGTCGGGCAGGTCGTAGCGGGCATAGAGTTCCTCGACCAGGGAGCCGAGCGCGGGCGCACAGATTTCCCAGCCGATATCGGTCTTGGCCGGCTCGACCGGCGGTGCGGCGACGGTCGCGGGAAACACCGCGCCCTCGGCGGGATCGTCGGCGACGCGCATCGGCGTGTAGTAGTTCAGGCCCCACCAATCGAGCGGCTGGTTGATGGTCGCCAGATCGCCATCGGCCATGTCAGGCATCTGCCTGCCGAGCGCATCGAGAAAGGCCTGCGGGTAACAACCCTTGAACACCGGATCGAAGAAAACGCCGTTGTGGAAGTCAAAGGCGCGCAGCATCGCGGCGCGATCCGCGGCGCTATCGCTGGCGGGAAAGATCGAATGCGCGTTCAGCACCAGTCCGACCGGAACCGAAGGCGCTGCGTCGCGGATGGCTTCGACGCCGAGGCCATGGGCGAGATTGGTGTGATGCAGAGCGGCAAGCGCCGCCTCCATATTGCGCTCGCCCGGCGCGTGGATGCCGTAGAGATGGCTGAGCCAGACGGAACACCAGGGCTCGTTGAAGGTCGCCACGCTGTCGAGGCGGTCGCCCAGCCGGTCCATGACGATGCGGGCATAGCGCTGGAAGGCATAGGCCGTCGAGCGCGCCGTCCAGCCGCCATCGCCCATCAGCGCCAGCGGCAGATCCCAGTGGTAAAGCGTCGCGAAAGTCTTGATGCCCCGCGCCTTGCAGCCGTCCACCAGCCGGTCGTAGAAGTCGAGCCCGGCCTCGTTGATCGGCCCGGTCCCATCCGGCAGGATGCGCGGCCAGGCGATGGAGAAACGATAGGCTTTGACGCCCAGCGACTGGATGAGGTCGAGATCGGCCTCCAGCCGGTTGTAGTGATCGCAGGCGATGTCGCCATTGTCGCGATTGTGGACCCGGCCGGGCATGTTGGAGAAGGCATCCCAGATAGACGGCTTGCGCCCGTCCGCCTTCGTCGCGCCCTCGATCTGAAACGCAGCGGTGGCGACGCCGAACAGGAAATCACCGGGAAAGCGCGCGGACAAGTCTTTCGGATCGATCATCTCAAACCGCCTTGTGGATCGGATGTGGGCCGGAGGTGACTAATCGAACGGGAGGGTTTTGTACAGTCCGCCTGCAACGTTGCAGTGTGCTTTCGGGAAGACAGGATGGGCTGCACGACCGCTTTGGCGGCGGCAGCCCTGGCCGATATCAGTTTTCCTGTACCGAAATGCCGTTTTCCCCGACTTTGATCTCGACGCCCGACGGCTTGGTCTCCTGACGGTAGACATAGATGCCGAGACCGACGACCACCACCACAAGCGCCCCGGTCAGCGCGTAAAGCCCATTGCGATTCATGCTATATTCACCCCTTAGCCTTGCTTACGGATGGCGTGAAATAGGGGGTGGCCGGCAAATGGCAAGGCCGGCGTCGCGCTCGGGCAAGAATCGGGCGCGACGGCGATCCGTCAGTGGCCGCCGCCACCGCCGCCGGACGGGGCCGCCTGCGGTTTCTTGATCAGGAAGGCGAGCACGATCAGCGTCGAAAACAGCGCCGTCAGGATCAGGAACACGTCGATGAAGGACATGATCATCGCCTGCTGCGTCACCATGCCGGAGATCTTGCGGATGGCGATCGCCGTGCCGTCGAGACCGTAGGAACTGTAATTGCCGGCGATGTTGCGCATGGTTTCGACAGCCTCCGGATTGCCCCATTGGACGTGTTCGGCAAGGCGTGCGTAGTGTTCCTGTTCGCGCTGTGTGAGGACAGTGTTGATCGCCGCAAGACCGACGGCGCCGCCGAGGTTTCGCGTCAGGTTGAACACGCCGGACGCGCCGCGGATCTTGGCCGGCGACAGCGTGCCGAGCGCGACATTGTTGATCGGCACCATGCACAGCATCAGCCCGAAGCCGCGCAGGATCTGAGGCACCAGCAACTCGTAGAAGTCCCAGTCCGCCGTCATCGAACTCATGATCCAGGTGCCGGAGGCAAAGCTTGCGAAACCGATCATCATCATCACGCGCGGATCCATCTTGACCGACAGCCGACCGGCGATCGGAGCGGTGAAGAACATCGCCAGACCCGAGACGAACATGGTCTCGCCGATCATCAGACTGTCATAGCCCCGGATGCGGCCAAGATAGAGCGGATAGAGATAGGTCAGGCCGTAAAGGCCGATGCCCATCACGAAGGAGAACAGCGAGCCGAAGGCGAAATTCCGGTTGGTGAAGGCCCTGAGATCGACGACAGGGAATTCAACCTTGAAGGCGCGGTAGAAGAACACAATCCCACCGATGGCGCTGGCAACGGCGCAGTAGCGGATCGCCTCGTCGTTGAACCAGTCGTTGGCATTGCCTTCCTCGAGCACATATTCGAGCGCGCCGAGGAAGACGGCCATGGAAATCAGTCCCCACCAGTCGAACTTGCGGAACAGATGCCATTCCGGCTTGTCGAAATCGATGAGGTTCCAGGTCACGACCGTGACGATGATGCCGGGAATGACGTTGATCAGGAAGAGCCAGTGCCAGGAGAAGGCGTGGCTGAGATAGCCGCCGATGGTCGGGCCGATGGTCGGCGCCAGCGTCGCGACGAGGCCGATCATCGGCGACACGACGCTGCGTTTCGACGGCGGGAAGATGGTGAAGGCGGCGGCAAACACTGACGGGATCATGCCGCCGCCGATAAAGCCCTGCAGCGCGCGATAGATGATCATCTGGTCGATGTTGGTCGCCGTCGCCGCCAGCATGCTCGCCAGCGTGAAGCCGGCGGCGGAGACGGAAAACAGGATGCGCGTCGAGACGATGCGCGCCAGCGTGCCCGACAGCGGGATCATCACCACTTCGGCGATCAGATAGGCCGTCTGCACCCAGGCGACCTCGTCCGAGCCGGCGCTGAGGCCGGCCTGGATTTCCGCGAGCGACGCGGAAACGATCTGGATGTCAAGGATCGACATGAACATGCCGAAGACCATGGCGAAGAAAGCGATCATCCGCTTCGGGTCGATATGGTCTGCGGCCGGCGCCTGGGGCGCCGTCCCGTTCATCGTTGCAGTCGCCATGGCCGTCGGCCTCCGCGCTTTCTTTTTAAGCTATCGCTATTCTTGTCTTACTTCTGCTCGGCCGCCGCCGCGCCGCCATCCGGGGCGGTGCGCGTATCGACATCGACGACGACGCTGAGGCCGGCGCGCAGGTGGCCGCTGTCGAGCGCGTCCTGCGGCAGCGCGATGCGCACCGGCACGCGCTGGATCACCTTGGTGAAGTTGCCGGTGGCGTTTTCCGGCGGCAGCATCGAGAAGACCGAGCCGGAGGCCGGCGCGATCGACTGGACGGTGCCGATGACAGGCTTGTCCTCATAAGCATCGACATGGACACGCACCTTCTCACCCGTCTTCAGGTGGGAGATCTGCGTTTCCTTGAAATTCGCATCGATATAGAGCTCCTTGACCGGAACCAGCGCGGCAAGGCGGGTGCCGGGCGAAACGAGATCGCCCGTCTGCACCGAGACATTGCCGATGACGCCGTCATAGGGCGCGCGAAGCACGGTGAAGCCGAGATCGCGGGTCGCCTTGTCGCGGGTCAGTTCCAGCGAGCGCACGGTGCTTTCGGCTTCCTTGCGCTGCGCCTGCAGCAGCGTGATGTTGGAACCGGCGGCGGCGACGCTGGCCTCGCCGGCGGCGAGATTGGCCTGCGCCTGCTGCAAGGCGACTTCGGCATTGTCGAGCGAGGCGGTGGTGCCGACCGACTTCTGCTGCAACTCGGCGGCGCGCTTGCGATTGATCTCGGCGCCGCGCAGCGCCGCTTCCAGCGCGCCCTGCTGGGCTTGCGCCTGCTTCAGCGACGATTGCGCGCCGGCGATCTGGGCGTCGATGCGCTCCAGCGAGAGGTTTTGCGTCGCGATCTGCGCCTTGGCCTGATCGACGGCGATGGTGTAATCGCCATCGTCGAGCGTGACCAGGGGATCCCCGGCCTTGACCATCTGGTTGGCGATCACATGCACCTTGGAGACATAACCGGTGACCTTGGGCGAGATCGTCGCGATATCGCCCTGAATATAGGCGTCGTCGGTCGAGACGAGGAAACGCCCGTCGATCCACCAGTTATAGCCATACCAGCCGCCAGCGCCCAGCGCCGCCAGCACGACGAGTGGCAGCAACAGGCTGCGGCGCTTCTTCTTCGGCTGCTCGGGCGGCTTGACTTCGGCCGGTGGAGCCTTGACGGTTTCCTCGGCCTTGTCGCGCATGTCGGCGGCGACTGCCTCGTCCTTGACCTCTGCATCTTCCGAAACGCTCACGACACGAGCGACATTTGTTTTTTTCGAGCCAGCCATGGCGACACCATCCGAGAAATCTTAAATCGAACCGAACGGTTCAGTTCGATTTGACATAGAGCCTTTTAACGTGCATATCAAGATCAAATCGAACCGAGCGGTTCAATTAAGTTAACAAACCAGGCAAGGTGATGACCAATACCCAGAAACAGGCAGCCGATTCGGGCGCATTGACCCTGTCGATGACCGGTCGCCACGCGGCCGGCGAAGACCCGGCCAAGCGTGAACAGATCCTCGACGGAGCCAAACGCGTTTTCATCGGAAAGGGTTTCGATGCGTCGAGCATGAATGACGTCGCCCGCGAGGCGGGCGTGTCGAAGGGCACGATCTACGTCTATTTCCAGAACAAGGAAGACCTGTTCGCCGACCTGATCGAACGCGAACGCACCCGCTTTGCGCTCTCGACCCGCGATGCGCTTGAAAATCGTGACCGCGTCGAGGATGCGCTCTTTCATTTCGGCATGACCTTCTGTCAGCACATGATGAATGACGACGTCATCTGTTCGATGCGCAGCGTCATCGGCGTCATCGACCGGATGCCGGGGCTGGCGCGCCGTTTCTTCTCGTCCGAATCCGTCAATGTCCGCAGTATCCTGCGCGACTATCTCGACGCCCAGCAGCGCCAGGGCACGCTTTCGATCGAGGATACCGACATCGCCTCCCGCCAGCTGATCGACATGTGCAGCGGCAGCTATTTCAAGCTGCGCCTGTTCGGCGAGCTCAAGCAGTCTCCGCCGCGCGAGGAGCTCGACCGGGTGATCGGCAGCGCCGTGCGCGTCTTCATGGCGGCCTATCGGCCGACCGCCTGAGATCGATCCCGACCCTCGCATTTGAGGGGAAAACACCGCCGGTTTACCGAAAATCGCCGCAGCGTCGGCGATACATCGTCTTGTGTCGGGCCGCTTTCGACCTAGATACAGGCGTGCTATGCCGTATCGGCAGGTTTTCCCACACATGAAGAGGATCGAATGCAAGAAATCGTCACGCTGGCGCAAGACCCCGCTGTCTGGATCGCGCTGGTTACGTTGATCGTCATGGAAGTGGTCCTTGGCATCGACAATCTGATCTTCATCTCGATCCTGACCAACAAGCTTCCACCTGAAAATCGCGAAAAGGCCCGGCGTATCGGCATCGGCCTCGCGCTGATCATGCGCCTCGGCCTGCTCGGCACCGTCGCCTGGATCGTGCAGCTTACCCAGCCGGTCTTCGAGCTTTTCGGCCACGGCTTCTCCTGGAAGGATTTGATCCTCATCGGCGGCGGCCTGTTCCTGGTCTGGAAGGCGACGAAGGAAATCCATCACAATGTCGATCCGGTCGATCACAAGGAAGACATGGTCGGGGGTGCGGCGATCCAGAGCTTCGGCGCGGCCATCGGCCAGATCCTGCTGCTCGACCTCGTCTTCTCGGTGGACAGCATCATCACCGCCGTCGGCATGACGCCGCACCTGCCGGTCATGGTCGTCGCCGTCGTGTTCGCCGTCGCCGTCATGCTTCTGGCCGCCACGCCGCTTGCCAATTTCATCGAGCGCAACCCGACCATCGTTATGCTGGCGCTCGCCTTCCTGCTGATGATCGGCACGACATTGATCGCCGAAGGCATGGGCCTGCATGTGCCCAAGGGCTATATCTATGCCGCCATGGCCTTCTCCGCCCTGGTCGAGGTGCTGAACATGGTGGCGCGAAACCGCCGCCAGCGCGCCAAACACTGACAATCCGGAAAACATTCGCCGGAAAAACATTCGAAGGCCCGCATCTGCGATGCGGGCCTTTTGATCGATGAGGGACAAGAACGAAGCGAAGGGCCGGATGGGTTCGGAGCTCGCCTGCCGTTTCGTTGGCCGCGGGAAGAAACCGGAAAAACGCCCGCGTTCTCCCCCTCCATCGCGTCCGGTTGGCACAACCCCTCGCTTCTGACGACAGAACCGGGCCGGACGATGAAATGTTCCGGCAAATTGCATCGCGACGGCCAGGCTTGCCCATGGAACCGCCTTCCGGCAAAAGCGTTGAAATCCCGCTATTCGGATGCCTTTATGCAACTCCGGGTCGCGAATCGGCCATCGGCGAGTGGGGAGAACGGGCGCTGCATGACGACAGATCAGATTCTTGCTTTCGTTATGATCGGCGCCATGATGGCAGCCTTCATCGTTGATCGCTTCCGCTATGACCTCGTCGCCTGCTGCGCGCTCGTCATTTCCGTCGCCATCGGCGTCGTGCCGGCAAAGGACGCGTTTTCCGGCTTCAGCAACGATATCGTCATCATCGTCGGTAGCGCGCTGGTGGTCAGCGCCGGCGTCGCCCGGTCCGGTATCGTCGATGTGGCGATCAAGCGCTTCTTCCCCGATCTGAACAGCGTCGGCACCCAGCTCGCCCTGTTGCTGGTCGTCGTCACCGTCCTCTCGGCCTTCATCAAGAATATCGGCGCGCTGGCGATCATGATGCCGGTCGCCATGCAGTTTGCCCGCAAGAGCGGCGTGCCGGTGTCGCGCTACCTGATGCCGATGGCTTTCGCCGCCCTTCTCGGCGGGCTGATGACCCAGATCGGCACCTCGCCCAACATCGTCGTCTCGCAGATCCGCGAGGAGATGACAGGGCAGAGCTTCACCATGTTCGATTTCACGCCTGTCGGCGCCATGTTGGCGGTGATCGGCTGTCTGTTCCTGATCTTCTTTCACCGCATCGTGCCGGATCGGGTGCGACAGGCGACCGCGCCGCAGGAGGCCATGGACATCGCCTCCTATGCCTGCGAGGCGACGCTGCCGGCGGATTCACCGCTTGCGGGAAAACCGTTGAGCGACCTGATGAAGCCCGGCGATGGCGAACTGGTGGCAACCACGGTGCTGCGCGGCCACCAGCGCATGGCGCCCTTTCCCGACATGACCTTGAAGACGGGCGACACCATCCTGATCGTCGGCAATCCGGCAGCCCTCGACAGGGTGGTCTCGCAGGGCAAGCTGAAGCTGCCCGGCGCCCAGCTGGCGGAAGACGGCAAATCGGCCGGCGACATCATGTCGATCGAGGCGGTGATCTCGCGCGAATCGCGGCTGGTCGGTCTGTCCGCCCGCGATCTCGCGCTCTCCTACAATCACGCCGTCAATCTGATTGCCTTGAGCCGGCATGGACAGCGCATCGGCGCACGGCTCGGCGAACTGCCGCTGGAAAACGGCGACGTCATCGTGCTGCAGGGCCGCGCGCCGGCGCTCAGCGCCATGGTGCAGGATTTCGGCCTGCTGCCGCTCGCCGAGCGCGAGGTGCTGCTCGGCACCCATCGCCGCGCCGCCATTCCGCTCGCCATCCTCGCCGCCGCCATGGCCGCCACCGCCTTCGGTCTCGCGCCGGTCTCGGTCGCCTTCTTCACCGCAGCGCTCGCCATGGTCGTCTTCGGCGCCGTCCCGGCAAACGAGGTCTACAAATCCGTCGATGGGCCGATCCTCGTCATGCTTGCCGCGCTCATCCCGGTCAGCGACAGCCTGCGCACGACAGGCGCCAGCGATATCGTCGCCGGCTGGCTGGGAACGGTCGCCACCGGCATGCCGCCCTATGGCGCGCTGGCGCTGATCCTCATCACCGCCATGGCCGTCACCCCCTTCCTCAACAATGCCGCGACCGTGCTGGTCATGGGGCCGATCGCGGCGACATTCGCCACGACGCTCGGCTTCCGGCCGGAAGCGTTTCTGATGGCAGTGGCGATTGGTGCGGGCTGCGATTTCCTCACCCCCATCGGCCACCAGTGCAATACGCTGGTCATGGGACCGGGCGGCTATCGCTTTTCCGACTATCCGCGGCTTGGCCTGCCGCTCTCCTTCATCGTCATCCTCGTCTCGGTTCCGGCGCTGCTGATGGTCTGGCCGGTCTCTTGAGCGCCGCCCTTTGCGGTTTTTCTTGACGTTGACGGGGGATTGTGGCCTTAAGGCCAACGAACGATGACGCGCGGAAATCCACCTTGACCCGGCGGAGTCCCGCGCATCCCCGCCCCCGCATCCCTCCGGCAGCATTCAGCCATCGCCGCGGGATGTGTCGCGCATTGTCAGCACAGGCAGAAGACCATGACCACTTCCGGCGTCCGCGTACGCATTGCCCCCTCCCCGACCGGCGAGCCGCACGTCGGCACCGCCTATATCGCGCTGTTCAACTACCTCTTCGCAAAGAAGCACGGCGGCACCTTCATCCTGCGCATCGAAGACACCGATGCCACGCGCTCGACGCCGGAATTCGAGCAGAAAGTGCTCGACGCGCTGAAGTGGTGCGGCCTGAACTGGGCCGAAGGCCCCGATATCGGCGGCCCCTACGGCCCCTATCGCCAGAGCGACCGCAAGGATATCTACAAGCCCTACATCGACAAGATCGTCGAAAACGGCCATGGCTTCCATTGCTTTTGCACGCCCGAGCGCCTGGAAGAAATGCGCGCCGCCCAGCGCACCGCCGGCAAGGCCCCGAAATATGACGGCCGCTGTCTGAACCTCTCCGCCGAGGAAGTGACGACCCGCATTGCGTCGGGCGAGCCGAACGTCGTGCGCATGAAGATCCCGACCGAGGGCTCCTGCAAGTTTGTCGATGGCGTCTATGGCGAAGTCGAGATTCCGTGGGAAGCCGTCGACATGCAGGTTCTGCTGAAGGCGGACGGCATGCCGACCTATCACATGGCCAATGTCGTCGATGACCATATGATGAAGATCACCCACGTCGCGCGCGGTGAGGAATGGCTGGCCTCCGTGCCGAAGCACATCCTGATCTATCAGTATCTCGGGCTCGAGCCGCCGGTGTTCATGCATCTGTCGCTGATGCGCAATGCCGACAAGTCGAAGCTTTCGAAGCGCAAGAACCCGACCTCGATCTCCTACTACACCGCGCTCGGCTACCTGCCGGAAGCGCTGATGAACTTCCTCGGCCTGTTCTTCATCCAGATCGCCGAAGGCGAAGAGCTGCTGACCATGGACCAGCTCGCCGAGAAGTTCGATCCGGAGAACCTCTCCAAGGCCGGCGCGATCTTCGACATCCAGAAGCTCGACTGGCTGAACGGCCGCTGGATCCGCGAAAAGCTCTCCGAAGAAGAATTCGCCGCCCGCGTGCTCGCCTGGGCGATGGAGAACGACCGCCTCAAGGACGGTCTGAAACTGTCGCAGTCGCGCATTTCCAAGCTCGGCGAACTGCCCGATCTCGCCTCCTTCCTCCTGAAGTCGGACCTCAACCTGGAGCCGGCCGCCTTCGCCAAGGTGAAGCTGAGCCCGGAAGAGATCCTCGACATCCTGCAGACGGTGCAGCCGGATCTGGAAAAGATCTTCGAATGGAACACCGCCTCCATCGAAGCGGAACTGCGCGCCATCGCCGAACGCACCGGCAAGAAGCTCAAGAACGTCGTCGCGCCGCTGTTCGTCGCCGTCTCCGGCTCGTCGCGCTCGCTGCCGCTGTTCGATTCCATGGCGATCCTCGGCCGGTCGGTCGTGCGCCAGCGCCTCAAGCTCGCCACACAGGTCGTCGCCTCGATGGTCGGCAGCGGTAAGTAAGGAACAGGAAGAATGACCGACAAGACCGAAACCGCCCTCTCCTCCGACGCCACTGAAGTGCGCGCGCAGAAACTGAAGCTGCTGCGCGAAAAGATCGGCGACGTCTATCCGGCCCATTTCCACCGCACGCTGACCAATGGCGAGCTGGCCGAGAAATACGAGGGACTGGAAGCCGACGTCGAAACCGGCGATGTGGTCACCGTCGCCGGCCGCGTCTATTCCTCGCGCAACTCCGGCATGTTCATGGATATCCATGACGCCTCGGCCAAGATCCAGATCTTCAGCCACAAGGATGTGACGAGCGAAGAGGCGCGCAGCCTGCTGCCGATGATCGACATCGGCGATATCATCGGCGTCACCGGCGTCGTGCGCCGCACCAAGCGCGGCGAGCTGACGATCAACGCCCAGAAGATCGAGATGCTGACCAAGTCGCTGCTGCCGATGCCGGAAAAGTGGCACGGCGTCTCCGACATCGAGATCCGCTATCGCAAGCGCCATCTCGACATCATGACCAACGAGGAATCGAAGCTGCGCTTCCAGCAGCGCTCGAAGATCGTTTCCGGCATCCGCCGCTTCATGGAAAACGACGGCTTCATGGAAGTCGAGACCCCCATGCTGCATTCCGTCTATGGCGGCGCCACGGCCGAGCCCTTCAAGACGCATCACAACACGCTGAAACAGGACATGTATCTGCGCATCGCGCCGGAGCTGTTCCTGAAGCGCACGCTGGTCTCCGGCCTCACCGACAAGGTGTTCGAGATCAACCGCAATTTCCGCAACGAGGGTGTGTCGACACGGCACAATCCCGAGTTCACCATGATGGAATGCTACTGGGCCTATGCCGATTACGAGGACATCATGGACCTCGTCGAGCGGCTGTTCGCCGAGCTGGCGATGAAGATCCACGGCGCGACCGAATTCGCCTATGGCGACAAGCAGCTTTCGTTCAAGGGCCCGTTCAAGCGTGTGCCGATGCCTGACGCCGTCAAGGACGTCACCGGCATCGACTTCCTGGCGATGAAGACAGATGAAGAGGCGCGTGCTGCCGCCAAGGCCGCCGGCTTCGAGGTCGAGAAGGACTGGACCTGGGGCGAATGCCTGGCCTTCATCTTCGAAGAAAAGGTCGAGGGCACGCTGATCCAGCCAAGCCATGTCACGCATTTCCCCAAGGACATCTCGCCCTTCGCCAAGGAAGTGCCGGGCGAGCCGCGCCTTGTCGAGCGTTTCGAGACCTATTGCAATGCCTGGGAACTGGGCAACGCCTTCTCCGAACTCAACGACCCGGAAGAACAGCGCGCCCGCATGGTCGAGCAGCTTCAACAGGCTCACGCCCGTGGCGAAAAGGACAAGGAACTCGACGACGAATTCCTCGACGCCATCGACCAGGGCATGCCGCCGGCCGGCGGCCTTGGCATCGGCGTCGATCGCCTGATCATGCTGCTCACCAACGCCCCGTCGATCCGCGACGTCATCCTCTTCCCGGCCCGCCGCGGCAAGGCAGACTGACCGGCGCATACCATCCAAGCCATGCCCGGCCGTAAGGTCGGGCATCCGCGTTGGATCGAGCTTGCCACGATAGGAGACGTTTTCGGCGTAAGGCCGAGGGCGACAATCCGCTAAAATCGATGAACACCAGGCCGGCATGCTCCTCGCATCGCCGGCTTTTTCAGGCGTGATTATTCGCTGCCGGAGACAGACGGTTCGTCGTAGAAATCCTGCTGCGCGGAAAAATCTTCTTCCGGCTCGGCCTTGACCTGTTCCGCTTTGGCCGGCTCTGCTTTGGCAGAAGCCTTGGCGTCTTTCTTGGCCGGCTTGCCATGCTCGGCCTTTGCCTGTTCCGGCTTTGCTTTCGCCGGCTCAGCTTTCACAGGTTCGGCTTTTTCAACCTTGGCTTTTTCTGGCTTGGCTTTTTCTGGCTTGGCGGCATGCGCCTTCGGCTTGTCCGAGCCATCGGATTTGGCCGGCTCGGCCTTTTCCGTCACCGGAGGTTTGGCCTTCGGTACGCTTTCAACGATTTCCGGCTTTTCCGATGCGGCGACCGGTTCGGCAGGCGTTTCCGCCGCCTTGCCAGCCTCGTTTCCGGCGGCGCGGGGGCCAGGTGCGGATGTCTGTTCGTCGGAAACAGCGGGAACATCGGCGCGAACCGGCTCGTCGACCGTTTCGGGCGTGACTTCCGGCGCGGCGGCTTGCTGCTCAACCGACGTCTCAGCCGGCGCGGACGCCTCATGCGTCACCGGCGCTTCGGCAGGCGCGGCGGCCTCGCGTTTTTCGGGCTCTTCGGCAGCGGCAGCAGCCTGTTTTTCGGCAGGCGCTTCCGCCGGCGCTTCGGCGACAGGTGTTTCCGTCTCAGATCCTTCGGCAGGCTTTTCGGCAACCGGCTTCTCGGCTTCGCCTTCAGGCGCTGCCTTTTCCTCGCCTTCGGGCGCCTTTGCTTCGCCCTCGGCCGCCTTTTCCTCGCCGCCCTTCTTTTCGTCCTTGGCCTTGGCCTCTGGCGCCGCCGGATCGATGCAATCGATGTGATCGGTCAGCATCGAGACGAGGCTGTCGATATGTTCGGGCGGCAGCTGGATTTTTTCACCGTAGAACTGGCCGGCGTCGTTGGCCTGGCCGTCTATGTATTTCGCGGAATAGATCGGCGTGTCAGCCAGATCGGGAATGTTTTCCGGATGCGGAACGTAAACGACATCGGCGCCGATGGCGCGGCCGCGCATGTCGGCGCGCTGCTCCGGGCCACGCTGATCGAGCACCACGACCTGGACGAGATCGGGCTTATCGGTGGTATAGACGGCCTCGGCGACCCTAAGCGCCGTTGCGACGCGCACAAGTCCGTCCGCAGGCTCCGTCTTGATGAACTTGCGGATCCAGTATCGGTCTTTCTTCTTGATTTTGAAGGTCTTGACCGTGGTGCAGGCGAGCGAGGCGACCGACTTCTTGTCGTCGTCGCCGCCGAGAAAATGATCTTTCGTCAGGTAGAGCGCAAACGCACCCGTAGCGCCACCGAGCAGCAGGACGCCGCCGATGATGAAAACGGTCTTCCGGGGCAACCGGAGTTTACGCGATTTGGCCGTCAAGGCGACAGCTCCGTCATGACGTTTACAAAGACTAGAATACTGGGGGGACGTTAGAGGAACGACGTTTCGGAATACTTAAAACGCTCGCTAAACTTCGACATGTCAAACGCCCTCCTTTCGGCCACGACCGCGCCAAGGCCGCTTGCGAATGATTTGCAATAGCGTTTGACAGACGTCAAATCGCCCTTATATTCATAATGCAACTCATTCGCATCTGCAGCGAGGATATCCATCCGCATGCGCCGTGCCCTATCTCTTGCGACTGCCCTTTTCGCCCTTGCGGCGCTCACCCTGCCCCAAGTGGCCTTCGCCAAGCCGAAAGTGGTGACAACCTTCACCATCATCGCCGACATGGCCCGCAACGTCGCGGGCGACGCCGCCGAGGTCGACAGCATCACCAAGCCGGGCGCGGAAATTCACAATTATCAGCCGACGCCGCGCGATATCCTGAAAGCCCGCAAGGCCGATCTCGTCCTGTGGAACGGGCTGAACCTCGAGCGCTGGTTCGAAAAATTCCTCACCAATCTCGCCGGCGTGCCGAGCGTCACCGTCAGCGATGGCGTCGCACCGCTTTCCATCGGCGGCGGCCCCTATGAGGGCAAGCCCAATCCGCATGCCTGGATGTCGCCGGACAATGCGCTCATTTATGTCGAAAACATCCGCAAGGGCCTGACGCAGATCGACCCGGCCAATGCCGAAATCTACGCCGCCAATGCCAAGGCCTATTCGGACAAGATCAAGGCCGAAATCGAGCCGATGCGCGCCCAGCTGGCAAAACTGCCGGAAAACGAGCGCTGGCTGGCAACCAGCGAAGGCGCTTTTTCCTACCTCGCCCGTGATTTCGGCCTGAAGGAACTGTTCCTCTGGCCCGTCAATGCCGACCAGCAGGGCACGCCGCAACAGGTCCGCCACGTCATCGATGAGGTGCGCGCCAACAAGATCAAGGCGATCTTCAGCGAAAGCACCGTCTCCGACAAGCCGGCCCGGCAGGTGGCGGAGGAAACCGGCACCGCCTATGGCGGCATTCTCTATGTCGATTCGCTGAGCGAGCCGGATGGTCCTGTCCCGGCCTATCTCGACCTGTTGCGCGTGACGACCGAGACCATCGTGAAAGGTCTGTCGTCATGAGGATGAGCAAAAAATCCGGCCAGTCGGGCCTTGAGGTCGAAAACATCACCGTTACCTATCGCAACGGCCACACGGCGCTGCGCAATGCCAGCTTTTCCGTGCCGCGCGGCACGATCACCGCGCTGGTCGGCGTCAATGGCAGCGGCAAATCCACCCTGTTCAAGTCGATCATGGGTTTCGTGCCGCTCGCCAGCGGCGCGGTGCGCATCCTCGGTGAACCCGTCAAAACGGCGCTGAAGAAAAACCTCGTCGCCTATGTGCCGCAGGCGGAGGAAGTCGACTGGAATTTCCCGGTTCTGGTCGAGGATGTGGTGATGATGGGCCGCTACGGCCATATGGGTTTCCTGCGCATTCCCTCGCGTCGCGACCGGCAACTGGTCGACGAGGCGCTGGAACGGGTCAATATGAGCGCCTTCCGCAAGCGCCAGATCGGCGAACTCTCCGGCGGCCAGCGCAAGCGCGTTTTCCTTGCCCGTGCGCTCGCGCAGGAAGGCCAGATCATCCTGCTCGACGAACCCTTCACCGGCGTCGATGTCACCACCGAAGAGCAGATCATCACGCTTCTGAAGGCGTTGCGCGCCGAGGGTCGGGTGATGCTGGTCTCGACCCACAATCTCGGCAGCGTCCCGGAATTCTGCGATCGCAGTGTCTTCGTCAAGGGCACGGTGCTGGCTTCCGGCTTGACGGCGGATGTGTTCAACGAGGAAAACCTGGAGCGCACCTTCGGCGGCGTGCTGCGCCACTTCATCCTGAGTGGCGCCGAGCTGCATGACGATGCCGATCCGCGCAAGCTGCGCATCATCAGCGACGACGAGCGGCCCTTTGTCGTCTATGACGGCGGCAAGCAGGGAGACGAGCATGATCGCCGTCCTTCTTGAGCCTTTCACCTATGACTACATGCTCAATGCCATCTGGGTCAGTGCGCTGGTTGGCGGCGTCTGCGGCTTCCTGTCGTCCTATCTGATGCTGAAGGGCTGGTCGCTGATCGGCGATGCGCTGTCCCATGCCATCGTACCGGGCGTTGCCGGAGCCTATATGCTCGGCCTGCCCTTTTCCATCGGCGCTTTCCTCTCCGGCGGCCTCGCGGCCGGGGCCATGCTGTTCCTCAATCGCCGCACGCGGCTGAAGGAGGATGCGATCATCGGCCTGATCTTCACCTCCTTCTTCGGGCTCGGCCTGTTCATCGTCTCGCTGTCGCCAACCTCGGTGAACATCCAGACCATCGTACTCGGCAATATTCTGGCGATTTCTCCCGCCGATACGTTGCAACTGGTGATCATCGGCGGCGTCAGCCTCGCGATCCTGACGCTCAAATGGAAGGATCTGATGGTGACCTTCTTCGACGAGAGCCATGCCCGTACCATCGGCCTGAACCCCGCCTTCCTGAAAGGCCTGTTCTTCACCCTGCTCAGCGCTTCGACGGTGGCTGCGCTCCAGACGGTCGGCGCCTTTCTCGTCGTCGCCATGGTCGTCACCCCCGGCGCCACCGCCTATCTGCTCAGCGACCGTTTCGAGCGGGTGATCGTCCTGAGCTTGGCCATCGGGGCGCTGACCAGCGCCACCGGCGCCTATCTCAGCTATTTCCTCGATGGCGCGACCGGCGGCGTCATCGTCGTGCTTCAAACGCTGCTGTTCCTCGCCGCCTTCGTCTTCGCGCCAAAACATGGCCTCATCGCCAGTCGCCGCCGCGCAAGGCTTGCCACGGAGGCAGGCGCATGAGCGAGTATTTTGAACTGGCGATCCTGCCCTTCCAGCTTCCCTTTATGCAATATGCCTTCGCCATCTCGGTGGCGGTCGCCATTCCCATGGCGCTGCTCTCCTGCCTGCTGGTGCTGAAGGGCTGGTCGCTGATGGGCGATGCGGTCTCGCATGCGGTTCTGCCCGGCATCGTGCTCGCCTATATCGCCGGCCTGCCGCTGGCGCTCGGTGCTTTCATCGCCGGCATGGTTTGTGCGCTGGCGACCGGTTACCTGAAGGAAAACAGCCGCATCAAGGAAGACTCGGTGCTCGGCATCGTCTTTTCCGGCATGTTCGGGCTGGGCCTGGTGCTCTACGTCAAGGTGCAGGCCGATGTGCATCTCGACCATATCCTGTTCGGCGACGTGCTCGGCATCGCGCCGTCCGACCTGATCGAGACTGGCATCATCGCCCTCGTCGCCACCGCCTTCCTCGTGCTGCTGCGCAAGGATCTGCTGCTGCATGCCTTCGATGCCCAGCATGCCCGCGCCATCGGCCTGCCAGTGCGGCTCTTGCATTACGGGTTGCTGACCGTGCTGTCGCTGACGGTGGTCGGGGCGCTGAAGGCGGTCGGCATCATCCTGTCGGTGTCGCTGCTGGTCGCCCCCGGCGCCATCGCCTTCCTGCTGACCCGGACGTTTCGCGCCATGACGATCACGGCGGTCGCGATTGCCGTCGGCTGCTCGCTCGCCGGCATCTATCTCAGCTTCTTCATCGACAGCGCGCCGGCGCCCACCATCGTGCTGATGATGAGCGCCCTGTTCATCCTCGCCTTCATCCGCGTAACGCTGGCCGCGAGAAAGGCGGACCGGACGGCGGCGTGATCGCAAACCGATCGATCAGCCGTGCGCGATCATCACATGGCGCACGGCGGTGTAATCCTCCAGCGCATAGATCGACATATCCTTGCCGTAGCCGGATTGCTTGACGCCGCCATGGGGCATTTCGTTGCAGAGCATGAAATGCGTGTTGATCCAGGTGCAGCCATATTGCAGACGCGCCGCCGTCTTCATCGCCTTTGAAATATCCTTGGTCCAGACGGAGGATGCGAGGCCGTAATCGCTGTCGTTTGCCCAGGTCACCGCCTGTTCCGGCTCGGTGAAACGGGTGACGGAAACGACCGGGCCGAACACCTCCCGGCGGACAATCTCGTCCTCCTGCGTCGCGCCGGCAATCACCGTCGGCTGGAAGAAGAACCCCTTGTCGCCGAGCACGGACCCGCCGGTGGTCACCTCGATATGCTTGTGCTCGCGCGCCCGCGTGACGAAGCTTTCGACGCGGTCGCGCTGGCGGCGCGAGATCAGCGGGCCGATCTCGTTTTCGGTGTCGTCGGCGCGGTTGAGGCGGATGGTCGAGACGGCGGCGGAGAGATCGGCGACCAGCCGGTCGTAGATTTTTGCATCGGCATAGATGCGGCAGGCGGCGGTGCAATCCTGGCCCGCATTGTAATAACCGAAGGCGCGGATGCCATCGACCACGGCCGCGATATCGGCGTCGTCATAGACGATGACCGGCGCCTTGCCGCCGAGTTCCAGATGGGTGCGCTTCACCGTCTTGGCGGCGGCGGCCAGCACCTTCTTGCCGGTGGCGACGTCGCCGGTGATCGACACCATGTTGATCTTCGGATGGTTGATCAGCGCATTGCCGACCGTCTCGCCGCGCCCGAGCACGACATTGACCACGCCTTCCGGCAGGATGTCGGCGAGGATCTTGGCGAGCTTCAGCGCCGTCAGCGGTGTCTGCTCGGACGGCTTGAACACGACGGTATTGCCGCCGGCAATCGCAGGCGCCAGCTTCCAGGCCATCATCATCAGCGGATAGTTCCACGGTGCGATGGAGCCGACGATGCCGACGGCATCGCGGCGGATCATCGAGGTGTGGCCCGGCAGATATTCGCCCGCTACCGGCCCCGGCAGCGTGCGGATCGCGCCGGCAAAGAAGCGCCAGCAATCGACGACGGCCGGCAGTTCGTCGTTCAAGACGGCATTGATCGGCTTGCCGCAATTGAGCGCTTCCAGCGTCGCAAAACCTTCCGCCTCGCGCTCGATGGCATCGGCGATCTGCAGCAGATAGGCCGAGCGCTGGCCGGGCGTCGTCTGCGACCAGTCGACGAAGGCCTTTTCGGCAGCCTCGACGGCGGCGTCGATCTGGCCAAGCGAGGCCTCGGGCAGATCGAGCACCGTCTCGCCGGTCTTGGGGTTCAGGATGGTTTCGTCGGCTTCCGTGCCCGCTTCGAAGCGAGCGCCGATCAGCATCTGCGTGTCCATAACGTTCTCCCTTTATTTCAATAGTTTATTTGCCGCCGCCGGCGATCTGGTCGCCGTCGCGGGTGAGGTAATAGGCGGCCAGGATCGGCAGGAAGGTGACCAGCACCACGACCATGGCGACGACATTGGTGACCGGCCGCTGGCGCGGCCGGATCAGCTCTTCCAGCATCCAGATCGGCAGCGTCGATTGCTGGCCGCCGGTGAAGGTGGTGACGATGACTTCATCGAACGAGAGCGCGAAGGCGAGCATGCCACCGGCCAAGAGTGCGGTACCGATATTCGGCAGCACCACATGCCGGAACGTCTGGAACCCGTCGGCGCCGAGATCCATCGAGGCCTCGATCAGCGAGCCGGAGGTGCGCCGGAAGCGCGCCACCGCATTGTTGTAGACCACGACGACGCAAAAGGTGGCGTGGCCGAGCACGATGGTCCAGACCGAGAAGGGAATGTCGAGCAGGCTGAAGGCCGAGCGCAGCGCGATGCCGGTGATAATGCCGGGCAGCGCGATCGGCAGGATAACCAGAAGCGAGATCGCCTCGCGTCCGAAGAAGCGCGTCTGGGAAACGGCAGCCGCACAGAGCGTGCCGAGCGCCAGCGCGATAACCGTTGCGATGCTCGCCACCTTTACCGAGAGGCCAAGTGCCGCCCACACATCCGGCCGGTTCCAGGCAATCGCAAACCATTGCGTGGTGAAGCCCGGTGGCGGCCATTGGTAACTCTTCTCCTCCGTCGTGAAGGCATAGACGAAGATCAAGAGGATCGGCAGGTGCAGGAACAGAAGTCCCAGCCCGGCGGCAAGTTTCAGCGAAAAGGATGCGGAGCGATCAGAGCGCATCGAAGGCTCCCTGTCGTTTTGCCAGCCACAGATAGACGCCCATGATGACGATCGGCACCACCGAGAAGGCGGCGGCGAGCGGAATGTTGCCGGCCGTGCCCTGCTGGGTATAGACCGCCTGGCCGATGAACAGCCGCGACGAACCGATGATTTGCGGGATGATGTAGTCGCCAAGCGTCAGCGAGAAGGTGAAGATCGAGCCGGCGACGATGCCGGGCAGCGCCAAGGGCAGGATGACCGTGCGGAACGCCTGCGCCGGCGTGGCGCCGAGATCGGAGGACGCCTCGATCAGGTTGCCCGGCACCCGCTCCAGGGCGGCCTGCGTCGGCAGGATCATGTAGGGCAGCCAGATATAGACGAAGACGAGGAAGGTGCCGATATAGCTGACCGACAGCGAATTGCCGCCAACGACCGGAAGGCCAAGGATCCCGTCCAGCAGCCATGTCAGGTGCAGTTTCTCGAAGGCCCAGTTCAAAATGCCTTCCTTGGCGAGGATCAGCTTCCAGGCATAGATTTTGACGAGATAGCTGGACCACAGCGGCAGCATGATGCCGAGATAGAACAGCGCCTTCCATTTTCCCTGCGCATAGCGCGCCGCATAATAGGCGATGGGAAAGGCGATGACCGCCGAAGCGATAGTCACCGCCGCCGCCATGGTGACGGTGCGCAGGATGATGTCGAAATTCGAGGGGCGCAGCAGTTCGGCATAGGTGGCGAGGGTGAATTCGTAATTCACCATCCCCGAGAATTCGTCGATCGAGAAAAAGCTCTGCAGCAACAGCGCCAGCAGCGAACCGATATAGATGATGCCGAGCCAGAGCAGCGGCGGCGTCAGCATCAGGAACAAGAGCAGCTTGGGCTTGCGCCAGAAGCTGTCGGAGAGCGCCCCGGCAAAGCCGCCGCGACCGGGCAGGATCGAGGGAGAGGCCGCGACGCTCATGATGCGTCATCCATGTAGTGGATGTCGGAACCGACCCAGCCGAGGCCGATATTCGACCCGATGGCCGGCACCGGCTGATCGGCGGGCAGCATGACATGCAGCCGCGTGCCTTGCGCCTCGACCAGCAGCCGGTTGACGGCGCCGAGGAAGCTGGATTGCTGCACGGTCGCTGCAACGCCTTCGCCGGCCGGACGCACCCGGATCGCTTCGGGCCGCAGGCTCGCCCAGCGCTTTTCACCGCCGAGCCGGGTCATCACATCGGGCGCAATGACATTCGAGGAGCCGACGAAATCGGCGACGAAACGCTGTTTCGGCCGCTTGTAGATATCCTCCGGCGTGCCTTCCTGAACGATATTGCCATTGTTGAAGACGGCGACGCGGTCGGCCATCGACAGGGCCTCGCCCTGGTCGTGAGTGACGAAGACGAAAGTGATGCCGAGCGCCCGCTGCAGGCTTTTCAGCTCCTCCTGCATCTGTTCGCGCAATTTCAGGTCGAGCGCGCCGAGCGGCTCGTCGAGGAGCAGCACTTTCGGCTTGTTGACAAGGGCGCGGGCCAGCGCGACGCGCTGGCGCTGGCCGCCGGAAAGCTGGCCGGGACGGCGCGCGCCATAACCCGGCAGCTTGACCAGTTCCAGCGCCTCTTCCGCCTGTCGCAACCGCGTCGCCTTGTCGACGCCCTTGACCATCAGCCCGTAGGCGACGTTGTCGAGGATGCTCAGATGCGGAAACAGGGCATAGTCCTGAAACACGGTGTTGACGTTGCGGCGATAGGGCGGCACGCCCTCCACCGCATCGCCGAAGATGCGCACCGAGCCGCCGGTCGGCTGCTCGAAGCCGGCGATCAGGCGCAGGCAGGTCGTCTTGCCGGAGCCGGACGGCCCGAGCATGGCGAAGAACTCGCCGGGCGCAATGGCGAGATTGACGCCATCCACCGCGCGGACCTGGCCGAAATGGCGCGAGACGTTTTGAAATTCCACGGCGGCTGTCATCGGGACTCCGTCAGGCCTTTAGGACATGCAGGGTCGTGCGGAAGCACTGGCGTTTCCGCAGTCGAGACCTGCTTTTCGGGAACCGGCCCTTGGGGTTGGGCCGGGCTACATCAGATTTGGAATGAAGCCGTTGCCTCAAAACCCCTTCTCCCCTCGGGGGAGAAGGTCGCGGCAGCGGGATGAGGGGGATGCCGAAGGCACATATGGATGAGGATATTCGGCTTCGCCGCCCCCCTCATCCGGCCCTACCGGGCCACCTTCTCCCCCGAGGGGAGAAGGGGATTGCGGCATCGTCCCGTTTCACATCTTAGACCGGCCTCGATCAACGCCCGCCGATCACCCCGATATAATCCGAAACCCAGCGATGATAGGGCACGCATTCGCTCTGGGTTTCGCATTTGGCGCGCGGCGTGCGCCAGAACTTGATCTTCTCGAAGTTCTCGAAACCGTTGGTGGCGCAACCCTGGTCGGTCAGGAGCTCGTTGCCCTTGCAGGCGGCGGGCACCGAGGGGACGGCGCCGAACCAGGCGGCGGCATCGCCCTGGACCTTTGACGACAGCGAATGCTCCATCCACATATAGGCGCAGTTCGGATGCTCGCTATCGGCATGCAGCATGGTCGTATCCGACCAGCCGGTGACGCCTTCCTCGGGGAAGGTCGAGGCGATCTTCTGCTTTTCGGATTGCAGCAGGTTCACCTGGAACGGCCAGGAGCCGGAGGCAACGACGCCTTCGTTTTTGAAGTCGTCGATCTGGATCATCGCGTCGTGCCAGTAGCGGCCGACCAGCTTCCGCTGTTCACGCAGCAGTTCGAGGGCCGCCTTGTACTGGTCTTCGTTGAGTTCGTAGGGATCCTTGATGCCGAGTTCCGGCTTGTGGGCCATCAGGTAAAGCGCGGCGTCGGCAATGTAGATAGGGCCGTCATAGGCCTGCACGCGGCCCTTGTTCGACTTGCCGTCGGGCAGCGTCTGCTCCTCGAACACCACCTTCCAGCTGGTCGGCGCCTTGTCCTTGAAGGTTTCGGTATTGTACATCAAGACGTTCGGGCCCCAGAGATATGGGGTGCCGTAATGTACGCCGTCGATTGTGTGCCAGGGCGCATTCTGGAGGCGCTCGTCGATGGTCTTCCAGCTGGGAATAAGTGCGGGATTGATCGGCTGCACGCGCTTGCCGGCGATCAGGCGCAACGAGGCGTCGCCGGAGGCGGTGACGAGGTCGAAGCCGCCCTCGTTCATCAGCGCCACCATTTCGTCCGAAGTCGCCGCGGTCTTGACCGAGACCTTGCAGCCGGTCTGCTTTTCGAAGCTGCTGACCCAGTCGTAATTCTTGTCGGTTTCGCCGCGCTCGATATAGCCGGCCCAGGCGACGATGCTGACGGCGCCTTCACCCTTGCCCAATTCCTTCAGCGGCTCGGCCGCCAGCACCTGCGTTGCAAAGCTGAGGCCTGCGACGAGCGCGGTACAGGATCGCATCAGTGTCGTCATCAAAAGTCTCCCTGTTGGCCGCCTTTTGCGGCGATTGTTCCCAACGGAGAGACTGGCGGGATTTCAACCTATTCGCAAATTCATTTATCAGAAAATCGATATCGGAATTTCCGATATCGACGCGAAAATGCCGTCAGCGCGGACGCGCCGAGCGCATCGCCTCGGCAATGCCGATGAAATCGCGGGCCGATTGCGGCAGGCTGGAACCCTTGCGCCAGACCATGCCGACCTGCACCACCGGCAGCGAGGCGGAGACGTCGCGGCTTTCGATACGGTCGCCTTCCAGCGACCAGGGGCGATAGACGAGATCGGGCAGCAGCGCGATGCCGGCGCCTGTCGCGACCAGGCTGCGCACCGCCTCGACCGAACGGGTGCGGAAGGCGACCTGCGGCCGCGCACCCAGCGCCGTCAGAAGTTTGCCGGTGTTTTCCTCGATTTCATCGACGGTCAGCATGATCAATGGCTCGCGCGCCACATCGGCGACGGTGACGATATCGGCCGACACAAGCGGATGGCCGATCGGCAGCCACAGCCGATAGGGCGAGGTTTCCAAAATTTCCGCCTGCAAGGCCATGCGGTCGCGCAGGTTGGAAATCACCATGACGGCGACATCCAGCTCGCCGCCGATCAGCAGATGTTCGAGATAGCCGCCATTGTCCTCGATGGCCGTGACATCCACCTCGGGACAGGCGCGGCGATAGCGCGCCAAGAGATCCGACAGCACATAGCCGGCGACCAGCGAGGTGACGCCGATATTCAGCTTGCCGCCGGCAACGGCGCGCTCGCCGGTAAAGCTGTTGCGCGCATCCGAAACGGTGGCGAGGATGCGTGTGGCATGGCGCAGGAACTGGTGGCCGTTATGGGTGATCGACAGCCCGCGCGGATGACGCTCGAACAGCGCCACGCCGAGATCGCTTTCCAGCTCCTTCAGCGCCTCGGTGATCGAGGATTGCGAGATCGACAGCTTATGCGCCGCCCGCGTCACCGAGCCCTGCTCGGCGACCGCGACGAAATACTGAAGCTGACGCAGGGTGAAAGCCATGGGGCGTTAAAGCATGGGCAGGCGGAACGGACAAGCTCACTTGAAACCGCCGGCCGATGATATATATTTTTGAGATATGACGAATGGAGGCAAAGCCATGGACAGGGCGAAAATATTCTGGTCGGGCCGCTCGCAGGCCGTGCGTCTGCCCAAGGATTATCGCCTCGATACATCGGAGGTGCGCATCCGCCGCCATGGCGCGTCCATCATTCTGGAGCCGGTGGCGGAGGACTGGCAATGGCTGGATGGCGTGACCGGGCCGCTGGACGAGAGTTTCGAAAAGGCGTTTGGGGAGCGTCCAGCCGCCCAACAGCGTCCCGATCTCGACGATCTCTTCCCATGAAATACCTGCTCGACACCAATGCCGTCATCGCCCTGATGAAGGGTAATGAAGGCTTCCTGGCGCGGCTCAAACAGCACCGCCCCGCCGATTTCGGCATACCCTCCATCGTCATGCATGAGCTGTATTATGGCGCGTTCAAGAGCCAGCGGATCGCCGAAAACCTCGCCCGCATCGAGGCGCTGCGTTTCGAGGTCGTCGATTTCGACCGCGAAGACAGCCGCTGCGCCGGCGAAATCCGTGCTGAGCTTGCCCGCGCCGGCACCGTCATCGGCCCCTATGACGCGCTGATCGCCGGGCAGGCGCAGGCGCGCGCGCTCACCCTCGTTTCGCGAAACCTTCGCGAATTCCAGCGCATTCCGGGCCTGAAGATCGAAAACTGGCAGGACTGAGCCTCACCCCCCGGCCAAAAGCTCTGCCATGATCGCGATGATCCGGCGGTGCTGGCGGGCATGGCGGGTGCGCAGCGAGGTGGCGGCATAGACGATCTGGGCGATGGGCGGCGCATCCGCCACCGACCTCACCGTGCCTTCGGCCTGTAGTTCGGCAGCGGTTGCCGCTGTTACATAGGCGGCTCCGCCCAGGCTGCGCAGCAGGCCGGCGATTGCCATGTTCTGCCCCAGCGCCAGCGGCGCAGCCGACAGATGCGGCAAGGCCTGGCGATGGGCGCGGTCGAAAGCCGGCGAATAGACCGCCTGGATATACTGTTCCGGGCGGATATCGGCGATGCCGGTCGCGTCGGTCGAAACCAGCAGATACGGCATTTCGCCGATGCGCTCGTAGTGCAGGTCCGGCAGGTAATGCGGCGTGTAGAGAATGGCGAGGTCGAGATCGCCGGCTCCGAGATCGCGGTTCATCTGGCCGGAGTAATCCACCTCCATGTAGAGCGAAATCTCCGGCAGATCGGCGCGGATGGCGGCCAGCCAACGCCCGGCCAGACGCTCGGCGACATCGTGCTGCACGCCGATGCGCATCGAGCGCTCATAGGCCCCGGCGCTTTCCACGGCGCGGGCCGCCTCATGCCACTGGTGCTGGAGCGCCCGGGCATGATCGAGGAACCGCAGGCCGGAGGCTGTCGGCACCGTTCCGCCCTTGTTGCGGCTGAAAAGCTTGCGGTTGAACGCTGCCTCCAACGCCTTGATACGATGAGAGACGGTGGATTGCGTCAGGTTCAGGCGCTCGGCGGTACGGTTGAAACTGCGCGTCTCCATCAGGTCGAGAAAGGTTTCGATGAGTTCGATCTGCATGTTCCAAAACCCGATACGATAAGCGCTTCCACCATGATCACCGCAATCTAATCGAATTCTTCGATCAATAAAGCCGTTTCCGCCGCTTGATGCGCATCAATTTCATTGCCAAGACTTGGAGGCAAAACAAGGGAACGTGAAGCATGTCGGAATTGCCCTCCTCCGCCCGGGTCGTCATCATCGGCGGCGGCGCTGTCGGCGCCTCGGCGCTCTATCATCTCGCCAAGGCCGGTTGGACGGATTGCGTGCTGCTCGAAAAGAACGAGCTGACCGCCGGCTCGACCTGGCACGCGGCCGGCAATGTGCCGACCTTCTCCGCGTCGTGGTCGATCATGAACATGCAGCGCTATTCCGCCTCGCTCTATCGCGAACTGGGCGCGCTGGTCGATTATCCCATGAACTACCATGTCACCGGCTCGATCCGCCTCGGCCATTCGAAGGAGCGGCTGCAGGAGTTCAAGCGCGTCGTCGGCATGGGCCGCTACCAGGGCATGGATCTCGACATCCTCTCGCCGGACGAGATCAGGAGCCGCTATCCCTTCCTTGAAACCCATGACCTGACCGGCGCGCTCTACGATCCCTATGACGGCGACATCGATCCGGCGCAGTTGACCCAGGCGCTCGCCAAAGGCGCGCGCGACTTGGGCGCGAAAGTCATCCGCTTCTGTCCCGTCACCGCCGCAAGGCGGGAAAACGACGAATGGGTGCTGACGACACCGAAGGGCGACATCCGCTGCGAATATGTCGTCAACGCTGCCGGCTATTACGCCCGCGAAGTCGGAAAACTCTTCGGCCGCGACGTGCCGATGATGGTGATGAGCCATCAATACATGCTGTTCGAGGAAATTCCCGAACTCGCCGCCTGGTCGAAGGAAGTCGGCCACAAGCTGCCGCTGCTGCGCGACGTCGACAGTTCCTATTACCTGCGCCAGGAAAAATCCGGCATGAATCTCGGCCCCTACGAGAAAAATTGCCGGGCGCATTGGGTGACGAAGGACGACCCGATGCCGGAGGATTTTTCGTTCCAGCTTTTCCCCGACGATCTGGAGCGGCTGGAATGGTATCTGAACGACGCCGTCGAACGCGTGCCGATCCTCGGCACCGCCGGCCTGTCGCGGGTCATCAACGGCCCGATTCCCTATGCACCCGATGGCAATCCGCTGATCGGCCCGATGCCGGGCGTGCCCAATGCCTTCGAGGCTTGCGTCTTCACCTTCGGCATCTGCCAGGCCGGCGGGGCCGGCAAGGTGCTGGCCGAATGGATCACCGAGGGGCAGACGGAATGGGACATGTGGTCCTGCGACTCGCGCCGCTACACGGATTTCGCCGCCGACCCGGATTATTGCGTCGCCAAGGGCATGGAAATCTATGGCCATGAATATGCGATGCATTTCCCCAAACACTACTGGCCGGCCGGCCGCGACCAGAAGCGCTCGCCGATCCATGATCGCATCACCGCTCTCGGCGCCCAGTTCAAGCCCTACAACGGCTGGGAACGGGCCATGTGGTACGCCAAGCCCGGCGACGACACCTCGGAAGACTCCACCCAGACCTGGAACCGTCAGGGACCGTGGAGCCCACGCATTCAGGAAGAATGCCTCGCCGTGCGCGACGCCGCCGGCATTCTGGATCTGCCGGGTTTCTCGCGCTTCCGCGTCAAGGGCGAAGGCGCGACCGAATGGCTGTCCTCGCTTGTAACCGGCAAGCTGCCGAAACCGGGTCGCATCGGCCTTGCCTATTTCGCCGACGACAAGGGCCGCATCGTCACCGAAATGTCGGTCATGATGCTGGATACCGATTTCTTCTTCCTGATCACGGCGGCGACCGCGCAGTGGCATGACCGCGACTGGCTGGTGAAGCATATGCCGGCTGACGCAAAATTCACGTTGGACGACGTCACCGATGCCTTCACCTGCCAGATTCTCTCCGGCCCGAAATCGCGCGATATTCTCGCCGAAGTCACCGATGCTGATTTGAGCAAGGGCTGGTTGACGCATCAATCGGCGCAGGTCGCCGGCATCTGGTGCCAGCTGGTGCGCGTTTCCTTTGCCGGCGAACTCGGCTGGGAGATCCACACCAAGGTCGAGGATACGCCCGCCGTGTTCGACGCCATCTGGGCGGCCGGCCAGAAGCATGGACTGAAACCCTTCGGCATGGAGGCGCTCGACTCGTTGCGCATCGAGAAGGGTTATCGCGCCTGGAAGGGCGATCTTTCCACCGATTACACCGTGCTGCAGGGCGGGCTGGAACGCTTCGTCGATTGGGCAAAGCCCGATTTCAAGGGCAAGGCGGCGCTGGAACGCGAGAAGCAGCAGGGAGTGGCGAAACGCTTCGTGACGCTCGTCGTCGAGGCCGGCGATTGCGATGCCCCCTACATGTCGACCCTCTGGCATGACGGCAAGGTCGTCGGCGAGACGACCTCGGGCAATTGGGGTCATCGCGTCGGCAAGTCGATTGCGCTCGGCATGCTGCGCGCCGATCTGGCTGTGCCAGGCACCAAGGTCGAAGTGGAGATTTTCGGCGAACGTTGTGCGGCCGTCGTGCAGGAAGACCAGCCGCTCTGGGATGCGAAAAACGAAAGACTGAGGGCTTGAGGCCATCAGGGCCATTGCCCGGACCTCGGGCGATGGCTGCCCGCCAAGCGCTTGGAGCATTTCCGGTAAAACCGCGTTGCGGTTTTGCGTTCGGAAATACGTAAAAGCAAAGGGATACCGCGCGCCGGACCGCGAAAACAGTCCGGCCTGATTTTCCAAGGAGACGACACATGCTCGCGCCGGAAACGTTTCATCACAGTGCCTCGCAGGATCGCATCGACCGGCTGGTCGCCAAGCATCGCCCCGGCCATGCGCTGGCGCGTCCCTTCTACATGGATCCCGAAATCTACGAGCGCGACCTCGAACGCGTCTTCTACCGCCACTGGCACTGTCTGGCGCATGAAAGCGTCATCCCGAACCCTGGCGATTTCGAGGTGTTCAACCTCGCCTCGGAAGCCATCATCCTGTCGCGCGCCAAGGATGGCGCCATCCACGCCATGCTCAACCTCTGTCGCCATCGCGGCGCGGAAGTCTGCACCAAGCAGAAAGGCAATGCCAAGGCCTTTGTCTGCCCCTATCACGCCTGGACCTATGGCAATGACGGCGCGCTGAAGGCCGCGCGGCTGATGCCCAAGGAGTTCAAGCGTGAAGATCACGGGCTGAAGAAGCTGCATGTCCGCGTCGTCGAAGGCCTCGTCTTCATTTCCTTCGCCAAGGAGCCGCTGGATTTTTCCGAGGTCGAAAATCTGCTGCATGCCACCGCCGGCCAATATGGCTGGGGTCAGGCCAAGGTCGCGCATCGCGAAATGTATTCCATCGACGCCAACTGGAAGCTGGCGGTCGAAAATTATGTCGAATGCTATCACTGCGGCCCGGCCCATCCCGAATATTCGGAAACCCACGCGCTGGAACAGCCGCTGCACATGATCGAGGAGCTGAATGCCAAGATGGAGGCGCGCACCTGCGCGCTCGGCATCGATGTCGGCGCCGGCGACCACTGGCAGACCTCGCGCGGTGGCAAGGAGGCGATCCATGCCTTCCGTTATGCGCTGTATGACGGCGTCCAGACCGGCAGCAAGGATGGCTTGGCGCTCTCGACCCTGATGGGCCGCTTCACCGATTTCGACGGCGGCGTCACCTCCGTCCATCTCGGCGGCACCACCTTCCTCGTCTGTTATGCCGACCATGGCATGATCTACCGCTTCATCCCGCGCAGCGTCGGGGTCTGCGAAATGGAACTGATCTGGCTGGTGGACGCCAAGGCCGAGGAGGGCCGCGACTACGACCTCGAAAAGCTCACCTGGCTGTGGAAGGTGACGACCGACGAGGACAAGGCGATCATCGAGCACACCGCGCGCGGCGTCCGCTCGCATTTCTACGAGCCCGGCCCGATCGCACCAATGGAACAGAACGAGCTGCGCTACATCAACTGGTATCTCGACGAGGTCTCGCGGCCCTGATCCTTTCCGGGGAAAGAGCGCCCTTGCTTTCCCTGCCGGCCCGGGCAAAATCCGGTTCGACAGGGAGGATATCATGGAAAAATATGCGTTCCGGATGCGGCTGCATCCGGGCAAGGCGGCGGAATACAAGGCGCGCCACGATGCCATCTGGCCGGAACTGGTCGCGCTGCTGAAGGATGCCGGCGTTTCCGATTATTCCATCCATCTCGATGACGAGACCGGGCTGCTGTTCGGCGTCCTCTGGCGCAGGGCCGATCACGGCATGGCCGCCCTGCCCGGCCATCCGGTCATGCAGCGCTGGTGGGCGCATATGGCCGACATCATGGAAACGAAAGCGGATAACGAGCCGGTCGCCATCCCGCTGACCACTGTCTTCCACATGGACTGACGTTCCCCGGGGGGTACATAAAGTTCCCCGGGGAATATGACGTTCCCCCGGGAACATCCCCGCGTCATCCCGTTCGATAGACCTTCAATCAGCCGGCGTCAGACGATGCTGGCCCCGACATTGACGGCGAGCGCGAGGATGGTGGTGTTGAAAAAGAACGATATGGCGGAATGCAGCAGCACCAGCCGCCGCATCGGCATGGAGGTGACGGACACATCCGCCGTCTGCGCCGCCACGCCGATGGTGAAGGAGAAATACAGAAAATCCCAGAACATCGGCTCCTGTGGATTGTCGGGAAATTTCAACCCGTCGCCACCGTTCTGCCCCGCGTAATAGCGATGGGCGTAATGAACCGTGAACAGTGTATGCAGGAACAGCCATGAGACCAGGATCGTCGCCGCAGCAAGGCCTCCACGCCACAACGCTTCGCCTGTCCCCGCATCCTTCAAGCCGTGCAGCTCCACCGCGATACCGCCCATGCTGGCCAGCGCTGCGCCGCTCGCCAGAATGAGCAGCACGACATCGGAGGAATCGAGTTCGGCGGCGCGGTGGCGAAGGCGCGTGACGCTTGCCGTCAGCATCCGCCACCAGGTGAGGCCGATATAGACGATTGCCCCCGACAGCCAGCTTACCAGCAGATTGTCCGCCGTCCACACGGCGGAACTGACCAAGAAGACAATGACGCCGACAACCGCGCCGATTACGATGCCCTGATGCCGCCGCAGGAAGACGACAGGGGTCAGCCGGCGCGAGGGAAGTCTGTTGTGCGGATCCATGCTAGACCTTGTGCGGGACGAGACCGCCTATTTGCGAGCGTCCCGCACAAGGTCTAGCATGGTGTTTTTCCTGCGACAAATGCGAACGCCGGCAGCCTTGCGGCCACCGGCGTCGCAATCAGAAAACAGGCTCGCCGATCAGGCGGCGGCCAGTTCCTTCTTGACGAGATCGCGCAACGCGCCGAGGTCCTTGGCGAAGGCGCGGATGCCTTCGGAAAGCTTTTCGGTCGCCATCGCGTCTTCGTTCATCATCCACCGGAAGGTCTTTTCGTCCATCTTGACCGGCGCATCGGCGGTCTTCGTGTCGGGCGACAGCTTGCGCTCCAGCTTGCCGTTGTCCGCGGCCAGTTCATCGAGCAGAGCCGGGCTGATCGTCAGACGGTCGCAACCGGCCAGCGCTTCGATTTCGCCGGCATTGCGGAAGGAGGCGCCCATGACGATGGTCTTGATGCCGTTCGCCTTGTAGTAATTGTAGATGGCGCGCACGGACACGACGCCCGGATCCTCTTCCGCCGTGTAGTCCTTGCCGGTCGACTTCTTGTACCAGTCGAGAATGCGGCCGACGAAGGGCGAGATCAGAAACACGCCGGCATCGGCGCAGGCAATCGCCTGGGCCTTGCTGAACAGCAGCGTCAGATTGCAGTCGATGCCTTCCTTCTGCAGCACTTCGGCGGCGCGGATGCCTTCCCAGGTGGAGGCCAGCTTGATGAGGATGCGGTCGCGCTCGATGCCGCGCTCCTTGTAGGCGGCGATAATCTGGTGCGCCTTGGCGATCGAGGCTTCGGTGTCGAAGGAGAGGTCGGCATCGACTTCCGTCGAGACGCGGCCGGGAACCAGTTTGACGAGGGCGGCGCCGACGGAGATGGCGAGGCGGTCGGCAACGGCGGACACGACGGCATCGCTGTCGCCGCCCTGCGCCTTGCCCCACGCGACCGCTTCCTTGACGGCATCGGCAAACATCGGCGTACCGAGCGCCTTCAGCACGATGGTCGGGTTGGTGGTGCAATCCACCGGCTTGAGACGGGCGACCGCCTCGATATCGCCGGTATCGGCAACCACGGTGGTGATTTCGCGCAATTGGTCAAGCTTGGAAGTCATGTCTCAATTCCCTTCGAATGTCCGTGACCATGCCTTGCGGCGTCATGAAGCGAAACGCTTGACCCGCAGGTTTCGTTGCCGAGACTATCGACAGGAGTGCCCGGAAAAGTCAAGAACATTTGCCTAGCGCGATTGACATAAGTGTCAGACTGCCCAATATCCCGGCACAGACTTTTCAAGGGAGGCAACGTGGTCAAGCTGAGACGCGGCACGCATACGGCCCTCTCCGAGGCGAACTCGCTGCGGCTTCGCGCTGCCTGGCTCTATTATAACCAGGGCCTGACGCAAAAGGACGTGGCAAACCAGCTCGGCATCAGCCGCACCACCGTCATCCGCCTGCTCGACGAGGCGATGAAGCGGCAGGAAGTGCAGATCTGGATCAATGAGGGCATCGACGATTGCGTCGAGCTGGCAATCAAGCTCGAGCGCGCCTATGGGCTGGACGAGGCCGTCGTCGTGCCCGCGCCTGCCGTTGCCGATGTCGAGACGCTGGCCAAGGGTGTCGGCGTGGCGCTTGGCCAGTTTCTGTCGGAAGTCATCGTCGACGACATGACCATCGGCGTCGGCTGGGGGCGGACGATGACCGCCTCGCTTGCCAGCTTTCGCCCGCCGCGCCGGGAAAACTGCAAGGTCGTGTCGCTGCTCGGCGGCATCGTCGCCGTGCATGTCACCAATCCCATCGATTATTCCTGGCGGCTGGCGAGCCAACTCGGAGCGGAATGCTACATGTTCCTGGCGCCGCTGCTGGTCGATTCGGTCGAGACTAAGCGCAACCTCATCGACAAATGCGGCCTCGATCGTGTCTATCGCCTGGCCGAAACCCTCGACCTCGCCATCGTCAGTTGCGGCGATATCGGCCCGCATTCCACCTCGCTGTCAGAAGGCTGGATTTCCAAAGCGGAGTTGAACGAGCTGATCGACGCCGGCTGCGTCTGCGACACGATGTTCAATTTTCTGGATAAGGACGGCAATTCGGTCGATCACACGATCAACCGGCGCGTCATGTCGATCGACCTCGATACGCTGAAGAAGGCAAAGCATATCGTGTTATCGTCCGGCGGCGCGCATCGCGCCCAGGCGATCCGCGCCACCATCCGCCGTATCGGCTGCAACACGCTGATCACGGATGAAAGCGCGGCGCGCGCCCTGCTGGAACTGGCGGAGCCGCCCGCCGCCGAAACGACGGCGGACGAAAAAGCTTAAACCTGCGCCGATTCCCAGCCGAGCATGGCGCGTTTGCGCGTCAGGCCCCAGTGATAGCCGGTGAGCGCCCCGTTCTTGCCGAGCGCGCGATGGCAGGGCACGACGAAGGAGATCGGGTTGCGCCCGACTGCCGCCCCCACGGCGCGCATCGCCGTCGGCTGGCCGATGTCATGGGCGATATCGGAATAGGTGACCGCCTTGCCGAGCGGGATGCGCAGCAGGCTTTCCCAGACCCGCACCTGAAAATCGGTGCCGATCAGCACGACACGCAAAGGGCGGTCGGCGGTCCATTGGCCGGGCTCGAAAATGCGTTTGGCATAATCGGCCGTCGCGGCCTTGTCCTCGACATAGTCGGCATTCGGCCAGCGGCAGGTCATGTCGTCAAGTGCCGCAGCCTCGTCGCCGGGATCGGCAAAGGCAAGGCCGGCCAAACCGCGTTCGGTGACCATGACCAGGGCGATGCCGAAGGGGGACGGATAAAAGCCGTATCGGATCGTCAGACCCTGGCCCCGCGCCTTCCATTCGCCCGGCGACATCGCCTCATGCGTGACGAACAGATCGTGCAGCCGGCCGGGGCCGGAGAGACCGACCTCGATCGAGGTTTCCAGCAACGGCATCTCTTCCTGTCTCAACAGCCGCTTGGCGTGATCGAGCGTCACCGCCTGCAGAAATCCCTTGGGCGACAGGCCGGCCCAGCGCGTGAACGTCTTTTGCAACTGCGTCGGCGACTGGTCAAGTTCGGCGGCAATCGCGTCGAGCGAAGGCTGGTCTCGGTAGTCGGCGCTAATGAATTCGATCACCCGCCGCACGGTTTCATAATCCGAACCGCCGGGCGTGATGTCTTTTTCGAGTGTGGCTGCGATATTCATGGGTCTATCTCCTGAAGGCCGAGAAAACACCCTTTGGCCGCATGAAGCCACCCGTTTCTTGCGTTCAGAAAACTAAATCCGCTGCCTGACGGTTGCCAGCGCGCCGATCATCGCGCGGGCAAAACTTTCACGATCGTCGGGATTGAGGAAGGAGCCGATATCGGTGCGCCGTCCCTCGCCCGTCACATGCATCGAGACGATGCCGATCTCGCTGTGGCGGCGCACGCGAAACCGCGCCCAGAACGGGTTGAAGCGATGCTCCACCATACGGCCCGACGGCGCGAATTTGCGGATGGAAACGCGCGTACGCGACACCGTCACTTCTTCGCGCGCTTTGCCGGAATAATAGTTGAGCATGAAGGCGCCCCAGAGCAGCAGGAAATCCAGCCCGAAGAACAGCCCGACCGGCCAGGCGCCGGAGATGAGGAAAAAAACGCCATGCCCGAAACACAGCACCCCGGTCAGCAGCAAAAGCACGCGAAAACCCTTCGCGCCGAGCGAGCGGTATGGCACCAGCTCGGCGGCGAAAACCGGCGGATCGTTGGTCGTATCGGCGTTGCCTTGTGCCATGATGGGCGATTATAGCATGGACATGAAAAATCCGAAGCCGCAATCCAGTGCCAAACCACCGAAAACGGCGAATGCGACCGCGCGCCGCAAGCCGGCCCTGACGAAGACTGCCTATACGAAGGCGGAGCTGGAAGAAATCTTCCGCCGCTTCTCGATCCAGCGGCCGGAGCCGAAGGGCGAGCTGGAGCACACCAATCCCTTCACGCTCGTCGTCGCCGTGGCGCTCTCGGCGCAGGCGACGGATGTCGGCGTCAACAAGGCGACGCGCGCCCTCTTCAAGATCGCCGACACGCCGGAAAAGATGCTGGCGCTCGGCGAAGAGGGCGTCGCCCAGCACATCAAGACCATCGGCCTCTACCGCAACAAGGCGAAGAACGTCATTGCCCTGTCGCGCAAGCTGATCGAGGACTTCGGCAGCGAAGTGCCGAAAACCCGCGACGAACTGGTCACCCTGCCCGGCGTCGGCCGCAAGACGGCGAATGTCGTGCTCTCCATGGCCTTCGGCCAGGCGACCATGGCGGTCGACACCCACATCCTGCGCATCGCCAACCGCATTCGCCTCGCCCCCGGCAAGACGCCGGACGAGGTCGAGGCGAACCTGCTGCGGGTCATTCCCGAACAATATCTGTTCCACGCCCATCACTGGCTGATCCTGCACGGGCGCTACACCTGCAAGGCCCGCCGTCCAGAATGCGAGCACTGTATTATCGCCGATCTCTGTCGCTCGCCCGAAAAGACCTGCGACATCCCCGCGCCGCTGGTCGAGCTACCGCCTCAGGTCATCGGTCAGGCGGTCGAGTAACAGGGCGATCGCCGCTTCGTAACCGCTGCGTTCTTCGCCGGCCTCGATCGCCAGCGCAGCCCTGTCGAAGGCGGCCGACAGCATGGCGGTGAGCGGCTGAAGCAGAGCTTCGGCCGGGCTGCCGCCGAGACAGGCGGCAAGTCCGTTTCTCAGCGTCGCCTCGGCTGCATCCCGATCGACAGCCGCCGCTTCGCCGGCGCCAAGCACCGCCGGCGCATCCAAAAGCAAAAGCCGCGTTCGTCCCGGGACACGCATGGCGTCGAAATAGGCGGTCGTTCCCGAAAGCAAAGCCGCTTTCGGGGTTGCCGTCGTCTGCGCGCGCGCATCGATCTCCGCTGCCACGGCTGCTGCTTCCTGCGCGACCACAGCCCGGAACAACGCTTTCTTATCCTCGAAATGATGATAGAGCGCCCCCCGCGTCACGCCAGCTGCGGTGACGATGTCGGGCGTTGCAGTCTCGGCATAACCGTTTTCGACGAACAGACGCCGCGCGGCATCGATCAGCGCCTGACGGGTGAGCTTGGTGCGTTCGGAATTGCTGCGGCTCATGCGTCCTCTTTACATACATTTTGTTTGTATGTTATTGAATTCAACATACACAATGTACGCAAATTCGAAGGAAGGGAAAGCCATGAAATCGACCAGCTATTACCCGGTCATCATGACCGACGATGTCACCGGCACCGCCGCGTTCTACCAACGCCATTTCCGTTTCGAGCCACTATTCGAAAGCGATTGGTACATGCATCTTCAGTCACGCGAGGACGAGCGCGTGACGCTGGCGATCCTGGACGGACAACACGAAACCATTCCCGCCACTGGCCGTGGCAAGGTGTCGGGCCTGCTGCTGAATTTCGAGGTCGAGGATGTCGATGGCGTCTATCGGGACTGCCGCGCCGCCGGCCTGCCGATCCTGAAACCGATCTGCGACGAGGATTTCGGCCAGCGCCACTTCATCACATCTGATCCCAACGGCGTTCTGATCGACATCATCAAACCCATCCCGCCAAGCGCCGCTTTCGCCGCCCTTTACGACGCCTCCGCCCTGCCCGGATGATCAGGCAGCCAGCGCGCCGTCCCGCTTCGACAGCATCTTGTGCAGATGCACCATCAGCGCGGCGGCAAACAGCGGCGTCAGCAGGTTGACGATGGGCACGGCGAGGAAGGCGGCGATCAGCAGACCGGCGGCGAACACTGTGCGCCCATGCCGGGCACGATAGTCCCGCGCTTCGGACGGGGTGCGAAACCGCATGGCGGCGAATTCGAAGAATTCCCGGCCGAGCAGATAACCGTTGACCACGAAAAAGGCGATCAGGTTGACGCCGGGTATGAAGAGCAGCAGCAAGGCGACGATGTTGCCGAGAATGACGATGCCGAGAAAGCCAAGCGAGCTGCGCAGCGCCTCCAGAAGAGGCAGTGCGCGGCCCGGCGGATCGGAGGGGTAATCGCACTTTTCCACGACTTCGGCGACATCGTCGAGAAACAGGCCGGCAATCAGCGCCGTGACCGGCGAAATCAGCAAGGCCAGCCCCAGCGCAAGCCCGATGCCGGCGAGGATGGCGAACACGAAGCTCAGCCATCCCGCCCAATCGGGAATGCCGGGAATGAAGGCATCGATCCATGGCAGCGCGAAGGCGATGAACAGCGAGCGCAAGGCGAACCACAGACCGACCAGCACGATCAGGGTCAGCCCCAGCACTTTCCAGAACACGGCGCGCGTTTCCGCCGCAAAAAGATTGATGAGAGCCAGCCGCGCGGCTTCGATGATCATGCGCCATCCCCAGGAGCATTCCTTTGGAAAACCGCGACCCGGCTTTCCGTCGGAAAATGCGACAAAACGAAGAGACCGGGCATCGTCACCCTACGAAGGACGTGAAAATGCCAGCTCGGTTGCGCCACACGATTTAGGCAGCGCCACCGGCGGCGACAAGGGCGGGAGTGGGTCAGGCGTCGGAATCGATCCAGATCGGCACGATGGGCGCGCCGGCTGCGACATGCGCGAAATAGCCTTCGATGACCCGCTTGCAGCGGTCGATCACCTGCGGATCATCGGACATCAACGTGACGGTCAGGCCGTTTTCGCCCGCCTGCAGCCGCGCCGTACCGCCGCCCGGCAAGGCGACCTGCGAACAGTCGCCGGCCTCGTTCGGCTCGGTATCGGTGAACTCCCGGGACATCTGCTGTACGTACCGCATGGCGAGCGGCGTTTCGAAGGTCCCCGTGGCGATCGGCATCGTTCACTCCTGCTGGAGCATTCTCAGACACAGCGGCAACGTCTGGAAATGCGAAAGTGCTTTCTATCCCCGAATCCAACGGTAGCAGGAAAATCCGCGATGCCCAACCGAACCGTGCGGGCAAGTTGGGCCGATCACAGTTTCGTGAAGTGCGCGCCGCCCTTGCCTTGCAGGGGGATTGCCGTCCATCATGGCTGCGTTTCCGCCGGATTCGGTGACTGCGCCGCCGGCAGCCCTTGCAGGCCTCTCGATTGATTTGGAGGATATTATGAGCCGTTTGACCCGCTTTTCCGTTGCGCCCCTTGCCACCCTCACCCGCCGTCTGGCCGACGTCGCTTCCGGCCGTGCCGAACCCGACCTGGTGATCGGCGGCGCACGGGTGCTCTCCACCTATTCGGAGCGTATTTTGCCCGAGCGCGAGGTCTGGGTGAGCAATGGCCGCATCGCCGCCGTCAAGCCGGCCGGCACCTATCGCGGCGGCTCCGCAAAGATTTACGACGCCAGGGGCGGCATCATCGCACCCGGCCTCGTCGATCCGCATATCCACATCGAATCCTCGATGGTGACGGCCTGTGCCTACGCCGAGGCCGCCCTGCTCAACGGCACCACGACGATCTTCTGCGACAGCCACGAGATCGGCAACGTCATGGACGTCGCCGGCGTCGAGGCGATGCTGGAAGATGCGCGCGAGGCGCCGCTGTCGATCTTCCTGACCGTGCCGAGCACCGTGCCGGCGACGTCTGCCGAACTCGAAACCGCAGGCGGCGACCTGACGCCGGACAAGATCGCCGCTTTGTTCGACAAATGGCCGGAAGCTGTGGCGCTTGGCGAAAAGATGGATTTCGTCCCCGTCGCCATGGGCGACGAGCGCAGCCATGCCATCCTCGCCGCTGCGCTATCGCGCGGCCGGCCGGTCAGCGGCCATGTCTACGGTCGCGAATTCGTCGCCGCCTATGCCGCCTCCGGCGTCACCGACACGCATGAGGCCATCGACCGCGATATCGCCGATGATCTGCTTGAGGCCGGCGTCTGGCTCTTCCTGCGCGGCGGCCCGCCGACGACGCCCTGGCATTCGCTTCCCGAAGCGATCAAGACGATCACCGAACTCGGCGCCTCGCACAAGCGCATCGCCGTTTGCACCGACGACCGCGACGCCGACGATCTCCTGCTGTTCGGCATGGACTGGGTGACGCGCGAGGCGGTCAAATACGGCATGAAGCCCGAACAGGCCTGGTCGATGGGATCGCTGCACGGCGCCACCCGCTTTGGCATGGAAAACGAGATCGGCGGCCTCGGCGGCGGCCGCCGCGCCGACCTCGTGCTGTTGAGCGACGACCTGAAGCCGGTCAACACCTGGTATGGCGGCGAGCTTGTGGTCGAGGATCGCAAGGTGACGCCGCTGCTCGATGCCGCGCTGTCCAACCGCTACCGCTATCCGGAAGCCGCCTATCACACCGTCAAGCTGCCCAAGGCAATCAAGCTGACGCCGGAACTGCCGACCGAAAAGGTGATCGCCCATACGATCAAGACCGAACTGCCCGGCATCACGCTTGGCCATGTCACCGTCGAACTGGAGCCGGCCAACGACTGGCAGGCGCATTTCGACCGCCATGGCCTGTGCTTCGTCACCGTCATCGAGCGCCACGGCAAATCGGACGGCAATGTCGCCTATGGCCTGTTGAACAATTTCGGCCTCAAGAACGGCGCCGTCGCCTCCTCCGTTGGCCATGACAGCCACAACATCATCATCGCCGGCACCAATGAGGCCGACATGCAGGTGGCGCTGGAAGCGATCGGCAAGACCCAAGGCGGCGTCTGCGTCGTCTCCGAAGGAAAGGTCACGGCCCTGGTGCCGCTGCCGATTGCCGGCCTGCTCTCCGACAAGCGCGTGCATGAGGTGGCCGATGCCATGAAGGCGCTGAAGGTCGAATGGCAAAAGGCCGGGTGCACCATCGCCTATATGGGCTTCAACCTCATTCCCCTGTCGGTCATCCCGGATATCCGCATCACCGACAAGGGCAATGTTCTGGTGCCGGAAATGCGCATCCAGCCACTGTTCGAACCGGCTTAAGCCGTCTTTACGCCATCGCGTCGAGTTCGGCGCGGTGGCGCAGCATGGCAAGGAGTCGGCGGTAGTCCCGTTCGTATCCGGCCCGAACTTCGGGGTTCGGGCGTCGCTCCTGCCCGGCGGGCGTCATCGCCCGGCCGGCGCTGGCAAGATCGGCATGCAGGCCGCCGGCGACGGCAGCCCCCATCGCCGTACCGAGCAGCACGGAATCGGTCATGTCGGGAACGACGACGGCGCAACCGGTGACATCGGGATAAAGCTCCATCATCAGCGGGTTCTTCAGATGCCCGCCGGTGACATGCAGCCGGTCGATGCCATAGCCATAGTCGCGCATGACCTCCAGCACATGGCGGATGCCGAGCGCGATGGCGACGCAGGCGCGCCAGTAGAGCGTGCAGAGACCGTCGAAGGAAGCGTCGAGCGTCAGGCCGCTGATGACGCCGAGCGCATGCGGATCGGCGGCCGGCGAGCGGTTGCCGTGGAAATCCGGCAGGATATGGATGCGTTCGCCAAGGCCGGCGCCATGAACGCCACGCAATTCCTGCACCCGGGCGATGACCCGGGCATGCAGCTCCGGCGTCGGCGGCCCGCCGGCGGCATGCATGCGCACCACATGATCGAGCAGCGCGCCGGCCGCCGATTGCCCGCCTTCCACCAGCCAGTAGCCGGGGAGGATGGCATCGAAATACGGCCCCCAGAGGCCGCGCGTCGGCTTGCGGTTGGCAGAGAGACTGACAATGCAGCTCGACGTGCCGGCGATCAGCGCCAGTTGCCGTTCCATCCGCTCCGGCTGATCGGCGAAAGCGCCGAGCACGCCCAGCGCACCGGCATAGGCATCCACCATGCCGGCCGAAACCTGTGTTTCCGCATTAAGCCCGAGATCGGCAGCCGCCTGCGGCGTCAATTGCCCGACACTGGTGCCCACCGCCACCGCCGACGTGGGCAAGCCCCCGCGCCGCAACAGATCCTCAAGCCCGATCGCCTGCAGGAAATCCGCCTGCCAGCCGGGGCCGACATGGCCGAGATAATTCCATTTCGGCGTCAGCGTGCAGCGCGAACGCGCGCTGCTGCCGCTCGCCCGCCAGCTGAGGAAATCCGAGAGATCGAAGATGTGGCCTGCCCGTTCCCAGGTCTGCGGCAGATTGGCCTTCAGCCACATCAATTTCGGCATCTGCATTTCCGGCGACATGAACTGGCCGGAATAATCCATCACCGGATGGCCGCTCGCCGTGCAGCGATCGGCTTCGGCGGTGGCGCGATGATCCAGCCAGACGACGGTATCGAGCCCGGGCTCGCCGGTCGTGGACACGCTGAGCGGCAGGCCGTCGCGGTCACGCACCACCAGGGAGCAGGTGGCGTCGAAACCGATGGCGCCAATGCGGGCCGGTTCGATATCGGCCGCTTCGCGCGCTGCGCGCACCGCGTGGCAGACGGCGGCCCAGATATCTTCCGAATCATGCTCGGCATGATCGGAACCGGGCCGCACCATGCGGATGGGATGTTCGTGCCTCGCCTTCAAACGGCCCGAGAGGTCGAAGATACCGGCGCGCGCACTGCCCGTGCCGACGTCGACCGCAACGACATGATCCCGCATCCGGTTGATTTCTCCGCCCTATTTCCCGTACCGGTCCACAAGGTGGAGCAAATCGGTCATCGCGTCAAATGTAGCGTCGGGCGCAAGTTCGGCAAGCTGCCGGCGATAGGCCGGCTGGAAGGTGTGGGAGCCGCCGGTAAAGGCAAAAACCGTCATGCCCGCCGCCCGCGCCGCCTGGATGCCGGCCGGGCTGTCCTCGATGACGATGCAATCGGAGGGTGCCGCATTCATCTCAGCGGCCGCATGCAGGAAGAGATCGGGCGCCGGCTTGCCCCGGGTCACCATCTGCGCCGAAAAGATATGCGGTTCCAGCCGGTCGATGAGACCGGTGACGGTCAGCGACAGGCGAATGCGCTCGAGCTGGCTGGAGGACGCGACACAGCGCCTGAGCGGCAGCGCATCCAGCGTCTCGGCAATGCCGGGGATCGGCTTCAGCTCGCTGCGGAAGCGCGCATAGAGATCGGTGCGGATGCGCTCCAGAAAGGCATCGCCCACTGCAAGGCCGAATTCATCATGCAGGCAATCGGTGACCGCCTTGAGGCTGCGCCCCAGAAAGCGATCATAGGCGCCGACTTCATCGATGTCGGCGCCGATATCGCGCATGGCGTTGACAAGGACGGAGATCGAGACCGGCTCACTGTCGACCAGGACGCCATCGCAGTCGAAGATCACCAGTTTCCCCTTGCTATCCGCCATCACGCCGCTCGCTTCCTGAAGTTACTCCGCCAGCTTGCCGTTCAGGTAAAGCTGTAATGTCTGCCGCGTACCCTTTTCCCAGAGCGTGCGCAAGGCATGGGCAAAGCGCCTGCGGAACAGATCGGACCTGGCGACATCGCCGAAGATATCGTCGAACACCAGGAAGGCGTCGGGATCGTCCTTGGCCTTGACCGCCGCTTCGTGCAGCCGCTCGGCATTGCCGTCGTTGAAGACGATCGCCTCGCCGCTGTCGGAAGTGCCCTCGAAGTAACGGCACCACAGGGCTGAGACCAGCGACAGGCCGACGATATCCTCGCCCCGCGCCAGCCGGTCGGCGGTCGACGGCAGGATGAATTTCGGCTGACGGTTCGAGCCGTCCTGCGCCAGACGCGGAATGGTGTCGGCAATCTTCGGATTGGAGAAGCGGCGTTCGATCAACGCGTAATAATCGTTGAGATCGGTGTTGGGCACCGGCGGGATGACCGGAATGATCTCGTCGCGTTCCAGCTTGCCGAGGAAGGCGCGGATATCGGCATCCTCCATGGCTTCATGGACGAAATGGATATCGAGCAGCGCCGCCGGATAAGCGATCGCCGCATGGCCGCCATTGAGGATGCGGATCTTCATGTGCTCGTAGGGCGTGACGTCAGGCACGAACTGGACGCCGACCTTTTCCAGCGCCGGGCGGCCGAGCGGGAACTTGTCCTCCAGCACCCATTGCTTGAATTCCTCGCAAAAGACCGGCCAGTTGTCCTCGATGCCGTAATCGTTGCGCAGCAGATCGATTTCGCGCGGCCCGGTGGCCGGCGTGATGCGATCGACCATGCCGTTCGGGAACGCGACGTTCCTGGCGATCCAGTCGGCGAAATCGGGATCGGAGAGACGCGCCGTGCCGATGACGGCGGCGGCGGTCACCTTGCCGTTATGGGGAATGTTGTCGCAGGACATGACCGTGAACGGTTCGATGCCGGCGGCGCGGCGGGCCTTCAGGCCGGCGACGATCAGGCCGAAGACGGTCTTCGGCGTCGAGGGCGCATTGCCGTCGGCGACGATGGCCGGATGACCGGGATTGAACTGGCCGGAGGCATCGATGAAATAGCCGCCTTCGGTGATGGTCATCGACACGATGCGGATCTTCGGATCGGCAAGCCCGGCAACGATGGCCTTGGAATCGCCGACCGGCAGGATATCGATCATCGGCTGGGTGACGCGCGCGCCGCTCTTGTTGTTGTCCTGCTCGACGACGGTGGTCAGGAAATCCTGGGCCGCCAGCTTGTCGCGCATCGCCGCATCGGAAGGCAGCACGCCGGCGCCGACGATTGCCCAGTCATGGTCCTCGCCGGCATTGAACAGGTCGTCGAGATAGACGGCCTGGTGGGCGCGGTGAAAATTGCCGACGCCGAAATGCACGATGCCGGCCGACAGCGCAGAGCGGTCATAGGCGGGCACGGCCGCCGTGGCGGCGGCCTCGGTCAGCGTTGCGAGCGAAAGTTTGACAGTCATCTTGTGTCTCCGGAATGTCTTGGAGAAAGCGTTATGAGGCGGCGGCGTTATCCGCCGCCGCGATCCCTCAGGTCATCGCATTGCCCTTGGCATCGAAGCGATGGATACGGCTCTTTTCAGGGGTGATGAACACGGTGTCGCCATGGCTGACGCCGAATTCGCCGCCGACGCGCGCCGTGATCAGGCCAATGCCATCGACATTGACGTGCAGGAAGGTATCGGCGCCGAGATGTTCGGCAACCGTCACCGTGCCGCGCCATTCGCCGGACGTGGTCGACAGCGTCATATGTTCCGGCCGCACGCCGACGGTATGGGCGTTCTGCGCCTGGGCATAGGGGCCGGCGACGAAGTTCATCTTCGGAGAACCGATAAAGCCGGCGACGAAGATGTTGCGCGGGCTGTGATAAAGCTCCAGCGGCGAGCCGACCTGCTCGATATTGCCGGCATTGAGAACGACGATCTTGTCGGCCATGGTCATGGCCTCCACCTGGTCGTGGGTGACGTAGATCATCGTCGTCTTGAGCTGCTGGTGCAACTCGCTGATCTCGATGCGCATCGAGCCACGCAACGCCGCATCGAGGTTCGACAACGGCTCGTCGAACAGAAAGGCCGAGGGCTGGCGCACGATGGCGCGGCCGATGGCGACGCGCTGGCGCTGGCCGCCGGAAAGCTGGCCGGGCCGGCGTTCGAGGTAGTTGGTAAGGTTGAGGATGCGGGCGGCGTCCTCGACCTTCTTGTCGATCTCGGGCTGCGGCATCTTCGCCATCTTCAGCGGAAAGGCGATATTCTTGCGCACGCTCATATGCGGGTAGAGCGCGTAGGACTGGAAGACCATGGCGAGCTGACGCTTGGAGGGTGCGGCACCCGTCACATCGGCGCCGTCGATCTCGATGGTGCCGGAGGTGGTGTCTTCGAGGCCGGCGATCAGGCGCAGCAGCGTGGACTTGCCGCAGCCGGAGGGACCGACGAAGACCACGAACTCGCCATTCTCGATGGTCAGGTCGATGCCGGGAATGACGGCGGTGTCGCCGAAGGATTTGTTGACTTTCTTGAGGACGATCTTGCCCATGTTTTCTTTCCCCCGAATTTCTTTACTTGACCGCGCCGAACGTCAGACCGCGCACCAGCTGCTTCTGGCTGAACCAGCCCATGATCAGGATGGGAGCGATGGCGAGCGTCGATGCCGCCGAGAGCTTCGCCCAGAACAGGCCTTGCGGACTGGAGAAGGAGGCGATGAAGGCGGTCAGCGGTGCGGCGTTGGTCGTTGTCAGACGGATCGTCCAGAAGGCTTCGTTCCAGGCGAGGATGATGTTGAGCAGCATGGTGGAAGCGATGCCCGGCACCGCCATCGGCGTCAGCACGTAGACGATCTCGCCCCAGAGCGTTGCCCCGTCCATGCGCGCCGCTTCCAGGATTTCGCCCGGAATTTCGCGGAAATAGGTGTAGAGCATCCAGACGACGATCGGCAGGTTGATCAGCATCAGCATGACGGTGAGGCCGATACGGCTGTCGAGCAGGCCGAGATCGCGAAACAGCATGTAGATCGGGAAGAGCACGGCGACCGCCGGCATCATCTTCGTCGACAGCATCCACATCAGGATGTCCTTGGTGCGGTTGGTCGGCGCAAAGGCCATCGACCAAGCCGCGGGCACCGCGATGATCAGCGCGAGAACCGTCGAGCCGAGCGACAGGATCACGGAATTCATGAAGGGCGTGAAATAATCGTACTGGCTCTGGACGTCGCGATAGCTTTCCAGCGTGAACGACGGGATCAGGTTAAAGCCCTGGATCGCTTCCTGCTCCGACTTGAACGAGGTGATGATCGTATAGAGGATCGGGAAGAAGATCAGAAGCGCGACGAACCAGGCCGCGGCGGTGACGACGGCGGTGCGCCGTGTTGAAACGGATCGTGCCATGATGCGCTCCTATCGGTCGAGGTTCTTGCCGACCGCGCGCATGGCGAAGAAGGCGACGATGTTGGCGAGGATGACGGCGATGATGCCGCCGGCGGAGGCCTGGCCGATCTTGAATTCCAGCGTTGCCTTCTGGGCGACGAGGAAAGGCAGGTTGGTCGATGCATAGCCCGGGCCGCCATTGGTGGTGACCAGGATTTCGGCGTAGACCGAAAGCAGAAAGATCGTCTGGATCAGGATCACGACGGTGATGGCGCGCGCCAGATGCGGCAACGTCAGGTAGATGAAACGATTGAGGAAGTTTGCGCCGTCCATTTCGGCGGCTTCCTTCTGCTCGCCATCCAGCGATTGCAGCGCGGTCAACAGGATAAGCGTCGCGAACGGCAACCACTGCCAGGCGACGATGATGATGACCGACAGAAGCGGATATTGGCCGAACCAGTCGATCGGCTCGAGGCCGATGGCGCGCATCAGGTCGGCCAGCACGCCGTATTGGGCATGCATGATCATGTTCTTCCACACCAGGGCCGCGACCGGCGGCATGACGAAGAAGGGCGAAATGACGAGGATGCGCACGATCCCCTGCCCCCACATCGGCTGGTCGAGCAACAGCGCCAGCAGAATGCCGCCGACCAGCGTGATCACGAGCACGCTTGCCACGATCAGCAGCGTGTTGAGGATCGACCAGAGGAAGGCGGGATTGTTGAAGAACAGCAGATAGTTCGAGAAACCGACGAAGCCGTCGCGGATCGGATTGAGCGGATTATACTGCTGGAAAGAGAACCAGAGCGTCAGCGCCAGCGGCACCGCCATCCAGATCAGCAGCAGGCCGACCGAGGGCGCCAACATGAAGCGCGCCAGTGACCTGGTTTGTTGCGTGGCCATTTCATGCCCCTCCCATTTCTCACGGCCCTGCCGGGCTCCCGGAAGCGGGATGGACAGCCGGCCTTGAAATTCCCTCGATATTTTCTTGATGTCGGCGCAAGCGCGGGATCAGACGGCAGCCGGCGCGCTCCAGAGCATTTCCAGCAAACTGCGAAGCGGTATTGCGTCCGGAAATCCGCAAGAACAAAAAGCCAGAGTGTTTTTGCGATTCGGAGAAATGCGGAAACACTCTGGAAAAGGCCGCCCGGCGAACCGGGCGGCAGATGCGTCCTCGGGAGACGTTACTGGATATATCCGCCTTCGGTCATGGTGGCGGTTGCCGCATCCTGGGCCTGCTTCAGGGCATCGTCGACGCTCGTCTGGCCGGCAAGAGCTGCCGAGAAGAGCTGGCCGACGGTGGTGCCGAGACCCTGGAATTCCGGAATGGCGACGAACTGGACACCGACATAAGGCACCGGCTTGACGGTGGGCTTGGTCGGGTCGGCCGCGTTGATGCTGTCGAGCGTCATCTTCGCGAAGGGGGCCGCCTTCTGGTATTCCGCGTTGTCATAGAGCGACTGGCGCGTGCCCGGAGGAACGTTGGCCCAGCCTTCCTTGTCGGCGACCAGCTTCAGGTAATCCTTCGAGGTTGCCCAGGCGATGAACTTCTCGGCGGCTTCCGCCTTCTGGGTACCGGCCGGAACGGCAAGCGTCCAAGCCCACAGCCAGTTGCCACGCTTGCCGAGACCCTTGTCGGGCGCCAGCGCATAGCCGACCTTGTCTGCGACCGTGGAATTCTTCGGATCGGAGACGAAGGAGGCGGCGACGGTGGCGTCGATCCACATGCCGCATTTGCCCTGCTGGAACAGCGCCAGGTTCTCGTTGAAGCCGTTGGAGGATGCGCCCTGAGGGCCTGCGTCCTTCATCAGCTTGACGTAGAAGTCGAGCGTTTCTTTCCATTCCGGCTGGTCGAACTGCGGCTTCCACTTCTCGTCGAACCAGCGGGCGCCGAAGGAGTTGGACATGGCGGTCAGGAAGGCCATGTTTTCGCCCCAGCCGGCCTTGCCGCGCAGGCAGATGCCGTTGATGCCGGCGCTGCGGTCGGTCATCTTGCGGGCCGCATCGGCGACGAAGTCCCAGGTCGGCGCGTCGGGCATCTTCAGCCCGGCCTTGTCCATCAGGTCCTTGCGGTACATGACCATGGAGCTTTCGCCGTAGAAGGGCGCGGCATAAAGCTTGCCATCGGCGGAAAGACCGCCGCGGATGGCCGGCAGGATGTCGTTGACGTCGTAGTTGTCGCCGAGCTTGTCGAGCGGCAGCAGCCAATTCTGCTTCGCCCAGATCGGAACTTCATAGGTGCCGATCGTCATGACGTCGTACTGACCGCCCTTGGTGGCGATGTCGGTGGTGACGCGCTCGCGCAGGACGTTTTCTTCCAGCGTCACCCACTTCAGCTCGATGCCGGGGTTCTTCTTGGTGAAATCGTCGGTCAGCTTCTGCATGCGGACCATGTCGCCATTGTTGACGGTGGCGATGGTCAGCGTTTCGGCAGAGGCGATGCCGCTAAGGGCCAGCAGGGAGCAGGCGCCCAGCAGAAAAGTCTTCAATGTCATAAATCTTCCTCCCAGAAGAAAAGATGAGCATTCGCTTTGCTCATGGGCATTTACTCACAACATGATGCAACAAGTCAACCCGGATTCCGTGCTGCAATGCCGAAGGCACAACCCAGCGCCTTGAAAACAAATCGATATTTTTGCTCAGGTGTTGAGCAAAAATTCGGCGGTTGCCTCGTCGGTAATCACACCGTTCAGCAAACCGCCCTTCAGAGCGCCCGCGATCGCCCGTGATTTGCGTTTTCCCATGGCGATCCCGATGACCATCGACGTCTGGCGCGACGGGATCGGAACGCTCGCCACCCGCTCGTTGACGGGGTCGTCGAGCAACCGCCCCTCGCCATCGAAAATCCAGCCGCAGATCTCGCCGGCCGCCCCGGAAGCCATCAGCTTTTCCATCTCCTCGGCCGCCAGAAAACCGTCGACGCAAAGCGGCGCGTCCGGACCGAGCTCACCGACGCCGACGAAAGTGACGTCGGCCTGGGCGCCGAGCGCCAGCGTCGAGCGCACCAGCGCCTGCTGGTGCAGAAGCTCGCGCTCTTCCGACGACGAAACCAGAACCGGCAGCGGCATCGGAAAATGCCGCGCCTTGATCGCATCCGCCATGGAGAAGACGACGTTGTAATAGGCGGCCGACCCGTCCGGGCCGATATTGCCGGTGAGCGACACCACGCGGTGCTGCGGACAATCGAGCGCCGGCAGCTGGTCTACGGCGGCCTTCAACGTGCGGCCGGTGCCGATGGCAAGCACGATCGGATCGGATTTTTTCAGCCAGCGTTCGATTTCGGCGGCTCCCGCCTCGGCGATGCCGACCGTGGTCGAACTCGATGCCGGATCGCTCGGCACGATATCGACGTATTTGAGGCCGTATTTGCGTGTCAGATCGCGCCCAAGCTCCAGGCAGGCGGCAATCGGGTGATCGAGCCGCACCTTGATCAGCCGTTCGGCGACGGCGAGCGAGACCAGACGCTGGGCGGATTGGCGCGAAATACCCATAGCGGCGGCAATTTCGTCCTGCGTGCGGCCCGCGACATAATAGAGCCAGCCGGCGCGCGCCGCATCGTCAAGCCGCCCACCCAGTTCCGACCGTTTCGCCATGTTCCCCCCGCCCATGCCATTTTTGTTTCCTTGCCGCATCTTCATGCTTTGCGGTCAAATGCGCAACGGGTGGGCGGATCTTTCCGTTACGAATGCGTCAGCCCCGGCGAACCGGGCCTGATTCCGTCAATTCGGTCATCGCCAGCGTCTGGTCGAGATGGCGGGCGCGCAAACCCAGGAGCTTTTCGGCATAGGCGAGCCGCACCGGCAGATAGGCGGGTTCGGCGGCGACATTGCGCAATTCCTGCGGATCGGCCCGCAGATCGAAGAGCAGCGGCGTCAGGCCGGCGAAATGCACGTATTTGAAGTCGGCATCGCGCAGGACGGAAAGATTGCAGGCATTCGACGGCAGGCCGAAATGCGCCTCCGCCGCGCCATGGGCGATGTCGCGGAAATCAAACTCCCAGAAAGCGGCATCGCGCCATTTTTCCGGTTCCATGCCCCGAAGGAAAGGCATGAGGGAGCTGCCGTCGATGGCGTTGCGCAACGGCGAGCCGAGCCTTTCGGCAAGGGTTGCGAGGATATCGGCCGCACTCGTGAACCGCTCGACCATGCCGCCGGCTCCGTCACGATGTCTGGGATCGCGAATGACGAGCGGAATGTGATAGGAGCCGTCGAAAAAGCCGCTCTTGCCGAAGGACCAGTGATCGCCTGCCATTTCGGCATGATCGGAGGTAAAAACGATGATCGTATCGTCCCAGGCGCCCCGTTGTTTCAGCGCCTGCCAGATGCGGCCGAGCTGGGCATCGACCTCGGTGACCATCCCGTAATAGACCGCCCGCAGCGTGGCGATCTCGTCCGCGCTCCAGTCGCCGACACCTCCCTTCGCGCCATGCACGAAGCTGCCCTTCGACTGGCGGGCGAGATCATAGGCGAGATAGGGATGCATCGCCGCCTCGGCCGTCCGGTCGCTTGCGCGGACAAACGCCTCCGGCCCCGGGGGCGCGTACATATCGTTATACGGCGCCGGCACGACAAAGGGCGGATGCGGACGCAGGAAGGAAACATGCGCGAACCAGGGCGCATCCTGCTCTCCGAGCCAGCGGATGAATTCGCCTGCCAGAAACGCCGTCTGCGTCTCCTCCGCCGAATAGGCAGGTGCTGCGCGATTGACTTCGGGCAAGTCGCCGGTTGGATGATGGACATCGCGTGTCGTCGCGTTCTCGTGGCCGCGGGCGCGCAACCAGGAGAGCCATTGCCTTTCATGTTCGGGCAGCAATTGCCGGGTGGTGAAGCCGGGCAGCACGCCTTCATAGGTCTTCAGATGCGGATCGTTGCCGGCAAGCATGCGCGGATCGGGGGCCGTATCCGTATAACCGAACAGGGTCGGATCGTAGCCGACGCGGCGCGCCATCAGCGCCACATTGTCAAAGCGGGCATCGAGCGGCGAACCGTTGCGGCAGACGCGGTGGTTCATCTGGTAAAGGCCGGTATAGAGGCTGGCGCGCGCCGGCGAACAGGGTGCTGCCCCGGCATAGTGCCTCCGAAACAGCACGCCCTCGGCCGCCAATGCATCGACGGCGGGCGTCCTGACGACCGGATGACCGGCAGCGGACAGGCAATCGCCGCGCCACTGGTCGGCGGTAACGAGGAGGATGTTCGGCTTCATGGAAGGCTCCGGCAACTGGCTATCGCGCAGTCGAACCGCGATCGTGGCCGGAAGTCAAATCGACCGCCTTGACTGTCCACAAGGCCTTTGCATTTCGGCAAGCCGGCGTTTTCTTTTGACGCGCCGCCCATTCGCGCTACAAGCGTGAGTGACGGTTTTACGAACGGGGTGCAAGGCAGGCATGAGGGACGGCCCGGCGATACGCTACAAAGTGGCCGAAGCGGCACGGCTTGCGGGCGTTTCCGCCTCGACGCTGCGGCTCTGGGAAAGCCAGGGCCTCGTCATTCCGCATCGCTCCGAAACCGGCCACCGGCAATATAGCGGCGAGGACGTGGCGCGGCTGAAGCGCATCGCCTGGCTGCGCAGCGAGCGCGGCCTCAACCCCGCCGCCATCCGCGCTGCACTCGATGCCGAAGACCACGCCCCGAAAGCGGAAGCTGCCGCCTTCGAGGCCGATGCGGCCACGCAAGGCCTGGGGCGCAAGCTGCGGGCGCTGCGCCACGGGCTCAACAAGACGCTGGAGGACGTTGCCAGCGATGTCGGCGTCGCGGCCTCGGTGCTGTCGACGCTGGAGCGGACCTCGCAAGGGGTCACCTTCAAGGTGCTGCACGATCTCGCCGCCTATTACGGCACCACTGTTTCGCGCCTGTCGGGCGAGGACACCGAAGACAGCCGCGAACTGGTGCGCAACGGTGACTGGCGCGTCTGGCCGGCGACCTCGCCGGGCGTCACCGTCCAGCTTCTCGCCGAAGGCCAACTGATGATGGATTGTCATCGTTTCGTGCTGGCGCCGGGTGCGGCCAGCGAAGGCGCCTACAAGCATGAGGGCGAGGAATTCGTGCATGTGCTGGCAGGCCGCGTCGAAATGGTGCTCGACGGCGACCAGTTCTTCGATCTCGGCCCGGGCGATTCGCTCTATTTCGCCAGCCACCGCCACCATTCCTGGCGCAATGCCCATGACGGCGAAACCGTGCTCCTGTGGATCAACACGCCGCCGACATTCTGATCCGGGCGGTGCGCTCAGGCGGCGACAGGGGCTCGATTGCGGCGCATTTCGGCCCAGATATGGCCGAACAGCGCGGCGAGCACGATCGGGCCGCCGATCAAAGTCGCCTGCGAAGGCACTTCGTTGATGAACAGCCAGACCCAGAGCGGGGTGATCGGCACTTCCAGCGCCGTCAGCAGACTGGCATCGGCGGCCGGCACCCAGCGCGAGCCGAAGGTGTAAAGGATGAGGCCGAGCGCATTCTGAACGACGGCGAAAAGGATGATCAGCCCGACATCATGGCCGGCGAGCGCCAAGGGCGCGGCGAACCAGACGGTGGTCAGCGAACAGAGCCAGGCTGAAAACATCATCGCCGGCAGCATATGGACGTCGCGATGCTTGCGCATCACAGTAGCGAACAGCGCGCTGATCACCGTCATCGCCACCGCCAGCCCCTTGCCGAGCAAGCTGTTCTCGCCGGAGCTTCCGGCGTCCGACAGCATGACGACGACGCCGGCCAGAGCCACCGACGCGGCGATCAGCGTCGCCCGGCTCGGCCGCTCGCCAATGGTCAGGAAGGCGATGCCGGCGGTGACGAAAGGCAGCGTCGCATAAATCACCATCGCATCGGCGACACTGGTATAATAGATCGCACCAAGCCCGGTGATCATGCCGCCTGCCGAGAGCACCGTCGCCCAAAGGGTCGACCAGCGCATGGCAAGCAGGATGCTCCAGGCCCGCCGACGCTCGAGATAGAGGAAAAACAGCCCGACGGCCGTTCCCGAAAAAACCCCGCGCACGCAGATGATGGTCATCAGATCGGCATCGATGCTGCGCATGAACAGGCCGGAAAACGACCAGGCGAGCGCCGACAGCGAGACATAGAGCACGCCAAGCCGATATTGCCTCTGTTCCGCCAGGGTCATCGCGAATCGTCCGGAAATTGATAGCCAATCATTTGAAGGTTGAAGTTCGTATCGCTGCGCGCAGTCGGCGACAAGCGGTCGACACCGTCAAACCGGCCACTACCGGAAGATTATTTTTTAAGACACCGCAAGGACATGCCGCTTGTCCCCGCGGCTGGCCATTTCCGCAGACAATTGCCCTTATCGATAGCTTTTGAACAGGTTTTCGACTTCCGCGATCTCGTTCGGCCTGAGATCATGACCGCCGGGATGCCAGGCGAGCGTGACATCCGCCCGCTGCGCCGTGAAATAATCGGCCAGCGCGCGCGTCAGCGCCGGCGGGCAAATGGGATCGCGCTCGCCGGCGGTGATCAGCACCGCGCGGTCGGCAAGGTCCGGATTGTCGGCCGGCTGGAACGGGATGAGCGGATGCAACAGCGCCGCCGCATCGAACAATCCGCGCTCGATCAACAGATTGGCGAGAATGTTCGCGCCGTTCGAAAAGCCAAGGCCAAGCACTGCGCCCGCCTGATGCTCCTGCTTCTGCGCAGCAACGAAATCGGCCATCTTGACGGTGGCGCGCGCCAGATCGGCCATGTCGTAGACGCCCTCGCCAGTGCGGCGGAAGAAGCGGGCCGCGCCATATTCGGAGACGTCGCCACGCGGCGATACGATGGTCGCCTCCGGCATCAGCCGGCTGGCGAAGTCGAAGAACTGGTTCTCGTCGCCGCCCGTGCCGTGGAAGGCGAACAGGATCGGCTTGCCGGGTGCACCGGGGCGGACCCGGTGCGTGTAGGTTTCAGTCTGTGTGGTCATTGCTTTCATCCTCTTCAACCTTCGAGCGGCTGCAGGTGCTGTTCAAGCAGGCCGCGCAGATGCGCGTGCTGGCTCGGCAGTTTCAGCGCTTCGCCCAGATGCGCCCGCTCCTCGTCCCGCTCAAACCCGGGCTCGTTGGTGGCGATTTCGAACAGCACGCCGCCCGGCGTGCGGAAATAGATCGCCCAGAAATAATCGCGGTCGATGACCGGCGTCACCTGGTAACCGGTCTCCATCAGCGCCTTGCGGACCTCCAGCTGCTTCTCCCGGTTCTCGACTGCGAATGCGACGTGATGAACCGAGCCGGCGCCAAGGGCGGCATGGGAAATGCCGGGCAGCGTTTCGAGATCGATCGTATGGGCATCGTTGCCGCCGGGCACGATCATGCGGGTGACGCCGTTGCGGGTTTCCAGCGGCTGATAGCCCATGAAGCCGAGAAGCTCCTTGGTCGCCCCTTCGTCGCGCAGCCGCAAGGCGACGGAATGGAAGCCGCGGATCGCATGGTCGCCATCGATGCCGCCGCCCGTCCAGGGCGCACGATTATCGTCAGCCACTTCGACCAGCGCAAACCCGTCGCCGTCGGGACCGGCGAAATGCAGGCGCTTCTCGCCAAAGGCCTCGTCAGCCTTCATGCCGTCGACGCCAACGCCGGAAAGGCGATCCTGCCAGAATCCCAGTGAACCCTTCGGCACCGAAAACAGTGTGGTTCCAACCTCGCCCGTGCCCGGACGGCCGCGGCCGATATCGGGGAACGGGAAGTAGGTCATGACCGTGCCCGGCGTGCCGGTCTCGTCGCCGTAATAGAGGTGGTAGACGTCGGGCGCATCGAAATTGACGGTCTTCTTGACGCGGCGAAGGCCGAGCGTGTGGGTGAAGAACGCATTGTTGGAGCGGGCATCCGCAGCCATGGAGGTGACGTGATGCAGCCCTTTGATCTGGTCGATCATGATAAGCCCCTTTCCGACCGAAAACGGTCGCTTTTGCCACGCAGTCTTGCCGGCAAGAAAGCGAAGCGCTTTTGCTCGAACTGCTCTGGGGCAGAAGATGATGCGAAGGCGGCTTTTGCGCCAGTCTCGACAATCTCTACGGATTGTTCACTCGGCGTAGACAATCACGGCATGTCGTTCATGTTATGATATCAGGCGTCGCCGTCCACGCGCTCCGGCAGGCGCCAGTCGACCGGCTCGCGGCCCTGCGCTTCCAGAAAGGCATTGGCCTTGGAAAAATGGTGATTGCCGAAAAAGCCGTTATGGGCGGAAAGCGGTGACGGATGCACGGATTTGAGCACCAGATGCCGCTTGGCATCGACAAACGCCGCCTTCTTCTGCGCATAGGAGCCCCAGAGCATGAAGACGACCGGATGCGGCTGCTCGTTGACGGCGCGGATGCCGGCGTCGGTAAAGCGTTCCCAGCCCTTGCCCTGATGGGCGGCGGCGCGCCCCTCCTCGACCGTAAGCACGCTGTTCAGCAACAAGACGCCCTGCCGCGCCCAGCTTTCGAGGAAACCATGGCGGGCGGGGGGAATACCGAGATCGGTCTCCAGCTCCTTGTAGATATTGACAAGCGACGGCGGGATGCGCACGCCGGGGCGAACGCTGAAGCAAAGCCCATGCGCCTGGCCGGCGCCGTGATAGGGATCCTGCCCGAGGATAACCACCCGCACCTGATAGAGCGGCGTCAGATCCATGGCCCGGAAATACTCGGCCCCGCGCGGAAAAATGTGTTTTCCCTTGGCCTTCTCTTCGACCAGAAACGCGCGCAGATGCTGCATGTAGGGGCTGGAAAATTCGTCGCCGAGAGCGAGCTTCCAGCTTTCCTCCAGTTTCACCGCCGTTTCCGCCATTGCTGCCTCCGCTGCGCCGTCATGGCGTTGATTGAGGGCGCTGGCGCGGGCGTGTCAAGGTGCTCGCGGCGGTTTCCCGAAAGCATCTTCATGTTTTGAGACGCAAGCTCGCGCGCTCACGCCTTGCAGCTTGCGCCCTTCTTGCGGCGCGAGATGGCGTCGAGCAGAACCGGCAATTGCCCGCGATCGCCCTTTGCGGTCGGCTGGATGTTGAGCGGCTCGCTTTCCGGCCACCAGTCGCCGGCCGCCCAGTAGCTCCAGCCGATCCAGGCATCGCCATTGCGCTCCAGCTGGCGCAAAGCGTTCGACAGGGCGTTCAGGCAGGCCTTGTTGGCCGGCACGCCGATCTCGCCCAGAAATCCCTTTTTCCCCTGCTGGCGCAACCAGCCGGAGACATCGGCAATCGCCTTCAGCCCGGCCGCCTCGCTATCGCAATCGCTGCCGCCGCCGGAAAAATCGTGATTGAGGTACTGGTGGAATTCATAGGCATAGTTGTTGGCCGGATCACGCACACCGCCCATGACATCGGCATTGACGCCGCTTGTGGTGGATTCGAACCAGCTCTGGCCGCCCGTGTGATTGGTCCCCGGCACGAGGATCAGGTTTTTCGCCCCGACCGCGCGGATTGCATTGATCGCCGCATTGGCCGCGTCGAGCCAGATACGCACGTCGATTTGGTTCGGCTCGTTCATCAGCCCGAAATAGATACCCTTGTCGCCGTGGAATTCCGCCGCAAGCCGGCCCCAGAAACCGGCGAACGCGGAAACGGGCACACCCTTCGCCCCGATTTTCACGTCGTCATAGGCGGCATAATTGTGCGGATCGAGAATGACGACCATGCCGCGCCCGCGCGCCAGCGCCACCGTCGCCTTCAGCCGTTGCAGCTCCGTGACATCGAGCGCCTCGTCGAGTTTCGGTTGCAGACGCTCCCATTTGAACGGCAGCCGGACGACCGTCATGCCCTTGGCGGCAAAATGATCGATCGTCTTCGCCGAGGGGTAGATATAGTCCTTGCCGTAGACGCCACGCCCCTGGCCGAATTCCGCGCCCGCCAGGTTGACGCCCTGCAGGCAGGCGGCCATCGCGGTCGTCTCCAGGCTTGCGACGGCAATCCCCGTCGCAAGCAACAGGCTGACAGCCAAGCGCAGCGGAGAGGACATGACAAAGACCCTTTCGTAGTGGCGAAACCCGCCCGAAACGTTGCAGCGCAACCGCACCTGGGCGCTTTCTATCATTGCGATTGCTAACGGCCCGCTAAGCCTGTTGCAAAACGCCGCGACCTGTGGTCAGCCGACAATCGATCCATTTCGGCCCGGGGGACGAGACGCGGGATCGACCGATGTTCGGGGCCGGCTTGCCGTCGCCGAAATTATGCCCGGAATGACGCGCAGTCGATGCTGCATCGCTGCGAACGAAACGGCCCGAATGCGGTTGGAGACGAAAACTTGGACACTTTGAACGCCATCGAGACCCGCGTGAAACTCCCTGTGCCGCTTGCCGTTCTCGGCTGCGTGCTCTGGATTTTGATGGCGACCGCTACGGTGATCGAAAGCGATACCTATCGCTACGCCACCGTTCCGCTGACGCTGATCGGCGGCTACTATTCCTACACGCGCCTGTCCTTCGTGCGCATGCATTGGGCAGGCTGGCTGTGCGTCGCCTGGACGGTCTATGCCGTCACGCGTTTTCTGGTGCTGATCTACACCTCGCCGGATCATCAGCGCGGCGCCTCCGAATGGCTGTATTTCTTCCCGCTGTTCTTTCCCTTTCTCGGCGCCGCCCTCGTCCTGTACCGGCCTTATATCTCGCGCATTCTCGCCGGCTATTTCGTGGTGGCGCTGGTCTTTCTGCTGGTGCTGACCGATTATCGCGGCATTCTCTCCGGCGAACCGATCACACCGCTGATCCAGAACAACCGCATTCACGGCGCGGTCGCCTGCGGCTTCATGCTGATCGGCGCGTTTTTCTGGCTGATGCACAATCTCTGTCGCCATACCTGGTCCGACTGGCGGCTGCGCCTGTCTGCGGTCTGCGCGCCGCCGATCATGCTGCTTGCCCTGCTGAATATCTACGGCTCCAAGTCGAAGGGCGTTTGGATGGCGGTCGCGATCAGCCTGCCGCTGATGTATCTGCTGGCGCATCGCTATATGCGCGCCCGCTTTATCCGCGTTCTCGCAGGCGCGCTGGCCGTCTGTCTCGTGGCCGGGCTGGTGCTGTTCTGGGGCAATATCGCCGAGACGGCCGGGCCGACGCTCAATGCCATCGGCGCAACCGTGCAGGAAGCCTCGTCCTCCGGCGACGTTTCGGGCGCCGTCCATGACGCCATCCATTCCGGCAGCACGCCGCTCTCCATGAACGAGCGCATGCAGCTCTGGACCAACGCCTGGGAAATCTTCCGTGTCTCCCCGATTTTCGGACAGGGCAACGACTGGCTGGATAGCTGGCAGAAGACCGAATACGCCAATGTCGGCTATACGCTGCTGCACAACGGCTATCTGGAGATTCTCGTCCGCCACGGCATCTTCGGCCTTGCCGTCTTCGCCGTGCTGCTTGCCGTCTTCCTGCAATCCGTCCGGCGCAGCCGGCGTCTGGGGCTGGTGTCGCTACAGGCCGCGCACGCCTATTACACGATGATCGCCTATTTCTGCCTGACGCTGCTCAGCAATTCCAACAACCGCTTGGCGATCGGGGAAAGCTTCTTCATGGTCGTCGCAGCCGTCGCTTTCCATTGCCTCATCCTGATCGACATCCAGCAAAAAGGCTGGCCGGAGGAGAAGGCCTGACGTTTGCAGGGGAAACCTGGAAGCCGGTTTTCCCTGACATACGAAAACAAACTGTCAGGCTGCGTGCTCGCGATCGGATTGCGCCGGCATCCGCTCGGCGTTGATCAGATCGACGACCTCGCCGGTCGGCTTGTAGCCGGAAACGAGGGTCTGGAGGAAGGCGCGCGCCTCGACGATATCGTTACGGTCAAGAATTTCGTCCAGTTCCGCCAGCTTCGCCTGAAGTTCCGGCCATGCGAGGAAATCCTCGCGCGCCTTCATGATGCGCGGATGCTGGGTCGGCATCGGATTGTCGCCGATCAAAAGCTCTTCATAGAGCTTTTCGCCGGGCCGCAGGCCCATGATCGCCAGTTCGATATCGCCATCGGGATTGTCGTCGTCGCGCACCGAATAGCCTGACAATTCGATGATGCGCCGGGCCAGATCAATGATCTTGACCGGCTGCCCCATGTCGAGGATGAAGAGATCGCCGCCTTGCGACATGGCGCCGGCCTGGATGACGAGCTGCGAGGCCTCGGGAATGGTCATGAAATAACGGGTGATGTCGGGATGGGTCAGCGTCACCGGCCCGCCGTCGCGCACCTGCTGGCGAAACAGCGGCACGACCGAGCCCGAGGAACCGAGCACGTTGCCGAAACGCACCATAGCGAAACTCGTGGTGGTGTTTCCGTCCGCGACATGCTCGGCGGCAAGCGCCTGCAATACCATTTCCGCCAGCCGCTTGCTGGCGCCCATGATGTTGGTCGGGCGCACCGCCTTGTCGGTGCTGATCAGCACGAAGTTTTCCACGCCCGCCTCGCGTGCCACGGTTGCGGCGGTCAGCGTGCCCAGCACATTGTTGCGAATGCCCTCGGCCGGATTGTATTCGACCAACGGCACATGCTTGTAGGCGGCGGCATGATAGATCGTATCCGGCCGCCAGCTCGTCATGATGTGGCGCAGGCGCTGCGCATCGCGAACGGTGGCGATGAAGGGAATGATCTGGATGCCGTCCGCGCCGGCATGATCGCGCAGCTTGGTCAGCTCCGAATGGATGGCGTAGAGCGCAAATTCGCTCTGCTCGACCAGGAGCAGCGTTGCAGGCTCGCATTTCAGGATCTGACGGCACAATTCGCTGCCGATCGAGCCGCCCGCACCCGTCACCATCACCACGCGGCCGCGGATATTGCGCTCCAGCAGCGCACGGTCCGGCTCGACGGCATTGCGCCCGAGCAGGTCCTCGATATCAAGTTCGCGAAGGGTCGAGACCGCGACGCGGCCGGTGGCGATCGCGGTCAGATCCGGCAGCGTTCGAACATTGACCTTGGCCTTGCGGATCTTTTCGAGAATATCGTTGCGGCGCTTGCGGTCGGCCGAGGGGATGGCGAGCAAAACGTCGTTGATGCCGAAGGCGTCGGCAATGCCGGCGAGATCGCGCGGATCGTAGATCGGCAGCCCGCCCATGATCGAGCCCTGCAAGCGCTCGTCATCGTCGAGATAGCCGACGACCTTGAGTTCAAGGCTGTTGGCAAGCGCGCCGGCCAGCTGACGACCCGCATTGCCGGCGCCGTAGATCAGCACCTTCGACATGGAGTTGCGGCGCAGCAAACGTTGATAGGCATCCCCCAGCCAGTAGCGGGTGAGAAGACGCGACAGGCCGATGGCGATGAGCAGCAGCAGAGGCTGCAGCAGGCCGACAGTGCGCGGCACGCCCGGCACGCTGACGGCGGTAAACAGGGCGACGAAAATCAGCCCGTAGATCGCCACCGCCTTGAGAACGGTGATGAAGGCCGACCAGCCGGCATAGCGGAAGATGGCGCGATAAAGCCCCATGACGATGAAGATCGGCAAAGCCAGCATCAGCGATACGCCGACCGGCAGCCACTCGATGCCCGACAGCGCCACCCAGCCGTCCAGGCGGAAGCAATAGGCGAGCCAGACGGTGATGACGCACAGGCTTGCATCGACGCCGAGCGCCAGCAGCCTTTTGATAAAGCGCGGCAAGGCCAGGAAGGGCGCCGCATATTTTTCCGCCAGCATCGACTGCCACTCAACCTTTCAGACGTGCCCGGCACGTCCCGAAGCGGTTCACGTTTTCTATCGAACCACTCTAAGCCTTATATCACGATCATTTGATGTCCGCTGCCGGGGCCGGCCGGGAATCGGTCGCTTTTCGCGCCGGTGTCTCCCGATCGCATCTTTTCCCAGCCTTTTCAGTGGGCGACGCCCTGTCGTCCAGCAACACGGAAGAAGGTTTTCAACAGGATCTGCATATCGAAGATCAGCGAACGGCGGCGCAGATAGTCTTCGTCCAGCCGCACTTTTTCCGGGATCGACAATTCGTCGCGGCCGTTGATCTGCGCCCAGCCGGTCAGGCCCGGCGCCAGCACATGCACGCCGCGCTCGGTGCGCAGCGTCACGAGATCGTGCTGGTTGAACAGCGCCGGACGCGGCCCGACGAAGCTCATGTCGCCCTTGAGGATCGACCAGAGCTGCGGCAACTCGTCGAGGCTGCTGCGGCGCAGGAAGGAACCGACCGGCGTCAGATAGCTTTCCGGACGCGCCAGCAGATGCGTGGCGACTTCGGGCGTATCGATGCGCATGCTGCGGAACTTCGGCATGCGGAAAATGCGGTTGTTGCGGCCGACGCGATCCGACCAGTAGAGCACCGGTCCCGGCGAGGTCAACTTGACCACCAGCGCGACCACTGCGATCGGCACGGCGAAGACGACAACCGCGACCAGGGCGACCGAAAAATCGAAAAGGCGCTTCAAAAGGGCTCCGACTGTCTGTAGCAAAAAGGCTCCTGCGGGCTGCAAAATGCGCGCCTGCATATCAATTTCTGGAAATGACGGCAAGGCTGGCCAATTTCCCCTTCATGCGGTGATATTTTCCGCCATCGTCTTGCTGCGCGCTGCCCGCCTCGCAACGACGCTTTCGCGCCAGATGGTGAAGATGCCGGCGGCAACGACGATGATGGAGCCCAGGACGACGTTCAGCCCCAGCGTCTCGCCGAAGATCGTCGTGCCGAGCACCGAGGCGAAGACCAGCTGCAGATACATGATCGGCTGCACCGCCGCCGCATCGAGCACGTCATAGGCGCGGATCAGGAAATAGTGGCTCGACATGCCGGTGATGCACAGCAGCACCATCCAGACCGAATCCGTTGGCGAGAACGACACCCAGAAGAACGGCCCGATGATCGTCATGACCACGGCGCCGCCGATGCCGGTATAGAGAAAGCTGGTCATCGCGGAATCGTCGCGGCTGACATAACGCGTGGCGATGACGTAGACGGCGAAGATCAGGGCCGAAAGAAGCGGCACGCCGACGCTGAGATCGAAGCCGTCGCCTTCCGGTTTGAGGATGATCAGCACGCCGATCATTCCGGCGGTGATCGCCGCCCAGCGCCTCCAGCCGACACGCTCGCCCAGAAGCGGCATCGACAAAAGCGCCACCATGATCGGCCCGGCGGAGAAGATCGCCTGCGAATGCGCCAGCCCGACCAGCTTGAACGAGGTGATGACCAGAACGATCTGGCCCGCGAGCAGAAAGCCGCGCAACCACTGCAGCGCCGGCCATTTCGTCTGCGCGGCCTGACGCAGGCTGCCGGCGCTGCGTCGCGCCATGAAGACAGCAAACACCGCAAAGGCCCAGAAGCGCAGCATGGTGATGAAGATCGGCGGATAGGCGCTGCCCAGATGCTTCGATATCGCATCCTGGAGCGAAAAGACGATGATGGCCAGAAAGGCGAAGACGTAACCACGTGATCTCGTAGACATGGGGAACCTCTTAGACCCGCAGCCGAGGCCATTCCATGGAAATAACGGCATTCGCTGGAGATTTTCGCTATTGCCGGGGCGATGATGCAGTCCGGCATCACCGCAGCGCCGGCCGCTGAATAAGTATGCTGCCGCGCGCCGATAGCGAGCGAAAGCGTCCGATCGGCGCATATGCGGTCGCGCGGTTGCCTACTGGCCTTGGCCGAAGTGTCCGGCAAGGCGTATCATGGGCGCCATATTGCGTTGGCAGGCGCCGGACGCGGGACGAAGTCGGGAGGAACATGCCGTGACCATGGTCGCGACACAGGATGCAGAAGCGTTCGAAGCGCCGATTTTCGACCGGTTCGAAGGCGTGACGGAAACCGGCAATTATGCCGCCCTGCCCGATGGCTGGTGGCTGGCGGTCGCCGATATCGTCGATTCCACCGGGACGATTGCCGCAGGCCGCTACAAGGACGTCAACATGGCGGGCGCCAGCGTCATCTCGGCGGTGCTGAACGGGCTTGGCCGCGACGACCTGCCCTTCGTTTTCGGCGGCGACGGCGCGCTCGTCGCCCTGCCGCCCTCGGGCGCGGCGGCGGCGGCGCTGGCGCTCGGACGAACGCGACGCTGGACGCACGAACAGCTCGGCCTCGACATGCGCGCGGCCATGGTGCCGGTTACAGCGGCGCGCGAGGCGGGGCAGGATGTGAGCGTCGCCCGCTTCCAGGCCAGCGAACACGTCACCTACGCCATGTTTGCCGGCGGCGGCGCAAGCTGGGCGGAACGGCAGATGAAGGCCGGCCGGTTTTCGGTCGACATCGCGCCCCAGGGCGAAATGCCCGACCTGACCGGCCTTTCCTGCCGGTGGAACCCGATCAAGGCTCGCCACGGCGTCATCGCCTCGATCATCGCCATGCCGGGAGAGGCCGGCGCCGACAGCGCGTTTCGCAGTCTCGTCGGCGATATCCTCGGACTGGCTGCCGGCGAGGAACGCGCCGGCCATCCCGTGCCGGCCGATGGGCCGCCGCTCGGGCTCTCCGGCAAAGGCATGGCGCTGGAGTTGAAGGCAGACCGGCTTCCGGGCCTGCATCTGCGTCAGCGGCTCATCATTCTCGGGCAGGCGGTGCTGGTTCGGTTGCTGCTCAGGACCGGCGTTCAGCTCGGCCGCTTCGATGCCGGTCGCTATCGCCGCGACATCGCCACGAACAGCGATTTCCGAAAATTCGACGACGGGCTGAAGATGACGCTGGACATCGACCGCGACCGGCTGGCGCGCATCACCGAACGGCTGGAGAAAGCCTCGCAGGCCGGCGTCTGCCATTATGGCCTGCATATGCAAGAAGAGGCGTTGATGACATGCCTCGTGCCGACGCCGCTGCAGCGCGATCACATGCATTTCATCGACGGCGCCTCCGGCGGCTATGCCGCCGCCGCCCAGGCCCTCAAGCTGAAAATGGCGGCAACGCCGATCACGCCTTGACGATATGGGGCGCGGAAACGCCCTTGCGGTGGAAGACGTTGCGGGTATCGACGATCAACGGCGCCCAGCGCGCTAGGCTTTCGTAATCGACCGCATCGTGATCGGTCGCGATCAGCACCGCATCGAAATTCCGGACGGTTTGCTCATCGAGCACGACCGATTTGCGGCCACGGAAGGCGCCATATTCGCGGGTCGGCGGTATCTCCGCCACATGCGGATCGAAATATGAGGTCTTCCCGCCGCGTTCCTCGATCAGCTCGATCAGCTTCAGCGACGGGCTTTCGCGGGTATCGGGCACGTTCTTCTTGTAGGCAAGGCCGATCACCAGCACCTTGGAACGGCTGAGCGCCTTGCCGCCGTGTATGTCGAGCGCTTCGGCAAGCTTCGTCACCACATGCTTCGGCATCGCCGAATTGATCTCGCCGGCAAGCTCGATGAAGCGGGTCGGCAGCTCGTATTCCCTTGATTTCCAGGTGAGGTAGAAGGGGTCGATCGGAATACAATGGCCGCCGAGCCCCGGCCCGGGATAAAAGGGCATGTAGCCGAAGGGCTTTGTCTTGGCCGCCTCGATCACCTCCCAGACATCGATGCCCATGGCCTCGTAAACGACCTTCAACTCGTTGACCAACGCAATATTGACCGCGCGAAAAATGTTCTCGGTGAGTTTGACCGCTTCCGCCGTGCCATTCGAGGAGACGGGAACGACGGTGCGCACCACGGCGCCGTAAAAGGCCTGCATCAGCAAAGACGCGTCCGGCCCGTCGCCGGCGACGACCTTTGGGATGGTCGAGGTCTCGAAATCGCGATTGCCGGGATCCTCGCGCTCCGGCGAGAAGCCGAGAAAGAAATCCACGCCGGAGGCAAGCCCGGTGCGCTCGAGGATCGGCTTGACCACGTCGTCGGTGGTGCCGGGATAGGTAGTCGATTCCAGCACGATCAACTGGCCGGGCCGCAGATGGGCCGCGATTGCCTGCGTGGTTTTCGTCACATAGGACAGGTCGGGATCGCGATGGCGGGTCAGCGGCGTCGGCACGCAGATGACGATGACGTCGCATTCGGCAAGCCCCGAAAAATCCGTGGTCGAGCGAAACCGCCCCTGCGCCGTCTCGGAAGCGACCAACGCATCCGGCACCGCCTCGATATAGGAGCGGCCGGCATCCAGCGACACGATCTTGGACGCGTCGATATCGAAGCCGGTGACGCGAAACCCGTTGCGGGCGACGGTCATGGCAAGCGGCAGGCCGACATAACCGAGGCCGATAACACCGGCATGCGCCTCGCGCGACAGGATACGGGACTGGAGGCGCTCGGCTTGGCTCGAAGATGGGGTCACGGGAGATCGGTATCCGGGATTGTGGCAATATGTGCTGGGGTCAAAAATGTCGACCCCGATGCAGTTGGGATCAATTCACGGCCGTGTCAAGCGGCGCAGCGCGAACCGGGAGTTCACGAGGTTGCGATGAGGCCGGTGGAAATTTGTCGGTCGCATGTCTGGTTTTACCCTCGCGCGTGCTTATATCTTGCCAGCGGCAGGCGCAGAGGGTCGCCTCTCCCCGAGGGTCATGCGCCGGTTCAAGGCCGCGATTTTTAAGGACTTGCGATGACCACGCCGCGCGCCACCGTTTCCCGCACCCTGCTCGACCGCGTCAGCTCCTGGTTGAAGACCTCGGCGCTCCACGGCGTCGATCTCGAAACGCTGATCAAGGGCTTTTGCGAAAGACTGGCGGCCGCCGGCCTGCCGTTGATCCGCGTGCATTTGAGCTTTTCCATGCTGCATCCGCTCTACGACGCGCTCGGTTTCACCTGGGAGCGCGGCGAGGGCGTTTCGGTCGAGAGTTTTCGCAAGGTGCTCGAAGGGCCGGATTCGGAGCGCATCCTGCGCAGCCCCTATTTTTACCTGCTGAGCAACAATCTCGACCATCTGCGTCGCCGCCTCGACCCGACCGCGCCGCCGGAATTCCCGATCTTCGGCGATCTGGTGGCGCTCGGCGCCACCGATTATTTCGCCTTCGTGCAATCCTTCGGCGAAGGCAGCGGACAGGGCATGCTGGGCTCGTGGACAACGGACCTGCCGGACGGTTTCAGCGACGACATCATCGAAGCCCTGCTGCGCATCCAGAACAGCCTCGCTGTCGCCGCCAAGATGGCGGTGCTCGACAAGCTCGCCGACAATATGCTGACCACCTATCTCGGCGGCAATGCCGGCAAGCGCGTGCTTTCCGGCCAGATCCGCCGCGGCGACGGCGAAACGATCCGGGCGGCGCTGGTCATGGCCGACATGCGCCAGTCGACCCTGCTTGCCGAACGCGAGGGCCGGCAGGCCTATATCGATACGTTGAACCAGTTTTTCGACGCCATCGCCACGCCCTTCAACCGCAATGGCGGCGAGATCCTCAGTTTCGTCGGCGATGGCTTCCTCGCCGTCTACCCCTGCGGGCGCCATCGCGAACCGTCGCAGACGGCGGCGCGGACCGCCATGGCCGCCGTGCGCCAGGCAACCGCGCGCATGGCGGAACTGAACGAGGGGCGCAAGGGCAAGAACCTGCCGGAGATCCGCTATGGCATGGGCCTGCATATCGGCAATGTCATGTTCGGCAATGTCGGCCTCAAGGACCGCCTGACCTTTTCCGCCTTCGGCGGCGCCGTCAACGAGGTTGAGCGCCTTCAAGGCCTGACGAAGAAATTCAACCAGCCGATCATCGCGAGCCAGGCCTTCTCCACCTATTGCGGCGGCGATTGGGTCTCGCTGGGCCAGGAAAGGCTGCGCGGCATGCGCCAGAAGGTCACCGTCCTGCTGCCCGGCGACGAGTTGATGAAAACCGATTGCCCGGAATGCATCGATGGCGATAGGCTGGACGTCCAGTCCGAGGCCGAGCGCATCATGCTGGCCTACCGCCAGAGGCGGCAAACGGAAAACAAGGATATGCTGGAGACGCTGCTGCAATGAAGACATCGACGATCCGGGGCGCCTTTCTGTGCGCGCTCGCGCTTGCCGCACCTGCCACGCCCCTCTTCGCCGATCCCTTGCATGACGTTCTCGTCGATGGCTTCGACGGAAAGGATTTCTCGCCCGAGGGCGGGCTCTACTATCGTGAAAACGCCGAGCAGAGCGCGGGAACGGTCGTCTTCCAGAGCGAGGTCAAGCGCAGCGGCGCCGGCGCCCTGAAGCTCAGCGTCAGGCCCTACTGCGCCGAAGACAGCGAAGGATGCAGCGAACGCGCCGAGATCTGGGAAAAGACCAAGCTGCGCGTGCCCTATGACGCCGGCGTCTGGTATGGTTTCGCCGTGCGTTTCGCCGACCCCATCCCTTCCGAGGATCATCGTTATCTGATTGCCCAATGGAAGCGTGAGATCGGCCCGGAAGCCGAGGGCGATTTCAGCCCCTTCCTCGGTTTTCGCATGAACAACGGCAAGCTGTTCGTCACCGTCGAAACCAATTACCACGATGGTGCATCGGTCGGGCAAAAGGATAAGATGGCCGAATGCCCGGCGGGGCAGACCCCGGTCTGGCTGCGGCCGGACACCAACCAGATGCGTGCGCTGGTGGCGACCGACAGCGCCTTCAAACCCGAGGACGGCGGCATTTTCAATGCCTGCACCGACAAGATCACCGTGACCGACCACGGAACGACCCTGCCCTTGCCCTCCTCCGGCTGGATCGATTTCGCCGTCATGACCAGGCCCGGCCCGGATGGCGACGGCCGCATCGAGATCTTTGCCAACGACAAATGGATCGTCACCGTCAAGGGCCATATCGGCCATGCGGACAAGGGGCTCGGCAAGAACCAGTATTTCAAGTTCGGTCCCTACCGCGCCGCCGACAGCACCGACTGGACGCTCTATTACGACGACTTTCGCCGCTCGGCGAAATGCGAGGACGTCCTTGCCGACAAGTCGCTCTGCGCACAGCTCGATTGAGGCGGCTGTCAAGCTGGACCAAGACCCCATGGACAGGCCGGAAGCGGTTCGATAAGCTTGACGAACCATGGCGTCTGACAGGCGAGGCGAGAAAGCGACCGGCATGAATTCAGGCGCGGATTTGTTGCGCATCGAGAAGCTTCGCATCTCGTTCAGAATGCTCGGCGGCACGCTGACGGCCGTGCGGGATGCGAGCCTGCGTGTCCTGCCCGGAAAGGTGACGGCGCTGGTCGGTGAATCCGGCTCGGGCAAGTCTGTCATCAGCCAGGCGGTCATGGGCATCCTGCCGCAGACGGCAAGTGCGGAAGGCCGCATCCTGTTTACCGATCCCGCCCGCCAGGAAGGCCCGATCGACATCCTGTCGCTGCCCCGCGACGGTCGCGCCATCCGCACGCTGCGCGGCAGCCGCATCGGCAAGATCTTCCAGGAGCCGATGACCTCGCTGTCGCCGCTGCACACCATCGGCGACCAGGTCAGCGAAGCCCTGCGCATCCATGAACCGGTGTCGCGCGCAGAACTGCGCGAGCGCACCGAGGAAATGCTCGGCCTTGTCGGCTTCGCCAATCCGGCCCGCACCTTTTCCATGTATCCCTTCGAGCTATCGGGCGGCATGCGCCAGCGCGCCATGATCGCCATGGCGCTGATCTGCCGCCCAGCGCTGTTGATCGCCGACGAGCCGACCACCGCGCTCGACGTCACCATCCAGGCGCAGATCCTCCAGCTTCTGCGCGAATTGCAGACCAAGCTGAACATGGCGATGCTTTTGATCACCCATGATCTCGGCGTCGTGGCCAATGTCGCGGACGAAGTCGTGGTGATCTATCACGGCGAGATCATGGAAGCCGGCACCGTCGACGACATCTTCCGCCGCCCGGCCCATCCCTATCTCAAGGGCCTGATGGCGGCCGTGCCGCATTTCGACATGAAGCCCGGGGAGCGCCTCCAGGGCTTGCGCGAAATTCCCGTCAAAGCCGATACGCTGATCGCCAAGCGGGCCAAGCGCCCGCAGGGTGGCCCTGACATCGTGCTGTCGGTGCGCGAAGTCAGCAAGACGTTCACCACGCGCAAATCCGGCTGGCTGACCAAGCCGAAGGCTGTCGGCCACCCGGCCGTCGACAATGTCAGCCTCGACGTGCGTCGCGGCGAATGCCTGGGCATCGTTGGCGAGAGCGGCTGCGGCAAGAGCACGCTCAGCAAGATGATCATGCGCGCGATCACCCCCGACCACGGCTCGATCATGTATTTCGGCGAGAAGCCGATCGACGTGCTCAACGCCAGCGGCGAGGAACTGAAGGCGCTGCGCGCCCGCATCCAGATGGTGTTCCAGGATCCGATCTCGTCGCTGTCGCCACGCATGACGGTGCAGAACATCCTCAGCGAGCCCTTGGAGATCCACGGACGCGGCACGCCGAAGCAGCGCAAGGACTATGTGATCAAGCTGGTGGAGGCGATCGGCCTCGACCAGCGTGCGCTGAACCGCTATCCGCACAGCTTTTCCGGCGGCCAGCGCCAGCGCATCGGCATTGCGCGCGCGCTGGCGCTGGGGCCGGACGTGCTGATCTGCGACGAGCCGGTCTCTGCCCTCGACGTCTCGGTTCAGGCGCAGATCCTCAATCTGCTCAAGGATCTCCAGGCCGATCTCGGCCTGACCTACATCTTCATCTCGCACAATCTCGCCGTCGTCGATTACATGGCCGACCGCATCGCCGTCATGTGCGCCGGGCGCATCGTCGAGCTTGCGCCGCGCGAAGTGCTGATGCGCAAGCCGGTGCATCCCTATACGCGGGCGCTGCTGGCAGCCGTGCCCTTTGCCGATCCCGACCATCCGCTCGATTTCTCCGCGATCACCAGGAGCGGCGCGGCGGCGGCCGGCAATTGGGACAGTCGCTTCCGCGAGGAGCCGGGCGAGGCGGCGCTGGCGCCCGCCGATCTGGGCGACGGCCACTTTGTGCTCGCGCGGCGCAATGTCGATGCCAGGGAGCTTTGCCCATGAGCGACTTTCACACACCATGGCTGACCCGGCGCAGCGTACTGGGTCTTCTTGCCTCCGCCGCCTTGCCCCTTCCCGCCCGCGCCGCCGTGACCGAGCCGCCACTGCTGGCAGAGCGCGTGCATGAAGACCTGCTGCCACCGCTTGCGGACCGCATTCCCCGCCAGCCGCGCATGGTGCCGCTGGCCGCCATGGGCAGGCAGCCCGGCAAGAACGGCGGCACGGCGCGCATTCTGATCGGCAGCGCCAAGGACATCCGCCTGATGACCATCTGCGGCTATGCCCGTCTCGTCGGCTATACCCCTTCCCTCAGCTTCGTCGCCGATATCCTCGAAAGCTTCGAGAACGTCGACAACACAAGCTTCACCTTCCACATCCGCAACGGCCATCGCTGGTCGGACGGGCACATGGTGACCTCCGAGGATTTCCGCTATTGTTGGGAAGATGTCATTCTCGACGACGACCTGCGCAAGGGCGGCCTGCCGAGAGAGCTGCTCGTCAATGGCAAGCCGCCGCGTTTCGAAGTGATCGACCAGCACACCGTCCGCTTCAGCTGGGATGGGCCCAACCCGGATTTCCTGCCGCGCATTGCTGCGCCGCAGCCGCTGGTCCTGATGATGCCGGCGCATTACATGCGCAATTTCCATGAAAAATACCAGGAGCCGAACCGGCTGGCCGGTCTGATGAAGGAGCAGCGCGTCAAGACCTGGGTCGACCTCCACATCAAGATGTCGCGCAGCTACCGTCCGGAAAATCCCGAGCTGCCGACCCTCGATCCCTGGCGCAACACGACCAGGTTGCCGGCCGAACAGTTCGTCTTCGAACGCAATCCCTTCTTTCACCGCATCGACGAGCACGGGCTGCAGCTGCCCTATCTCGACAAGATCATTCTCAACGTCAGCTCCGCCACCATCATCGCCGCCAAGGCCTGCACCGGCGAAAGCGACCTGCAGCCGACCGGCGTCGATTTTTCCGACTACACCTATCTGAAAGACGCCGAGAAACGCTATCCGGTGCGCGTCAGCTTGTGGAAATCGACGCGCGGCTCGAAGGTCGCGCTGCTGCCGAACCTCAATTACGGCGACGAACTCTGGCGCGGTATCCTGCGCGATGCCCGCTTCCGCCGGGCGCTGTCGCTGGCGATCGATCGCGACGAGATCAACAAGGTCGCCTTCTATGGTCTCGCCGTGCCGAGCGCCGATACGATCCTGCCCGACAGCCCGCTGTTCAAGCCGGAATATGCCGCCGCCTACAGCAATCACGATGCCGACGCCGCCAATGCGCTGCTTGACGAGATGGGGCTGACCCAACGCGACAGCGACGGCATCCGCCTGCTTTCCGACGGCCGCATCGCCCAGATCGTCGTCGAGACCGCCGGCGAAAGCACGTTGGAGACCGACGTGCTGGAACTGGTCACCGATCACTGGCGCAAGATCGGCATCTCGCTGTTCGTGCGCACCTCGCAGCGCGATGTCTTCCGCTCGCGCACCATGGGCGGCCAGATCATGATGACCATGTGGCCCGGCCTCGAAAACGGCGTGCCGACCGCCGACATGAACCCCGGCCAGCTGGCGCCGACCACCGACGATCAGCTGCAATGGCCGGTCTGGGGCATGCATTATCTCTCCAACGGCAAGAAGGGCCAGGCGCCCGACGTCGCCGAAGCCGCAACCCTGACGACGCTTCTGCGCGACTGGTACAAGGCCGGCACGCACGCCGAGCGCAGCGCCATCTGGGGCAAGATGCTGGCGATCTACACCGATCAGGTCTTCTCCATCGGCATCGTCAACCAGACGCTGCAGCCGATCCTGCGTTCGGGCCGTCTGCGCAACGTTCCCGACAAGGGGCTTTACGGCTTCGACCCCACCGCCTTCCTCGGGGTCTACATGCCCGATACCTTCTGGTACTCGGAGGATATCGCCTGATGATCCGCTATATTCTCTGGCGCATCGCCGCGATGGTTCCGACGCTGATGATCATCTCGGCGCTCGTCTTCACCATTATCGAGTTGCCGCCCGGCGACTATTTCGAGAGCTATATCGCCGAATTGCAGGCTCAGGGCGAAAACGTCGACATGGCCGAGATCGAGCAGTTGCGCGCCCAGTATGGTTTCGACAAGCCGCCGGTGCTGCGCTACTTCCACTGGGTCGGCGGCATGCTGACCGGCGATTTCGGCTATTCCTTCGAATATCAGTTGCCGGTGAGCGAGGTGGTCGGCGACCGCTTGTGGCTGACCATCCTCGTCTCGGTGTGTACGATCATCGTCACCTGGCTGATCGCCTTCCCGATCGGCATCTATTCCGCCACCCATCAATATAGCTGGGGCGATTACGGCCTGACCTTCGTCGGCCTGCTCGGCATCGCCATTCCGAATTTCACCCTGGCGCTGATCCTGATGTATTTCGCCAATATCTGGTTCGGCACCACCATCGGCCACCTGATGGACCAGCGTTTCCTCGGCGAGCCGATGAGCTGGGAAAAGGCGAAATCCATCCTCGAACACCTGTGGATCCCGGTGATCATCGTCGGCACCGCCGGCACCGCAGGCATGATCCGCAGGCTGCGCGCCAATCTGCTCGACGAGTTGCAGAAGCAATATGTGGTCACCGCCCGCGCCAAGGGCCTGTCGCCCTTCCGCACCCTGGTCAAATACCCGCTGCGCATGTCCCTGAACTTCTTCATCGCCGATATCGGCTCGATCCTGCCGCAGATCATTTCGGGGGCGGAAATCACCGCCATCGTGCTGTCGCTGGAGACGACCGGCCCGATGCTGATCAAGGCGCTGCAGAGCCAGGACATGTATCTGGCCGGCTCCTTCCTGATGTTCCTCGCCTTCCTCACCGTGGTCGGCATGTTGATTTCCGATATCGCGCTCGCCTTTCTCGATCCGCGTATCCGTCTGCAGGGTGGGAGCGCCAAGTGACGTCATCGCCGCTGCCGGAGCCCGGCGCCCCGCTGCACCATTTCGTTTCGACCGCGCCATTCGACCCGAACGAGGCGCATTCGATCACCGAAGACCAGAAAAAGGTCAGCAAGGCCTCGCAACTGCGCCTGATGTGGTGGAAGTTCAAGCGTCACAAGCTGGCGCTGGCATCCGGTATCTTCCTGGCGTTGCTCTACGCCTCCATATTGATCGTCGAGTTCCTGGCGCCCTACAATCTGCACACCCGCAACGTCGATTTCATCCATTCGCCGCCGCAGCGCGTGCATCTGTTCCATGAAGGCAAATTCGTCGGCCCCTTCGTCTATGGCCGCGAAATGCGCCTCGACATGGATACGCTGCGCCGCATCTATACCAACCGGACCGACCAGGTGGAGCCGCTGCGCTTCTTCTGCCGCGGCGATTCCTATCGTTTCTGGGGACTGTTCGAGGCCAATACGCATCTGGTCTGCCCGGCAAAGGGCGGCCAGATGTTCCTGCTCGGCACGGATCGGCTCGGCCGCGACGTGCTGTCGCGCATCATCTATGGCGCGCGCATTTCGCTAACCATCGGCCTCATCGGCATTTCGATCAGCTTCGTGCTCGGCATCGTCATCGGCGGCCTTGCCGGCTATCGCGGCGGGCTGTTCGATCTGGTGACCCAGCGCATCATCGAGGTGCTGCATTCGATCCCGTCCATCCCGCTATGGATGTCGCTGGCCGCGATCATGCCGGTGACCTGGAGCCCGGTCCTGATCTATGTCGGCATCACCATCATCCTCGGCCTATTGGACTGGACGGGACTGGCGCGCGCCGTGCGCTCCAAGCTGTTGTCGCTGCGCGAGGAGGATTACGTGCTCGCCGCGCATCTGATGGGCGCCAAGACCAGCCGCATCATCGGCCGGCACCTCATTCCCGGTTTCATGTCGCATCTGATCGCCACCGCGACCATCTCGATCCCCGGCATGATTCTCGGCGAAACGGCGCTGAGCTTCCTTGGCCTTGGCCTGCGGCCGCCGATCACAAGCTGGGGCATCCTGTTGACGGAGGCGAGAAGCGTCAGCGTCATCGCCTTCTATCCCTGGCTTTTGCTGCCGACCCTGCCGGTCGTTCTTGTGATCTTGGCGTTCAATTTTCTGGGAGACGGCTTGCGCGACGCGGCCGATCCATACAAGTGATGACGCAATGTCGAACAACACCATCGCCGAGACCCTGAACTCCGCCCGGCCCGTATACAGGTTCGTTCCATGAATGCTCTCCCCACGACCCATCGTTTCGAGGATGCGCGCATCCTCATGTATAGCCACGACACGTTCGGCCTCGGCCATCTGCGCCGCTGTCGCACGATCGCCCATTCGCTGGTCGAGGACTATCGCGGCCTCAATGTCCTGATCATTTCCGGCGCCACCATCGCCGGCGCCTTCGACTATCGCGTCCGCGTCGATTTCGTCAAAATCCCCAGCGTCATCAAGCTGCGCAACGGCGAATACACCTCGATGAAGACCCATACGGATCTCGGCGAGACACTGAAGATGCGCCAGTCTATCATCCGCCACACCGCCGAAAGCTTCGATCCCGACATCTTCATCGTCGACAAGGAGCCGATGGGCCTGCGCGGCGAGGTCGAGGAGACGCTGGCCTATCTGAAAGCGCGCGGCAAAACGCTGGTGCTGGGCTTGCGCGACGTCATGGACGCGCCGCATCTGCTGGAAGCCGAGTGGGAGCGCGGCGACGTTCTCAACAAGATCGCCAAGTTCTACGATCGCGTCTGGGTCTACGGACCGCCCGATTTCTACGATCCGCTCGGCGGCATGGACATTCCCCCCGCCGTGCGGGCAAAGATGGATTTCGTCGGCTTCCTGCAGCGCAGCGTTTCCTCGGAGAACCTGTCGGAGCATCGGCCGCACGGCAAATATATCCTGGTGACCACCGGCGGCGGCGGCGACGGCGAGGATTTGATCCGCGACGTCATCCGCGCCTATGAGGCAGACCCGACCCTGACCCACAAGGCGCTGATGGTGCTCGGCCCCTACATGCCCGCCAGCCAGCGCCAGTCGATGATGGAGAGCGCGGCCAAGATCCCCCATATCGAGGTCATCGAATTCGACAACCGCATGGAGGAGCTGATCGCCGGCGCCAGCGCCGTGGTCGCCATGGGCGGCTACAACACCTATTGCGAGATCCTTTCCTTCGACAAGCCGGCGCTGATCATCCCCCGCGTCATGCCGCGCGAGGAGCAGCTGATCCGCGCCACCCGCGCCGCCGAACTCGGCCTGATCGACATGCTGCATCCCGACGAGGCCAGCGACCCCTTGCGCGTCGCCGCCGCCCTGAAGGCGCTGCCCGACCGCAAGCCACCCTCCGCCAGCGCCGGCAACCTGCGCCTCGAAGGCCTGCCGAACATTTCGCGCATCGTCGGCGAATGGCTTGAAGGTCGCGAGCACGGCAAACTGCACGCGATCCAGGGATAAAGCCTTGCAACCGGACAGGAAGATCATCGTGGTGCTGAAGGGCTATCCGCGCCTTTCGGAGACATTTATCGCGCAGGAATTGCTGGGACTGGAAAAGGCGGGCTTCGCGCTGTCGCTGGTGGCGCTGCGCCGCCCGACCGACAAGAAACGTCATCCCGTCCATGACGAGATTCGCGCGCCCGTGCATTACCTGCCGGAATATCTGCACGAGGAACCGCTGCGCGTGGTCCGTGCGCTGCTCAAGGCGCGTCGGCTGCCGGGTTTCAAGAAGGCGTTTTCCGCCTTCCTGTCCGATCTCAAACGCGATTTCACCCGCAACCGCTTCCGCAGGCTCGGACAGGCCGCCGTGCTCGCCGCCGAATGGCCGGATGGCGGGCAATGGCTGCATGCCCATTTCATCCATACCCCCGCCTCGGTCACGAACTATGCCAGCATGATGACGGGTACGCCCTGGACCTGCTCGGCGCATGCCAAGGACATCTGGACCTCGCCGGACTGGGAACTGGAGGGCAAGCTCGCCGCCAATCGCTGGACGGTGACCTGCACCCATAGCGGCTATGAGCATTTGAAGACGCTCGCCAACGGCCATGGCGCCGTGCATCTGAGCTATCATGGTCTCGATCTCGACCGTTTCGGCCACAATCTGACACCGCGCGCCGACCGCGACGGCAGCGACCCCACCGATCCCGTCACCATACTGAGCGTCGGCCGCGCCGTGCCGAAAAAGGGCTACGACATCCTGCTCAAAGCCCTGGCGCGTCTGCCGGCCGACCTGCATTGGCGCTTCGACCATATCGGCGCCGGGCCGGAAACAGCGCCGATGAAGGCGCTGGCGGCCGAACTCGGCATCGGCGAGCGCCTGCGCTGGCAGGGTGCGCTCGACCAGAAGGACGTGCTATCAGCCTATCGCGAGAGCGACCTCTTCGCCCTTGCCTGCCGCATCACTGCCGATGGCGACCGCGACGGCTTGCCGAACGTGCTGGTGGAGGCTTCCAGCCAGAACCTGCCTTGCATCTCCACCAATATTTCGGGCGTGCCGGAGCTGATCGCCGACGACGAAAACGGCCTGCTGGTCGAACCGGAAAACCCGGAACAGCTTGCCGCCGCGCTGGAACGCGCCATCCGCGATCCGGCCTTGCGCCGACGCCTGGGCCAGGCGGCGGAGGCGCGGGTGCGCGCCCATTTCGACCATCACGCCAGCATCGGCCAGCTGGCCGGTCTCTTCCGGCAGGAGTGGAGCGCATGACCGGACCCAAGGTCTTTTTCTACGTCCAGCACCTGCTGGGCATCGGTCATCTCGCACGCGCCAGCCGCATTGCCGCCGCCATGGTGGAGGACGGGTTCACCGTGACCATGGCGACCGGCGGCACGGCGGTCGCCGGTTTTCCCGGCCCTGGCGTCAACCATGTGGCGCTGCCGACCATCGTATCGGGCGACGCCGGCTTTTCAGGCATCGCCGATGAAAACGGCAATCCCATCGACGATGCCTTCAAGGCGCGGCGCACCGCGCTGCTGCTCGAAGCCTTCGCAGCCGCCAAGCCGGATATCGTCATCATCGAGGCTTTCCCCTTCGGCCGCCGGCAGGTGCGTTTCGAGCTGCTGCCGCTGCTCGACGCCATCTCCAACGCCAAGCCGAAGCCGAAACTGATGACCTCGCTGCGCGACATCCTGCAGGAGCGCGCCAAACCCGGCCGCGACGAAGAGACGGTGGCGCTCATCAACAGCCATTTCGATCACGTGCTCGTCCATGGCGATCCGAATTTCATCCGCATCGAAGACACGTTTCCACTGGCAGGCGAGATTGCCGATAAGGTCATCTATACCGGCCTCGTCGCCGCCCCGCCGCCGGAGCCTGCGGCCGAACGCTTCGATATCGTCGTTTCCGCCGGCGGCGGTGCGGTCGGTCGCGATCTGGTGCTCGGCGCCCGCGAGGTGGCGCGCGCGCTTCCCGGCCTTGGCCGCTGGTGCCTGATCGCCGGCCCCAATCTGCCGCAGGCCGATTACGACGCGCTGACCGCCGATCTGCCTGACGGCGTCGAAGCCTTCCGTTTCCGCCGCGATTTCGCCAGCCTTCTGGGCGGGGCGCATCTGTCGGTGTCGCAGGCCGGCTACAACACCGTGTGCGATATCCTGCGCGGCCGTTGCCGGTCGCTGCTCATCCCCTTCGCCGCCGGCGGAGAGACCGAACAGCCGACCCGCGCCGGTCGTCTGGAAGCCATGGGCCTCGCCCGCGTTCTTTCCGAGACGGCTGTGAACCCGCACAATCTGGCCAACGCCATCCGCAAAGCACACGCCCTGCCCGCGCCGCCGCCCTATACGCTCGACCTCGATGGCGCCCGCCGCACGGCCACGATCCTGCGCGATCTCGTCTAGCGGCAAAACGGCCACGCAAGACCGTCGAATTCGCTCACGTGGCGCAGGCGGCTTACAGCAGGCCGAAAACTTGATATGATTCCTCCCCCGACCCCTCCGGGCCTGGGCGAGTCGAATGCCGGAAGACCGGCGCGGCCGTAGGCGAATGACGGAGCTTTTGCAGCTTGACCCCCTCCATGGACCATCGACTCGGCCGCTATATCTGGATGCACACCAAGCGGCAGCAAATCTGGATTCTCTTCATCGTCGCCCTGTCGATGATCCCCTATTTCCTGTCCTTCGACCTGCCCAAGCAGATCGTCAACGGTCCGATCCAGGGCAAGGGGTTCGAGACGGAAGGGGCGACGCAGATCTTCATGCGCATCGCTTTCGATATGCCGCTTTTCGGTCATGTCGTGCTCTTCAACGGGCTGGAGCTCAACCGCGTGCAGACGCTGGTGGCGCTCAGCCTGGTCTTCCTGGTGCTCGTCATCATCAACGGGCTGTTCAAGCTCTATATCAATACTTACAAGGGCAGGCTCGGCGAGCGGCTCCTGCGCCGCATCCGCTTCGAGCTTGTCGATCGCATCCTGCGCTTTCCGCCGAGCCAGTTCAAACGCGTCAAGGGCGCCGAACTCGCCAGCATGATCAAGGACGAAGTGGAACCGCTCGGCGGCTTCACCGGCGACGCCTTCGTGCAGCCGGCGCTGCTCGGCGGTCAGGCGCTGACGGCGCTGATCTTCATCTTCATGCAGCATTTCTGGCTGGGCATGGTCGCGGCGATCATCGTCGCGGTGCAGGCGGTGCTGATCCCGCGCATGCGCCAGCGCTTGCTGGTCCTCGGCCGCCAGCGGCAGATCACCGCCCGCGAGCTCTCCGGCCGCGTCAGCGAGATCGTCGATGGCATTTCCACCATCCACGCCTATGACACGTCGAATTTCGAGCGCGCCGATATTTCCGCCCGCCTCGGGCGCATCTTCAAGATCCGCTACGATCTCTATCAGTGGAAATTCCTCGTCAAGTTCATCAACAACTTCCTCGCCCAGGTGACCCCGTTCCTGTTCTACTGCATCGGCGGCTATCTCGCGCTGAACGGCCGGCTCGACGTCGGCCAGCTCGTCGCGGTCATCAATGCCTACAAGGACCTGCCGGGACCGCTGAAGGACCTGATCGACTGGGATCAGAATCGTCAGGACGTACAGGTCAAATACGTGCAGGTGGTCGAGCAGTTCCAGGTCGACCGGATGATGAACCCGACGCTGCAGGCGCTGTCTCCAGATGCCGGCGAATCCCGCCATCCGCTGGCCGCCGTCAGCCTGTCGCTGGTCGACGATAGCGGCGCCCGGCTTCTCGAGCGGGTTTCCCTGCAGATCGACAAGGGCGAACGCGTCGCCATCCTCGGCGGCGAAGCGCTGGCGGAGGCCGCCGCGCGCATCCTGGCGCCGGAAAGCGGCCGCATGGCGCTTGGCGGCGAGGATATCTGGGACCTGCCGGAATCGCTGACCGGCCGGCGCATTTCCTATGCCGCCAGCGATGTCTATCTGTTTTCCGGCACGCTGGGCGACAACCTGTTCTACGGCCTCAAGCACGCGCCGCTGAAACCGCCGGTCTATGACGGCGACGCCGCTTCGGATCACAAATGGGCCCTGACCGAGGCGCGTCTCGCCGGCAACCCCGAATACGACATCAAAGGCGACTGGATCGACTACGTGGAAGCCGGAGCCGAAGGGCCGGACAAGCTGTTCAGGCCGGTGCGCGCCGTGCTCGACGCGGTGCAGCTTTCGAACGACATCTTCGATCTGGCCTTGCGCTCGACCTTCGATCCCGCCCGCCATCCGCAGCTTGCCGAGCACGTCGTCGAGATGCGCAGCGCGCTGCGCGACGAGCTGGAAAAAGCCGGCCTGCGCGGCCTCGTCTCGATGTTCGAGGCCGATAGCTACAATCGCGAGGCGACAGTGGGCGAAAACCTGCTGTTCGGCACCGCCACGGGTCTCAGCCTCAAGGGCCGCGCCATCGGCCAGAACCCCTATTTCCGCTCGGTCATGGATCGCACGGGGCTCGGGCCGCGCCTGTTCCAGATGGGCTACGAGATCGCCGAAAACGCCGTCGAACTCTTCGCCGACCTTCCGCCGGACCATCCCTTCTTCCAGCAGCTCACCTTCATGACGCCGGACGACATTCCGGAATATCAGCAGCTGCTGCAGAAGCTGCAGGGCAAGAGCTTCGAGGAGGCGACCGATAAGGATCGCTACAAGATCATCAAGCTGAGCTTCGCCTATATCGAGCCCCGCCACCGCTTCGGCCTGCTCAACGAAGACTTGATGGCCAAGATCGTCGAGGCGCGCCACATCTTCCACGACAATCTGCCGGATGAACTGGAGAGCGAATTCGAGCGTTACGACGCGGAAAAATACATGGCCTCGGCCAATCTTATCGACAATGTGCTGATCGGCCGTATCAGCCACAAGCATGCCGACGGCGCCGAGAAGGTGCGCGCCATGGTGCGCAATCTCGTCAACACGCAGGGGCTCTATGACGAGGTTCTGGCCGTCGGGCTGGATTTCGACGTCGGCGCCGGCGGGCGACGCCTGGTCGGAACGCAGCGCCAGAAACTCGGCCTTGCCCGCGCGCTCATCCGCCGTTCCGACTATTATGTCTTCAACCGGCCGCTGCCGGGCCTCGATCATCGCATCCAGGACGATATCGTGCGCCGGGTGCTCGAACTTATCGACCAGGCGAGCGACAAACCGGCCCTGATCTGGGTCTTGTCGAACCCCTCGCTGTCTGAACAGTTCGATCGTGTCGTTGTTTTTGAGCGCGGTGTGTTGACAGCGGACGGTCCACCCGAAACACTGGCCCAAAAAGCACAAGGCCGCAAAGAACGAGTGTCATCTTGAACGGCTAAGAGGGGCGGATCATCTTGAGGTCCGAGGATAATGAACACCATGCTGCTCAAAGACGAAGTGCAATCGCTCAAGCAAGTGCCGCTGTTTGCGGGCATCCCGCCGGCCAAGCTGAAGCTGCTTGCCTTCACGTCGGACCGGGTGTCCTACGGCACCGGCGAGATCCTGTTCCGGCAGGGCGATCCCGGCGACGCCGCCTATGTCATTCTTTCCGGCAGCGCCGAGATTCTGGCGGATTCCCCCAACGGCCCGATCAAGATCACCGAACTCGGCACCAATTCCATCGTCGGCGAGATCGCCATCCTGTGCGACGGTTCCCGCACCGCCACCGTCATGGCCGCAGTGCCGATGGAGGCTCTGCGCATCCGCAAGGAAATCTTCCTGAAAATGCTGGTGGATTTCCCCGAAATCACCATCGAGGTGATGCGCGTGCTGGCCGAACGCCTGAGCCATACCACATCCGAACTGACCGAAGCCCGCAGCCGCCAGCGCAGTTCCTGAGCTTTATCGCGATAACCGCTTCCCGACTCGCATAACCGTAAGACTTTGTTTATCATAAAGAACGGACCGGATTTCGGCCGGCCCGGACAATGATGTCTTAAGGCGTGAATGGTAGAGCGTTTCCATGAGGGAATGTGTGGCGATTTTGCGCCAGGACAATGAAGGTGGCATCATCGCATGGCAAAAGATTTGCAGAGGACGGGCACGCGCTTTCGTTCGTAAATGCGATACGATGATAATTTGAGCACGTAAGTAGGGCCGAGGCGAAGGCGACGAGGAAGTAGGCAAGCGTGAGCGACGAGACATTTCGCATTCGATTGTGGGGCACACGCGGCAGCCTGCCCGTTTCGGGACGGCAGTTTCAGGAGTTTGGCGGCAACACGATCTGCGTTGAAATGCAATGCGGGTCCCACCGGCTGATCTTCGATGCCGGCTCCGGCCTGCGCGAGGCCGGCGATGCGCTGATGGCCGAGGGCGTCTCCGAGATCGATATCTTCTTCTCCCATTTCCACTACGACCATGTCATCGGCCTGCCCTATTTCGTGCCGCTGTACAAATCCCGCGCAGCAGTGACGCTGTGGTCCGGGCATATGGGGCCGAAAATGACGACGCGGGACATGGTCCGGCAGTTGATGCGGCCGCCATGGTTCCCGGTCGAGCCGGATATCTGTGCCGCGCGCGTCGAAACGCGCGATTTCCATCCCGGCGACGCGCTTCAGCCGCGCCCCGGCATCACCATCAAGACGGCGAGCCTTGTGCATCCCGGCGGCGCGGTCGCCTTCCGTGTCGAATGGGCCGGCCGCAGCGTCGTCATGGTTACCGATACCGAGCATACCCCCGGCATCTTCGATCCGGTCGTGCTGAAGCTGATCGATGGCTGTGATCTGTTCCTCTACGACTGCACCTATCTCGACAGCGAGATGGAGCGGTATCGCGGTTACGGCCATTCCACCTGGCAGCAGGCTGTACGTCTCGCCAAGATCGGTCAGACAAAAAGCGTCGGCTTCATCCATCACCTGCCGGCGCGCACCGACGACGAGTTGCTTGCTATCGAAAGCCAGGCGCAGGCGGAATTCCCCGGCTCCTTCGTCGGGCGCGACGGGCAGATCATCGATCTATGAAATCCCGTGCCCTGCCCCAGCGGCAGGCCGGATGATCGGCGGTCATTGACAGCAGCGCCGCACAAAATTCCCATGCGGCCTCGTCATGCACGAGGTGATGGGTGAGAAAACCCATGACGCCGCCCTCGGCTTCCATCACCTGAAGCCGCGCCATGATTTCCGCCACCAGGGCTTGAACGGGGCGACCGCCCCGCGTGCCATGCCAGTCGATGAGATCGACATGCGTGTTGAGAAGCGGAAAAGGCCCCGCCTTTTCCTTGCCGAAGACCGAGAGCGCCTGAAAACCGAGAGCGCCAAGCTGCGGCACCAGCGCCCGGTCGATGCGATTCCACGGCGGCACCAGAAGCGGCGCGAAGCGAGCGCCATGCAGCCGCTGCAGCTTCTCGAAACCCTGCCGCAATTGCCCGAGCACCACCGGCGCAGGCCGGTGCCCGCCGAGCTCCTGCTTTTTCTCGGAAGGCGGTGCGTGATTGACATGCGCCCAGCCATGCACGGCGACTTCTGCCAGCGGAGCGTCCCGCAACCGTCGCACCAGCCCCTCGCCCGTCGGCTCGGGAATGACCGCCAGCGTCACCGAAATGCCATGCATGGCCGAGAGCGACAGCAGCCGGTCGAGCGCCGGCGTCGGTTCCGTCGCATCGTCGTCGCGCAGCCAGAAATCGGCGATGCGGCCCGCCGCCTGCCAGCGATCCAGTTCCCGGCTCAGCGGGGCGAATGCTTGAGTCATGGTCATCGTTCGGCCAAAGCCTTTCTCAAATATCCGTCGATCACGCCCGAGGCCCGAGCGATCGACCGCTCCTCAAGCACGAAGGCGCGCGCCGCTCCGGCCATCGTATGCCGCAAGGGCTCGTCCCGCAACATGCGCCGAACCGCAGCCGCATAGGCCGAAACATCGCCGTCCGGCGTCAAGATACCGGTGATACCGTCGCGCACCACTTCCGGCACGCCGCCGGTAGCCTGTGCTACCACTGGCACGCCGGCTGCCTGCGCTTCCAGATAGGCCAGCCCATAGGCCTCGCCGCAACCTGGCCAGACATAGACGGCGCTTTCGCCGAGAAGCCTGACGATGTCTTCCGCCGAGCGCTCTCCATAAAAACGGATGCGCTCCGGCCCGAAACCCGCCAAGCGCTGCTCCAGCTCCGCCCGCATCTTGCCATCGCCGACGATGGACAGCATCCAGTCCTCGTCTGCGATCAGATCGAGCGCGTCGGCCAGCATCGAAAAACTCGCCATCTTGTCGCCCGGCCGCATCATGGCGACGGCAATCAGATGGCCACGCCGTGGTTGTGGTGTAACGGTCAGGAAAGGCGCGGTATCGAGGAAAGGGGCAAGCCCGGCGAAGCGTGCCACCGGCGCTGCCTGCTCCAGACCCTGCCGGTCGCGGGCCGTAAAGCAGAAATTCACCGCCGCCGAACGAACCGCCTCCAATACGTCTGCCTGCGACCGCGCCCATTGGCCGATATTACGGCGGCGCGAATAGGAGGCTTCCGCCGTCACATAGGCCATGCCGAAGCGGCGGCAGAGCGCCGGGCCGATCAGATCAGGCGTCTTGTAGTAGGGATGATAGGCGAACCAGACATCCGGCGCGCCCTCCGTCTGCCAGAGCGACGCCAGCCGCTCGATCTCGGCATTGGCTATCCTGCGGATCTCCGTATCGGCGGGATCATCGGGGGACGTGGTGAAACTGCGAAGCTCCGAGGCCACGAAAACGACGTGGCCGGCGCGGCGCATCGCCTCGATCAGCAGCCGCGCCATCAACCGGTCGCCGGAGGGAACCGGATGCGCGGGCGATTTCAGCGGTGCGTAAAAGGCGATGTCCATGGCTCTTGCTAGAGTATTTTCAGCAAGAGTGTAAAATAAAATTCTGGTGGCTAGTGGCCGCTATCAACCGCCGGCGCGCGCGCCGAGCAAGTTGGAGGCGCGGTGCCAATTCCAGGCGGTTTCGATGATGGCGCGCAGGTCGTGTTTCGGCTCCCAGCCAAGCACGCTTTTCGCCCGCGCATTGTCGGCGACCAGCAGGGGCGCATCACCCTCGCGCCGCCCGGCAAAGGTCACCGGAAATCCGGCGCCCGAGACATCCTCGATGGCGCCGATCAGCTCGCGCACCGTCACCCCCGTGCCGGTGCCGAGATTGATCGCCGTCGAAGCGCCGCCCTCCATCAGGTAACGCAGCGCCCTGACATGCGCATCCGCCAGATCCAGCACATGGATGTAGTCGCGCACGCAGGTGCCGTCGCGCGTGTCGTAATCCGTACCGAACACCGTGAAGCCGGGGCGCCGCCCCAGTGCCGCATCGATCAGCAGCGGAATGGCATGGGTTTCCGGCTCGTGCCACTCGCCGATGCGCCCTTGGGGATCGGCGCCGGCGGCGTTGAAATAACGCAGGATCGCCGAGCGGAAACCGCTATAGTGATCGAGATCGGCAAGCGCCTGCTCGACGATCCATTTGGTGCGGCCATAAGGATTGATCGGCGCCTGCGGATGAGTCTCGTCCATCGGCATCCGCTGCGGCAAACCATAGGTGGCGCAGGTCGAGGAAAAAACGAAGGCGGAGACGCCCGCTGCCTTCGCCTCGGCAATGACGCTGAGCGCCCCGATGACATTGGTATCGTAAAACGCCGCCGGCTCCTTGACCGATTGCCCGACCTCGATCAACGCGGCGAAATGCATGACGCCGACAGGCGCATATTTGCGGAAGACGTCGGCCAGACGCGCGCGATCACGCACATCACCCTCTTCCATCGGCCCCCATTTGACGAACTCGCGATGGCCATTGGAAAAATTGTCGTAGACGACCGGAGTGAAGCCATGCTCGGCCAGCGTCAGGCAGGTATGGGAGCCGATATAACCCGCGCCCCCGACGACCAGCACATTTCCATTCGACATCGCATCCCCCAAAATTCGCTCGTGAAATCATAGCGATGCTCTATGATTTTATCCTTAACCGGAAGGCCGACAAGCGCCTCAACGGTTGCGACGAAGCGATTTCAATTCCATCAGGACGACGAGGATGATGGCCAGCACAATGCCGAGAACGACGACGGCAGGCGCGATGAGGATCATCGACGGACGCGTCGAGGCAAGCGGCGCGACCGCGGCTGAAACGATGCGAACATTGTCGTTCGGCAACAGGGCCAGTTCGTAGGTTTCCTTGTTGCGGCTCAGAAGCTGCTGATAGAGATCGCGATTGGCGGTCGCCTCCCGCTCGAGTGCTGCAAGCTGAACCTTGGCGGCGTCGGTTTGCGAGATCGATTTCGCCAGATCGGCAGCCTGCTTTTCAAGCTGCGCCTGCTTTTCGGCGTTGACGTCGCGCTCGGATTTCAGCTGGCCCATCATGCGCTGACGCTGCTGGGCGATCTGGGCATCCAGGCCGTCGATCATATGTTGGGTTTCGGCGAGCCGCGGATGGCGTGGGCCATAGGTCAGAACCTGCTGGTCGCGCTGCTGCATCAGCGCTGCCCGCTGACGGCGCAGATAGGCAAGCTGATCGCTTTCCTCGTTCGTCTGGCCCGCCGTGCGGGTGTAAATTCCGGTCGATCTGCTTTCGTCGTAACGCGCCTGCGCTTCTTCGGCCGCGCTCTTGATTGCGGCAAGCTGCAGGCTGATGTCCGTCAGCTGCCGCATCTGGACGGTGTTCTGCTGGTCGAGATAGACGATATTGTTATCGGCCTTGAAGCGGGCGACGGCCTCTTCCGATTCATTGACCTTGCTGCGGATTTCCACGAGCCGGTCGGACAGGGTGCGGGCGGCGTTTTCGGTGGCGCGGTTGCGCGAGCCGTTCTGGGTTTCGGCAAAAGCGCTGGCAATGCCGTTGGCGATACGCGCCGCCTCGGCGCCGCTTCGATCCTTGGCGGATATCTCCACCAGATAGGTCGCGCCCATGCGCTCGACATCGATCGCCTTGCGAAACTTCGCGAGGATCTTGAGGTCGTCGATGCTTCCCGTCCAGGCCGCGCCGTTCGGCAGGAGCTTCAGCCGCTCCAGGAGATCGATGAGAAATCCATCCGAACCGACAACGCGCACCATGCTTTCCAGCACGGCGGCATCGCTGCCGATCGCCGGCAGCACTTCCTGCTGCAACGTGACTTTCTCGTCGCGCGGATCGACGAAGACGATCGCCGATGCCTTGAACGGAAAGGGAATAAAGTAGATCGCGGCCAGCGCCAGCGCCGAGAAGACCCCGGCAATGAGCGCGATCGTCAGGTCGCGGCGAAGGATCAGCGCCAGCAAGGCCATCGGATCGAAAAAACCGTCGCGCGGCGGACCGGGCGGAGGCGGCGTCGGTTCACGCGGCGGATGCTCGTCCGCGTCCTCCGGGGCGGGCTTTGCGGAGGCGGCGGCGGACGACGGTCCCTCGATGTCGCGTGCGCTCAGTCGCTCCCGTTTTCCGGGCGCGTTCCATGATCGCACAGGCTTGCCGGGCATATCCCAAGCCGACATCCACAATGGCTCCTTGCCACATGCCCCCGCGGACATGCTTTACCGACCGTAGAGGCAATTGTTAAACCTGCGGTTAACCAAACGGTGACAGGCGCGCGCTAGGCTTGGCGACGGGATCAACCGGGAGCCTCAAGCGGCATGGCGAATGCCTCCATACGGCAGGATCGGCCAGAGCGCGCCACGCCTGGCCATGAGAGCGCAGCGCGACCGGCGATGGCGATGGCCATCCGCGCGCTGATGACGGTCGCCTGTGCGCTTGCCATCGTCGCCCTGCCGCTGATCGCCAATGCGGCCAGCACCATGCTCGGCATGCTGGTCCTGGCCGCACTCGTCATCCCCTGCGCGCTCCTGTCGCCGGCAACGCTGGTCACAACCTTCTTCTGCGGCTTCATTTTCCAGAACACGATCGTCGGGATGCTGATGGACTGGGTCACGTCGAAGGCCGAGTTCGACATGATGCGCGCCTATAATTTCTTCACGGTTTGCCTGGCCTGGGCAACGATCGCCGCGAGGTTGCTGTCCGGCCGCCTGCCCTGCCCGCCAGCTCTCATGGTGTTTCTGAAGGCGACGGTCAGCGCGCTTGCCGTCATCGGCCTCTATTTCGTTCTCGGCTTTGCGCTTTACGGCACGCTCGCCATCGTCAATCTGCGCAACATCGCAACGCCGCTGCTGCTCTTCCAGATTTGCGTCGTGCTCTTCGCAACGGTGCCGCTGCGGCTCGGGCCGGAACTTTCGCTGGTCGGCCTGCTGCTGCTCTTTTGCGGTTATGCCGAATTCCTGTTTCGCAGCGACTGGCTGGCCCTGACCAACGGCGTGACCTACTGGAATCTGGCCACCGGCCCGAACTGGGCAACGCTCGCCCTCGACAAGCAGGCCCGCGAAACGGGTCTCGTCGCCAGCGGCCTGCTCGACACGTTTCACATCACCCTGTTCAATTCACCGCTGTTTGCCGATCTCGGCATCATGATGCTGCGCATGTTCGGTCCGAACATGCATGCGATCAGCTTTGCCTATTGCCTCGCCTTCTTTTCGCTGTTCACGCTTTATCGCGGCCGTTTCCTGCAGGCGCTCGCCTTTTTCGTGCTTCTGATCCTCGCCAGCGCCAAGGGACCGGTGCTGGTCTTTCTTCTGGCGGGAATGAGCTGGATCGTCTTTCAACTGTTCGGCAGCCGCATTGCGCTGACGCTTCATGCCATGGTCCTGGCGGTTTACGCGGCAAGCGGCGTGGTTCTCGGCCTGAGCATCGGCGATTTCCATGTGCTCGGACTGATGGCGGGGATCGCCGATTTCGTCACCAATCCCCTGGGGCGCGGTATCGGCGCGGGCGGAAACCTGTCGCCGCTGTTCTTCACCATCAACTGGTATGAGGCGCAAGCCGTCGGACGAACGCCTTTTCCGGTCGAAAGCTCAGTCGGCGTCCTGCTCTATCAGATGGGCGTCGCCGCCTTTCTGGTCATCGGCGTCTATGCCTGGATCGCGCTGCGGCTGCTCGCCTTGGCGCGCTGGACGCGCAATGCCCTGCACGCATCCTTCGCCTTTGCGCTCATGGCGCTGATCGTCAACGGACTGTTCCAGGAAGAGGCCTATTTCGCGCCGCTGGCATTGTCGATATACATGGCGTTGACTGGAATGATGCTTGGCGCCGGCGTGCGCACCGGCGCGATCGGCAATCCGGATTTTACGGTTAAATAGAAGCCATCTCCTGGCTATAATAGATATTGGACGGTTATTTTAAGCCAATCTTTCCGGTTTTGGCGTTTGCATGAACGATAAGCTGAGCGCCCGGACTGTTTCGGAGAGGCCGCACGCAGCAAACGGGACTATAAGAGGCGCAATGATCCGCGGGGGTTCGTGGCGATGCGCCGTTGGGAGTTGAAACCTCATGTCGGCTCGTGGCGCGACACGCCCAAAACGCCTGCTGTTTGTCCAGACGCAAGCGGAAATGGCGGGTGCACAAGAGATCTCACGCATTCTGGGCGACGGCCTTTCGCGGCCGGGCCCGGAAGGCGAGCCGGCCTATGACGTGCATCACCTTTTTCTCTACCGCAAATCCGCCGGCTGCGACGATTTTCCGAACGCCCATTTCGCCGCACGGGAGCGACCGGGAAATCCGCTCGCCAAGGCCGTCTTCTTTACCCGCCTTGCGCTGATGATGCGCAAGATCGGCGCCGATGTCGTCCTGCCGTTCCAGCATTACGGCAATATCGTCGCCGGACCGATCGCCCGCCTCGTCGGCACGCGCCGCATCATCGCCAATCATGTCTCTGCGCCAGCGACGATCAGCGGCACGGTGCGGCGCATCGACCGGTTGCTTGGGCTCGCTGGCGCCTATGATGTGATGACGGTCAATTCGCAGGCCACCTGGCGCGATTACATGGCCTATCCCGAGCGATATCGCCGCCGCATCGTGCATGTCCCGCATGGTTTCGCACGCAAGACGACGACGCTCGACAAGATCGCCGCCCGCCGCCAACTCGGCCTGCCGGAGACGGCGACGCTGCTCGGAACGGTCGCGCGCCTGCATCCCCTGAAACGCATCGATCTCGCCATGAAGCTCCTGCCCGGCAATCCGGACCTGCATCTGGCGATTGCCGGCCAGGGGCCGGATGCGGAGCGGCTGCACGCCGTCGCAGCAACGCTCGGCATCCGAGACAGGGTGCACTTCCTCGGCGAACGCCGCCCGGAGGAAATCGGCATTCTCCTCGCATCCCTTGATGTCTTCGTCTTCCCGAGCGAAGCCGAAACCTTCGGTCTGGCTGCGGTCGAGGCCGCCGATGCCGGCATACCGGTCGTTTCTCACGACATGCCCGTCATGCGTGAAGTGCTGCAGGTGGATGGCGTCGCCTGCGCGCTGTTTGCCGATGCCGCCGATACCGGAGCCTTCGAGGCACAGGTGCGGACCTTGTTGAGCGATCGCGGCGAATATGACCGGTTTGCCACGCTTGGCCGGCGGCTTGGCGCGCTGCATTCGCTGGACGCCATGGTCGCCAGCTATCGCGCGCTCATCGAGGGGCGGATTGCCGGTGGACAACCACGGCATCGCCCCATGCCTGCGGAGGAAGCGGCATGAACGTCCCGCCGCAGTTTTCGCGCATTGCCATTCTCGTCGAGCGGGATGCGCTTTCCCACTGGATCATGGCGCTCGCCAAGGCGCTGGAAAGCCGCATCGGCGCCGAGATCGGGGTTGTCGTCAGCGATCTCGACGGCGGATCGAACGAGCCGGCCTTCGGCACGCTGCTCAGCCTGGAAACGCTGGTGCTGCGGCGCGGGCGCGCCTGCTGGTCCGATCGCATCACTCCCGATTGCCTGGGAAAATATCGCCAACGCGCAATCGGCAATGCCGACCTGATCATCGATCTGACCGCCGCCGGCATCGCGTCGCCGTCGATCCCGATCCTGCGCCCCTCGTTTCAGGATCGGCTGGGAGAAACCGGCCTCGCCGGCCTGCTCTTGCTCGGCATCACTCCCGAAATCGTCGTGGAACGGATCGATCCCGGCGAGGATGCCCCCAGGGAACTGGCGCATGGCGTCGCGTCTCTCGAAGCGGCGAACGGCATCGGCGGCGGCATGGAGGCCGTGTGGTCGCGATTGCTGCTGATGTTCAGCGCCGTTCTCAGCGGACAAGGCATGGTTTCGCCGATGCGCGAAACCTTGCAACAGCCGGCGCGCGCCGTGCGTCGGCGCGATCTCGTGCGCTACAGCGCCAAGATGCTGGCCACGACGGCCGCCCGCGCCGCCTATCGCCTGTGTTTCCATGGCCCCCACTGGCGGATTGGCTGGCGCATCACCGATGCCGCCAACGATGTCTGGAGCCGGCGCGATCTGGCGGGCGCCACCTGGAACGTGCTGCGCGATCCGGTCGATCATTTTTATGCCGATCCGTTTCCGTTCATCCGCGACTCCAGGCGCTTCATCTTCTTCGAGGCGCTGGATCATCGCACCCAGAAAGGCATCATCGCCTGCACCGCCTTCGGCGAGGACGGCAAGCCGGGACCGGTCATTCCGATCATCGAGGAACCGTGGCACCTGTCCTATCCTTTCGTCTTCGAAGCCGAAGGCGCGATCTGGATGATTCCGGAATCCTCGCTGAGCGGCCAGATCACGCTCTATCGCGCCGCCGATTTTCCCTTGCGCTGGGAGCGCCACGCGACGCTGATCGACAATGTCGAGGCGGCGGATGCGACCATCGTGTCCCATGGCGGCAAGCTGTGGATGTTTGCCGTCACACGCGAGGATATCGGGGGCTATTCCGATACGCTGGCGATCTGGATGGCCGATCGCCTCGCCGGCCCATGGCGGCCGCATGGCGGCAATCCGGTGTTGATCCATGACCGTATGGCGAGACCCGCCGGCAACATGCTGCATCGCGGCGGAGCGCTTCTTCGCCCCGTGCAGGATTGCCGCAACGGCTATGGCGCGGGTCTTGGGCTCGCGCGCATCACCCGGCTCGACGAGGAACATTTCGAGCAGGTCGTCGAGACATGGTTGAAGCCCGGCCCCGGCTGGCCGGGGCGCAAGCTGCACACGCTGAACCGTTTCGGCGATCTCGAAGTCATCGATGGCGGCGTCTTCCGGCCCAAATGGGAACGCGCCGCGCGTTTCATCGACCGCATTTACGATCCCGTCCGCCATGGCGCCGACAGGCCCGGCCTGAACGCGCCGCAAACCGTCAGGGCCTGACGCCTCCATCCAGCGCCTGGATGACCTCGGCGTCCGGCATGTGGGTTTGCGGATCCATCAGGCTGAAGCCGTCCTGAAAATCCCAATGCGTCCAGCCGATGCAGCGCTCACGCGCGAGGTCGCCAACCAGACCCAGCCAGGCAAGACGTGACTTGCGCGGCGCCTCAAAAGTCAGAACCCCGAACTCATTGACGATAACGGGCCGGTCGTAACGCTTCGCCCATCCGGCCATGGTGTCGAAGGCTGCGGTTACCAGGGCCTTGTCCCAGGGCTTTTCAAGCGAGCGCGTCAACAGTTGCGCCGACTTGTCATGACCGGCCGCATTCAACTGCGCGATCTGCTCGCGCACGACAGGCGTTTTCAGCGTTGCCGGAAATGGCAGGCCCTTGAGGAACCGCAAGGGATCATCCGCCGCGCCCCAGTTCAAACCCTGATGCGTAAAGGCGAAGGGATCGTAATAGTGGATGGCGTAGACGATGTTGCGATCGGAAAACGGCGTCATGCCGCCCAACATCTCATGCCGCTGCGGCCCGGAGGGGCCAACGATGATCGTGTGTTCGGGCAGATCGACGCGAAGTTGCCGGATCAGCCGGTCCGCGGTTCGCATCCACACGGCCTGATCGATATCCGGCTCGTTGAGCAATTCGATGGCGACCTTTTTCGGATCGAGGCTGCGCGCCACCGGCATCAGGCGTTTCCACAGGGTCGAAAGTCTTTGAAAGCCGCCGTCCGGATCGCTGGCGAATTGCGGCCCGATCTCGCCGCCGGCATGCAGGTCGAGCGAAACGGCATAGCCAAGGCTGATCAGGAAGATGGACTGGTCGTAGATCGCCGAAAGATAGGCGGCGGCATCCTTATCCTCCAGCCATCGGTGATCGATCGGCAGGCGGATATGGGTGAAGTTTTCGCCACGCAAGGCCCGCAATTGCTGCAAGGTGGGATGGCGCGCGGCATCCGCCTCGTCCCAGCCGGTCAGGTTCACGCCGCGTTGCAGGGCCTGCAACAACGCGGGATTGGGAAAATCCGGCAAGGCGCACTCCGCCGCCCGCGCCGGCACCGCCAGCGGCATCGTGCAAAGAGCGAGCGCGAAGATCCTAGTCAGAATTGCGAAGCAGGGCATAGATCGCGACCGGATTGGTGACGAGGTAGCGCCGGACCAGCCGACGCGGCTCCAGACACATGCGATGCAACCATTCCAGCCCCGCCTGCTGCATCCATAGTGGCGCGCGCGCATTCTTGCCCGACAGGAAATCGAACAGGCCGCCGGATGTCTTGACCACGCCGACGCCTGTCAACCGGTCGAGATTGCGCTTGACGAAGGCCTGTTCCAGTGGAAAACCGAGACCTACCCAAAGGATATCCGGCCGCGCCTCGCGGATTTCGGCGACCACCGCCTCTTCCTCGTCGGGCGAAAAATAGCCGTGGCGACGGCCGGAGAAGATCAAGGCCGGATAGGCGGCGCGCATCGCATCGACGGCGCGGCGGTTGATCTCTTCGGTGCCACCGAGAAAATAGAAGGAAATGCCTTGGCGTTCGGCGCGGCGCGCAACGGCGTGAACGAGATCGGTGGTCGCCACCCGCTCGCTCAAAGGCCTGGACGAGCGCATGCGTGAAATCATCACCATCGGCATGCCGTCGGCATGGATTTCGTCGGCCTCATGCATCAAGGCCCTAAGACCGGCGTCGGATCGGCACATGGCGATCACCTGGCCGTTGGCCGAAGTGGAATAGTGCGGGCGATCGCTTCCGCCGCGTGCGGCAAGCGCCCGCGCGACAAAACCCTCGGCGGCGGCGTCCATGGATATCTGCGCGATTTGCAGACCACCCAGAAGCACGGTCGGGCAGCGGGGTACCGCTCCTGTCAATCCGATCTCCTCCTTTGCGGCGGGCAACATCATTTCAACTTTCCACGCAGAGTAGCCGTATCGTTTCAACTCAGGTTTGAACAATACAGCCTGCGGCACGTCGGAGACAAACCCGCTTGCCTTCAATGGTTAATTTTGATGTGGCGCGTCATGAATGCGATTAACGCCTGACGAAAATGCAATCGATTCGGGCCACCGTGCGTCATAACAGCACAGAAAATTGCACGGAAGCGGGCCGAAGCATGGGCGTTCGCCGCCGGTTTGCGTCATTCTACCATTGAAAAATTCGCTGCGCGAGCGGCAGTTTAGGAAGTCTTTACCATGCACTTCCCGGTGACGGCGTGCGTGTTCTTCACGCTGGTCGGAACCGCAATGCGAGAATGTCGCAGACAGGCTTCAATTCCTTTTGGACTGGCCCTAGAATTCCGCCAACATCTTAAATGGGGTTTGAGAAGCATGGCAGAGTTTCCGCAAAAGGCGAAAGTCGTCATCATCGGCGCGGGCGGCATCGTCGGCGCTTCTATCGCACATCACCTGATCGAGCGTGGATGGGACGATATCGTCGCCATCGACAAGTCCGGCATACCGACCGATATCGGCTCGACGGCGCACGCCTCCGACTTCTGCTACACCACCAGCCACGATTACCTGTCGGTCTGGACCACGCAGTATTCCATCGATTTCTACGAGAAGATGGGCCACTACGCCCGCATCGGCGGTCTGGAAGTGGTGCGCACAGGCGACGACACCTGGATGGAAGAGATCAAGCGCAAGCTGTCCTCCGCCAAGGCCTTCGGCACCCGCGCACATTACGTCTCGCCGGCCGAGATCAAGAAGATGTTCCCGCTGATCGAGGAAGATCAGGTGATGGGCGGCATGTTCGACCCCGATGCCGGCCTCGTCATCCCGCGCTCGCAGACAGTCTCCGGAAAGCTGATCGACGCCGCCGAAAAGACCGGCAAGCTGCAAGCCTTCGCCAATACGCCCGCCCAGTCGCTGATCGTCGAGAACGGCCGCATCAAGGGTGTCGTCACCCATCGCGGCACGATCATGGCCGACCACGTCGTCGTCTGCGCCGGCCTCTGGGGCCGCCTGATCGCCGAAATGGTCGGCGAAGACCTGCCGGTCATGCCGGTCGACCACCCGCTGACCTTCTTCGGTCCGTACAACGAGTTCGAAGGCACCGGCAAGGAAATCGGCTATCCGCTGCTGCGCGACCAGGGCAACTCCGCCTATATGCGCGACACCGGCGACCCGAAGACCACCGAGGGCGGCCAGATCGAATGGGGGTATTACGAGACGGACAATCCGCGCCTCTGCCATCCGCGCGACCTGCTGGAAAAGCATGAGGCCCGCCTGTCGCCCTCGCAGCGCGATCTGGAGATGGAACAGATCCTCGCGCCGCTCGAACGCGCCATGGAACTGACGCCGATCCTCGGCGAACTCGGCTACAACGAAGGCCATTCCTTCAACGGCTTGCTGCAGGTCTCGGCCGGCGGCGGCGCTTCCTGCGGCGAGAGCCAGAAGGTGCGTGGCCTTTGGTATTGCGTCGCCATCTGGGTCAAGGACGGCCCCGGCTACGGCAAGCTGATCGCCGACTGGATGACCGACGGCCGCACGGAGATCGACCATGCCTCGATCGACTATGCACGCTTCTATCCGCACCAGCTGACGGAAGAATTCATCGAAAACCGCTGCCGCGAAGCCGCCCAGAAGATCTACTTCCCGGCGATCCATCCGCGCGAACCCTATGCCACCAGCCGCAATGTCAAGCGCTCGCCCTTCAACGCGCGCGAGAAGGAGCTCGGCGGCTACTTCATGGAACTCGGCGGCTGGGAACGCGCCCATGGCTACGCCGCCAACGAGCATCTGCTGGAAAAATACGGCGACCGCGTACCGGTGCGTGAAAACGAATGGGACAACCGCCATTTCTGGCGCGTCTCCAATGCCGAACATCTGGCGATGAGCGAGGATTGCGGCATCGTCAACCTCTCGCATTTCCACATGGTCGACATCGAAGGCCCCGATCATGTCGAGCTGCTGGAATGGCTCTGCGCCGCCAAGATCGGCGGTGACGCCAATATCGGCAAGGGCATCTACACCCACTTCCTCGACGACGAGGGCATGGTGCGCGCCGACTTCACCGTCTTCCGCATGGCCGACCGTTGCCGCCTGGTCAACGGCGCCGATGCCGGCCCGCGCGACTTCCACTACATGAAGCGCGTCGCCGAGGATCGCGGCCTCGACGTCACCATTACCGACGTCTCGGAAAACTTCATCACCATCGGCATCTGGGGCCCGAACGCCCGCGAGACGCTGAAGAAGGTGGTTGCCGACCCGGCCGGCCTCGATATCGAAAACTTCGCCTTCGCAGCGATCAAGCAGATCGAGATCGCCGGCAAGCCGGTCGCCGCCTTCCGCATTTCCTATGTCGGCGAGCAGGGCTGGGAACTGCACATGAAATACGAGGACGGCCTTGCCGTCTGGGATGCGCTGCGCTCCACCGGCGTCATGGCCTTCGGCGTCGAGACCTATGCGAACTCGCGCCGCATGGAAAAGAGCCTGCGCCTGCAGAACGCCGATCTTCTGACCCAGTACAACCTGATCGAGGCCGATCTTGCCCGTCCGAAGGTCAAGGACGCCGATTTCCGCGGCAAGGCCAAGCATCTGGAATACAAGGCCCGCGACCATCAGCCGGCCATGCTCTGCACGCTGGTCATGACCGAAAACACCGATGCCAAGGGCGTGAAGCGGTATCCGGTCGGCTCGCTGCCGGTCATCGATCCGGAAACCGGCGCGGTGCTGGTCGACGAACTCGGCCGCCGCTCCTACACGACCTCGATCGCCTTCGGCCCGACCATCGGCAAGAACATCGCGCTCGCCTACCTGCCCTGGTCGCATTGCCAGGTCGGCCGCAAGCTTGAGGTCGAATATTTCGCCGAGACCTATCCGGTCGAGGTGGTCTCCATCGGCTACAAGCCGCTCTACGACCCGGAAAACCTCAAGCCCCGCACCTGATCGGGCCGGGCTATCGAACATCCAGAAGCGTCCGCCGCAAGGCGGGCGCTTTTTTCATGGGACATGTGGCTCAACCGCGACCGATGCGCGACAGCGGCGGCAGGAAGGCGCCGGCGCCAGTGGACGACTCCGGGGCGGTTGCCTCGCCAGGCGCAGGCAGGTCACGGAGCGGCATGGGGCGGCCGAAGAGATAGCCCTGCATCTGGTCGCAGCCGAGCCGTTTCAGGCATTCGAACTGTTCCTCGGTCTCGATGCCCTCGGCCGTCGTCGCCATGCCGAGGCTGCGGGCGACGCCGATGACCAGCTCGACGATGGCAATCGCATCCGATCCCGTGGTGACGTCGCGGATGAAGGAGCGGTCGATCTTGATCTTGTCGAAGGGAAAGCCGCGCAGGCTGCCGAGCGAGGAATAGCCGGTGCCGAAATCGTCCATGGCGATCTGGATGCCGAGCGCCTTGAGGCTTCGAAGCGTCTGCAGCGTGTCCTCGTTGCGGTCGAGCAGCACGGATTCGGTGATTTCCAGCTCCAGTCGGCCGGGATCGAGCCGCGTATGCGCCAAGGCCGACATCACCGTCTGCACCAGCGCCTTGCTGCGGAACTGCACCGGCGAAAGGTTGACGGCGACCTTCAGCGGCGCCGGCCAGCGGGCGGCATCGGCGCAGGCCGTTCGCAACACCCACTCGCCCAACTCCTGGATGATACCCGTCTCTTCGGCAATCGGAATGAAATCGGATGGCGGCACCTGCCCGCGCAGCGGATGGTTCCAGCGCATCAGCGCCTCATAACCGCAGACCGCGCGGCTATGCGCATCGACAACCGGCTGGTAGAAGACGTCCATCTCGCCGTTGGCAAGCGCCTTCTGGAGGTCCGCTTCGAAAGAGGTACGGTCGTGAATGCGCGTATGCAATTCGGGCCGAAACACGCAGACGCGGCCACGGCCCAGCCGCTTGGCCTCGTAGAGCGCCAGATCCGCATGCTTGAGCAGTTCCTCCGGACCGAAACCGGGCTGCGACAGCGCCAGGCCGATGCTGGTGGCGATCGATAGCTCGCGCTCTGCCAACAGATAAGGCAGACCGATCTCGGCAATGACCTCTTCGGCAAACCCGCACGCTTCGCCTTCCGACGGCGCGGCGCTAAGGATGATGAATTCGTCGCCACCCAGCCGACAGACGAGGTCATCAGGACCGGCAAGCCGCGACAATCGTTCCGCGACCTCGCGCAGCAACGCATCTCCCGTGGCATGGCCAAGCGTGTCGTTGACATTCTTGAAGCCATCGAGGTCGAGCAGCAGGATGGCGACATAGGGACCTGCCGCCCGCGCAACGGCAATCCGCGCCTCAAGTTCCTTGCGAAACAAGGTCCGGTTGGGCAGCCCGGTCAGCGCGTCATGATGGGCGGCATGTGCAAGCCTGCCGTTCTGATGTTGCAATTCGTCCGATGCGACGCGCAGATCGGCGGCCAGAAGCTGCATGCCGCCATGAGCCCGGTTGAGCAGGCGATTGTGATAGAGCAGCATGATGACCAGGCCGATGCCGCAGACGATCAACCCGGCGGCAAGCGCGATGTAAATCCGGTGCAGGCGCGTCAGCGCCTCGTATTGGTTGTCGATGCGCGCGGCGTCATACTCGGCGGCATAGGCTGCCATCGCCGTCATCGCGCCGTCGAGATCGGCCATTTCAGCCAGCATGGCGCGGATGTCGAACGCTTCGCGGCCGTAGATCCCGGCCTCAAGCTTTTTCAGAACTGCCGTGAGACGCTCGATCGTTTCAAGCTGGCGCGGATTGGTATCGATCACGTCCCGCAAGCTGCCATGTTGCAGGACATCGACGCGGCCGAGCATGATATCGAGGCGCAACCTTACATCGTCGAGACTGGCGCCGGGAACGCCAAGCCCATAGGCGGCCAGACGATGCTCGAGCCGCATATATTCCGAGACCGACTGCCCGACCGCAAAGGAATCGTTGTGATGCGCAATGCTTTTGAGCATCACCTGTCGCTCGGCGATCACATAGGCCATATAGCCGGTGGCGACCACGAAACATCCGATAATGAGGGCGAGGAGTTTTTTCAACGACCCACCTACTGCACGACAAGCTTGCGCAATTGCCAGACTGCGCGGCGGTAATAGACCTCGCCCTGCAATTGGGGATTGGCGTCGAAGGGATAGATGATGAACAACGGCCCCTTCTCGCGTACCGACATGTAGGCGCCCGCCCGCTTCAACGCGAGCACGACGCCGAAACGTTCGAAATCCTCGATCGGGATGTGAACGACGTAATCGTTGAGGGCCGTCGCCTGCACTGTCTTTCCATGGGCGCCGGCAAGTTTCATCAGATCGGCCAGCGGCACGCCCTCGAAACGTTCGGCGCCGTCATACCAGGGCGTATGGGTAGTGACCGTTTCCTGCCGCATGGCTTCGAGCATGGCGAGGTCGAAATCGGCCACGCCGTCGCCATTCGTATTTGAAATCGCGCCCGAAATCGTCAGCAGCGTCGGCCCGGACGGCGCAGGCAACTCTTCCGCCCACGCGCCGCGCGCAAACAGGAAAACGAGAAAAGAAAGGCAAGTGACGATGCGGCCGGTACTCAAGAGGTTCTCCTTTTGACCGCGCCACCGTGGACCAACTTCACTAAGCTTTCGCAAAGGCGGTCAATCGTTTTCTACCGAGCTCGCATCTTTTCCTTGTTTTTTGTTGACGCCTACCCATCCGCCCGGTTGTACGACCGGCTCGGAGCGGTCAGCGCTCAGAACTCTTCCCAACTGTCTTTCGCCGACACCGCGGCATTGCCGGCAAAGGCGGCGGCGACCTTGCGGCCCAGCGCCCGGACCGGCGAGGCGACGGGCGCTTCTGCGCCGGAGGCCAGCCGCGCCGAACGGGGGACGGTGGCGGAGACCGACAGCTTGAACTGGGCAAGCAGTTGATTGAGCGAGGCGACTTCCCGCGCCAGACCGTGGCTTGCCGCCGTCGATTCCTCGACCATGGCCGCATTGCGCTGCGTGTCCTGATCCATCTGGTTGACGGACGTGTTGATCTGCTGCAGGCCGGAGGATTGCTCCTGCGCCGCCTCCACGATCGCAGCGATATTGCGGTCGATCTCATGAACTTCGAAGACGATCGTCTCCAGCGCCTTTCCGGTTTCCCCGACCAGCGCCACGCCTTGCTGGACCTGCTCGTTGGAGGTGGTGATCAGCGCCTTGATCTCCTTCGCCGCCTTGGCCGACCGCTGGGCGAGTTCGCGCACTTCCTGTGCAACGACCGCGAACCCCTTGCCGGCTTCCCCGGCGCGCGCTGCCTCGACGCCGGCATTCAGCGCCAGGAGATTGGTCTGGAAAGCGATCTCGTCGATGACGCCGATGATGCTGGCGATTTCCCCTGAAGATTTTTCGATGCGCTCCATAGCGCCAATGGCGCGGCGAACCACCGCGCCGGATTGCTCGGCATCCAGCCGGGCGCGATTGGCGAGCTGGCCTGCCTCCTGCGCACGCGCCGTCGAATCCTTGACCGTGGTGGTGATCTGTTCCAGGGCGGCGGCGGTTTCCTCGACGGAGGCGGCCTGCTGCTCCGTGCGCTTGGCGAGGTCGTCTGCGGCGGCGCGGATTTCCTTGGCGCCGGCATCGATGCCGCGCGCATTCTCAGAAACGCTGGCAAGCGCCTCCTGCAGCTTGCCGGCAGATGCATTGAAGTCCTTGCGCACCGCATCGAGCGTCTCGGTGAAGGGCATGTCGATGCGATAGGAGACGTCGCCTTCCGAAAGACGGGCAAGCGCGGTGGCGAGATTGTCGACGGCAAATCGAACATCGGCCGCTTCGCGCATGCGCTGTTCCTCCCGCGCCAGGCGCTCCTTTTCGGAAAGGCTGCGATTGGCGTCTGCTTCCTGTTCCAGACGAAGGCGCTCGCGCGCATTCTGCAGGAACACTTCGACCGCCTTGGCCATCTGGCCGACTTCGTCACCGCGCGTCATGCCGGGAATGGCATCCTGCACATCGCCTCCGGCCAGCCGGCGCATACGCTCCTGCAAGCTGCCCAGCGGGCCGGTAATGCCACGGGCGGCGACCAGCAGACCGGCCGCGAAAGACGCAGCCACAGCGGCGGCGATGACCGCGAGCGAATAGACGATGGTCGAGCGGTTTCCTTGCGAAATCTCCGTGGCGCGCTTTTCCAGTTCGACACGCAGTTCGTCGGTATAGGCGCGCAGCCGCTTGCCGAAATCCGCCGCCCGCGCATCGAGGGCGACGACCCTTTCGCGGAAAGTCTGCGCCTCGCCCTTCATATTGCTGTCGACCAGCACCATGAGATCGGCCTCGATGCCGCGCATTTCGGCGACATAGGCATCGATTTCGTCCGCCCGTTCCGGAATAAGCTGCCGCGCCTCGTTCATGCGGTCATACATGCTTTTCGAATTGGCCTTCAGATTTTCGAGCGCCGAGGCGACCTGCGGCGATTTCGCATCGTGCACGCCGGTCAGATAGGCATTGTAGAACAGGCTGACGAAATTGCGGTCGGCGCGGGCGATCTGGCGCAGCGCAGCCGCATCCTCTGTGACGAATTCGTGATAGACCGTATCGCTCTTCTGAAACTCCCGGCTCATATAGGCGGCGCCGCCCAGCGCCACGACCGATACGGCGGCCAGGACCGAGAGAATTTTGACCTTGATCTTTGCATTTGCCAGAAACGACATTGCCAACCTCTATATAGCCGAATGCGGCAGCGGTCCGCCCTGCAACCGACGCCGGGCCTCGCCGTGCGAAAACGCGCGGCGGTCGAAGCCAGGGAGGCATGGATGCGATATCCCGGAGTTTCGGGCAGGGGACCACAGACCGATCCATCCGGCCTGCCGCGCTTGAAACGTGCCACTGCAATTCATTCGCGCGGCATAACGGAAGCGTCTTCTTCGAAAACCGTGAACCGGCCTTCAATTTCCCGCTTTGGTTGATCTTCGCCGAGGAAAGTAAAAAAAGCGCTATTTTCGCCCGGATCGCAGCCCCTGATTGCAGGAAAAGCATGAGTTTTTTGGGAATCGGACAAAAAATATCGAAGCCGGTCGAAAATTGCTGGCAATTTCAGGCGAAACAACCTGGAAAAACCCGGCCGGATGCCAGTACCCTTGTGCGCCGGCCCGGAAGAACAGGTTCGGGCCGACGCAATTTCGGATCGACTTCGACAGCGCCGGGCTGTCAGGCAGAGCCGATATAATCGAGCCCGATATCCAGCGTCGGCGCGCTGTGCGTGATCCAGCCGACCGAGAGAAGATCGACGCCGCTTGCCGCAATCGCTGCGGCGGTCGAAGGCGTGATGCCGCCGGAAGCCTCGGCAATCGCCCTGCCGTCGATGATGCCGACCGCTTCGCGCAGAAGGTCGGGCGTCATGTTGTCGAGCAGCACGGCATCGACGCCCTCCTCCATCACCTCGCGCAACTGGTCGAGCGTATCGACCTCGATCTCGATCTTGACGAGATGGCCGACATTGGCCTTGGCGCGGCGGATCGCCTCGCGGACACCGCCGGCAATGGCGACGTGATTGTCCTTGATCAACACGGCATCATAGAGCGCGAAACGGTGGTTCATGCCGCCGCCGGCGCGCACCGCCTGCTTTTCAAGCGCCCGCAGGCCGGGCGTCGTTTTGCGGGTGCAGACGACCGCCGCCTTGGTGCCGGCAATGGCTGCGACGATGCCGGCGGTGACGCTGGCGATGCCGGAGAGATGGCCGAGGAAATTCAGCGCGGTGCGCTCGCCCGTCAGCATCAGCCGCGACGGCCCCTCGACGGTGAGGATGCGCTCGCCCGGCAACAGCCTTGCACCGTCGGCGACATGGCGGGTGACGATGAGCCCCGGATTGACCAGCCGGAAGGCCAGCTCGGCGGCATCGAGGCCGGCGACCACGCCCGGCTGGCGTGCCGCCGCCACCACCGTCGAGCGATGCTCGGCCGGGATGACCGCATTCGAGGTGATATCGCCGGCAAGGCCGAGATCCTCGATCAGCGCGGCGCGCACGATGGGCTCGAGGATCACATGCGGCAGGGGAGCAGAAAACATCTCAGGCACTCCGGGCAAGGGGATGGGTGAGCGCCGCGCCGGCATGGTCGAGCACGTCGGCGAATGTCATGCGCTGCCGAGCAGGCAGCGGCGCGGTCAGGGGATGATCGGTGCGGGCATGGGCGCCGCGCGATTCCTGCCGCAGCAACGCGAAGACGGCGATGGAGAGCGCCACCATGGCCGGGTCGGTGGCGGCTCCTTCCGCCTCCACCAGCGGCAGCAGGGCTTCCACGGCGCGGCACAGGTTTTCGCCGTCGCGCAGCACCGAGAGATGGCGCGACACCACGGCGCGCACCGCCGCCGGATCGGCTGTCGGCGGCAGGACTGTATCCGTAACCGGCCGGGCCTCGCCAATCGCCAATCCGGAAATATCATCGGCGGCGTTCAAGCCCATGACCGCCGCTTCAAGCAGCGAATTGCTCGCCAGCCGGTTGGCGCCGTGCAGGCCGGTGGCGCCGGCCTCGCCGACGACCCAGAGGCCCTCGACGGAGCTGCGTCCGCTGAGATCGGTGGCGACGCCGCCCATGTGGTAATGCACGGCCGGACGCACCGGGATCGGCTGGCGCGTCGGATCGATGCCCGCCTGCCGGCACAGCCGGTCGATGCGCGGAAAGCGCGCCACGAAGCGGTCGCCCAGCGCAGGACGAGCATCGAGGAAGACATGGCCGCCGCGGGCGATCTCGGCGCTGATGGCGCGGGCAACGACATCGCGGGGAGCAAGTTCCGCACCCGGCCGGTCGGCCATGAAGCGCTCGCCGCGCTCGTTGATCAGGATCGCGCCCTCGCCGCGCACCGCCTCGCTGACCAGCCCCAGCGGCCGGCCGGGACCGTCGAGCGCAGTCGGGTGGAATTGCACGAACTCCATATCCGAAAGCACTGCGCCGGCGCGGGCGGCAAGCATGATGCCCTGCCCCCAATTGCCGGAGGGATTGGTGGTTGCCTCGTAGAGGCCGCCAAGCCCGCCAGTCGCAAGAACCACCTGCGCGGTCGGCAGCAAGGCCGCGCCGCCGGTATGGCAACCGAGCAGCCCGGCGATTTTTCCGTCGCGCATCACGAGGCGGCGCACCTCGAAACCGGAGAGAACCGCAATCGATGGCGTGTTTTTGACTGCGGCGATCAGCGGTCGGATGATGGCCGCCCCGGAACTGTCGCCCTCGGCATGCAGAATGCGGCGGCGGCTGTGCGCCGCTTCCAGCCCCAGGGCATAGGCGCCATCCACATCGCGGTCGAAGCGCACGCCAAAAGCTTCGAGACGGGCGACGAGATCGGGCGCCCGCGCCAGAATGGCGGAGGCTGCGGCCTCGTCGCAGAGCCCGGCGCCGGCGGCGAGCGTATCGGCGAGATGCAGGCCGATGCTATCATCCGCGCCGATGGCAGCGGCGAGGCCGCCCTGCGCCCAGGCACTCGACGTTTCCTCGCCCAGCCCGGCGCGGGTGATGAGTACGACGGGACGCGGGGCGAGCGCCAGCGCCGTCATCAGCCCCGCCAACCCGCTGCCAACCACGGCAACGCGGCCGGCGAGCCTGTCCAAAAATTCGGTCATATCGCAAGCATCCTTTCCACCGCGCGGCGCGCGCCTTCGGCAACGGCGGGATCGACCGTCACTTCATGACGGTTTTCCTCCAGCGCGGTGCGGATATTGGCGAGCGTGATGCGCTTCATATGCGGACACAGATTGCAGGGGCGGATGAACTCCACCTCCGGGTGCTGCACGGCGACATTGTCGCTCATCGAGCATTCGGTGAGCAGCACGACGCGAGCCGGCTTGTTGTCGCCGACATAATCCGACATGACCGCCGTCGAGCCGGCGAAATCGGCTTCCGCCACCACCTCCGGCGGGCATTCGGGATGGGCGAGCACGACGACGCCGGGATGGGCCTCGCGCAGATCGCGCACATCCTGCGCATTGAACAGCTCATGCACCTCGCAATGGCCATGCCAGGCGAGGATCTCGACATTCGTCTCCCGCGCCACGTTGCGCGCCAGATATTCGTCGGGGATCATCAAGACCTTGGGCACGCCGAGCGCCTCGACGATCTTCTTGGCATTGCCCGAGGTGCAGCAGATGTCGGACGCCGCCTTCACCGCCGCGGAGGTGTTGACATAGGTGATAACAGGCACGCCGGGATGCGCCTGGCGTAGCAGCGCCACGTCTTCGGGCGTGATCGAATCCGCCAGCGAGCAGCCCGCCTGCATGTCGGGGATCAGCACCGTCTTCGAGGGGTTCAGGAGTTTTGCCGTCTCGGCCATGAAATGCACCCCGGCCAGCACGATAACGTCGGCATCGACCTCCACCGCCTTGCGCGCCAGCGCCAGGCTATCGCCGACGATATCGGCGACGCCATGAAAAATATCCGGCGTCTGGTAGTTGTGGGCGAGGATCACCGCATTGCGGCGGCGCTTCAGGTCGAGGATCGCCTCGACATCGGCCTCGTGCGACATCCACTCCGCCCTGGGCATGACGCGGCTGACACGATGATAGAGCGAGGCTGCGGAAACCGGGGAATTCATGGCGACTCCTTTTTATACTCGTTTTGAGTATATCCGGGACGCAGTGTTATTCTCGATTTGAGTTTATGTCAATTGCGGGAAAGAGGGAGTTTCGTGCCCGACATGGCCCGCTCTTCGAGAACGGCATGGCGATAGCGAAACAGCTTGGCCGGCCGGCCGCCGGTGCCGCTGGTCATCTCGCCGGTTTCCTCGATCAGCTCCTGCTGGTCGATCAAGCGGCGGAAATTCGGCTTGTGCAGGGTCAGCCCCGCCAAGGCCTCCACCGAGCGCTGCAATTGCAGCAGGGTGAAATTCTCCGGCATCAGCTCGAAGACCACCGGGCGGTATTTGATCTTGGCGCGCAGCCGGGCGATGCCGGTGGCGAGGATGCGGCGGTGATCGGCAAACATCGGCCGTCCCTCGGCCGGATGCGCCGCGCCGCCGGCCTCCGCCACCAGTCCGGCCTCGTACATCAGCTCGTAACGTTGCAGGACGAGGTCTTCGTTCCAGGCCGCGCCCGAGAGCCCGAAGGTGAAATCCACCCGTCGCTGGCGATGGTCGCGCCGCGTCGGCTCCGCGCCCGCCCATTCCGTCAGCCGCGCGGCGATGCCGTCCAGAATTTTCGGCCGGCCCTGGCGGTGATCCTCCCACGGGAAATAATCGTACCAGCCATGCCAGCCGGGACGGCCGGCGCCCGGCGCGGCCTGCTCGCGCACCAGGCCGAGATAACTGATCGAGATCGTCCGCCCCGTCGCCTCGTCGGTGCGGTCGCGGTCGGCAAAGGTATAGAGCTGTTCGAGATAGCCGATCGGATGGCCGGTCTGATCGCCGACCCATTCGCGCAGACCCGCTTGCAGGCTGCGATGGCCGAGTTCGAACGGGCCGGAGGGCAGCGCAAACCCGCCCTGCACCGTCATCACCCGCGGGGCGTCACCCGTGACCGCCGCCAGCACCGCGATGAGTTCAGCATGGGCAAGTCCAGGGGTCACGATGGTCCTATCTTCAAACGGTGGCACGTCTTTTTGCTTTTGGCACATTCAGGCAAAGAAGCCAAACGCGCGCCACCGCCGGTAGAGGATCAGTAGACCTTGCTGTCCGGCCCCGGATGCGCCGCCGCCTCCGCTGCCTTGAAATCGGCCAGCAATTTGGTCGTCGCATTGGCAAGCAGCGTCACATCGTTGCCGATGGCGACGAAGGTGGCGCCAAGATCGAGATAACGCTTGGCGAGCGTGAGATCGCCGGTCAGGATGCCGGCCGCCTTGCCATGGCCCTGGATGCGCTTCAGCGCATCCTCGACCGCCGCCTGCACCTCCGGCGCGCCCGGCTTGCCGAGATAACCCATGTCGGCGGCAAGGTCGGCCGGGCCGATGAAGACGCCGTCGACGCCCTCGGTGGTGGCGATCGCATCGAGATTGGCGATACCGGCGCGGTTTTCCACCTGCAAGAGCAGGCAGACTTCGTCATTGGCTGTCTGCAGGTAATCGGGAATGCGGTTGAAGGCCGAGGCCCGCGCCAGTGCGGCGCCGACGCCGCGCACGCCATGCGGCGGGTAGCGCACGGCCTTGACCATGGCTTGTGCCTGTTCGCGGCTGTCGACCATCGGGATCAGCAGCGTCTGGGCGCCGATATCGAGCAACTGCTTGACCATCCAGGTCTCGCCGATCGGCGGGCGGATGACGGCATGGGACGCCGTGCCCTTCATCGCCTGAAGCTGCGAGACCAGCAGCGGCACATCGTTGGGCGCATGTTCAGCATCGAGCAGCAGCCAGTCATAACCGGCCCCGGCGCAGATCTCGACCGTATAGGGATTGGCCAGCGCCTGCCACAGGCCGATCTGGGCCCGACCTTCCTTCAATGCTGCCTTGAACGTGTTCTTGGGAGCCGGCATGGGAAACACTCCTTAGAGGAAATGGCAGGCAATGGTGCCGTAAGGGCCGAAATCGGCATTGATCGTATCGCCGTGACGCGCCTCGACCGGACGGATGAACGAGCCGGCGAGCACGATCTGCCCCGCCTCGATGCCGTCGCCATATTGCGCCAGGCGATTGGCGAGCCAGGCGATGCCGCGGGCCGGATGGTTGAGCACGCCGGCACCCAGCCCGGTCTCCTCGACCTCGGCATTGCGGGAAACGATGGCGCCCATCCAGCGCATGTCCACCTGGTCGGGCCGCATCTGCCGCCCGCCGATGACGATGCCGGCATTGGCAGCATTGTCGGAAATCGTATCGACGATGCTGCGGGCCTTCTTCGTTTCCGGGTCGACGCGCAGGATGCGCGTGTCGAGGATCTCCAGCGCCGGGGTGATGTAATCCGTGGCGTTGAGCACGTCGAAGATGGAAACGTTGGGCCCTTTCAGCGGCGCCTTCATCACGAAGGCGATTTCCGCCTCGATGCGCGGCTGAATGAAGCGGTCGGCGGGAATGACCGCGCCGTCCTCGAACAGCATATCGTCGAACAGCACGCCGGAATCGGGGATGTCGATGTTCAGGGCATATTGCATCGCCTTGGAGGTGAGGCCGATCTTCCAGCCGATGACCTTGCGGCCGCCGGCGATCTTCCGCTTCACCCAGGCGGCCTGCACGGCATAGGCATCGTCCATGCTCATGCCGGGATGTTTCAGCGACAGCAGGTCGATCTGCTTGCGGCTTTCCTCGGCGCCATCGAGGGCGCTGGCGGCGGCGTCGATCTCTTGTGCGTTCAGCATGGCTTACACCTTCTCATCGGCGATGGTGTTGCGCAGCATGCCGATGCCCTCGGCCTCGACCTCGACCACATCGCCCGGCTTCAGGCAGATCGGCGGATCGAAGCGGGCGCCGGCACCCGTCGGCGTGCCGCAGACGATGACGTCACCCGGCACCAGCGTCGTGAAGGTGGAGATGTAATTGATGATCTTGCGGAAGGAGAAGATCATGCGGCTGGTGCGATCCTGCTGGCGCACCTCACCGTTGACGCGGGTTTCGAGCTTGATGTCGGCAAGCTGGCTCTCGTCGACATAGGGCACCAGCCAGGGGCCGATGGAGCCGGTGGCGTCGAAATTCTTGCCCTGCGTCACGTTGAACTTCGCGTGGCGCACCCAGTCGCGGATCGTGCCCTCGTTGCAGAGGGTGAGCGCGGCGATATGGTCCAGCGCATCGGCCTCGGAAATCCGCCGGTCGCCCTTGCCAATGACGATTGTGACTTCGCCCTCGTAGTCGAGCTGCGGGCTTTCCGGCGGGCGGATCAGTGGCCGGTCATGGCCGGTGAAGGAGCGCGGGAAGCGGATGAACAGCGAGGGATTGGAAGGTGCTGCCTGCCCGTCCTTGTATTCCTCGTTGCGGTCAGGGAAATTGACGCCGACGCAGATGATCTTTTCCGGCGCGGGAATCGGGATCTCGTAGGTGATCTCGGAGAGCGGGATATCGGCGGCCAGGCTCTCGCCCTCTTCCGCCAGCTTCGCCAATGCGCCCGCCTCGATGACCTCGCGCAGCGTCGGCCAGGTTTTTCCGTGCCGCGCCGAGAGATCGACGACGCCGTCATCCCTCAGCAAACCGTAACCGCTGCCCTTGGCGGTCGAGAAACTCAACAATCTGGCCATCTGCGCCTCGCTTTTCTGTCTGTGTCGGGGCTTCGCCGCCCCGTATTCCTCAACGAAGTCCCCTCCCCCGCAAGCGGGAAGAGGGTCAGGGTGAGGGCATTCTACCTTACGGCGCGACGATCGGCTGTGCCTTCAGCACGCTGTCGTGCGGCTCGGCGCCGGCGAACAGGCTGCCTTCCTCGAACCAGGATTTCGGCGCCGGTGCGCCCCACAGCGTCTGGCGTTGCGGATCCTTCAGATCCCACTTGATCGGCTCAAGGTCGGGATCGACGGTCTGGTAATCCGAGCAGTAGATCTCGATGCGGTGGCCGTCGGGATCGCGGATATAGAGGAAGAAAGCATTGGAAATGCCATGGCGGCCGGGGCCGCGCTCGATGTTCGGCAGCCAGCCGGTGGTCGACATGAGATCCAGCAGGTCGATGATGTTGAGCGGCGTCGGCACCCAGAAGGCGGTGTGGTGCAGGCGCGGACCCTTGCCGTTGGTAAAGGCGATGTCGTGGACGCCGCCCTTGCGATGCGTCCAGGCAGCCCAGAGACGGCCGGTTTCCTCGTCGGCGGTGTATTCCGTCACTCGGAAACCGATCTCGTTGTAGAAAGCGACGCTCTCGTCGACATCCGGCGAGAAGCAGTTGAAGTGATCGATGCGCAGCGGCTTCACGCCCTTGTAGAGCGCGTATTTCTGGTGGATCGGCGGCAGGCGGTCCATCTTGGAGTAGAATTCCAGCGGGATACCGTGCGGATCGCGGGTGCGGAAGGTGCGGCTCTGGTAGGGGCGTTCGATCCATTCGACCGGCAGGCCCTTGCCCTTGAAGAAATGCTCGGCCTTGTCGAGATCTTCTTCGGAAAAGACCTTGAAGCCGAGATCGCGGGCTTCGGCCTTGTCAGCCTTCTTCAGCACGATGCAGTGATGGCCGCGCTCTTCGAGGGCACGCAGATAGATCGTGTCCTTGTCCTCGTCGGTCACCTGCAGGCCGAGCGTATCGACATAGAAGGCGCGCGACTTGGCAAGATCGGTGACGGCCAGTTCGACATGGCTGAGGCGCACGATGTTGAAGGGCGGGTAGAGATTGGGGGACGGTAGGGCCATGATTTCCTCCTCAAAGTGTCAGGTGCGGCGAGCAAGCGCTCAGCCGCCGAGTTTCTGGATGGCGTGCGCCGAGTTGGCGAAGGCGACGTTCTTGGTTTCCATGTAGAAATCGAAGGACCAGTCGCCGCCGTCACGGCCGATGCCGGAGCTCTTGACGCCGCCGAAGGGCGTCGGCAGATGGCGGACGTTTTCGGAATTGACCCAGATCATCCCGGCTTCCAGCGCATCGGTGAAACGGAAAGCGCGGGTGACGTCGCTGGTCCAGAGATAGCCAGTCAGGCCGTATTGCACGTCGTTGGCCAGTTCCAGCGCCTGCGCTTCGTCCTTGAAGGGGATGGCGGTCAGGACCGGGCCGAAAATTTCTTCCTGGGCAATGCGCATCCGGTTGTGAGCGCCGGTGAACAGCGTCGGCGAGACATAGCAGCCGCCGCCCGGACCGTCGAATTTCGCGCCGCCGGCGGCAACGGTCGCGCCTTCGCCACGGCCGATCTCGATATATTCCAGCACCTTCTTTTCATGCACCGGATGGATCAGCGGGCCGACGACCGTTTCCGGGTCGAGCGGATGGCCGACCTTGATGCGCTTGGCCTTTTCGGCAACCAGCGCCGTGAACGTGTCGTAAACGCTTTCCTCGACCAGCAGACGCGAGGACGACGTGCAGCGCTCGCCGTTCAGCGAGTAGATCATGAAGACCGCAGCATCCGCGGCGCGCTCCAGGTCGGCATCGGCAAAGACCACGACCGGGTTCTTGCCGCCGAGTTCGAAATGCACGCGCTTCAGCGTATCGGCGCCCTGTTTCATGATCATCGAGCCGGTGCGGCTTTCGCCGACAAAGCCGATGGCCTTGATATCAGGATGTTCGGTCAGCGCCTTGCCGGCGTCCTCGCCAAGCCCGTTGACGAGGTTCCAGACGCCCTTCGGCAGGCCGGCTTCCTCGGCGATCTCGACCAGCAGGCGGGCGGTCAGCGGCGAGAATTCGGCCGGCTTGTGGACGATGGTGCAACCGGCGGCAAGGGCCGGCGCAATCTTCCAGGTCGACAGCATGAACGGCGTGTTCCACGGCGTGATGATGCCGACCGGGCCGATCGGCACACGCGTGGTCATGTTGATCTGGCCGGGGCCGCGCAGCGTCTTGCCGTCACGCGCCTCAGGGGCGCGGTCGGCGAAGAAGCGGAAGTTTTCCGCGCCGCGGAGCGCCGCCTTGGCCATGAACTTCAAGGACTGCCCGGTATCCATGCATTCGACGAAGGCGATCTCTTCGGCGCGCGCCACGATGGCATCGGCGATCTTGTGCAACAGCTTCTTGCGGGCCGTGCCGTCCATCGCCGCCCATGCCGGGAAAGCGGCCTTGGCTGCCTTGGCGGCGCGGTCGATATCGGCCGCCTTGCCGCGCGCGACATTGGCCAGCGGCTTCAGGTCAACAGGCGAGATCGTCTCGAAGGTGGCGCCGTCGGCGGCCGGCACATCCTCGCCGCCGATGCGGTTCAGGACGCCGTTTTCGAATGTCTGCAGATAGGCTTTCGCCTTGGCGATGTTTTCGTCGAGCTTGGACATGGGGGTCACTCCGTCAGCAAAAGAGGTGCCGGCAGCGGCTCTCGCGCCGGTGAATAAATCGGGATCAGGCCTGCTTGTCGCGCAGGCGCGGATGGATGGCGTTCTTCTTCCAGCTCAGTTCCGCGTCGATCTCGCGGATCTCCAGCGTCAGCGCGAAATGCGGGGTGGTAAACAGCGGCGACAGGAACTCGGTAACCGTGGCGAAGATCGCCTCGCCGGTCTTTTTCTTCTCCTCGGCGCTACGGCCCTTGCCGATGCGGAAGGACATGTCGATGAAGCCGTTTTCCGGCAGCAGATCGGCCACCGCATAGGCATCGGCGCGAAACGCCCGCACCCGCACGGCGCCGAGCTCGAACAGACCGGTCGACAGGATCGTCGCATGCACCGCCTTGCACAGCCCATCGAAGTCGACGACGCCATCGAGATTGGCGGAATAGTCCATGGTGAAATGCGGCATGGCTCCCTCCCTTCGGGATCGCCCGCTCCGGTCGGGCATTATTATATTTAACATGTTAATGATATCGCCGGATGTGTCAAGCGGCTTGTCGGATCCAAAAATCGGCGCGAGATTGAAATGGACGCGGAAATGCACCATAGAACCAGCATGCACGACAATTCGCCCCCCAAGTCCAAATTGCCGCAGGATGCGCTGTTGCCGCGCAATACGCGCCGCTCGTTGCCGATCGCGCTGTTGCGCGCCCGTGAAGCGGTGATGACGCATTTCCGGCCGATGCTGGCCGAACACGATATGACCGAGCAGCAATGGCGCGTCATCCGCATCCTTGCCGAAGCCGGCACGGTCGATGCCTCCGACATGGCCGAGCGCGCCTTCATTCTGGCGCCGAGCCTGACGCGCATCATCCGCTCGCTGGAGGAACGCGGCCTCATCACCAAGGCCAAGGACGAAAATGACGGCCGGCGGGTGCTGTTGCAGATCACCCCGCCCGGCCTTGCCATCATCAACGAGGTGGCCCCGGAAAGCCGGCTCATCTACGAAACGCTGGAAAAGCGTTTCGGCCGCGAGCGCATCGACCAGCTTCTCGACATGCTGGACGAGCTGGCGACCATCAACGACTGACCTCTTCCGCCAGCGCCCTGACATCGGCGACATAGCGTTGCAGACGGGCCGCATTGTCGGCCAATTCCGGACGTGACGCCGCCCAGCCGATATAGGTGAGCGCCCGCAACAGCAGAAAGAGCTGCAGATGGACGAATTCCGCCTTCGCCTGCGGACGGATTTCCGCGTAGCCGTGCAACAGGGCAAAGTGCAGATCGGCGAAATCCGGCTCGCGACGATTGCGCAGCAAAGCCGTCGCCAGATCGAACAGGCGGAAACCGAAACCGCAATCGTCGAAATCGATGAAGGCCACTCCCTCGCCCTGCACGAAGACATTTTCGCGCACGAGGTCGGCATGGATCAGGCCGAAATCCAGATCCTTGGCAATCTCCGCAAGCTTGACTTGGAGATGGTCGCGCAGACCGGTGAGGTAATCCCGATCCTCTTCCGACAAGGCCTCGCAATCCCAGAAGCGCCCCCAGAAGGGCGCGTCGCCGAGCAGGCCTTCGGCATCCCAGGCCGGCCGCTCGAAACCCTTCGGCGTCGGAAACGCATCGGCGCTCGCATGCATGCGCGCCATGTCGCGGCCGATGGTCGCAAAGATCGCCGGCAGATCGCGGCCTGCGCGTGGCAGCGGCGTTCCGCTTTCACCCAGCGGCTCCCCATCCACCCAGCCGATCAGATCGACACAATGCGGCTCCCCGCCCTCCACCGGCAGAATAACCAAAAGCTTGCCGTCTGCGGTCGGAGCGGGCGCGGGAACGGTAAGTCCCGACGCACGCAAATGCGCCATCCAGGCGAGTTCCGACGAGAGCGCTGCCTGTGAATGATAGGCGGGGCGATGCAGGCGCAGCGCCGCCGGCCGGCCATTGGCCAGCCGCACCTTGAACACCGCATTCTCGCGGTATTTCAAGAGTGCCGGCGTTTGCGCCGGCAGGTTCCAATGCCCGAGCGCGGCTTGCGCTCGCGCCGTCAGGGTTTCGACGATACTGTCCATGGCGTCTAGAGCCCGCTCAACACGTCGTCGAGCGTCGCCAGCATCAGGTCGGCATTCTCCCTGCTGAACGGCATGGGCGGGCGGATCTTCGTGGCGTTCTGGTGAATGCCGAGCTTGCCCATCAAGACCCCGCGCTCGCGCATCTCGTTGATGACGCGGGTGGCGATGTCGGAGGCCGGGGTTTTTTCCTGCCGGTCGAGCACCAGTTCCGCGCCGAAGAACAGGCCGCTGCCACGGACATTGCCGATCAGCGTATGCTTTTCCGCCAGTTTTTGCAGGCCCTGCCGGGCGTAAGCGCCGACATCGAGCGCATTCGCCTGCAGCTTCTCCTCCTCCAGCACATCGAGCATGGCCATGGCCGCCGCGCAGGAGACGGGGTTCCCACCGAAGGTATTGAAGTAACGAAAGGCCTTTCGGAAAGCGTTCAGCGTATCCCCATTGGCGACGACGCCGCCGACTGGATGGCCGTTGCCCATCGGCTTGCCGAGGGTGACGATATCGGGAACGATGCCGGCCTTCTGGTGGCCCCACATATGGGTGCCGGTGCGGCCGAAACCGGGCTGCACCTCGTCGCAGATGACCAGCCCGCCCGCCTTGCGCACGGCGGCGACGGCCGGGGCGAGGAAATTTTCCGGCAGGTCCGGAAAACCTTCATTGGCGAAGAAGGGATCGATGATCAGCGCCGAAAAGCCGAAGGGGCTTTCCTGAAGCGAGGCAATCGCCTTCTCCACCTCGGCCGCCCAGGCTTCCGCAAACGCCTGTCCGCCCTCGCCGCCCAGCGGACGATAGGCATCCGGGGCCGGCACATGGCGGACATGGCCACCATAACCGCCGACCGGCGGCATGCGCGTCGAAAGCTGCGACACCGCCGTGGTATTGCCGTGATAGGTGAAGTCGGTGGCGATGACGCCGGTCTTGCCGGTCACCGCCTGCGCCATGCGCAAGGCCACGTCGTTGGCCTCGCTGCCGGTGCAGGTCAGGATCGCGGTGTCGAGGCTCTTGTCGAACGTCGCCGTCAGCCGCTCGACATAATCGAGAATGCCCTCATGCAGGTAGCGCGTATGGGTGTTCAGCGTTCCGGCCTGCCGGCAGATCGCCTCGACGACGCGCGGATGGCAATGGCCGACATGCGGGACATTGTTGTAGCAATCGAGATATTTGCGCCCGTCCGCATCCCAGACCCAAACGCCCTCGCCTTTCACCAGATGGACGGGATCGTTGTAGAACAAAGACATGTTCCTGCCGAGCAGCCGGTCGCGGCGTTCGCGCAATGCCTGTTCGCCGCTCATCTCACTGCCCCTTCGCGGCGGTCAGGCCGGCATCGAGCGCCGAGACGATTTTTTGTACGTCGGCGGCAGTGATGACCAGAGGCGGCGAGATGATGACGTTCGAGCCCGAGGTTCGGACCATGACGCCCTCGTCATAGGCGGTGTCATAGACCTTCTGCACAACATCCTTGGCGGCAGCGCTTTTCTTGGCGCGGTCCGAGACCAGCTCCAGCGCCGCCATCAACCCGCGCCCACGCACGTCGCCGACCAGTTCATGCTTGGCCTTCAGGCTTTCCAGCCCGGCCATCAGCTCCGGCCCGCGCGCAGCGGCGTTGGCGGCGGTGTTCACCCTGGCGGTTTCCTTCAGCGTCGCAAGGGCCGCCGCCGCGCCCACCGGATGGCCGGAATAGGTGTAGCCATGGCCGATGGCGCCGAAGGTCGTCTTGTCGGCTTCGAAGACACTCGCCACCTTGTCGGCGATCATCACCGCGCCGAAGGGGAAGTAGCCGTTGGTGATCGCCTTGGCGGTGGTCATCATGTCGGGCTTGACGCCCCAGCCGCGCGAACCGGTCCAGGCCCCGGTGCGGCCGAAGGCGGTGATGACCTCGTCGGCGATCAGCAGGATGCCGTGCTTGTCGCAGATGGCGCGCATCAGCGGCATGAAGGTCTCGTGCGGCACGATGACGCCACCGGCGCCCAGCACCGGCTCCATGATGAAGGCGGCAATGGTATCGGCGCCCTGGAAGGCGATCTCGTCCTCGAACTGGCGGGCGATGGACTGCGCGATTTCGGCCGGATCGGTGGTGTTGAACGGGTTGCGATAGGGATAGGGCGCGGCGAGATGGAAGACGCCGGGCAGCAACGGCTCGTAGTTGCGGCGGAAATTGGCATTGCCGTTGACCGAAGCGCCGCCGAAATGCGTGCCGTGATAGCCCTTCTTCAGCGCCACGAACTTGGTGCGTTCCGGCTGACCATTGATCTTGTGGAACTGGCGGGCAAGGCGCAGCGCCGTCTCGACCGAATCCGAACCACCCGAGGTGAAGAAGGAACGGGTCAGCCCATCCTCCTTGAAGAATTCGGCCAGCTCGTAGGAAAGCTCGATCAGCGGCGAATTAGTGGTGCCACGGAAGGTCGAGTAGTAGGGCAACTCGTCGAGCTGGTCGCGGATTGCCTTCTTCACCGGCTCGCAGGAATAGCCGAGATTGACGTTCCAGAGACCGCCGACGGCATCGAGTACCTTCTTGCCGTGGATATCCACCACCTCGACGCCCTCTGCGCCGTTGATGATGCGCGGCGGCTTGGCCTGCATCTCGGCCGGATGCGCCATGGGATGCCAGAGATGGCGGGCATTGTTCTCGATCAGGAAGTTGGAATCGCGCATGGGGATATCCTTTCAAAGTCCAAGCATTTTCAATGCCTGCGCGTAAGATTCGGCAGGCCGGGTCACGTCGAAATGCACATGGGGAAGGCCGACGGCTTCGGCCCCCTCAATATTCTTCTTCTGGTCGTCGACGAACACGCAATCCGCCCGGTCAAGGCCGACTTCCGCCAGCACCTGCTCATAGGCGCGCGGATCGGGCTTGAGGATCTTCGTATAGGTCGCATCGACGATGACGTCGAACAGCTCGATGAGCGGGAAACGCTTGCGGAATTCGACGCCGTAGAACAGGTCGAGTTCGTTGGAGAGAATGGCGAGCTTCAGCCCGGCTTGCCTTGCGCGCAGGATGGCGTCGCGCGCTTCCGGGCGCAGCACCAGTTCGGCATCGGCGCCACGCGCCCGCTGCACGAAGGTCTTCATATCATCCCACTCTTCGCCGAGCATCGCGCCGACTTCGCGGGTGCGGGTCATCCAGTAATCGCGCTCGGTGATGTCGCGCGCCTGCATCGAAACCCAGAGCGGATCGGTCGAGGGATCGAAGGGGCCGCGCCAGGTGAGCGTGCCGGCGGGCAGTCCCAGCGCCCGCTCCGTAATCGCATGTGTCTCGAACAGAGTGCGGGTCACGACGCCGCCGAAATCGAGGATCAATGCCTTGTTCATACAATACGGCCCTTCTCGATGATGCCTTCGGCGACCCAGCGGTCGAAAATTTCCAATGCCTTGGCCGCAAAGCCCGGTGCGTTGATGTGTGCATCGACCTCCTCGAAAGCGACGGAAGCGGGCACTGCCTTGCGCATCTCATCGAGGAAAGCGTCCAGCGCTTCCGGCTCATGCAGCGGCTCGCCATCCTGATCCCATTCCTGAATGCCCTTGCTCGGCAGGATGAAGGCGACGGGGGCGGCAGCGCTTTCCAGTTTGGCGGCGACGACATGGGCAACGTCGCGGCGATGCTGCGGCGAGACGGTCACCGAACCGATCAGCCGGTTGTGGGCGTGATAGGGCCGGTCGGCAAAACGATCCGGCGCGGCCGTCCAGGCGGGAATATCGACCATATCGACCGCGCCGGGGGCGACGATCTGCGGAATGCCGGCGCGACCGGCATTTTCGAGGCGATCCGGCCCCGATGTCACTACCGAGCCGTTATGGGCATTGGTGACTTCCTGAATGCAAAAATCGAAGACGGCGGCAAAACCTTTTTTGGCCGCGACTGCCTCATAGGCGCGACCGCCCATGCCGGTGGAATGGAAGACGGCGACGTCATAGCCGCGCTTCTCCAGCTCGGGCTTCAGCATCTTCATATATTTGAGGCAGGAGGAGCCGAGCGAGGTCATGCCGATCAGCGGCCGGCTGGCGTCAGGCTTCTCTGCTGCCTTGGCCGCGCCGACCACAGCGCCGCAGGCCTGCGACAGCACGGCGCGGCAGATCGGGTTGAGACCGTAGAGCCCGCCGGCCCACAGGATCATCATCAGATCGGGCGCGATGCGCTCCGGCGGCAGGAGATGCGAATAGGCAATCGTCGAGACGATGAATTTCGGCACGCCGATCGGAAGCACGGCGGCGACGTCGAGCGCCAGATCGGTGCCGAGCGAACCGCCGAGCGCGATCATGCCATCGACCTCTCCCGCTTCCGACAACCGGCGCACCAGCGTCGCGGCACCTTCGGCCATCGCCATCATCGCGCTGTTTTCATCGCCGCTGTCGACGATCGCCTGAATGGTGGTGCCGGCGGCGGCGGCAATATCATGCTTGGAATGATCGGGCATGTAGGGCGGCTCGCCCAGTACGCTGACATCGACCATGATCGGCAGACCGCCGGCCTTGCCGATGATATCGGCCATGAAAAGCAGTTCGTCGCTCTTGGTGTCGCCGGTGCCGATGACGAGAATTTTGGGCACCAGATTTTGGGGCAGACGGGCGTCAACGCTCATCAACCGTTCCTCCTCGATGGAATGAGGGGACGGAATTCCCGTTCCGTCCCGAAGAAAGCAGCGGAAATGGCCTCGGCAGCCGCACGGACGGCTGCGCCATACTCCAGAATGAGATCGTCGCCGGTGCGTGCCATGGGCGCCGCAACCGTGACGCAGCCGACCGGGCGTCCGCCGGGCGTGACGATGGCGGAGGATGTGCTGATGACCCCGAGTTCGCGGCCCTGGCGGCTGATGGAAAAGCCGCGCGCCCGGGCTTCCGTCAGCCGCCGGCGCAGTATGGCGGGATCGACCACGGTGAATTCTGTATACGCCTCCAGCGGCGCGGCGAGCTCGGCCTCGACCGCCTGATCGGCGCTGGCCGCCAGAAAGGCAAGGCCGGATGCGGTCGCATGCGGCTGCAGCGTCGTGCCGACATTGACGATGACCCGATGCGCATGCGCCGATTCCTCGACATGGATCGAGCACAGGCGGCCATTGGAAAATTCGGACAGATGCACGGTCTCGCCGGTCCGTTCGGCCAGCTGGCGGATGAAGGGCAGCGCGGTGCGCAGGAACGGATAACGGGCCTCGCGAACGCGCGCCAGCCGCAGCGGCGCCGCGCCGATGCGGTATTTGCGCGTTTCCGGCAATTGCTCGACGAAACCATGCTTTTCCAGCTCGACGAGGAAGCGACGCGTCGTCGCCTTGTCATAACCACAGGCCTGGGCGATCTCCGTCAGACCCGCTTCATTATCGATGCGGGACAGGACGTCGAGTAGCGTCAATGCCTTGCCGATGGTGCTCATGCTCGTTCTCCTCATGTTAAGCACCGAACCCTTCAGCACGCCTCTTCGGGCGTTTCGCATGACAGAGATACTTAACATGCGAATTAACTTGACAGGAAGCGGAGCGATTTGCAAGTCTGTATTTGAAGCACAGGTTCATATATTGAACCAGCGTCATCGGAACCGAAAAGCAAGAAAAATGCCGGCGACGACGCTTCCGTCTTGAGGCCGCGATGCGAAACGCGGCCGTCGCACATGTTCAGGGGAGCTGACATCATGACCAATTCGCAAGTGCCGGCCCAAGAGGCCAATCAACTGCGCAAGAACAGCCTCGGCGTCGGGGCCGTGACCTTTCTCGTCGTTTCCGCAGCCGCGCCGCTGACCGCGGTCGCCGGCGGCGTGCCGCTGTCGATGCTGCTCGGCAACGGCCCGGGCATACCGCTGACCTTCCTTTTCGTCACCGCCATCCTTCTCTTCTTCTCGGTCGGCTATGTCGCCATGGCCCGCCATATCCGCAATGCCGGCGCCTTCTATGCATATACGGCGCAAGGGCTCGGCGGGATGATGGGCGGTGCCGCCGCCCTCGTCGCCATCCTCGCCTACAATGCCATGCAGATCGGCGTCTTCGGCCTGTTCGGGGCTGCGACCTCCGGCTTCTTCGCTGGCCTCGGCATCGACCTGCCCTGGTGGGTCTGGACCTATATCGGCATCGCCGCCGTCGCCGTGCTCGGCTATCGCCGCGTCGATCTCTCGGCGCGCGTGCTGACCGTGCTTGTCATCCTCGAATATCTCGTCGTGCTGGTCATCGACGCCGCCATCCTGTTCAAGGGCGGCGATAGTGGCCTCACGGCTGCGCCGTTCACGCCGTCTGCCTTCATGAGCGGCACGCCGGCCATCGGCATCCTGTTCTGCTTCGCCGCCTTCATCGGCTTCGAGGCGACCACCATCTACAGCGAGGAAGCCCGCGATCCCGCCCGCACCGTGCCGCGCGCCACCTATATCTCGGTGCTGATCATCGGCCTGTTCTACATGCTGACTTCGTGGCTGATGGTCACCGGCGCCGGTTCCGACAAGCTCGTCGGCGAGCTGCAGGCGCTGGCCGATCCGACCACCTTCCTGTTCGGCCTGGCCGAGCGTTACGTCGGCCACTGGATCATCCCGGTCATGAACCTGCTGTTCGTCACCAGCCTGTTTGCAGGCGTCGTCGCCTTCCATAACGGCGTCGCCCGCTACATGTATGTCGCCGGCCGCGAAGGCCTGTTGCCGCGCAGCCTCGGCGTCACGCATCCGGTGTTCCAGAGCCCGCATGTCGGCTCCGTCGTCCAGACGATCATCGCCATCCTCGTCGTCGGCCTGTTCGCCGCGACCGGTCAGGATCCGGTGCTGGCGCTCTTCTCGTGGCTGACCAATGTCGGTACGCTGGCGATCATGCTGCTGATGACCTTCACCGCCTTTGCGATCGTGGTCTTCTTCGGCCGCCGGCCGGAACTGGGCGGCGGGGCGCTCGCCACCCGTATCCTGCCGGTCGTTACCGGCGTCATCCTGGGTGCGCTGGTGGTCTACATCGCCATCAATTTCGGCAGCATCGCCGGCGCCAGCGGCGTCCTCGCCATCCTGCTGCCGGGACTGGTGCTGATCGCCGTCCTCATCGGCTTCCTGCTTGCCGCGCGTCTCAAGGGCAGCGATGCCGCCGGTTTCGCCCGCCTCGGCGCCGGCCAGACCGCCTGATCAAAACATGGTGGCGGCCGTTTCCGGCCGCCATCGAAATTCTTCCTCCGAGGATACCGCCATGCAAGACAAGATCGATCATCTCCGCCAGCAGACGATTTCCCCCCAAGCCCTGTTCATCGACGGGCGCTGGCAGGCGGCGGCGGACGGGCAAAGCATGGCGGTCGTCTCGCCCATCGACGGCAAGCCGCTGACGACAATCGCCGCCGCCAGTGCCATCGATGTCGACCGCGCCGTCGCCAGCGCCCGAAAGAGTTTCGAAAAAGGCGTCTGGTCCAAGGCAGCACCTGCCGAGCGCAAGAAGGTGCTGCTCAAGATCGCCGAGCTGATCGAAAAATACGCGCTGGAGCTCGCCGTTCTTGGCGTGCGCGACAATGGCACTGAAATTTCCATGGCGCTGAAGGCCGAGCCCGGCAGCGCCGCCGGCACTTTCCGCTATTATGCCGAGGCGATCGACAAGGTCTATGGCGAGATCGCCCCGACTGCCGAAAACGTCCTCGGCCTCATCCACCGTGCCCCCGTCGGCGTCGTCGCCGCTATCGTGCCCTGGAACTTCCCGATGATGATCGGCGCCTGGAAGATCGCACCAGCCCTCGCCGCTGGCAATTCCGTGGTGCTGAAGCCGGCCGAGGGTGCGTCTCTGACGCTGCTGCGGCTTGCCGAACTCTGCGCCGAGGCCGGCCTGCCGGAAGGCGTGCTCAACGTCGTCACCGGCGAGGGCCGCGTCACCGGCGAGGCGCTCGGTCTCCACTTGGATATCGACGTGCTCGCCTTCACCGGCTCCGGCCCGGTCGGGCGCAAACTGCTCGAATATTCGGCCCGCTCCAATTTAAAGCGCGTCTATCTTGAGCTCGGCGGCAAGTCGCCCAACATCGTCTTTGCCGATGCGCCTGACCTCGCCCAGGCTGCGAAAGTCTCGGCTTACGGTATCTTCCGCAATTCCGGCCAGGTCTGCGTCGCCGGCTCCCGGCTTCTGGTCGAACGCGCCATCGTCGAGGAGTTTTCCGAGAAGGTGGCGGCAATCGCCGCTGCGATGAAGATCGGCGATCCCTTGCATCTCGCCACCGAAGCCGGGGCCGTCTCCAGCGAAATCCAGTTGCAGAAAAATTTGAGCTTTGCCGAACAGGCGCTCTCCGAAGGCGCGTCCCTGCGCACTGGCGGCACCCGCATCCTTGAGGAGACCGGCGGCTTCTACATGCGCCCGACGGTCTTCGACGTCACGCCATCCATGACGCTGGCGCGCGAAGAAGTCTTCGGCCCGATCCTGTCGATCATTCCTTTCGACACCGAAGAGGATGCTTTGACGATTGCCAACAGCAGCGAATACGGCCTCGCCTCGGCGGTCTGGACCGCCAACCTGTCGCGGGCGCATCGCATGGTGCGCGGCATTCGCGCCGGGGTCGTGCATGTCAACACCTATGGCGGCGCCGACAACACCGTGCCGCTCGGTGGCGTCAAGCAATCCGGCAACGGCCACGACAAGTCGCTGCACGCGCTCGACAAATATGTCGATCTGAAAACGGCCTGGATCCAGCTCTGAGACCAGCCGATAGGAAAACCCGGCACGTCGGCGCATTATCTCGCGCCGGCTGCTGAAAGACGCATGCGCAGCACCTATGTGTAGCCCGGCCTTGCGGCCATACCGTCTTTCATCCCGAGGGTTTTCCCATGTCGATCTCCGCTTACGACCTCTCCATTCCGACCTTCCAGCGCGGCTTCGCCGTGCTTTCCAAGCTGCTCGACAAGGCGGAAGCCTTGGCCGACGAGAAGAAATTCAAGCCGGAGGTTCTGGTCAATGCGCGACTGGCGCCGGACATGCTGTCGCTCGCCGGCCAGATCCAGCGTCTCAGCGACACCGCCAAGGGCGCCGCCTCCCGCCTGACCGGCACCGAAGCGCCGAGCTTTCCCGATGAGGAAGTGACGCTTGCCGATCTGCGCGCCCGTATCGAAAAGACCACGACCTACCTCGCTTCCCTGCCGGAATCCGCCTATGCCGGCGCGGAAGAACGCGACGTCGTCCTGAAGACGCGCCAGCAGGAAGTGCATTTCACCGGCAAGGACTATCTTTTGACCTTCGCCATACCGAATTTCTATTTCCACCTGACGACCGCCTACGCCATCCTGCGCCACAACGGCGTCGCCGTCGGCAAGATGGACTTTCTCGGTCGCTCGTAAGCGCCCAACGGACAAAGGCCGCATCGTCTCCGATGCGGCCGTTCCAGATGTTCCAAAGCCCCGGCGCTATCCGCCGAAACTGCCCATCTGGCTCGGAATATTGACATAGGCGCGGTCGAAATAGAGCAGCGCATTGCCATCGCTGCGGGCGCGAATATCGACAATTTCGCCGAAGAGAATGTGATGGGTGCCGACAAGGCGCGCCTCCGTCAGCCGGCAATCGAAGGACACCATGGCATCCGCCAGAGCATGGCTGCCGGAGGGCAGTTCCACCCATTCCGCCGCCGCATAGCGCGCGGTCATATCCGCCTGCTGGCCGGCGAAGTAACCGGCAAGCGTCTGGTGGTCATGGGCGAGAACATTGACGCAGAAGCGCCGGTTTTCCAGAAACAGTCCGCATTGCGCCGAACGGCCGTTCATACAGACGAGCAGCGTCGGCGGCTCGTCGGTGACCGAGCACATGGCGGTCGCGGTAAACCCGCCGCGCCCGGCGGGTCCGTTGGTGGTGATGACGTTGACGGGGGCGCAGACCCGCGCCATCGCATTGCGGAAATCGGCCTTGGACACGCGCTCCTCCATCGCTTCTCCTCCTTCAAGCCTGATCGAAGGGCGGCAGCCAGGTATCGCCCGTCCAACCGTTTTCGTCGTAGTCGGCCATGCATTGATCGACCAGCGCCTCCATCTCGCGCATGCGCCCGCCGCGCTCGGCGCCGCGCAGAACCTGAAGGCGAACCTCTTCCGGCGCGCCGGCATAGTTGAGTTCGTAAAGCGCATGGCGGCCGCCGAATTCCGTGCCGGTCGCGTCCCAGAGCAGCTTCATGATCTTGATGCGCTCCTTGTGGCTCATATTGTCAGAGCCGCGCACATATTGCGCCAGATAACGGTCGATCTCGGGATTGCCAAAATCCTTGGCGGAGGACGGCAGGTAGATCAGGCCGGAGGCCACAACCTTGCGCACCGTCTCGACGACGCGCGGATAGGCTTCCGACATGAAGGTGCGATAGGACAATGCCGCTTCCATGTTCGGCAGCACTGCGCCGTTCGCCCAGGGCTGCGGATTATAGGCCATGGCGTTTGAAAAACTCCAGAACATATGGCGCAGCGCGATGACTTCGCCGAGCGCCGCCTGATTGCCGCGGAAGGCATCGCCACCGGTGGCGCGCAGCGCCTTGGCGAGCAGGCCGGCGAGGAAATCCAGCTTCACCGCGAAACGCGTGCAGCCCTGGAAGCAATAGCCATGCATGAAGCCCGAGGCCGGATGGAAAGAGAGGATTTTCTGCGCGTCGCGCAGCACCAGCACGTCTTCCCAGGGAACGAAGACATTGTCGAGCACAAGGATCGCGTCGTTCTCGTCGAAACGCGACGACAGCGGATAATCGAAGGGATGGCCGACCGTGTTGGCCGTCTGCTCATAGGAGACGCGGCAGAACATTTTGATGCCGGGCGCGTTCATCGGCACGATGAACATCACCGATAGCGACGGGTCTTCGGTCACCGTCGCCGAGCTTTGCGCCAGGAAATTGTAATGCGTCAGCGCCGATGAGGTGGCGACGACCTTGGCGCCGGAAACATAGATGCCGGCATCGGTTTCCTTGGTGATGTGGACGAAGACATCCTTCACCTGATCGGCGGGCTTATGGCGGTCGATGGGTGGATTGACGATGGCGTGATTCATGAACAGCGCCGCTTCCTGGGCGCGTTTATGCCAGGCGAGCGCATTGTCCTTGAAGGGGCCATACCAATCGGCATTGGCGCCGAGCGTGTTCATCAGCGCCGCCTTGTAGTCGGCGGTGCGGCCCATCCAGCCATAGGACATGCGCGCCCAGTCTGCGATGGCGCCCTGCTGGGCGACCAGGTCCTCGGCGGAACGGGCGACGCGGAAATATTTATGCGTATAGCCGCCATTGCCGGTATCTGTCGGCGAGGTCAGCCGCGCCTTGGTCTTCTCGGCATGCAGCGCGTCATAGAGGCGAGCGAGCGAACGGGCGGAATTGCGCATGGCCGGATGCGTCGTCACGTCGACGATACGCTCGCCGTTGATATAGACCTCACGCCCGTCACGCAGCGACTCCAGATATTCGGCTCCGGTGAAGGGGCGCGTCTTGTCGGCGCGGAAATCCTCGGCGCGCGACGCCGCCTGGCGAAGATGAGTGTTCATGCATTCCTCCTTTGACTTTCGTCAGGATTAGACCTTGCCACCCGCAAGCTCCATGGACAGAATGGCAAAATCGATTGTACTTTTTTCGGTGAGTTGCATGACGGGCGCCGTTCCCTCCTATTTCGTCTATGGCGAGCCGGATCGGCCTCTGGATGTGGGTTTTATCCATGTCGAAACGGTCATGGCCCGAAAAGGTCTGCATCTTGGCACGGTTGGCGCCCATCGGCACGACCATCTGTCGCAAATCACCTATTGGACGAAAGGCCATGGTCGCTACTTCTATGACGACCGGTCCATGGACTTTTTCGCGCCCGCTATCGGCTTCATGCCGAGCGGCGTCGTGCATGGTTTCGAGGTCGATCCGGCAAGCTCGGACGCCATCGTCGTTTCCATCGCCGACGACGCGCTGATGGCGATCCGGATGCAGACCATCCTGCCGCTCGACATGCCGCTGTTTCTCGCAGAGCCCGCGGAAAACCCGCATTGGGCCGGCATCGACACCATCCTGCGCCGCCTCGAAAGCGAATATCATCAAGGCCGGCTCGGCATGGAAAAGGTGCTGGCCTCATTGACCGGCGTGGTGCTGACCGATATCGCCCGCCTTGCCCATGACGGGCCGACCGAAGCCACCGATGCCGGGCCGCTGGCCTTGGCGCGGCGCTTCCGCACCCTCGTCGACCGGCATTTTCGCGACAACTGGCGTATGGAACGCTATATCGAGACCCTCGGCACGACGCCGCACCTTCTGGCGCGCGCCTGCCATGAGGCCTTCGGCCAATCCCCGAAGGAATTCGTCAGCGAGCGGCGGATGCTGGAGGCAAAGCGACTGCTGCTGTTCACCGTCCGCTCGGTCGAAGACATTGCTTATGAGCTGGGCCTGAAGGATGCGGCCTATTTCTCCCGCATCTTCAAGGCGTCCGAAAAGCTGGCGCCGGGCCTGTGGCGGGCGGCGCGTCTGGAAAAGACTTGAGGGCAGGCTTTGAAAATCAGGCGCGCGACCCGAAATGCCGCTCGAACGAGAACAGCGAGGTTGGCAGGGACGAGCCGCCATCAAGCGCGAAATCGGAGAGAATCTCGCCGATAACGCTGGTGAACTTGAAGCCATGGCCGGAACAGGCCGACGACACGACGATGTTGGGGTGCGCCGGACTGAAATCGAGCAGGAAATCCTCGCTCGGCAGCATGGTGTAGCGGCAGGTCGTAGAGCGCATGCGCGCGGACGCGACCTTCGGCAAGCGTTTGCGGGCGAAGCCGTCCAGCAGATCGGTATCGGCGTCATTGACCGGCGGATTGGGCGCGGTCGGATCGATCGGCTCGCGGAAATGCGCATGGCGGCCGATCTTGACGCCATCGATGCCGATGGCCGGAAAGCCGAAATAAGAACCCTCGTCGCCTTCATCGCGCAGGAAGCAGGGCATGCGCGCCGGCTGCGCGACAAAACCGTCTTCAGGCTGATACCAGGCAACCACCTGGCGGATCGGCACGGCATGGGCGCGAAGCTCGGGAACCAGTTCCGCAATCCAGGCGCCCGTGGCGACGATCACCTTTCGCGCCCGGTATAGCCCGGTCGTGGAGACGATGTCGACGCCGTCCTTATTCGGCTCGATTGCCGTCACCCGCTCGCCGAAATGCAATGTCGCGCCATCCTCGGCGGCAAGCTTGAGATAACCCATGATCGCCGCTTCCGGCCGGATATAGCCACCCTGCGGATCGAGCAGCGCGACCTCATCCTCTTCCAGCGCGAAAGCCGGATAGCGCCGCGCCATCTCCGCCTTGTCGAGGAATTCATGGGTCAGGCCATGCAGATCGCAGGAGGCCTTGGTGCCGCTGACGATCTTGCTGTCTGGACGGCCGATCTGCAACACGCCTGTCACGGTGAGAATGTCGGCCCGCAGCCGCGCTTCCAGCGCACGCCAGTTTTCATAGGCGCGGCGCAGCAGCGGCACATAGGAGGGATCTTCGAAATAGCCAAGCCGGATCAGCCGGCTGTCGCCATGCGAGGAACTGAGCGCATGGGCCGGAAAATGCGCCTCGAGCCCCAGCACGCGCGCACCCCTTGCCGCGGCAAATGCCGCAGCCGAACTGCCCATGGCGCCAAGGCCGATGACGGCGACGTCGAATTCTGCGGGCATGGGTTTTCCCTCTCGTTCAGGCTGCTGCTGCCGGCGTCTGTCCGGCGATCAAAGCCGCCAGCGCCTCGATATCGGTGCCAAGCGGCCGGTCGTCTTCGTAATGCGCAATCCTTGCCCGGACCATGGCATGCAGAACCTGCGTGCCGGCGGCGCGCTTGCCTTTGGCCGTCAGGAAATCATGCGCCTGTGCAGCAGCCATCAGCTCGATGGCGAGGATACGCTCGGCATTATCGATGATCGCCAGCAGCTTGGTGGCCGCCGCTGTGGGATGGGCGAGAAAATCCTCCTGCAGACCGGAGGTAACCCCGCCATCGGTCGCGGCCGGCGCCGCCAGCCGGCGGTTTTCCGCGCAAAGCGCCGCCGCCGTATATTGCGCGATCATGAAGCCGGAATGGCTGCCGGCATCGCTGGCGAGGAAGGGCGGCAGGCTGCTGACCAGCGGATTGACCAGCCGGTCCATGCGCCGCTCGCTCATCATCGCGATCTGGGCAATGGCGACGCTCAAACTATCGGCCGCCTGTCCCAACGCCGGGGCGACCGCATGCGCCTGCGACGACACTACAGGCTGTTCGGGCGTCCCCGACACTGCGGGATTATCGGTGACGGAGGCAAGCTCGCGGTCCACGACCACACCGCTCTGTTCAAACACATCCCAGGCCGCGCCATGCGCATGCGGAACGGCGCGCAGGCTGAGCGCATCCTGCGTGCGCATGCCCTTCGCCGCCGCAATCAAGTCGCTGCCGGCAAGACGCGCGCGGAGCGTCGCGCCGACCCTGGCAATGCCGACCGAAGGGCGAAGGCCGAGAACCGCCTCATCGAAGGCCGCCATCTGGCAGCCGACCGCTTCCAGCGTCAGCGACGCAATCGCATCCGCCCAGCTAAGCAGATGTTCAGCCCGCGCCAGCGCAACGGCTGTCAGGCCGGTCGCACAGGCCGTTCCGTTGACCAGGCTCAAGCCTTCCTTGGCCTGCAAAACCAGCGGCGCAAGACCCATGGACGCCAACGCCTCACGCCCGCTCATGCGCTCACCCCGCACCCGCGCATGTCCTTCGCCAATCAAGATGAGAGCGGTATGCGCATTATGCGTGAGATAACCGGCCGATCCCTTGGACGGCACTTCGGGGATGCAATCCTGCGCCAGAAAGGCCGTGAGATAGTCGACGATCACCGGCCTTACGCCGGAATGACCATGTGAAAAATTGGCGATCTGCGCGGCGATGATGGCGCGAACCTCACGCGCCGCCAGCAGCGGCCCGACGCCGCAGGCATGGCTGAGCACGATGTTGCGCGACAACCGGCTCTGCGAGGCGACATCGACCACCGTATCCGAAAGCGCGCCAACGCCGGTATTGACGCCATAGGCTCGGATACCGGCGGCGACGATGCTGCCGACGATCTCACGTGCACGGGCGATGCGGGTGGAGGCCTGCGCGGACAGGCCGAGTGTCTCGCCCTCGCCGATGCGCGCAACCTCCCGCCACGACAGGCGGTCATCGAGAACGATGCTCATTGGTCGTTTCCGAAATGGCCGATGAACTGACGGAAGGCCGGCGAGGCGCCACTGCCGAACATCTCGTCCGGCGCCCCGGTGCTGTCGATCAGGCCCTGGCGCATGAAGACGACCCGATTGGACACATTGCGCGCAAAGCTCATTTCATGGGTGACGACCAGCATCGTCATGCCCTCTTCGGCCAGCGCGCGCATGACGCGCAGCACTTCGCCGACCAGTTCCGGATCGAGCGCTGAGGTCGGCTCGTCGAACAGCATGACCTTGGGCTTCATCGCCAGCGCCCGGGCGATGGCCGCGCGCTGCTGCTGGCCGCCGGAGAGATGGGCCGGATAGGCATGGCGCTTGTCGGCAATGCCGACCTTTTCGAGCAGCGCTTCCGCCTCGGCGATGCATTCGGCCTTCGGCCGTTTCAGCACATGAACCGGACCTTCGATGACGTTCTGCAGGATCGTCATGTGAGACCAGAGGTTGAAGCTCTGGAACACCATGCCGAGTTCGGAACGGATATGATCGACCTGCTTCTGGCTCGCCGGGCGACTCTGGCCATTCTTGTGCACCATGCGGATCTGCTCGCCATCGACGAAAATCTCGCCGTCGCTTGCCGTTTCCAGAAGGTTGATGCAGCGCAGGAAGGTCGATTTGCCGGAGCCGGAGGCGCCGAGCAGCGAAATCACGTCGCCATCCTGGGCATCGAGCGAGATGCCGCGCAGGACTTCATGCGTGCCGAAGCTCTTGCGGATATTGCGAACGGAAAGGCGGGTCACACCAGGCATCGGTCGAGCCTCCTCAGGCTTTGACGGCCGCGGGCGGAGCCGCGCGGCGATGTTTGGAGAGCGAATATTCGAGCAGCGCCATGGCCTGCAAGATCACGAAATTCAGGATGAGATAGATAAGCGCGGCGCAGAGGAAGACTTCCATCGTGCGATAGGTCTGCGAGATCAGCCGCTGGGCAACGCCGGTCACTTCCCAGACGGTGACGAGGCTGGCGAGCGCCGTCGATTTCATCATCAGCACGATTTCCGTCGAATAGGCCGGAAGCGCATGGCGGAAGGCGATGGGTGCAATGATGCGGCGCACGAGGAGAAAGCCGGACATGCCGATGGCCCGCGCCGCCTCGATTTCCTTGGGCGAAACCGCGCGGATGCCGCTGCGGAAGATTTCCGCCGAATACCCTGCCGTGCACAGCGCCAGCGACAGCACGGCGCAGACGACCGGCTCGCGCAGGAACGGCCACAGGAAGGAATAGCGGATGAAACCGAACTGGCCGAGCCCGTAAAACACCAGGAACATCTGGATCAGCAGCGGCGAGCCACGGAACACGAAGATATAGCCCTTGGCAAAGCCGGTAAGAACCGGATTGCCGCTGACGCGCATGGTGACTATGACCAGCGCCAGAAGGCAGCCGAAGAACACCGACAGCGAAAACAGAAGCAAGGTTGTCGGAACGGCCGCCAGCAGCGTCAGCATGGCGGAGGAAAGGAACGCGAAATCCATCAGGCCTGCCCCATGGCTGCGGCCGGCATGCTGCGATTGGCGCGGCGCTCGGCGCTGTTGAACACCCGGTCGGAAAGGCTGGTCAGCAGCAGATAAAGCAGGCCGCCAACAATGAAGAACAGGAAATATTGGCGGGTGGAGCCGGCCGCCACCTGGCTGGTGCGCATCAGCTCCGCAAGGCCGGTGACCGAGATCAGAGCCGAATCCTTGAGGCTGAGCTGCCAGACATTGCCGAGACCGGGAATGGCGAAACGCAGGACCTGCGGCATCACCACGCGGCGCAGGCGCAGCATGCGGTTCATGCCGATTGCCGAGGCCGCTTCCAGCTCGCCTTTGGCAATCGCCAGATAGGCGCCGCGATAGACTTCCGCCTGATAAGCGCCGGAGATAATGCCGACCGCCAGCGCGCCGGCGGCAAAGGATGGAAGGCCGAGAAAGCCCTCATAGCCCAGCGACTGGCCAATGGCGGTGACCGCCGACGAGCCGCCAAAATAGATGAGATAGATGATCAGCAGTTCCGGCACGCCGCGAAACACGGTCGTGTAGATATTGCCGAAGGTGATCAGGATGAGGTTGCCCGACAGTTTCGCCGTCGCCACCAGCGTGCCGAGCACCGCGCCGATCACCAGCGCCGTCGCCGTCACCGCCAATGTCATCAGCGTGGCGACCAGCAGCAAGGCGCCCCACCCGTTCTGGCCAAAACCCAGAAGTCCCAAGCTTGTCATGTCCGTTTCCCGTCGATTGCGCCACCATGACAATCGCGACGACCTCCGGCATGGCCGGAGACATCGCCGCATTTTCTAAAATGCGGCGATGCTTGCAATCGCGATAACGTTGTCAGGCGTCGTTATTGCGGGCTGACGTCGACCTTGAACCACTTCATCGACAGGTTCTTGACCGTTCCATCGGCAAGCGCGGACTTGATGGCTTCGTTCAGCTTGTCGCGCAGGTCGGTATCGGCCTTGCGAACGCCGAGGCCCTCGCCCTCGCCCCAGATCGGGCCGACGATTTCCGGACCGGTGAAGGCCAGCGCGCCATTGGCAGCGGCAAACGCATTGCCGAAATAGACGGCATCATCGAAGCCGAGATCGATACGACCGTTCTGGAGATCGAGATCGCGGTCGGCGCCGGTCTTGTATTCACGGATTTCAGATGTGGAGCCGAAATTGTCGTAGATGAACTTGGCATAGACGGTCGCGGCCTGGATGCCGATCGTCTTGCCCTTGAAGGCTTCCTTCAGCGCCTCGACTTCCGCCACGCCGGTCTGGCCGGGCGTCATCTTGACGGTTGCGCCCGTTCCGGCCGCCTTTGCAAGCGGGCTGTCGGAAGCGGTTGCGAAGGCTGCCGGCGTCGCAGCATAGGGAATGGTGAAATCGATGATCTGCTTGCGTTCTTCGGTGATCGACAGCGCATCCATGATCACGTCGAACTTGCCGGCATTCAGCGCCGGGATCATGCCGTCCCAGTCGGAGGCGACCAGCTTGCACTCGATCTTGGCGCGCTCGCACAGCACCTTGGCAAGCTCCGGCTCGAAGCCGCCAAGCGTGCCGTCGGCATTGGTCATGTTCCAGGGCGCATAGGCGCCCTCCAGGGTGATCGTTGCCGTCTTCCAGTCCTTGGCCATGGCAGGCGCAGACAACGCGGCCAAAGCTGCCGCGCCCGCGAGAATGACTTTCCGCAGTTCCATATGACTAACTCCTCTGAAATTTGTTGAACTCCGTTGACTGCCGATCTTCGCCAGCTTGCCACCACCGTCTCTGCGGAGGTTGTATATGGTACCATAAGAAAAAATTTGCGTTATGCAAGAAGGAAGTTTAGATTTTTGGCGGATGAGCGCGATACCGAGGAATGCGGCAATGAATCGTAGCGGCGAAATGAAGAGAGAACTGGCGGCAAACGATGCGACGCCGCTCTATGCCGGCGTCAAGCAGATCATCCTCGATCGCATCCATAGCGGCGAATGGCCGCCGAAGCACCGCGTCCCATCGGAAAACGAGCTGGTCGTCGAACTCGGCGTCAGCAAGATGACGGCCAATCGCGCCCTGCGCGAGCTTGCAAACGAAGGCGAACTTGTCCGCATCCAGGGCGTCGGCTCCTTCGTGGCCGAGCGCAAGGGCGTGTCCGCCCTGTTCGAAGTCCGCAATATTGCCGAAGAGATCGCCGAACGCGGCCATATCCATGATGCCAAGGTCGTTGCGCTGACCAAAGCCTCTGCCCCGCCCGATGTCGCCGATGCTCTTCGGCTCGAAATCGGCGCCCCGGTCTTCCATTCCCTTATCGTTCACAGCGAAGAAGGCGTGCCCGTCCAGATCGAGGATCGCTATGTCCATCCGGAGGTGGCGCCCGATTATCTCGACCAGGATTTTTCCATCACCACGCCGAACGCCTATCTCTCGGCCATCGCCCCCCTGAGCGGCTCGGAGCACATCGTCGAGGCGACGATCCCCCAGCCCTGGGAATGCAAATTGCTGATGATCCTCAAGACAGAGCCCTGCCTGATGATCCGCCGGCGCACCTGGTCGGATCGCAACATCGTCTCGACCGCCCGCATCATCTATCCCGGCCAGCGCTATCGCCTGGAAAGCCGAAGCGGCACCATGCCTGTACCTTGATTGTATATGGAACATAATATTTTCGGCCGACGGATATCGTCTTGGGGTGCAAATATCTTTGGCGCTTCGCGCATGCCGCAACGGGAGCCGTGTTCTGATCGCGTCGTATGACGTGCACAAATGCGTTGGCACGGATAGACGTTTCGATACTAATCTGATTGCCCTGAGCTCCTTGACGTGCTCCCATTAAATTAAGCCATTTGGAACTGGAATTTTCCACTTATGATCCCTTTTGGGAAGAAGAGGAGAATTCGATGAAGGCGTCGAAGTTTTCGGAAGCGTAGATTGCATTCGTGTTGAAGCAGGCAGAGGATGGCACGCCGATCGGCGAGGTGTGCCGTAAGGCAGGGATTTCCGATGCGACCTTCTACAACTGGCGCAAAAGATATGCGGGGTTGATGCCTTCGGAGATGAAGCGTTTGCGGCAGCTCGAGGAGGAGAATGCCAAGCTGAAGCGGATTGTCGCCGACCTGTCGCTGGACAAGGCCATGCTGCAGGACGTGCTGTCAAAAAAGCTCTGAGGCCTGCCCGCAAGCGCAAGCTTGTCGACACGGTTAAGGCCGACTGGAAGGTTTCGATCCGACGTGCATGCGCGGTGTTGAGGATCGACCGGTCGCTTTATGTCTACAAGTCCAGGCGCGGCGAGCAGGCCGAACTGAAGCTGAAGATCAAGGACATCTGCCAGACCAGGGTGCGTTATGGCTATCGCCGTGTTCACGTGCTGATCAGGCGTGATGGATGGGGTGTCAATCCGAAGAGAATCTATCGACTTTACAAAGAGATGGGCCTGCAGCTACGCCACAAGACGCCCAAACGTCGCGTGAAGGCAAAGCTGCGTGCCGATCGTGCGGAGCCGACACACTCAAACGATGTCTGGGCCATGGATTTCGTTCATGACCAGTTGGCTACGGGCCGCAAGATCAGGGTTTTGACGGTCGTCGATACCTTCTCCGACGGTCGGCAGGAGATCTCCACGCAGATCCGGACGCGCCTTTCCGTCAATACAG
>CAMFHE010000010.1 GCA_945952045.1 uncultured Rhizobium sp.
GAAGCATCCGCTTTCAGGGACAGGATTGGCTGGCGCTGTCGGGCACACGGCTGCGGCGCGCGCGGGCGGACATTCAGATGGTGTTTCAGGATCCAGCCAGCGCCTTCAATCCGCGCGCCACGGTGGAAAGCGCGCTCGATGATCCCCTGCGTATCCATGAGATCGTCGGCAAAATGGAGCGCCCGGCGCGGATCGGGGAACTGCTGGACAAGGTAGAACTGTCGGCGTCGCTGCGCGGGCGCTCGGTGCTGGCGCTTTCCGGCGGCCAGCGGCAGCGGCTTGCCCTGGCGCGGGCACTGGCGACGCGGCCGAAACTGCTGATCCTCGACGAAGCCGTCTCGGCGCTCGATCTGTCGATCCGCCGGCAAATTCTGGAATTGCTGGTGGCGCTGCAGCGTGAGGATGGCGTCAGCTGCCTGTTCATTGGCCATGACCTGGCCGTGGTGCGCGCCATCGCGCATCGGGTGGTGGTGATGGAGGCGGGCCGCATCGTCGAGAGCGGCGAGACGGAGGGCGTCATCGCCCGCCCGCAAAGTTCCGTCACGAAGGCGCTGATCGCCGCCGTTCCGCAATTGGTGACCGGGGCGGAAAGCCGCCCCGGCTGACTGCTTACGCCGGCAATGGTGCAGGCTGGTTCTGCTTCGGCTCGATCAGCAGCGAGACCAGCGCGGCGAGGATACCGGTGGTGCCGGCGATCAGGAAGGCGAGTTCGTAAGTGCCCTGGAATTCGCGCATGTAACCGCCGAAGAAAGCGGCGCAGGCCGCACCCAACTGATGCCCGGCGACCACCCAGCCGAAGACCAGCGGGCCGCTGCGATCCCCGAAGGCTTCGTTGCTGAGCCGCAGCGTCGGCGGCACGGTAGCGATCCAGTCGAGGCCATAGAGTACCGCGAAGATCGTCAGGCTGGCGACGGAAAAGCCGGAATAGGGCAAATACATCAGCGAAAGGCCGCGCACGCCGTAATAGACGAACAGCAGCTTGCGCGGGTCGAAACGGTCGGTCAGCCAGCCGGAGAGCGTGGTGCCGATCAGGTCGAAAATGCCCATCAGCGCCAGCAACCCGGCGGCTTGCACTTCCGGAATGCCCATGTCGCCGCAAAAAGCGATCAGATGCGTGCCGACCAGCCCGTTGGTGGTGAAGCCGCAGATGAAGAAGGTCAGGAACAGATACCAGAAGACGCGGGTGCGGGCGGCGCGGCCGAGCGTCGATAAAGTGTTGACCAAAAAATTTCCGGTGGCCAGGGCGGCAGGCGGCTCATCGGCTTCTGCGCCATAACGCTTCAGGCCGATGGAGGCCGGGCGCTCCGGCACGAGCAGGAAAACCAGCGGCAACAATACAGCTGTGCCGATGGAAACGGCAATCGCCACCGGCTTCCAGCCGCCCGATTGCGCCAGCATGGCCAGAAACGGAAGGAACACCAGCAGGCCTGTGGCGCTGCTCGCCGACATCAGACCCATGACAAGGCCACGATTGGTCTTGAACCAGCGATTGGTGACCGTCGCGCCGAGAACGGTCGCCACCGCCCCGCTGCCAACACCGGACATGACACCCCATGTCGCCACGAGATGCCAGGGCTGGCTCATCAGCAGGCTGAGCGCCGTCGAGGCCGACATCAGCACGAGCGCGCCCAGCACTGTCTTGCGAAGGCCAAAACGCTCCATGAATGCGGCCGCGAACGGGCCGGCAAGGCCATACAGGAAAATGCCGATTGCGGCGCCAAGTGAAATCGTATCCCGCCGCCAGCCGAACGCCTCCTCCAGCGGCACCATCATGACGGATGGCGCAGACCGCAGCCCGGAGGACATGAGAAGGGCCAGAAAGATGACCCCGACGACGACGAAGGCGTAGCGCTGGCCGAAAGGCCGTGTGTTTGCTATTGTCATGTGACCAACCGGTACGTATCTTGTGAATATCAAACCAGTACGTACCGGTCTGTAACATGTCAACAGGGATTCGATGCCAAACCTAAAATCCGATCTCCCGGCCGAGGCTCCCGAAGTGGAGACAAAACCGTTGCGCGCGGTCGATCGCATTCTCGGCACGGCGCGCGCCCTGTTTTACAAACACGGCATCCGCGCCATCGGCGTTGACGAAATCGTCCGCCAGGCCGGCGTGACCAAACCAAGCCTCTATCGCAGCTTTTCCTCCAAGGACGAGCTGGCAGCGACGTATTTGCGCAATTACGAAAAGGAATTCTGGGCGCGCATCGCGCAGACCGAAGCGGATTATCCCGGCGATGCGCGGGCGCAGGTCATCGCCTATTTCACCGGCCTCGGCCAGCGTTCCCAAAACCCTTTGCATCGCGGCTGCGGCCTATCGAATGCGGCGGTCGAATATCCCGAGCGCGACCATCCGGCCCGGCTGGTCAGCGAGGACCACAAGCGCGCCTTCCGCCGCTGGCTGCATGCCAAGGCGGCGGAGATGAGCGCGGAAAACCCTGAATCCCTCGGCGACGGGCTACTGCTGCTATTCGAGGGTGCGCATCTCTCCGGCCAGCTCTTCGCCGGAGATGGTCCCTCTACTGCACTGGCGGATACCGTTCAGCGGCTGGTCGAGTCCCACTGCCCGGTGGACTGAGCCCGATAAACAGTCAGGGCACACCGATACCGCGATTCCCCTCTCCCCAACAGGGAAAAGGGTGGCCCGGTAGGGCCGGCTGAGGGGGACGGCGAAGCCGAACTACCGCATCGATCATGTGCCTGCGGCATCCCCTTATACCGCTACTGCAACCTTCTCCCCCGAGGGGAGAAGGTGTTTTGGGAGAATGTTTTCCCGCTAAACGCAGTGCTGAGGCCGGCGATTGCCGGCTCTCAATAACCGATCGCCGCTCCCGCCGTGGCGCGGCTGTCGATGGCGCCGTAGTAGTGCGCGCCGCCGCCGGCCTCGATCTGCTTCAAGTTCTTGCCGCCGACCAGGATACCGGCAGCTTCGCCCCAGATCGTCCAGTTCGGATCGATGCCGACGGTGTAGCCCATGCCGGCCAGCAGTTTCAGCGTATCGGGCGACAGCGCATGCGGCTCCATCAACACGCGGTCGGGCAGCCATTGGTGATGGATGCGCGGCGCGTCGATGGCTTCCTGCAGGTCCATGCCGTGATCGATGACGTTCATGATCGCTTCGAGCGTGATGGTGATGATCCGCGAGCCGCCGGGGCTGCCGATCACCATGAAGGGTTTGCCGTCCTTGGAAACGATGGTCGGGCTCATCGAGGAGAGCGGCGATTTGCGCGGCTCGATGGCATTGGCCTCGCCCTGCACCAGCCCGTAGAGATTGGCGACGCCCGGCTTGATGGTGAAATCGTCCATCTCGTTGTTGAGCAGGATGCCGGTGCCTTCCGCCACCTTGCCGGTGCCGAAGGAGCCGTTCAGCGTATAGGTGACGGCCACCGCATTGCCGTCCTTATCGATGATCGAATAATGCGTCGTTTCGGTGGATTCGCCGAAGCCGCTGGGTTTCAGCTTCTCGCTGACGCCGGCCCGGTAGGGGTCGATGCGGGAACGGATTTCGGCGGCATAGGCCTTGCTGGTCAGCTTCTCGACCGGGTTCTTGACGAAATCCGGATCGCCCAACGCCGTGTTGCGATCGACGAAGGCATGGCGCATAGCCTCGACCATCAGCCGCACGGTTTCGGCCGAACCATACCCCAGATAGGAAATCGGATATCCCTCAAGCACGTTGAGGATCTCGCAGATAATCAACCCGCCGGAGGATGGCGGCGGCGAGGAAACGATGTCATAGCCGCGATAGCTGCATTTCACCGGCTCCAGCTCGCGCACCTTGTATTGCTCGAAATCCGCCTTGGCGAGCACGCCGCCATTGGCGCTGCTGGCCTTGACGATCAGGTCGGCGATCTCGCCCTTGTAGAAGGCATCCGTGCCCTTTTCGGCAATCGCCTTCAGGGATTTGGCGAGGTCGGCCTGCACCAGTTTCGTTCCAAGTTCCAGCGGCTTGCCGTCCTTGAGGAAAATCTTCGCGGCGGCCGGATCCTTGGCCAGCATTTCGTTGCCGCCTGCGAAGGAGTCAATGTCGCCCTGCTCCAGCACGAAACCGTCCGAGGCGAATTTGATCGCCGGGGCCAGCAATTCCTCGCGCTTGCGGGTACCGTATTTCTCGCGCGCCATCTCCATGCCGGCGACGGAGCCGGGCGTGCCGACCGCCAGATACCCATCGGTGCTGGCGCCGGGCACAGGCTTGCCGTCCTTGTCGAGATACATGGTCTTGGTGGAGGCCAGCGGGGCGCGTTCGCGGAAATCCAGGAATGTGGTGGTGCCGTCCTTCAGGCGAATGGTCATGAAACCACCGCCGCCGAGATTGCCAGCAGTCGGATAGACGACAGCCAGCGCATAACCGACAGCGACCGCTGCATCGACAGCATTGCCGCCGCCCTTCAACACATCAATGCCGACCTGTGAAGCCAGATGCTGCGCCGTCACCACCATGCCGTTTTCGCCTTCGGCCGGCGCCGGCGAGGCTGCGAAAGCGGTCGAGGTGAGCGCTGTGCCCAACGACAGGATCACGGCAAAGGTCAGGCTTCTCCCATGGGAATGATGCATGTTCTCCTCCTTGATGGTCGACCGCCCCTGTCCAGAGGCGCGAACGGAGTGCAACACCGGCGCAACCGGAAGTCAATGCGCCGCCATCGGGAAGGAAAAATCAGCGCTCGTGAGCGCGGATGACCGCCAGGAACTGCGCGCCATAGCGCTCCAGCTTCGACTGGCCGACACCGGAAATGCCGAGCAGCGCCTCGCGGCTGGTCGGGCGCTCGGTGGCGAAGGCGACCAGCGTCGTATCCGGGAAGACGACATAGGGCGGCACCGCCAGCTCCTTGGCAATCGCCAGGCGGGCGGCGCGCAAGGCCTCGAACAATTCGTGGTCGGCCTGCTCCAGCGCGGTCTTTGCCTTGGCCGCGCTTGCCGAAGCGCCCTTCCCGGCCTTGCCCTTGGTCGGGCGGTCCTTGCGGAAACGCACTTCGCGTTCATGCTTGAAGACGGCGCGCGCTTCCGGCTCCAGTTTCAAAGCTCCGAAAGCGTTGTGATCGACGCTGACGAGGCCGGCGGCGAGAAGCTGACGATAGACCGATTGCCAGGTCTTTGCCGGCAGGTCGCGCCCGGCGCCGAAGACCGGCATGTCGACATGGCCGAAGCGGATGGTCTTTTCGTTCTCGTTGCCGGTGAGCACATCGATGAGATGGCCGGCGCCGAAGCGTTCGCCGGTGCGATAGATCGCCGCCAGCGCCTTGATCGCCGCGTCGGTGCCGTCCCAGGTTTCGACCGGCTTCAGGCAGGTGTCGCAATTTCCGCACTGGCCGGGATGCTGCTCGCCGAAATGGGCGAGGATCGCCTGACGGCGGCAGCCGGGCGTTTCGCAGATGGCGAGTAGTGCGTTCAGCTTGGCGCGCTCGACGCGCTTGATTTCGTTGGCGGAATTGCCCTCGTCGATCATGCGGCCGCGCTGGATGACATCGGCCATGCCATAGGCCATCCAGACTTCGGACGGCAACCCGTCGCGGCCGGCGCGGCCGGTCTCCTGATAATAGGCCTCGACCGAACCCGGCAGATCGAGATGGGCGACGTAACGCACATTCGGCTTGTCGATGCCCATGCCGAAGGCGACCGTCGCCACCAGGCACAGTTCCTCCTCCTTGAGGAAGGCGTCCTGATGCGCATCGCGTTTTTGCCGCTCCATGCCGGCGTGATAGGGCAGCGCATAAATGCCTTGATCGTTCAGCCAGTCGGCGGTTTCCTCGACCTTGGCGCGCGACAGGCAATAGACGATGCCGCTCGATCCCTTGTGGCGGGACAGAAAGCGCAGGAGCTGCTGGCGCGGCTGGTCGCGCTCGACGATTTCATAAGCGATGTTTGGGCGGTCGAAGGAGGTGGTGTAGACGGCGGCATCGGTCAGTTCCAGCCGTTCGATGATGTCGTCGCGGGTATGCGGATCGGCCGTCGCCGTCAGCGCCATGCGCGGTACGCCGGGATAATCGGCGGCGAGCTTGCCGAGTTCGCGATATTCCGGGCGAAAATCGTGGCCCCATTGCGAGACGCAATGGGCTTCGTCGATGGCAAACAGCGCGATCTTCGCGCCGCCGATCAGTTCGCGGAAACCGGGCGTGACGATACGCTCCGGCGTCACATAGAGAAGATCGAGCGTGCCGTTGCCCATGGCGCGGCGGATATCGAGGAACTCCTCGCGGCTGAGCGAGGAATTCAGCGCCGCGGCATTGACGCCGAGTTGCTTCAGCGCCTCCACCTGATCGCGCATCAGCGCGATCAGCGGCGAAACGACGATGCCGACGCCATCGCGGCACAGCGCCGGAATCTGGAAGCAGAGCGATTTCCCCGCCCCGGTCGGAAACAGCACAACGGCATCGCCACCGGACACCACCTGCTCGACCACCGCCGCCTGCTTGCCGCGAAACGACGGATAGCCATAGATGCGCTTGAGCACATCGAGCGGATTGCGGGCGCCTTCGCGGTCGAAAAGGGGATCCAATCGGTTCTGGTGCTGCGGCATGGACTCACGGCTTTCATCAAGACAGGAGGCCTTATGCCACAGCCGTCGCCCAGCCGGCCAGCCTCAAGCCGCCAGTTGCGGCTTGGCCATGCCCGGAAGCGGGAAGATGCGGTCATAGGCCATGTTGAACCCGAAGTTGTAGACCATATAGAACAGCACGATCGACAGGTCGAGCATGAAGGTTTCGAACAGTGTCATGCCGAGATACCAGGCGACCGGCGGCAGGATCATGATCAGCAGGCCAAGCTCGAAGAGCACGACATGCAAGAGCCGCAGGCGCATGGTTTTCCGCGTATGGCCGAGAACACGCTGCATGGCGTGGTCGAAGCCGAGATTGAAGACGAAGGTCCAGACGGTCGCAAGCGTCGCCGCACCGACGCCGACGACACCCATCTGCAGCACCGGCTTGTCGTAAAGCCAGGCCGTCGCCGGGGTGATGATGGCGAGACCGATGAGTTCGAACAGCACCGCATGGCGAATGCGATCCGGAAACGTGCGCATGGTCACGATCAAAACTCCTTGTTGTTTTCGTTGACTGCGCCCTTTCTATCGAATTATCTTGCAATATAAAGTTAGATACTATCTGAATTAGAGATAGATGACGATCTCGATGGACCAGTTGGAAGCCTTTGTCGCGGCGGCGGAGCACGGCTCCTTTTCCGCCGCCGGCCGTGCGTTGCGCAAGGCGCAATCGGCGGTCAGCACGCTGGTCTCCAATCTCGAAACCGATCTCGGCGTGACGCTGTTCAGCCGCGCCGGGCGCAATCCGGTGCTGACGCCGGCCGGCACGCGGCTGCTCTCCGAGGCGAAAGTCATTCTCGACCGCCGCGAACATCTGATCGGCGTCGCCTCCAGCTTCGAGGCGCATGTGGAAACGCGGCTGGTCGTCGCCATCGACGAGCTTTACCCGGAGCGGGCGCTCGGCGCGCTGTTTGCGGATTTCGCCCGGCGGTTTCCGCATGTGGAGCTGGAACTGCTGTTTCCGATGATGGAAGATGTCAGCCGCATGGTGCTGGACGGTCGCGCCGATCTCGGCGTCATGTGGCGGCAGGAGGTGCTGCCGACCGAGCTGGCCTTCCACACCATCGGCTGGATTCCGCTGAAACTGGTCTGCGGCAAGGATCATCCGCTCGCCAACACCGCCGTGGACTGGGAGGAACTGAAGCGCCATCGCCAGATCATGGTGGCGGTGCGCAGCGAAGGACCGGAGAAGCAGCGCCTGCGCACAGCCGCCGAGGTCTGGTGGGTGGAAAGCCATTGGGTGATCCTGCAGATCCTGCGGCAGGGGATCGGCTGGGCGCTGGTGCCCGATCACATCGTCGCCCATTCGCCTGTGGCCGGCGATCTCGTGACGCCTGCCCTGCAATTCGACGATTCCGATTGGCCGGTTGCTCTGGAACTGGTCTGGCACAAGCAAAGACCAAGTGGCCCCGCCGCGAAATGGCTTCGTGAGCGCTTCGCGAAGGTGCGCATCGGCAAAACGGCTGATTGACGTAACGTGAAGACGAAGGCGGTTGACTGTGCCATTCATAGGGCGTTCAAATGCTACAACGGCTGGAAAGCCTCCCCCTCTACCGAACCTGAGATTTTCCGCACAAAATACTGTTTATAAAGAAATAGAACTTGAATACCGGAGATCGCCTACTTCAAAATTGGCTTTCGCGCATCTCCAAAAATCCGCCCGGATTTGCCGCCCGCACCGGCATTTTCCGCATCCCTCTGCCCGTCGTGATTACGCTGTGAAACCATAAAGTGTTTATCGTCTAGCCATACTTGCGGTGCACTGCCCCGACACGAAAAATAGCGCACCCCGTTGGAGGACGGGTCGACGGGATGGGAGGAGTGACCATGAACGACGCATCCAGCATACACCCGGTGGACGAGAAACTGCCCGCGGGCAGGCTCGCGGCACTGGGTATTCAACACGTACTCGTCATGTATGGCGGCGCGGTCGCGGTGCCGCTGATCGTCGGGCGAGCCTTGCAGCTCAGTCCGCAGGACGTGGCATTCCTGATCTCAGCGGACCTTTTCGTCTGCGGTCTCGTCACCATCATCCAGTCGCTTGGGATTACCAGACAGGTGGGCATCCGCCTGCCGGTCATGATGGGCGTCACCTTCGCCTCGGTCAGCCCGATGGTCTCCATGGCGACGATGTCGCCGGGGCCTGACGGGGCGCGCATGATCTTCGGGGCGATCATCGGGGCGGGCTTTATCTCCCTGCTCATCGCGCCGATCATGGGACGGCTGCTGCGCTTCTTCCCACCTGTCGTCACCGGCACGATCATTCTCGTCATCGGCGTGTCGCTGATGCGCGTCGGCATCAACTGGACCTTCGGAAATCCTGTCGGCCCGACCGCACCCAAGCTCGTCGATCCAGCCTATGTGGAGTGGCTGGCACAAATGAAAAAACTTGCCGAAACCGGCGGCCCGGCCGTGCCGGACGGTCTCCAGATCGCTCCGACGATATCCAACCCGATCTATGCCGAACCGAGCCATATCGCGCTGTCCGCGCTGGTTCTGGTCGCCATTCTCGTCATTGCCCGTTTCGGTCGCGGCCTGATCAGCAATATCGCCGTGCTCAGCGGCGTCGTCATCGGCTGTGTCGCCGCATCGATCCTCGGCATGATGCATTTCGACCGCGTCGCCGATGCCGGCTGGTTCGCCGTCGTCACGCCCTTGCGTTTCGGCATGCCGATCTTCGATCCGGTGCTGATCGCCACCATGGCGCTGGTCATGATCGTCGTCATGATCGAATCCACCGGCATGTTTCTGGCGCTCGGTGAAATCACCGGCAAGCGCATCTCGCAACAGCAACTGACGGCCGGCCTGCGCGTCGATGGCATCGGCACGATGATCGGCGGGTTGTTCAACACCTTCCCTTATACAAGCTTTTCGCAGAATGTCGGTCTTGTCGGCGTCACGGGCGTCAAGAGCCGCTATGTCTGTGTCGCCGCCGGCGTCATCATGATCGTGCTCGGCGTAATCCCGAAGATGGGCGCGCTGGTGGAGGCCGTGCCGACCTTCGTCCTCGGCGGCGCCGGCCTGGTGATGTTCGGCATGGTGGCGGCAACAGGTGTGCGCATCCTTTCCACGGTCGACTTCAAGTCTTCGCGCAACAATCTGTTCGTCGTCGCGGTGTCGGTCGGCTTCGGGCTGATCCCGCTGCTGGCGCCGAACTACCTGATGTGGATGCCGCACGTCATTCATCCGGTTATCGAATCCGGGATCGTGCTTGCATCGCTTTCCTCCGTGCTGTTGAACGCCTTCTTCAATGGACACCAGGCCGATGCTTCCGCTACCATCGATGCGGCCCGCCTCGCCGACAGCCATTAAACATCGGTCACACCACTGCCACGACAGCCGCCATTCAGCCGAATGGCGGCTGTCGTCGTTTAACGCAATGTCACGCTTCATCATATTTTTGATTTGCCATTGTATGATGAATAACGTATTCTTTGCGTCAGTCGATGGCACGCTCCGCCAAGGGCGCCCTTTGTTGGCGCGGAGGTCCGGAACGAGAGTATGCGGATGACGAAACAGGCCGAAACCAGCATGCGACGCCCGCGCGTCCAGAAGAACGTGACACGGGCCATCGCGACCGAGATCTGCGCGGAAGTCTTTCCGGCCGGCGCCATGCTGCCGACGGAAAACGAGCTGTGCCTGCGCCATGGCGTCAGCCGCACGGTCATTCGCGAATCCCTGAAAATCCTCGAATCCAAGGGCATGGTACGCGGCCGCTCGCGCATCGGCACTCAGGTCTGCGCGCGCGAGGATTGGAACATCCTCGACGGCCAGGTGCTGGAATGGATCGGCCCGCGTATCTTCGAACTCGATCTTCTCAGCAGCGTACTCGAAGCGCGCCGCGCAATCGAGCCTTTCGCCGCCGAGTGCGCGGCGCAGCGCGCCACCGTTCAAGAAATCGCCGAAATCGAGCGCGCCTGGCAGACGATGCGCGATGCCGAGGGCGATGTGGCGCGCTTCACGGAGGCCGACGTCGCCTTCCATGCGGGCCTGCTGCGCGCCAGCCACAACCGCGTTTTCATGCAGCTTGCCGGCATCATCCAGGCGGCGCTGCAATTTTCGCTGCATGCTTCCAATGAAGCCGCCGATACGCGCGGCGAAGCCGTCGACATCCACAAGGACCTGATCGAGGCGCTTCGCCTGCGCGACGGACCGACGGCGCGGGATTGCTCGCGCCGCATGCTCGATCTCGCCGCACGGGATCTGGCCATCGCCGAGCGGAAACGCCCTGTCGCCCCTTCCAACCTTCCCTCCAACGAGAGTTGAGCCCCATGAAAATCACCAAGCTGACCACTTATATCGTCCCGCCGCGCTGGATGTTCCTGAAGATCGAGACCGACGAGGGCATCGTTGGCTGGGGCGAGCCAGTCGTCGAAGGCCGGGCGCTGACCGTCGAGGCGGCCGTGCATGAACTGGCCGACTACCTCATCGGCAAGGATCCGATGCTGATCGAGGACCACTGGCAGGTGATGTATCGCGGCGGCTTCTATCGCGGCGGCGCCGTCCACATGTCGGCTTTGGCCGGCATCGACCAGGCCTTGTGGGACATCAAGGGCAAGGCCTATGGCCAGCCGATCCACCAGCTGCTCGGCGGCCAGGTGCGCGACCGCATCAAGGTCTATAGCTGGATCGGCGGCGACCGCCCGGCCGACGTCGCCAACAACGCCCGCGAGGTCGTGGCGCGCGGTTTCAAGGCGATCAAACTGAACGGCTGCGAGGAAATGCAGATCGTCGACACCTGGGACAAGGTCGAGAAGGCGGTCGAAACCATCGCCACGATCCGCGAGGCCATTGGCCCGCATATCGGCATCGGCGTCGATTTCCACGGCCGCGTCCATAAACCCATGGCCAAAGTGCTGGCCAAGGAGCTGGAACCCTACAAGCTGATGTTCATCGAAGAGCCGGTGCTTTCCGAAAACCGCGAGACGCTGAAGGAAATCGCCAATCATTGCTCGACGCCGATCGCGCTCGGCGAGCGGCTCTATTCGCGCTGGGATTTCAAGGGCGTGCTGGCGGACGGCTATGTCGATATCCTGCAGCCCGACCTGTCGCATGCCGGCGGCATTACCGAATGCCGCAAGATTGCGGCCATGGCCGAGGCCTATGACGTGGCGCTCGCCCCGCATTGCCCGCTCGGCCCCATCGCGCTCGCGGCCTGCCTGCAGGTCGATGCCGTCTCCTACAATGCCTTCATCCAGGAACAGAGCCTCGGCATCCATTACAACAAGGGCAACGATATCCTCGACTACATCTCCAACAAGGAGGTGTTCCATTATGCCGATGGTTTCGTGAGCATCCCGCAGGGCCCCGGCCTCGGCGTCGAGGTAGACGAGGCCTATGTCATCGAGCGCGCCAAGGAAGGTCATCGCTGGCGCAACCCGATCTGGCGCCATGCGGATGGCAGTGTCGCCGAATGGTGATATCCGGCACCTGATGCCTCTGCTTGACAATCGACGCCACCGCATCGGTGGCGTCGATACCAGACCTACATTTCAAAACGCTCCGGCGACGTACCCGCATCGGCGCTCATAGAGAAAAATACTTATTGTATTTTCCATGTGTTTTTGTCACCATTCCCGTCATTGAGTGTCTGGGAGGAACATCGACGCAGGATTCCATGGTTGCTTGATCGCTGCCGATCGCGACCCCATCCCCACCGCCCAATTTCGATCCCGCGATTTTCCGAGACCCGCACGCGCCGGCCTCACCCTTTTCAGCAATTCGACGCGGATGCGTCACATCATGGAGGAATTCCAATGCGTTCTCGCCTGTCAATCAACGTCGTCGGCTGCCATGCCGAAGGTGAAATCGGTGATGTCATCGTCGGCGGCGTGCTGCCGCCTGCCGGCAAGACGATGATGGACAAGATGATCACCATGGAGCGGGACCACGACCACATCCGCCAATTGTTGATCTGCGAGCCGCGCGGCTCGGTCGCGCGCCACGTCAACCTGATCGTGCCGGCCGTCAACCCGGAATGCGCCGCCGGCGTCATCATCATGGAGCCGACGGAATACGTGCCGATGTCGGGTTCCAATACGATCTGCGTGGCGACCGTGCTGCTCGAAACCGGCATGGTGGCGATGCAGGAGCCGGTGACCCGGTTCAAGCTGGACATGCCGGGCGGCATCATCGAAGTGACGGCCGAATGCGAAGGCGGCAAGTGCCGCTCGATCACTTTCCGGAACGCGCCAGCCTTTGCTGCCGTTCTCGACGGCGCGCTGGAAGTCGAAGGCCATGGCACCATCCCGCTCGACATCGCCTATGGCGGCATGTTCTTCGGCATCGTCGATGCAAAGGCGCTCGGCTTTGCCGTGCAGCCCGATGAAGCGCGCGATCTTGCCATTCTCGGCGAGAAAATCCGCAAAGCTGCGCGTGAGCAGTTCGAGGTGGTTCACCCCGATTTTCCGAATGTGCGCGGCGTTTCCATCGTGCAGTTCGCCATGCCGTTCGAAGGAAGCGGAAAAGTCACGCGAAACACCTGCATCGTATCGCCGGGTCGCTCGGATCGCTCCCCGACGGGAACCGGCACCTCGGCGCGCATGGCCGTGCTGCAGGCGCGCGGACTGATGGGCGCCGGCGATACGCTGATCCATTCCTCGATCATCGGCTCGCGTTTCGTCGGCAAGATTCTCGAGGTCAACGAGGCCGGCGGTCGCACCACGATCACCCCCCAGATCACCGGGCGCGCCTGGATCACCGGGCAGCACACCTATATGGTCGATGCCGACGATCCCTGGCAGAGCGGCTATATGCTGTCCGATACCTGGGGCGTGACGCCGACGCTGAAGCAATAAATCCTGCTTCCTCTGTGAATTCGGGAGGCGCAATCGAGCGCCTCCCGGTTATCATCGCTTCAGTCTCAATCGCCGAAGCCGACGACGCTCTTGATTTCGAGGAAATCATGAATGCCGAAATCGGCATATTCGCGCCCGTTGCCCGATTGCTTGTAACCGCCGAAGGAAGCCATCGTGTCCCAGGCGGGGTAGTTGAGGTAGACCGAGCCGGCGCGCATGCGCGAGGCAACCCGGCGTGCACGTTCGATATCCTGCGACTGGATATAGGCGGCAAGGCCATAGACCGTGTCGTTGGCGATACGGATGGCGTCTTCTTCATCCTCGTAGGAGATGATCGAGAGCACCGGCCCAAAGATTTCCTCGCGCGCCACGGTCATCTCGGGCGTAACATGTCCAAAGACGGTCGGGCAGATGTAATAGCCGCGATTGAGGCCTTCCGGCCGGCCGGCGCCGCCGGTGACGACGGTCGCGCCTTCACGGATACCGGTCTCGATCAGTCCCTGGATCTTGTCGAACTGCGTCTGGCTGACGACCGGGCCGAGATTGGTTTCGTCCGACTTCGGATCGCCGGTGCGGAAGGCTTCTGCCGCGACCTTTGCGATTGCCAGGGCCTCGTCGTGGCGCTCCTTCGGAACCAGCATGCGCGTCGGCGCATCGCAGGACTGTCCCGTATTGCCGAAGCAGCCACGAACGCCCTTCGTCACTGCGGTTTCGAAATCGGCATCGGGGAGAATGATATTGGCCGACTTGCCGCCAAGCTCCTGCGCAACGCGCTTGACCGTATCGGCCGCCGCCTTGGCGACAATGATGCCGGCCCGCGTCGATCCGGTGAAGGAGACCATATCGACATCGGGATGCGAGGCCATGACCTGCCCGACATCGGGACCGGTGCCGTTGACCAGATTGAACACGCCCTTTGGAACGCCGGCGGCATGCATAACCTCGGCGAACACGATGCCGGAAATCGGGGCGATTTCCGAAGGCTTGAGCACGACGGTGCAGCCCGCCGCAATGGCCGGCGCGACCTTGCAGACGATCTGGTTAAGCGGCCAGTTCCATGGCGTGATCAGCGCACAAACGCCGATCGGCTCCTTGACGATCATCGTCGAGCCGCGCTTCTCGCTGAAGGAATAATTCTCAAACGCCTGGATGGTCGATTCCAGATGCCCACGGCCGGCCCAGGCCTGGGAGTCGCGCGCAAAAGCAAGCGGCGCGCCCATTTCGGCGGATACGGCCTGCGCGATGTCTTCGAAACGCTCGAGATAAACTTCGTAAACCCGCTTCAGCAGCGCCAACCGCTCCGCGGGCGTCGTGCGCGAAAAGGTTTCGAACGCAGCCTTGGCGGCGGCGACCGCTTTGTCGACGTCGGCGGACGAACCGATCGAAATTTTGGTGAACGCCTCTTCCGTCGCCGGATTGATGACATCGAGCGTGCGCGGAGAAACCGGCGCAACCCATGCGCCGTCGATGTAGAAATTCTCGTGGTTGCTCATCAGAGCTGTCCTTTCTGTCTGTGCGTCAGGATTGTCCGGAAGCGTCATGCAAGCACGATGCCGCCTTCGATGATGGGGCCGGTCTTTTCGAAACGGTCGAGCGCGAATGGCTTCATGCGACGGTCGATCCGTCCCTTGGCGATCGCTTCCGCCAGGAGTTTGCCGGCGGCGGGCGCACCCGCGAAGCCATAGGACCAGCCAGCGGAGAACCAGAGATCGCTCAGATCCGGATGCTCGCCCAGCAGCGGCGCATAGTCGGATGAAGCATGCAACTGCCCGGCCCAATGGCGCAGGATGCGAACCTCGCCAAGCTGCGGAAACATCTCCAGATAAACCTTCGCCATATTGGCCATGACCGGCAGGTCGACCTTCAACGACATGCGCGGCCTTTCCGGCACCTCCGTGCCGCCAACCACTTCGCCGCGCGATGTCTGATGGAAATAGGCGAGACTGTCGATCAGGGCGATGGCGGGCTTGATCAGCGGCCGTGTCGGCTCCAGCGCCATGGCCTCGATGCGCATTCCGAAGCCATTGAGCGGCACGGCGGCCATGGCCGCAATATCGGGATTGTTCGGGCCGGCGCAGGAGACGATGCAATCGGCCTCAATCCTGTGATCGCCCACGAGAACGGCGCTGGCGCGCGATGCCGTCCGCTCGATCCCCGAGATCGCCGTGCGATAGCGAACATCGACGCCGTTGTGCTGGCAAAATGCCAACAGGCCCTTCATGACCGCATGATGCGGCGCCACGCCGCCATCCGGCTGGTGCTGCACCGCGCGAACGCGGGATTTGTTGATGGCGGGCAGGAGTTCGCCGATCTCGCGGCGCGTCAGCATCGAGCTGTTGACGCCAAGGCTGCGTTGAAGCCTCAGCCCCTCCAGCAACATTGCTTCGCTCTTCTCGGTCTCCGCTACAACGGAATAGCCGCGCTGCGTGAACATGACGTTTTCGCCAAGACGCTTCGACCAGGTCTGCCATTCGTTGACGGTCAGGATGAAAAGCTCGGTCCACGCCATCGAGGCGAAGCCGGGGCGGATCAGCGTGCCGTTTCGGCCGGAAGCGCCGCCCTGCCAGTAACCGGCATCGAGAACGAGAATATCCCGCTGCCCCTGTTCGACCAGATTGAAGGCCACGGAGAGGCCCTGCACGCCGCCGCCGATGATAACGACGGAGGCGCGCTTGGGAAGAGGCTTTGTCATCGGTCGGGCTCCACGAGTGCGGCAAGGCCGGCGGCTTGCGCGACGGTGATCGCGCGGCGGGGCGGCCGGTGAGTGGGGCGTGCGAACATATCCGGCGCGACGCCAATGCGCGCAGCAAGCAGCGCCAGCATATGCTCCCAGCAGGGAAAACCCTGGCATGTGCCCATACCGCACGAGGTCAGGCGCTTGAGGACTTCTGGATCGGTCTCGCCCGCATCGATATGGCAATACAATTCGCCGGCCGTCACATCCATGCATGGGCAGATCAGCGTGCCGGGATGGATATGTTTGGCCACGCGAATGGGTTCGTCGCCCAGCGCGGCCGCGCCGATAATCGACATGGTGCCTGGCAGCGGATGGGCCTGAACCTGATACAGTCCCTCCCCCGAAGCCTGGAAGCCAAGGCTTGGCTCCATCCGCCAGGGACCGGCATGAACGACGGTATCGCAGGCGATATCCTTGCCCACGCGAATGCCCGAGACACGGCGGCGACCCTTGATTTCGACGAGTTGATCGACCGGGCCGCGATGCACCACCTCGACCCCAAGCGATGTCAATCGCGCGGCAATCTCCGTCTCCGCACCTGTCCCGACGACCGCGACCCGCTGTCCCAATTTCACCTGGTGAACGGCGGCAAGCTGGAGCGCGGAATGCGCATCGAGAACGCCGGGCAGTTGATTGCCCCGGACCATGGGCAGGATCGAGCGTCGCCCGGTCGCCAGCACCGCATGGCGAGGATCGAACACGACGGCGCCAAGCCGGTTGTCGTGTGGCGCGGCGACCATCAAGGCCCCTTCGCGATAGACGCCGAAAAGCTCCATTCCAGAAAACAGCCGAACCTCCGGCCTCAGCGGCTCGACGGAGACCCCGGCGGCCTGCGCGAACCGCGCCACCCGCTCGCCTCTGGTCACCAATGCGACAGTTTCGCCGAGACCGGCCCTGCGGTTCGCCTCGGCGATCCCTGCGGGTCCGGCACCGACGACGAGGCAATCGACCGCGATGCGTTCGCCCGGAATTGCGGCCGGCTGAAGCGCAACGTCGGCGGGCCTTGCGACGCCCGCCAGGTTCGCCATCGCCCTTTCGGCGATGCGATAGCCCAGTCCCGATTGCGGCATCAGAGCGCCATGCTCGAAGCCGCCGTAAACCAGCTTCGGCGGCAACAGCTGTGCAAGTTTAAGGAGGTCGAAGCCCGGCGACGGCCAGGTGTTCTGCATCTCCACGACCAACCCGTCATCCACCGCGATCTGATCGAGACGGACATTGGGGCGGCCGTTGACGCGAGCGAGCACCCCAGTCGGATAGGCGCCGCTATAGCCGAGCGGTCTATGCACCTTGCGCGATCTCGCCAGCGTCGTCACGCAGGCGCGCCAGAGTGCGGCGGCAACGCTGTCGCCTTGCCGGGCCGTGATGCGCGTACCGTTCCAGAGAAACGTCACCGGCTTGTGCTGGCTGTCCTGGCTCATGTTTCCTCCCGCCAAAAGCCTCTTCAGGCACCGATGATGACGATGTCGTCGGCCGTCCATGCCATGCCGATCCGGTCGCCGGCATTCATGGAAGCAATTGTCGCAACGTCGCGGCTTCGAATGTTGACCTTGCCGCCGTCGTTCATGCGCACGACGAGACGGTATTCGACGCCGAGATAGATCTTGTCCTCGATGACGCCCTCGCCCGCATTCCCGGTCGCCGGGCCTGCCGGCGCGGCATGAATGCGTTCGGGCCGAAGCACCACGCAGGCCTTTTGCGCTCTCGAAAGCGCTTCGGTACGGATATCGCCCTTCGGAAGGCCGGCCCTCCAGCCATCGCCTTCGATGGTCACGCCATCATCGGTCGCGCGGACGCTGCCGCGCAGCAGGTTTGCCTCGCCGATGAAATCGGCGACGAATTCGGACTTCGGCTGCAGATAGAGCTGGTGCGGCGTGCCGATCTGTTCGAGGCGACCATCCTTGAAGATGGCGATTCGATCGCTCATGACCAGCGCTTCTTCCTGATCGTGCGTCACCGACACAACTGTCGCGCCGACCTGCCGGGTGATATGCATGATCTCGATCTGCATCTGCCCGCGCAGCTTCTTGTCGAGCGCGGCCATCGGCTCGTCGAGCAGAACGATATCCGGCTTGAACACCAGCGCCCGCGCCAGCGCGACGCGTTGCTGCTGGCCGCCCGACATTTCCTTCGGATAGCGCTTGGCGCAATGCGCCAGACCGACGATCTCCAGCATTTCCATGCTGCGCTTCTCGCGCTCGGCCCGCTTGATGCCGCGTGTTTCCAAGGGATAACCGACGTTTTCGATAACGGTCATATGCGGGAAAAGCGCATAATCCTGGAACATCATGCCGATATTGCGCTTCTGCGGCGGCACGCTCGTCATGTCGCGGCCGTCGATCATCAGGCGTCCTGCGGTCGGCTGGATAAAGCCGGCAATGGCGCGCAGCGACGTCGTCTTGCCCGAGCCGGACGGTCCGAGCATGGTCAGGAATTCGCCCTTGCGAAGCTCGAACGACACGTTGTCGAGCGCCTTAACCGGCCCGTAATGCTTGGAAACGCCGTCGAGCTTCATTGCCGTGCCGGCTGTGATCTGGGGTGCGGCGTTCATGAATTGGCTTCCCTGAATTTATACGAGAGGAGGACGCCCAGCGCCGACAACAGGATGAGAATGGCGGCAACCGCGGCCGTGGCAGGGTCGAGGTTCGTGCGCACCTGGTTCCAGATCATAATCGGAACCGTGCGCGTCTGCGCGTCGGCGAGAAACAAGGCGATGACGACTTCATCCCACGAGGTGATGAAGGCGAAGACGGCGCCGGACAGCACGCCCGGCATGATCAGCGGCAAGGTCACGCGGCGGAAGGTGAACCAGCGCCCGGCCCCAAGACCGAGGCTCGCCGGCACCAGCGACGGGTTCACCATGCGTGAACTTGCCAGCACGGACACGACGACAAAGGGAATTGCGAGAACCGAATGGGCGAAGATCAGCCCCAGTCGCGTCGCGACCAGCCCCCATCCCGAAAACACCATGTACATTCCGACCGCAAGCACGATGACGGGCGTTACCATCGGGCTGAGAATCAGGCCCATCACCAGCGTTTTTCCGGGGAACCGATAGGTGTGCAGCGCAAGCGCCGCCGCCGTTCCGATCACGGTCGCCAGCGTCGCCGCCGCGAAGGCGACGATCAGGCTATTGGTCAGCGCCTGACGCCAGTCCGGCGCGCCGATGACTTTGCCATACCAATCGAAGGTGAAGCCAACCGGCGGAAATTCGAGCGTCGAGGTCGTCGTGAACGACATGGGAACGATGATCAGCGTCGGCAGCAGCAGGAACACTGCCGTCAGACCAACGATCGCCCAGAAGAGAAAACGTCTGAACCTGTCCATCTCACGCCTCCGCGTTGCGCGGGTTGCGCATCTGAAATGCGGCGCGCACCGCGCCGAACAATCCGAAGGCGATGGCCGTCAACACCATGAGAACCGCAGCCAGTGCCGCGCCGAGGCCGAAATTGAGCTGTTCGTTGAACTGGCCGGCAATCATCTGCGCGATCATCATGTCGCGCGGGCTGCCGAGCAGCGCCGGCGTGATGTAGAAGCCGAGCGCCAGCGTGAAGGCGAGGATGGCGGAAGCCATGACGCCCGGCAGCGACAGGGGGAAATAAATGCGCATGAAACCCTTGATCCAGCTCGCGCCGCAGATGGCGGAGGCCTCCATCAGCCGAAGGTCGATCTTCTTCATGACCGTATAGAGCGGCAGAACCGCATAGGGCAAAAGGATATGAACCATGCCGATGGTGACGCCGAAGGGTGTGCGGATGAGGCGCAGCGGCTTGTCGATGATCCCGGTCGCGATCAGGAAATCGTTGATCAATCCGCTGTTTTGCAGCAGGACGATCCACGAAAAACTCCGCAACAACAGGCTCACCCAGAAGGGAATGAGCAAGGCGACGGTGAGCGCAAGCTGCACCGCGCGGCCGCCATGCGCCATTGCATAAGCGTAAGGATAGGCAACGGCGACCGTGACCACGGTGACGATCAGCGACACCCGGAACGTTTCGCCGATAACGCGCAGAAAGACCGGCGTGGTGAAAATCTGGACATAGTATTCCAGACTGCCGCCCGGAAGCGAGATCGCAACGAGCTTGAGCAACGGGAACACGAAGAAAAGCGCGAGAAACAGGACGGCGGGCGCGATCAGCCAGAAGGCCGGCGGCAGCCTGAAACCCTGCGCTCTCCCGGCATTTGCCGGCGCGCTGCGATCAGTTGTTGAGACGGACATGATATTTCCGACCAGGATGTTGAGAAGGACCCGCCCGGATAACCCGGGCGGATCGCTTGCTGAAAAACCTTACTGCAGAAGCCATTCCTGGAAGCGCAGATCGACCTTGGCGCCATTCTTCGCCCACCAGTCGGCATCCATCAGGACACGGGTATCGAGGTGATCGGTCGGCAGGCTGCCCGTGAACTTGGCGTCGACGGCCGTCACGGCATTCTTGTTGGAGGGGCCATACGGCATGTACTTGGTGAACTCGATCTGCTGCGCCGGTTCGGTGAAGAAGCTGATCGCCTTCATCGCCGCTTCCTTGTTCTTCGTGCCCTTCGGAACGACCCAGTAGCCGGTTTGCGAGGTCCAGTTGGTCCAGTCGATCTTGATGCCCTTTTCGGCAACGTTCACCGCGCGGCCGACCCAGACCATCGCCATGCTCGCTTCACCGCTGGAAAGCAGCTGCTCGGACTGTGAGCCGCTTTCCCACCAGACGAGATCGGCCTTGATGGTGTCGAGCTTCTTGAGCGCGCGCTCGACATCGATCGGATAGAGATCCTGCGGCTTGACGCCGTCGGCGATCAGAGCGGCCTCGAAGATGCCGGATGCGGCATATTTCCAGACGGCGCGCGAGCCCGGGAATTTCTCGGTGTTGAAGAAATCGGCAAAACCTTTCGGCGCTTCGCCGCCGAATTCACCGGCATTGTAGGCGAGAACCGTTCCCTCGATATCCGAAGCGACACGGTAGGTTCCGGCAGCGCCCTCGATGAACTTCGACTTGTCGACGATTCCGTAATCGATCGGCTCCAGCCATTGCGCATCCGCATCGAGTCCGAAGCTGTCGTCGGTCAGAAGCAGGTCAAGCGTCACATTGCCGGTCTCGACCATGGCCTTGAGCTTGGCATTGCTGGACGAGCTGTCCTCGACGATCTTGATGTCCGGATTTTTCGCCATGAATGGCTGGAAATAGGATTTCGACTGGGCTTCCTGATAGACGCCGCCATAGCTCGAAATCGTCAGATTGGTTTCCCCGGCCAGAGCCGCCGTGCCGGCGAAAAGCGTCGCCATCGCCGCGATTGTAAAAGTCTTGCGCATGTTCGTTCCCCATCCTTGGTGTTTTGGAATTGGTCGATTGTATTGATGTCTCAAGCCTCGACGGCTGCCTGAACCGCGATCTCGACGAGGATGTTTTCGGCGGCCAGGTTTGCCTCGACGGTTGCCCGGGCGGGCAAGGCCGTCTCCGGAATCCAGTCGTCCCAGATCGCATTCATCGCCGCGAAATCCTTGACGGCATGCTTCAGCCAAACCTGAGCGAACAGGATCTTCGACTTGTCGGTTCCGGCTTTTTGCAGAAGCTCGTCGATGCGCGACAGGACCTGGGCTGTCTGCCCGGAAACATCCTGCGTGCGATCTGCGGGAACCTGCCCCGTGACATAGGCGATGCCGTTGTGAACAAGGACATGGCTCAGGCGTTTGCCATTGGGTTCAAAGCGTTGGATCGACATTCTTACTCCTTGAATGCAGGAACTAGGTTTGGTGATTGTTTACCGCGCCGCCGGCTTCAGCCCTTTCGCAGCGCTGGAAACCGCCCGCGCCGTGTTCACCAGCTGCGGAGCGAGTTCGGAAAGAACCTGCTCCGGGCGCCAGCGACTGAACGGCACGGAAACATTGATCGCAGCCAGCGGCTGCCCGTCGGCATTGACGACACAGGCGCCGATGGCGATGTCGCCGACATAGATTTCCTCGGTGATCAGCGAGAAACCGTCTGTATGCGCCTGCCTGAGCAGCGTCAGCAGTTCGCCTGTATCCGTCACGGTATGGGCCGTGTAGGCGACGCGGTTGGAGCGCTCGATGTAGGACGCGGCGTCGGCAACCGGCAGGGCCGAAAGATAGGCGCGGCCAGCCGCCGTACAGTACATCGGCAGGCGCTGGCCGATCGGGACATGGATCGGCATTTCCTTGTGGCTGGTAAAGCGCGCCACATAAACCATGTCCGTGCCCCAGGGCTCGAGCAGGTTGCAGCTTTCACCGGTCTGGCGGTTCAACTGCTGGATGAAAGGGTTGGCCCTTTCGATCAGCTCCGCCGTCTGGAGATATCCGGTGCCCATCTCCAGCGACTTGACCGTCAGGCGGTAGCGCTTGGAACCGATATCGCGCGCGAGATAGCCCATCGCCTCCAACGTGAACACGGAGCGTTGAATGGTGCTCTTGTTCAGCCCGGTGGCATCGGCCAGTTCGAGGAGGTTCATCGCCGGCCGCGACGGGCCGAACGCGGTGAGCACAGATAAGCCCTTGGCAAGAGCGGTGACGTAAAGAGGCGAGTCTTCGGCTTCTGTCATTGTACCCGATCGCAGCAGGTTGGAGGGAAGCGCAGTCATAGCACTCCTCCCTCTTCTGTCACGCCGGCAACGGGATTTGCCTGCAGCCGGGCTGCCTCGAAACGGATCGAACGGGATGGTGTTTCGGCGGGACGGTTCTTAGCCATGATTCAGCCCGCCTTGCGCGCTTCACGCGCATCCTTGGCGTGCAGCCAACGATAGGCCATCCATTGTCCCAACCGCAGGAATTGCGACAACGGATAACGCGTCGGCTCGCGCGTCAGGAACGATGCGCCGGTCTCGAAACGCTGGCCCGCCGCCATCATCGCCAGCTTTGTGCCGAGATGGATGGAGAAGGAAACGCCGCTTCCCGCATAGCCACCGGCCGTGAACACGTTGCCGAGGCCTGGAACCTGATAGCAGAACGGCAGGGAATTCTGGGTGACCGCCACCCAGCCGCCCCACCAATGCTCGATGCCGATGCCGGCAAGCGCCGGAAACTTGCGCGTCATGGCATCGTAGAGATATTGCCGATGGCGCGGCGCGGCTGCATCGGCACCGGAAATAGCGCTTCGCCCGCCAAACAGCATGCGGTTGTCCGGAAGCCTGCGGTAATAGAAGAGCAGTCCGCGCGTATCGAACATACAGTCGCCTGAGGGAAGGCTCGCCTTCACCTGCGCGTCGCTCATCGGAGCGGTGACGATGATCTGCGAATGCACTGGCAGGACGCGCGCGGAAAGACGCGCATGCAGCTGCGAAGACGTATAGCCATTGGTGGCGACGATGACGCGCTTTACCGAAACCGTGCCGTTCGGCGTGACGAGCCGATGCGTATCGCCCTGCGTCTTCCAATCGGTGACGGGCGAATTCGTAAAAATACGCGCACCATGGCTGCGCGCCATCCGGTGGAGACCGCGGGCCAGCTTCAGGGGATTCAACGAAAACCCGTCTGGCAGATAGAGCCCGCCATGGCTTTCCGGCCCTTCATGAACGCCGCGCAGGCCGCCGGCATCTACGTAGCGAGCCGGGTAGCGGAGAACGTCGTTGTAGAGCTTTTCCTCCCGCTGCAACGCCTGTGCATGATTGGCGAAAGTCGCGACCTTGTAGACACCGTCGGGCTGCTTGTCGCAGGCAATATCTCCGGTTGCAATCAGCTCGCGTACCGTATCCAGACCCTGCTTCAATTCCTGAAAATAGGCGCGGGCGACATCGCTTCCATAGGTTTTTACCAGGCTAGACCAGGGCACGCGGCCACCGGAAATGCGCGCGAAACTTCCGTTGCGCCCGCTACATCCCCAAGCAGAGGAACGCGCCTCCAGGACGATCGCCTTGATGCCATGATCGCGCGCCAGCGACAGCGCCGCCGACAGGCCGGTATAGCCGCCGCCGATGATGGCGACATCGACACTCATATCCCCCGCAATCGCGCCGTCGTCATCGGGCGCGTTTTCACTGACCTTCAGCCAGTAGGAATCCGGATCGGGCTGCTTTCGATCGGGAAACGGGTGAACCAGGGGGTCGTACATCTGCTACCTGTTATCGCTATGCGATATCTTGTTATCGATAAATGTAAATGACAATAATCATTACGATTTGTCAATATCGCATATTGATTGAAGAATACGAGAAGGACACGGCAGCAGTGTATTGCTGCACAAACGGACGCGACCGGCAGCGCCTGCGCTCCGCACAACACGAAAACGCACCGCTTTGGCAAGCGATGCGACAGGGAATTATCTGCTCTGGAAAATTGAAATATTTCGCGTCGCCTTTTTCCGGCGACGCTTGTCGAGCCTTTATCTCAAAGGCCGCCTCTGCCGAAAGTCGACAATCAGGACGTTGGAAGCGAGCGGAGATGTTTTCGTGGGCGGCGAAGACTGCACGTCGCAAAGCGCCTGATGCGGCTCGGGTTCGGCCACAGGTGTGGGGCTGTCATCTTGCTGCGCCCGCAGCTTCTGGTAGAGGCTGACCACAAGACGTTTGTAATAGGCGACGATCTCTTGGTGTTCGCCGCGCCGCATATAAAGCTCATCGAACCGTTCATTCATCGCATTCACCTCCTGTTCGCCTGAACAATTCATGGAAATCGCAAGAGTTCCTGAACGGGAGATCGCATGGTTAACGAAGGTTTAGCCGACCCGAATGCCCCGAAGCTTCGCCGAAAAATTGCATCGCCTCGAGGCAATTGAGACCTGCGGTCTGACATGACATCGTGCCGGCGCGACGGTAATGAAGCTCGGGGCGACGATGAAGCGGCTGCCCTGCTCCATACGCGTGGCGACATGAGCGGACGGGCCGAAAACCTCTGCAGGGCAATCAGGCCAGCCATCTATGGCGCTTTAAACAGAAAACAGTTTTGCGCCGTTCTTACCTTCCGCCTTTACGGCATAAAGGGCAGCGTCGGCGCAGGCAAACACGTCCTTCGGTTTCGTGCCGCCGACGATGAGCGTTCCGCCGACAGACGCGGTTATCGCGAGCGCGTTCGCCAAAGGGCCCATCCGAAACGCCAGGCCATCGACAACGCGCTCGCAGACATCACGTAAATTTTGAACCGACGTGCACGTTTGGATGACGGCAAACTCGTCGCCGCCTATTCGCGCGACGAGTTCAGCATCCGGAACGGCGGCAACGATTCGTTCCCCCACATGTTTCAAGCATTGGTCACCGGCTTGGTGACCCAACGTATCGTTGATCGCCTTGAAACCATCGAGGTCGATCAGCAGCAATCCCGTCGTGGCGATTTCCGGTCTGGTGCAGGCCTCTGCCAGAACTGCCTCGAACTTCGCACGCGAGGCAAGTCCGGTCAGCGCGTCGATTTCCGTCAGGCGCCGGATATGGTCGAGCGAAATCTTCTCTGCAGTGATATCCTGTTTCATGCCAAAGATGCGAAACGGCTCGCCATCGGCGCGTTCGACGATCGCTGTGATCCTGATCCACCGCCGATTCCCCTTGGCGGTCACGATCTCGGCATCCAATGTGAACCCCTCTCCGTCCCGGATCGCCGCACTTCGACATTCGGATAGCTTCACCCTCGATTCCGGCGTGTACAGCGCGACGATTTCGGCGCGATTCAGCGGCGATTGAGGGACGAGATCGAACAGTTCATAAACCGTATCCGTCCACGTCAACGTTTCCTCAGGAAGACGACATTCCCAAATGCCCACGCGCGCGGCCTTGAACGATTTGTCGAACAACTCCTGAAGATAGGCGAACCGAGCGGAGGCGCGTGTTTGCCGATGCGACGGGCGACGGAGTATGGATGCGATACCCGGTTGGCTCCCGGACGAAAAATCACGCGATATGTCAGCCATCGACACCAACTCCCCGCCTTTCCAACACCGGCACTCGGCTGCTCGAATATTCATATAAAAAGTTGCGTAAAAGTTTAAGGAAACAGTAATTTAAAGTGTCTGCGAAGGAAAATGGAGCAGACCGGCAGCGGCACGCGCATAAAGATGCGCACGCGCAGCATTGAATTCGGGATCGTCAAAAGCGACTGCGCCTCGTCAGGCAGACGCGTGGCCGGCGCGCAAGGCATTGTCCAGATCGGCGTAGAGATCGTCGATATCCTCGATGCCCGTCGACAGCCTCAACAGGTCCGGCGGACAAGGCGAGCCAACGCCCTCTATGGAAGCCCGATGCTCGATCAGGCTCTCGACGCCGCCAAGCGATGTGGCGCGCTTGTAGAGTTCGACCGCCGCCGCCGTCCTGATGGCCGCGGCTTCCCCACCGGTAACCTGAATCGAAAGCATGTAGCCGAATCCGCCATCCATCTGGCGGGCCGCGATATCGTGGCCAGGATGTTGCGCGAGACCGGGATAAAGAACCCGCGCGACAAGCGGATGAGAGGAGAGACGTTCGGCAAGCGCCATCGCGGAAGCCGACTGCCGCTCCTGCCGAATATGCAGCGTGCGCATCCCGCGCATCAATAGATAGGCTTCGAAGGGGCCGAGAATGCCGCCCTGGCTTCTGCGCACATTTTTAATGCGATTCCAGAACGCGTCATCTTCACGCGCGCAAAGAGCGCCGGCGACAACGTCGGAATGGCCGTTCAACACCTTCGTCGCGGCATGCATGACGATATCGGCGCCAAGGTCGAGCGGGCGGGTATGAATTGGCGAGGCGCAAGTGGAATCGACCGCAAGCTTTGCCCCTGCCGCACGGGCGATTTCCGCCGCTGCGGCGATATCGGTGATCGTCCAGAGCGGGTTCGAAGGCGTTTCAATCCAGACCAGTTTGGTCACGCCCGGCTTCACCGCCTCCTTGAGCTTCGCAAGATCGTCCGTTTCGGCAAAATCCACCCGCAGGCCCCAGCGCGTCGCTTCCGTCAGCAGCCAGGCCCGCAGAGCCCAATACATCACCTTAGAGGCGACGACATGATCGCCGGGAGACAGAGCATGAAACACCGCGGTCGCCGCCGCCATGCCGGATGCGAAAAGCAACGCTCCGGCCCGTGCCTCCTCGAGCATGGCCAGCATGTTTTCGGCTTCCCGGGTCGTCTCGTTGTCAGGCCTGCCATACGAGAAACCGGAAGAATAGCCGTTGTCCTCATAACGGATAAAGGTCGTCGCAACATGGATCGGCGGCACCACGGCCCTGGTTTGCGCATCGATCTTGCCCATTGCCTGAGCGGCAAGCGATCGCTTGCTCCAAATCTTCCGGCTCATGGCTTCTCCTTTGTCTTGTTGAACCAGCACGCCTGGTCTGTCGATGGATTCGTGCCATCATGCCCCACATGCACAACACAAAGAACCATATGTCCTGATCATTTCCGTCCGACCCCGCAGCCGAAAATCGAACCCAATTTCGCAGCTTGAACCGAATTGCATTGCCGGTCGGCAAGTTTTTATGCCCATTCGGCCTATTGAAAGCACATGCACGGTTGCAGAGTCGGGGCGCGATGAATATTCTCCGCCGACGGCGACAACGCCGCTTACGCTTCGAGGATAATATGGCGACAGGTACTGTTAAGTTCTTCAATCAGGACAAGGGTTTTGGTTTCATCACGCCGGACAACGGCGGCCAGGATGTATTCGTACACGTCTCGGCAGTGCAGGGTGCACCGCTGAAGGATGGCACGAAGGTTAGCTACGACATCGGCCAGGATCGCAAGACCGGCAAGTCGAAGGCGGAAAACGTTCGTTCGATCTGATGAGGCCGGTGCTTTGGAAATAGGCCGCTGTCCCAGCCATCCCTGGTTCAGCGTTCGATTTCCGGGTGCGCCTTGCCAAAACGGACTTCATCCTTGAGGTGACAGACCGTTTGTCGCTTTGCGACACAATATTCGGCGACGATGTAACGGTGACATTGCCAACACATCGTCGCCGAGCATTTTGCTTTATATTTCTCCGAGCAGCTGGCTGTATCGGGCCGTGAAGCATATTGTCTTCCGAATAAATTTTGGCCTGACTCAGCTTTTATCGCGGGACATAAGCCGCGACCACCATCGATCGAAGACATGTGATTGTTCGTCGATATCCTCGGAGATCGCGTTTTTGCCGCCCCTCTAGCCAAAGAGTTTCAGCGGGGCCGCACGAGCACTTCGCGCCAGCGCCTTACATATCCAGCAACGATGGGCGGGTTCATGCCGGAGGCGATCATTCGGCTGGACAGGATATCGAGATCGAAGGCCGATACCGGAGTGTCCGTGGGATAGTGCTTGAGCGTGTATCGGAACATATCTTCCCAGCTCCGACGGATGCCGACGGACTCATCGGCCAGACTGGCACGGAGCCGATCGATAAGTTCTCCCAATGTCATATCTGACCTCACTCTTCTCTGCCGGAGGCAAAATCACGGCAACGGCGCAGAGGCCTTTTTCTTACCAGTAAATTTGAACAGCGAGAAAGACACGTATCCCGTTTCAGCAAAGGCACACACCCGCCTTGAAGAAAATCGCGCGCAAGCCGCGCCAATTCCCATAAGCCCAAAAACATCAACGAGATACTATACGTCGATTTAAAATAAAATTCGACCGTTCGCACGCCGATTGGCCATCGAAAGCTTCCCTTGAAATAGAAAACGTCTGCTTGGACCAATATTTTCCAATCGCGTTAAACGGCCATTGACGTTGAAGGCGTAGCTTCCCAAGAATCCTTGTGCGTCAAGCACGCTCTCGACCGGTACCTATGGCATGGGCAAGAACACTATTCGTGACGTTCAAGACGCGGTTTCCGATGAGACAAGCGTCGGCAGATCGCAGGCGGAACTGGACTTCTGGATGGGCTGCGTCGGCGCGCCAATGATGCTTGTCGAAAAGGCCACGCTTCATGTGCGCCAGGCCAATGCCGGTGCCGCCAAAATGTTCGGCCTCGGCCTTGACGGATTTGGCAATAAGCCGATGTCGGAACTGGTCGGGACAGAAGCGGCGCAGATGCTTTTGCAGATCTGGAGCAATGCGCCCGTTGGCCGGCCCGGCGAACCCTTCCTGATCCGCGCCCTGGTGCAGGAGCAGGAACGCATGCTCATGATCCAGGTCACCAAGGTCGCCATCGAGGGCGAACACCTGCGCCTGTTCACCTTCATGGATGCGCCGCCGCAAGGGTCCGTCACGTTGGCAGGATGGCAGGAAAACGTGATCTCGATGCTGAACTGGCTGCCGTTCGGCTTTGAAATCGCTCGCATCGACGATCAGATACAGTTTGCAAATTCGACCTTCAAGGCGCTGTTCGGCTACACGCAGGACGAGATCGACAGTATTGAAGACTGGTGGCGTCTCGCCTATCCCGATCCCGAATATCGGCAGTTTGCCCGCTCCCAATGGCATAATTCGATCGAGGAAGCCCGCCGGGAAGATCGGGAAATGACCCCGTTCGACCTCAATGTCATGACGGCCAGTGGCATAGAACGGCGCATTCAATTTCGCCACCGAACGATCGGCAATTTCAACGTCAATCTCTATATCGACGTTACCAAGGAGCGTGCCTATGCCGAGCAGCTCAAGCAGCTGGCCAATACGGACCCGCTGACCGGGACGTTGAATCGCCGCCGTTTTTTCAAGAAAGCGGAAGAGGCCTTCGCCGAGACCGACAAGCCCTGTCTGTTCGGCGTCCTGATGCTGGACATCGACCATTTCAAATCGGTCAACGACACCTACGGACATCGCGCCGGCGATATGGTGCTGATCGAATTCGCACGTCGCTGCGAGAATGCCCTGCGCCCCGGCGACCGTTTCGCACGGCTTGGCGGCGAAGAGTTCGCGCTATTGCTGGAGGTATCGGAGCAAGACACTGCCGCAGAAATTGCGGAGAAATTGCGGGCGGCCATCGACGGTTCGCCCTTCGATATCGATGGGCAATCTCTGCAATTGAGCGTCAGCATCGGGGCAACGGTTGCCGATCGTGCGACGGAGACATTCGGCTCAGCCATTCTGCGAGCCGACAAGGCGCTTTATGAAGCCAAGCGCAGCGGACGAAACCGCGTCGTCGCAGTGAATCGATAAAGTCCGCCTGCAGGGATATCGCCCCCGGCTTTTGACGGCCGGAGACGATGGCAGCATGAGGGCCTGCTTATGCCGAGAGCGGAGCAAGTTTTTCTTCGATACGGCTGCGATAGGGCTCGTACCGGCTGGGTAGCTTCAGGGCTTCGCCGAGATGCGCGGTATCCTCGTCCCGATCGAAGCCCGGTTCGTTGGTGGCGATCTCGAACAGGATGCCGCCCGGCGTCCGGAAATAGATCGCCCAGAAATAATCCCTGTCGATGACCGGAGTCACCTGATAACCGGTGTCCATCAAGGCCTTGCGCACTTCGAGCTGCTTTTCACGATTCTCGACCGCGAAGGCGATATGGTGGACGGAGCCTGCGCCCTGACGGGCAATCGGCATGGTCGGGCGCGGCACGAGATCGATCGTATCGGCGCCGTTACCGCCTGGCATGATAAAGCGGCTCACCTCGCCTTCACGGTCGGAACGCTCATAGCCCATGAAACCGAGAAGCTCTTCGGTCGCCTCCGTGGCATGCAGATTGAAACGTGCGCCGGAAAAACCGCGAATGGCGACCTGGTCGGAGATACCGTCCGTGATCCAGGGCGTGCGGGCGTCGTCCGCCGTTTCGACCAAAGCAAAACCGTCACTGTCGGGGCCGCTGAAGCGAAGCCGGTTGGCGCCGAAAGCGGTATCGGCCTCAATGCCGCCGACGCCCTGAGCCGACAGGCGATCCTTCCAGAACGGCAAAGCGCCTTTCGGAACCGAAAACTGCGTTTCCCCCACCTCGCCGACACCGGCCCTTCCCGCCATCATATGCGGAAAGGGAAAATAGGTCATGACCGTACCAGGCGTGCCCTGCTCGTCGCCGTAATAGAGATGATACACGCTGGGTTCGTCGAAATTCACGGTCTTCTTGACCCGACGCAGGCCGAGCGTATCGGTAAAGAACCGGTTGTTATCTCGCGCATCCGAGGCCATCGAGGTGATGTGGTGCAGTCCCTTGATATCCTTGATCATGGCTCATGCCTTTCTGCCGTATGGGTTTGTTGGAGACAGATTTACACCGGTTGCGCGTAGCCGAATATTGCAATATTCCTCTCGAATGAATTGCAAATTTTGAAACAATCGAGATGAACCACGACAAAGATGACCTCGGGTGCAGCTGTTCGTGCGCACCTCCCGCCAGGTGTCGCTGACAGCGGACGGTGCGGTGTTTGCCGCACAGATCCAGCCATCGGTCGAGGCGCTTGAGAATGCGCGCAAGGACATCAGAAACGCGCACAAGTCAGACCAGGGACGCCTGCGCATCAGCGCGCCGGCCCGGTTCGGCAAGGCAGCCCTTCCGCCTATCCTGTCCGGATTCAGCGAGCTTTATCCGAAGATGAGCTTCGAGATCTCGTTGTCGGATGCCCTCGTCATCCGAACGAACTGATGCCGGACCTCTGGCTGACGCTCTGTTATCCGCCCTGCCAGAGCCTGCCGCCGCGCATATGGAGACGCTCGATTGACAAAACGCTGAAGTGGCCGCAGCAGGTTTGCCACGGCCACCTTCTCTCCATCAGGCTTGGACGAAGGCCAGCAGATCGGCATTCAGGACGTCGGCATTGATGGTCAGCATGCCATGCGAGAAACCGGGATAGGTCTTCAGCGAACCGTTCTTGAGGATCTTGGAAGACTTGTGCGCCGAGTCGGCAATCGGAACGATCTGGTCGTCTTCGCCATGCAGGACCAGCGTCGGGACGGTGATTGCCTTCAGGTCTTCGGTCTGGTCGGTCTCCGAAAAGGCCTTGATGCCGTCGTAATGCGCCTTTGCGCCGCCCATCATGCCCTGACGCCACCAATTCTGGATGACGCCTTCCTGAACGTTGGCGCCGTCACGATTAAAGCCGTAGAACGGGCCGGCGGGCACATCGCGGAAGAACTGCGCCCGGTTGGCGGCGAGAGCGGCGCGAAAGCCGTCGAAGACCTCCAGCGGCAGGCCTTCGGGGTTTGCGGCGGTCTTCAACATCAGCGGCGGAACGGCGGAAACGAGAACGGCCTTGGCAACGCGGCCGGCCGGCTGACCGTATTTCGCGACATAGCGGGCAACTTCGCCACCGCCGGTCGAGTGTCCGATATGGACAGCATTCTTCAGATCCAGCGCTTCGACAACCGCAAAGGCGTCGGCGGCATAATGATCCATGTCATGCCCCTCGGCGACCTGCGTCGAACGGCCATGGCCGCGGCGGTCATGAGCGACGACGCGATAGCCCTTGGAAACGAAGAACAGCATCTGCGCATCCCAATCGTCCGAGGACAGCGGCCAGCCGTGATGGAAGACGATCGGCTGCGCGTCCTTGCGCCCCCAGTCCTTGTAGAAGATGTCAACGCCGTCCTTGGTGGTTACATATGTCATCGTCATATTCCTTTGATTGGGTTGTTGATGAACGCTTTACGATAGTGGCATGCGATGTCGCCGACAGGGTTTCGACCGGCACTGCATCGCCTCTGAACGGAAGATGCCGCTGAAATTCAGCGGGAACAATTGCATGAATAATTCCGATTTAATTGCAATTTTTGCAATAATACGAAATGGACTTCTTACCGGTCGAAATCCGCTCTCGTCAGGCTCGATCATAGACATCGTTGACAATGAGCATAAGACGGCAACGCCGTGAGTGTCTCCGCGAGGCCGGGCATCCCCGCCGCCGGACACTGCTCTAGCATCGGGCGCCGATCCGCTTGGAAATCTGAGAAAGCCTCATGAACCGGAAATGATCTCACCTGCCGCGATGCGCCATGCATCGCGGTGGCGTATTCTGGATCGAGGACGGCTTGGCCTGCAAGCACCACGATCACGCGATTTTCCTTATTGCATTCGAGCGCAACGCTGGTGGCAAGCGAGCCCGTAGAGTCCGATATCTACCCGAAATCCCGATGATATCGCTCAACAGCGCGTCGGCGCCTTGTCGTGCCATGGCGGTCGTTGAGGTGTGCCTTCCTTATACCCATCGCTTGATGACGGCATGATCGCTCGGTTTTTCGTATTGCAAAGTAAAACGATGTTTTGTAAAATGAAACGAATGGAGGTCGCCATGGATCGTTTGCAATGCCGCGTCGGCGGGCTGGAACTGAAGAACCCGCTGATCGCCGCGGCCGGCGAGCACATGATCGATGCCTCCGGCGTCGAGCGCGCCATCCGCGCCGGCGCGGGTGCCGTCGTGATGAAATCGACCAATGAGTCGCAGGCGGCCAAGGATCAGTTGCTGCGGGCGGAATACATGGCCTTCGGGCCGGACTGGCGGCCGGCCGTCTGGGGCGCGGATGCGCCAGCGGACGTAACGCTGGCAAGCCGCTCGGGGCTGGCGCCGCAATCCTTCGATCAATGGCTTTCCCAGGTGATAGTGCTGGATCGGATTGCGCGAGAACATGATTGCCTGCTGATCGCCAGCCTCATCCTTGCCGATCTCGATCAGGCGGAAGGTCTTGCGCGACAGGTCGAGCAGGCGGGCCTGCGAGCGCTCGAATTCAATATCGGCACGCCCTATGCGAGCCAGGCGGTCAAGGGCGCGGTTTCCACCGAACTCCTGCCGGAGCGGGTGCGCGAGATCGTCGCCCGCATCCGGGCAACGGTTTCCATCCCGCTCGGCATCAAGCTGACAGGGCAAAGCGAGCGTGTGCCGGAACTGGCCGAAGCGGCGTTCGACAGCGGCGCCGACAATGTCGTCATGGCCGGCCGGCTGCTGGGATTCGTCCCGGATATCGAAACGCTCGATCCGTTCCTCGGAACGAGCCTTGCCGTCGGCGGCTACTGGAATCTGCCGCTGACCTGCCAATGGCTGGCGCTGACGCGGGCGCGGGTCGGGCCTGAAGCCTCGCTGGTCGGCATCAACGGGGCGCAGAGCGGGCTCGATATCGCCCGCATGCTGCTGTCCGGCGCCTCGGCGGTCGGCATGGCCTCGGCGGTGATGCTGCGGGGCTATGAGGTGATCACTCGGAGCCTTGCCGATCTCGACAACTGGCTCGCCGAAAAAGGCCTGACGGCCACGCAGGCGGTCGGCATCAGCGCGGATCGCCGCAAGAGTTTTGCCGAGATGCCGCTGATCGGCGAGCACTGGCGCAATTTCGTTCCGGCCTGAGGGGCCGGCAGGAGGAGACAAGATGAGCGAACCCATCGACGCACAGCGCGAGGCAGAGATTTCCGAACTGATGAAGGGCGCGGTCGATCTCCACGTCCATAGCGGCCCGTCATTGATGCCACGGATCGTCGATCACATCGAGGTGGTGGCGCAGGCGGCCGAGGCCGGCATGGCGACCGTCCTGCTCAAGGACCACTATTACCCGACGATGCCGATCGCCCATCTGATCAACAAGCATTTCCCGAGCCCGGTGACGACGCTCGGCGCCGTCGTGCTCAACAATCCGCTCGGCGGGCTCAATCCAAGCGCTGTCGATTATGCGCTGAAGCAGGGGGCTCGTATCGTCTGGATGGCGACCGCGCATGCGCAGAACCATCTCGACCACGACAAGAAGGACGCCGATTTCAAGAACAAGTTCCCGGTCAACAGCAAGAAGACCGTGGCGCCGGTCGGCTGCCGGCTGGTGGACGACAAGGGCGCGGTGCTGGACGAGGTGAAGCTGATCCTCGATCTGGTGGCGCAGGCCGATGCCGCCGTCTCCGGCGGCCATCACCATATCGACGAGCTCTGGCCGTTCTACGAGGAAGCGAAGGCGCGCGGCGTCAAGCGCATGTTCCTCAACCACCCGACCTATGTGAATGACGGTTCCTTCGAGAACGTGGCGCAACTGGCGCGCATGGGCGTCAAGATCGAGCATTCGATCTGCATGTTCATCCCCTCGACCTTCTATCTCTTCGACCACGAGCACCTCAAGAAGGTCATCACCGCCGCCGGCGTCGACAACACCTTCTTCGGCTCCGATCTCGGGCAGAAGAACAATCCGACACCCGTCGAGGGCTTCCGGCAGATGATCAACCTGTTGCTCGATCTCGGCTACGACAAGGCGGACATCCGCAAGATGGTCGCCACCAATGCTGCCGATTTCATCGGGGATGCGGCATGAGTGAGCCCGGTTTCGCGGCGCGGGTGCGGGCGGGAGATGTTCTCATCGGGACGTTTCTCAAGACGCCTGCCTTCCATTCGGTGGAAATCCTGTCGCGCGCCGGCCTCGATTTTGCGGTGGCCGATAGTGAGCACGCGCCGGTGACGGTGACGGATATTGACCGCATGGTCGCCTGCGCCGGCGGCTGGCCGCTGCTGGTGCGCGTGGCGCGCAACGAGCCTTCTGCGATTGCATCGGTGCTGGATATCGGCGCGCGCGGTGTCGTCGTGCCGCATGTGCGCCGGCCGGAGGATGCGCTGGCCGTGCTCGATGCCGCCGATTTCCGCCGGGGCCAGCGGGGCTTTTCGCCCTCGGTGCGAGCCGGCGGTTACGGCACGGAGGTTCCGGCCCTCTATCGGGAGCGGGCGGATGCAGAGCGGCTGGTGGTCGTGCAGATCGAGGATGCCGAGGCGGTGGAGCGCATCGATGCCATCGCGGCCATCGACGGGATCGATGTGCTGTTCATCGGCCCGGCCGATCTGGCGCTGTCGATCGGCTGCGCGCCGGACGATCCACGCCTGGCGCGGGCCATCGAAACCGTGGCCGAGGCCGGACGCCGGCATGGACGCACGGTCGGCATCTTCGTCGGCGCGCCGGAGGCCATCGCCGCCTATCGGCGGCAGGGGATCAGTTTCTTCATCTGCGGCTCGGACCAGAGCTTTCTCCTTGCTGAAGCGCGGCGGGTGAAGCGTGTGGCGGAAGCCGTTTCACCTGAATAACGGAGGCAGGCATGAGCATTCACAAGGTCGATTGGGACGCGATGGACTGGACGCCGGTGCGGCCGGGCATCGAGCGCAAGGCATTTTCGGGCGCCGGCGCGACGCTTGCGCTGCATCGGCTCTGGCCCGGCCATGAGACGCGGCCGCATTCGCATCCGCATGAGCAGATCGTCTACATCATCTCCGGTCTCGTCGATTTCCACATCGGCGACGAGGTGGTGCGGCTGGGGGCCGGCGGCGTCGCCCAGATACCCGGCGGCGTCACCCATTATGTCGAGGTGGTCGGCGACGAGCCGGCCTTCAACCTCGACGTCTTCACCCCAGCCCGCCCCGAATACGCATAACGAGGACACGACATGACGGCTTCCCTGTTCATCGACGGCGCTTGGAGCGCCGGCAGCGGCACGCGCCGCGGCAAGATCGTCAACCCGGCGACGGGCCAGCAGATCAGCGAGGTCGCGTTTGCCGAAGCGGCCGATCTCGACCGGGCGCTTGCCGCCGCCGAGCGCAGCTTTGCCGGCTGGCGCCGGACAACGGCCTATGAGCGCTATCAGATCCTGACCCGAGCCGCCGGGCTGGTGCGCGAGCGCGCCGAAACCATCGCGACGGCGATTACCCGCGAGCAGGGCAAGCCGCTGGCCGAGGCGCGCATGGAAGCGGGCGCCACGGCGGATTTCATCGACTGGTATGCGCAGGAGGCCCGCCGCGCCTATGGCCGGGTCATTCCCTCGCGCATATCAGGCGCGCGGCAGATGACCATTGCCGAGCCGGTCGGCCCCGTCGCCGCCTTCAGCCCGTGGAATTTCCCCTGCGGGCAGCTGGTGCGCAAGATCGCGGCAGCGCTTGCCGCCGGCTGCACGATCATCGCCAAGGCGCCGGAGGAAACGCCGAGCTGCGCCATCGAACTGGTCAAATGTTTCGAGGAAGCGGGCGTGCCGGCCGGCGTCGTCAATCTCGTCTTCGGCGTGCCGGCCGAGATCTCCGGCCATCTCATCCCCTCGCCGGTCATCCGCAAGATTTCCTTCACAGGCTCGGTCGCGGTCGGGCGGCAGTTGGCGGCGCTGGCCGGGCAGCATCTCAAGCGCACGACGCTGGAGCTTGGCGGCCATGCGCCGTTCATCGTCTGCGGCGATGTCGACGTGGCGGCGGTGTCTGCCCTCGGCGCCGGAACGAAATTCCGCAATGCCGGCCAGATCTGCACCTCGCCGACGCGCTATCTCGTCGATGACGCCGTCCATGACGACTTCCTAGCGCGTTTCGCCGCGATTGCCGAGGGGCTCAGTGTCGGCGACGGCGCTGCGGCGGGCACGCAGATGGGTCCGCTCGCCCATTCCAGGCGTGTCGATGCCATTGACGGGCTGGTGCAGGATGCGGTGGAAAAGGGCGCGCGGCTCGTCACCGGCGGCCGGCGCATCGGCAACCAGGGTTATTTCTATGCGCCCACGGTGCTGGCCGATGTGCCGCTTGCCGCGCGGGTGATGAACGAGGAGCCCTTCGGCCCGGTCGCCGTCGTCAACCGGTTCGACGGCCTCGATGCGGCGCTTTCGGAAGCCAATCGGTTGCCGGTCGGGCTCGGCGCCTATGCCTTCACGCGCTCCAGCGCCAATGCGGCCCGGCTGGTCGATGAAATCGAGTCCGGCATGGTCTCGGTCAATCACTTTGGCCTTGCCGCATCGGAAACGCCGTTCGGCGGCGTCAAGGACAGCGGCCATGGCAGCGAAGGCGGCAGCGAGGGGCTCGAAGCCTATCTGGCGCATAAATTCGTCAGCCAGATCGGCGCCTGACAAACGGGCGGGACAGGGGGAGGCCATGGAATATCAGTACCTCGTCTCTCCACTCGCCCCCGTTCACCATCTTGCCAAGGCCAATGATACCGAATTCCTGGCGTGTATCACCGCTGCCACCGGCTGCGTCATCGACCGTTCCGCGCTGACGATCGATCTCATTGTCGCGGGGTGGGAGCATCGGTTCGCTTTCGAAAGCGCGGCGGAGTTCGAGGCGGCGCTTGCAGCCGTCCGGCGGGCCGGGGTGACGGTCGCCGGCCATTGGGCGGTGGTCGGAAGCGCCTGGGCGACGGTGCTCGCCTGCCTTGCCGTCATCCTGGCCTTCGGGCTTTTGCGAGGAATGTTTCCATGACGCGTGTCTCCATCCATATCCCGGGCTTCCGGCACAAGAACCCCATTCCCAATGCCGCGCGTATCGGCAATCTGCTGATGTCGGGCATCATCAACGGTGTTGATCCGGCAACGGGCGAGGTCGCCGAGGGGCTGGAGGCGCAATGCCGCTTCATGTTCGCGCACCTGCGCAGCATCATCGAAGCGGCGGGCGGGACGACAGACGACGTCCTGAAGATCACCGTCTGGATGCGCGACCGCTCCCGCCGGGAAGCGCTGAACCGCGAATGGCTGGCGATGTTTCCCGATGCGGCCGCGAGGCCCGCCCGCCACAGCCTTCAAGCCGAGCTTGAAGGGCGGCTCGAAATCCAGTGCGACTTCGTCGCCGTGCTTTCTTAACGTGGAACCCATTCATGAGCGATTATTTTCCTTTCGATCCCGCGCCGCGCGCACCTGCCTTTTCCGTACCGGCCGGAGCGACGGACAGCCAGTTCCATGTTTTCGGGCCGCCGGAAACCTATCCCGTGCGGCCGGGCGCCGCCTACCAGATGCCGCAGGCGACGATATCGGAGGCGCTGCACATGCATGCCGCCCTCGGCATCGAACGCGGCGTCATCGTGCAGGCGACGACATACGGCACGGATAACAGTGCCCTTCTCGATGCGCTTGCTATCGCCGGCCCGAACTATCGCGGCTGCACCATCGGCGCATCGCTGAACGAGCTCGACGACCGCACCATCGCCCGGCTGGATGCCGCCGGCGTACGCGGCGCGCGCTTCAATTTTCTCGGATCGGTGAACCTGCTGCCCGATGAGGCCGCTTTCGCCCGCGCCGTCGCGCGGGCCGCGGAACTCGGCTGGTACATCAAGATCCAGCCGAGGCAGGCCGGCATTCTCGACAGCGCCGCGCTTTACGAAAATCTGGCGCTGCCGGTCGTCATCGACCATATGGGTCGGCCGGATAGCCGCGAGGGCGTTGATGGCCCAACGGTGGCCAAGGTCTGTGAATTTTTGCGCCGGGGCAATGTCTGGGTGTTGCTTTCCAACGGCCACAAGATCTCGGCGGAAGGTCCGCCCTGGGCCGATGCCACGGCAATCGCCCGCGCCTATATCCGGACGGCGCCCGACCGGGTGCTCTGGGCGAGCGACTGGCCGCATCCTTTGTCGAAGACGCCGCCGCCCAATGACGGCGATCTCCTCGACCTCTTGTACCGCACCTGCGAGGGCGACGAGGCCTTGCTGCGGGCCATCCTGCGCGATAATCCCGCTGCCCTTTTCGGCTTCGATGCCTGAACAATGACCCGTCAGCGACTGCTGACGGTCATCTTGTCGAAGCCGAGGTTCCAGGAAATCCGCAAGCTCGCCTTTAGCAGCGCCTGCACCTGGGGCACATCCGGCACGGCCTTGATGTTCTGGATCGAGCCGACGATGGCGATGGTGCCGGCAAGGTCGCCGGTGCCGTCGAGAACGGGTGCGGCGATGGCATTGATGCCAAAAGTTTCCTCATTGGCGGCGGTGATATAGCCCTGCCGGCGGGCGCGCTCGATATCGGCCTCCAGTGCTGCGGGTTCGGTCAGCGTCTGGTCGGTCATGGCGAGCAGCGGCTTGCGCAGGATCTGCTGCAGCAGCGGCTTGCGGCTGAAGGCGAGCGCGATCTTGCCCTGCGCCGTGCCGTGCAGGATGAGTTCGCTACCCTGCCGCACGCCGATTTCAAGGTTCGATTTGCCGAACACCGTCTTCATCACCACCAGGCTGCTGCCGCGCAGCGCCGAGACCACGACAGTCTCGCCAATCTCGTCGCGCAGTGCCGAGATCGCCTCGATCGAGGCGGAAAGCAGCTCGATGCGCGAAGCGGCGACCTGCCCGATGAGATAGGAGCGCATGCCGAGCTTGTAGCGGGAGGAGACCGGATTCTGGTCGATATAGCCCCGTTCCGCGAGCGTCTGCAGATGCCGGAAGACCGTGCCCTTCGTCGTGCCCAATAGCACGGCGAGTTCGCTGACGCCGATCTCGTCTGGCGCCGCCGCCACGGCTTCCAGCACGTCGAACGCCATCTGCACGGATTTCACGCCTCCGTCCGGGCGTCCTTTTTCATTCATCGCGTGTTTCCTCGTCCGTTCATCCCGTTCCGCCTGCATCCGCTCAGCCAAGAGCTAGCGCTCTCGCGGCCGGCACACAAGATAGCATGCGTCATTTGCTCCTTATACAAAATTTGTCTTGTAATGCGAAACGCTATTTTGTAATAAGAAACGAATGACGCGAGAGACCCCTATGAATCAGATTATTCCAAATTCCGCTTCGGGACGCGATATCAAATTCCACGCCCATCCCCAGACGAACTTTCGCCTGCATGAGCAGATTGGCCCGGCCATCGTTCAATCGGGTGACGGCGTTCGCATAAGCGATACGGACGGAAACGAACTGATCGATGGCATGGCCGGCCTGTGGTGCGCCTCCCTCGGTTATTCCGAGAGCCGGCTGGTCGAAGTCGCCCATGCGCAGATGCTGAAGCTGCCCTATATCCAGACCTTCGCCCACCGCACCAGCGAGCCGGTGATCGACCTGGCCGAGGCGCTGATCGCGCGCGCGCCCACGCCGATGTCCAAGGTCATGTTCCAGGCCTCGGGCTCGGAAGCGGTCGATACGGCGATCAAGCTGTCCTGGTTCTATCATGCGGCCATCGGCAAGCCGGAGAAGCGCAAGATCATCGGCCGCCAGCGCGCCTATCACGGTACGACCATCGCTTCGGCCAGCCTGACCGGCCTGCCGAACATGCATAATGGCTGGGGCCTGCCGCTGCCGGGCTTCCTGCATGTCTCCTGCCCCGATACCTATCGCGGCATGGCGCCCGGCGAGACGGAGGAGGCGTATTCCGCCCGCCTTGGCCAGGAGCTGGAGGCCCTGATCCTGCGCGAGGGGCCGGAGACGATTTCCGCCTTCTTCGCCGAGCCGGTCATGGGCACCGGCGGAGTCGTGGTGCCGCCGCGCGGCTATTTCGATCATGTGCAGCGCATTTTGCGCCAATACGAGATCCTGTTCGTCGCCGATGAGGTGATCTGCGGTTTCGGGCGCACCGGCGCCTATTGGGGCTCGCTGCTCTACGGGCTGGAGCCGGATATGCTGACCTGCGCCAAGGGCCTGTCCTCCGCTTACTTCCCGATTTCCGCCCTGATGATCAACGACCGCGTCTATCAGGCAGTCGCCGACCAGACGGCGCAGCTCGGCGGCTTCGGCCATGGTTATACCTATGGCGGCCATCCGGTCGGCGCGGCGGTGGCCAACGAGACGCTGAAAATCTATGACGAGATCGATATTTGCGGGCAGGTGCGCGCCAAAGCTCCTATCCTTCAGGACGGACTTCGCGCGCTCGCCGACTATCCCATTGTCGGCGATGTGCGCGGCGTCGGCCTGATGGCGGCGGTGGAATTCGTCGAGGACAAGGCGGAGAAGCGGCCTTTCGCTCCGACGGCAGGCGTGGCGGCGCGGGTTTCCGATGCGGTGCGGGCGCGCGGCGTGCTGCTGCGGGCTTTGGGATCGACGCTGGTGTTTTCGCCGCCGCTGATTGCCGCGCCCGGTGATATCGAAGTGATCGTCGCCGCTGTGAAGGGCGGCATCGAAGAGGTGCAGGGGCAACTCGGCCGATGACCAGCCCGGAGCGCCAGACGGGAGGGGAAGCTCCCATCGTTTCTTTCCGCTCCGTCACCAAACAATATGACGGAAAGACAATCGTGGTCGACGGGCTCGACCTCGATATCGCCAGGGGCGAGTTTCTCACCTTGCTCGGCCCCAGTGGATCGGGCAAGACGACGACGCTGATGATGCTTGCCGGCTTCGAATGGCCGGATGCCGGCACCATCACCTTCGAGGGCCAGGATATTACAGGCCTGCCGCCCTACCGGCGCGACATGGGTGTGGTGTTCCAGAGCTACGCGCTGTTTCCGCATATGACGGTGGCCGAGAACATCGCCTTCCCGCTCGGTGTGCGCAAGGTCGAGGCGGGGGAGCGCCGGCGGCGAGTGGCGGATGCGCTGGCGCTTGTGCATCTGTCGAATTTCGCCGACCGCTATCCGGCCCAGCTTTCCGGCGGCCAGCAGCAGCGCGTGGCGCTGGCGCGCGCACTGGTCTATCGCCCGCGCATGGTTCTGATGGACGAGCCGCTCGGTGCGCTCGACAAGGCGCTGCGCGAGCAGATGCAGATGGAAATCAAGAACATCCACCGCCAGCTCGGCCTCACCTTCGTCTACGTCACGCATGACCAGGACGAGGCGCTGACCATGTCGGACCGCGTTGCCGTTTTCCACCACGGCAAGATCCAGCAGATTACCTCACCAACCGAAATCTATACCCGACCCAGCAATCGTTTCGTTGCCGGCTTCCTCGGCGAGACCAATATGCTCGAGGGCACGGTGGTCGCGCTGAAGGACGGCATGGCAGAATTCCGGTTGGCAGGCGGGCAGATGCTTCTGGCCCGCGCGGGCACAGGGCTTGCCGTTGGCGGGCCGGGCGTCTTCGTCACCCGGCCGGAATCGGTATCGCCAGTCGCCGACGGACATAACCGCCTCAATGGAACGGTGTCCGAAAGCGCCTTCCATGGCGACCACATGCGAGTGCGGGTGGCGCTTCCCGGCGGTCAATCCATGCAACTCAAGCTCAATCCGCAATCGGGCGCGGCCATGCCGGCTCCCGGTAGCCCGGTGTCGCTTTCGGTGCCGGCCGCCGATGCGCTGGTGCTTTCATAACGCATGACTTCAAACAAAAAGGGGAATCGACATGTTCAAGAAAACGATTTTTGCCGTGCTGATGGCCAGCGTCGTGCCGCTGGCGCAGGCTGAGGCCCGCGACCTGGTGATCGTCTCGAACGGCGGCACGTTCCAGGAAGCGCAGCATAACGCGCTTTTCGTGCCCTATCAGGAAAAGAGCGGCAAGAAGGTGACCGAGGATACCTGGGAAAACGGCATCGGCGTCCTGCGCACCAAGGTTGAAAGCGGCGACAGCGGCTGGGATATCGTCAACGCCGAAAGCGAGGAATTGCAGATCGCCTGCGAGGAAGGGCTGGTGCTGCCGCTCGACTTCGACCGCCTCGGCGGCAAGGACAATTACGTGCCCGGCGCGGTCAGCGAATGCGGGGTCGGCGCCGCGATCTACAATCATGTTCTTGCCTATGACAAATCCCGTATCCAAACCGCGCCGAGCTGGGTGGATTTCTTCGACCTGAAAAAATATCCGGGCAAGCGCGCCATGCGCAATTCGCCCAAGACAAGCCTCGAATTCGCGCTGATGGCCGATGGCGTCAAGCCTGCCGAGGTCTACTCCGTGCTGGCGACGTCCGAGGGCGTCAACCGCGCCTTCGCCAAACTCGATACGATCAAGGCCTCGCTTGTTTTCTGGTCCTCCGGCGGGCAGCCGATGCAATTGCTGTCCTCGGGCGAAGTCGTCATGACAACCTCGTTCAACGGGCGCGTCACCAATGCGATCAACAAGGAAAACAAGCCCTTCGGCATCGTCTGGGACCAGTCCTTGCAGACCGTCGACAGCTGGGTGATCCTCAAGACATCGCCAAATGTCGATGCCGCCTATGATCTCCTGAAATTCGCCGGCGATGCCGAGCCGCAGAGCCGCCTGCCGGAGGTGCAGCCGATCGGGATCACCTCGGTCAAGGCGCTCGATCTCGTCGATCCCAAGCTGCGCGCCGACCTGCCAACCGCGCCGGAAAATGCCGCCAATGTCCTGAAGATCAACGATGCCTTCTGGATCGACAACATCGACACCTTGACCGCCCGTTGGGCGGAATGGTCGGCCAAGTAAGCAACAAGGAGCCCGCGTGTCCAACGCATGTGGGCTTCACGCACCGACAGGGAGACCGATATGGCGTCGCAAGGCAGTTTGTTCATGGGGCGGCGGGGTGCGATGTGGCGCGGTTACGCGCTGATCGCGCCGCTTCTGCTTTTCCTGATGGCGACGTTTCTCGTGCCGGCGGGCCTGATCGTCTGGCGCAGCGTTGCCGACCCGGAGATGGGGGCAGCGCTGCCGACGACGGCTGTGGCCCTTGCGAGCTGGGACGGCAAGCAACTGCCCGGTCCCGAGGCAGAGGCGGCGCTTGCCGCCGACCTGAAGGCGGCGGATCGCGCCGCACTCGCCTCGCTCAGCCGCCGGCTTTCCTATGAGGACGCGGGGTTTCGCGCGCTGCTGCAATCGACGCGGCGGGCGCTCGATGCCGGAAAGACCGCGCCGCTGGCGGCAATCAACCCGCAATGGGGCGACAACGGCACCTGGCAGATCATGAAGCGGGCCGTCGGCCCGGCCGGCAGTTACCATCTGCTCTCCGCCTTCGACCTCAAGCATGATTATGTCGAGGGCGTCGTTCCCTCGCGCGACGGCGGGCTCTATCGCTCGATCATCTTGCGCACCTTCGCGATTGCCTTCATGACTTCGGTGATCACGCTGCTGATCGCCTTTCCGCTCTGCGCCTTCCTGTTGCGGCAGACGCCCCGGGTTCACAATCTGCTGCTGCTGATGGTGCTCTTGCCGTTCTGGACATCGATCCTGGTGCGCACCACCTCCTGGCTGGCGCTGTTGCAGGATCGCGGTGTCATCAACACGCTGCTGATGGATCTCGGCCTTATCGATGCGCCTTTACACCTGCTGTACAATCGCTTCGGCGTCATCGTCGCGCTTGTACATGTCATGCTGCCCTTCATGATCTTTCCGCTGCTCAGCAACATGCGCTCCATTGATTCACGACTTTATCGCGCCGCGCTGTCGCTGGGTGCAACGCCTGTACACGCATTTTTCCGCGTCTACCTGCCGCAGGCCATGCCAGGCATGATGGCGGGAACGCTGATGGTGTTCGTGGTAACGCTCGGCTTCTACATCACGCCGATGCTGGTCGGCGGACCGGCCGACCAGATGATCAGCTATTACATCGCGCTGTTCACGACAGGCACGCTGAACTGGGGCCTCGCCTCATCGCTGGGCCTCATCCTGCTCACCGCGACCATGTCGCTTTATGCACTGCAGAATTTCCTGGCTAGCGGCAGCAACGGACGGGGACGGTGAACACAATGGCTAAACGTTTTTCCACGCCAACCACCCGTTTCGGCAATGTCGCGCTGGCGACCGTCGCCATCGTCAGCCTCGTCTTCCTGATGACGCCGCTGGTGGTGATCGTGCTGTTCTCCTTCAATTCCGGCGGAGATTTCAGCTATCCGATCAAGGGGTTTTCGCTACGCTGGTATGCGGAATTCTTCACCACGCCGACCTGGACGGATGCGCTTGCCAACAGCCTGATGGTGGCCGTGGCGACCACGGCGCTGGCGACGCCGCTCGGCACAATGGCCGCCCTTGGTCTGGCGACGCCCGGCCTACCGGGCCGCCGCATCATCAACGGTTTCCTGCTGATCCCGATGATTGCGCCGGTCGTCATCGTCGGCGTCGGCATGTATTTTCTGTTCTCGATGATCGGCCTCACCGCCACATTCTTCGGCCTCGTGCTGGCACATACGGCGCTCGCCGTCCCCTTCGTCGTCGTCACCGTCTCGGCGGTGCTGACCGCGCTCGACCGGCGGCTGCTGTGGGCGGCGGCCAGCATGGGCGCGACGCCATTCAAAGGGTTTCGCGCCGTGACCTTGCCCGCCATCCTGCCCGGCATCGGCTCCGGCGCCATCTTTGCCTTCGCCACCTCGCTGGACGAAGTCGTCGTCACCGTCTTCCTCGCCGGCCCCGGCCAGCGAACATTGCCGCGCGAAATGTTCACCGTCGCCCGCGATACGCTGACGCCGACCATCGCCGCAGCGGCGACTGTGGTGATGGTCCTTTCGATGCTGCTTCTCGGCATTTCCCTTCTCACGAACCGTAAAACGCAGAAAAGCTAGCTTTTGCCGGGAACCCATTGGCGAAAATGCGCACGTCCCATGTCACCGTCCGTTTGAGCGTCCGATCCGCTTGCAAACACGGTGGGTTGGATGCGCTCTGTTCAAGTCAGGTTTCAGGCTCCCGTTGGCCCGTCGATAAGGCGTCGGGCACCAAGCAAAATCTCCTCCGGAAGTGGTCTTGACTGCCGCGCCTCCAGGTCGAAATAAACGGAGACTGCCACGAGTTCCGCGCAGAGCGCGTCGTCAGCCTTGTCGGTCAGCAGGTGACGGGTGGTGAGTGAGGTTCGGCCCACTTTCGTGACGGAGCTCCTGATCTCGAACAGGCTGCCGACCGGCAGTTCCTGCCGGAAGTCTATTTCGTAGCGGCGGTCCGCCCAGCCTTGCCGGCGTTCGGCGATCCAGGCGGGCGAATAGCCGCTCGCGGCCATCAGGTGCCAGAGCGACTGGTCGAATGCGGCAATGTAAAATTGCACATTCATGTGCCCCATGGCGTCGCATTGCACCGGATAGACGACGCCCTGATAGGTGAGAAGCGGCACGGTAAACCTCCTTTGTTCGATTGAAGCTTTTATGCAATAGATATGGCGTAAAGCATAGATTTGGAGAATGCTCATGGCGCGGCAACGACGGCGCTTCGTCTGGGAAATCGACTGGAACCTGTTGAGAACCTTCATGGTCATCGTGCAGGAGCGCGGGCTGACGGCGGCGGGGGAAAAGCTCTCGCTCAAGCAGCCGACCGTCAGCAATGCGCTGAAGCGGCTGGAAATTCACATGGATTGCCGGCTGGTCGAGCGGAATGCCTCGCATTTCGCGGTCACGCCGGCTGGGCAAAGGTTGTTCAACGAATGCGTTGCGCTGTTCGAGATCGTGTCCGGCCTGCCGCAGCATATGGAGGAACAGCCCGGAGACCTGACCGGCCATATCGAGATCGCGCTTGCCAGTCATGTCGTCTGCCCGTTCCTCGACGAGGTGCTCGCCGGTTTCCACACCAGCTTTCCGCAGGTCACGCTCTCGCTCTCTGTCGCCTCCAGTCAGGATGTGATGACGGCCGTGCTTAATCGCGATGCCGGCTTGGGCATCTGCCTGGTGCAGGAGCGGCATCCGAAACTCGAATACGATCTGCTCTACCGCGAAAGTTTCGGCTATTTCTGCGGCGCGCGCCATCCGCTGTTCGGCGTGCCGGATCTGCCGCTGCAGGCGCTGCGCCATGAACCCTATGTCTCCTTCAAGACCGACCAGATGTCCGGCGCGCTCTGGCCCGTGGCGCTGCTGCGTCAGCAAGAGGGTTTCGAGGGCCAGACTGTCGGCACCTCCTCGCATCTGGAGGAGATCAAGCGGCTGATCATCGCCGGCTTCGGTTTCGGGCCGCTGCCGATCCATGTGGTGGAGGAGGACGTGCGCGCCGGGCGCCTCTGGCGTCTGCCGCCCTATGAAAACCCGCCTGTGATCGACGTGCATCTCGTCTATGACGGCACGGCGCGCCGCAACCGCGCCGAAACCATTCTGCTTGCTGAACTGCGCAAGGCGATCGACACGATCCCCTTTGCGCAGCGCACCTATCCAGCCTAAAGCGCGTCGCGATCTTTCAGATTCGCTTCCTGCGCTTTAGATCTTTGATTTTTCGCATGTCGTTCTCGCAAAACCGCTGCACACTTCTGCGCGACATGCTTTAGCCATTTTCCGCGCCGAAGCCGGTCAGGAACGCTGTCAGGTTGTCGCCGAGTTCGTCGCAGAGATAGCCGCCCTCCTGCACGATGACGGTGGGCAAACGCAACCGGCCGATGGCTTCGGCAATGCGCGCAAAGCCCGGTGTCGATACGGACAGGCCGCCGAACGGATCCTTTTCGAAGGCATCAAGGCCGAGGGCCACGACAATCGCATCCGGCGAGAAGGCCTCGACGCGGCGGATGGCTGCCGAAAGCGCTTCCAGAAAGACGTCGTCACCGGATTTGCGTTGCAGCGGCAGATTGAAATTATAGCCGAGGCCGAGCCCCTGACCCCGCTCATCCGCATGCCCCCAGAAGAAGGGATAGAAACGCACCGGATCGGCATGGATCGAGACCGTGAGCACGTCGGCGCGCTCATAGAACATGCCTTGGGTGCCATTGCCGTGATGCAGGTCCACATCGAGGATGGCGACGCGTTTCGCCTGGCCCAGCAGGTGCTGGGCGGCGATGCCGGAATTGTTGAAAAAGCAGAAGCCGCCGGCGACATCGCGAAAGGCATGGTGGCCCGGCGGGCGGCAGAGCGCATAGGACCATTTGTCCCCGGCCATGACGGCTTGCGCCGCGGAAACGGCGGTCGAGGCACTCCAGAGCGCGCTTTCGAACGTATGCTCGGAAATCGGGCAGGATGTATCGGCCATGTGATAGCCGGCCTGACCGACGGCAGAGGCGGGGTAGCTACCGGTGCGGGCAATCGGATGGATATTGGGGATCACCTCGGCCGATGCGCCATCGATATGCTGCCAGCGCTCATAGATGCGGCTCAGAAAGTCCAGATATTCCGGCGTATGCACGGCGGAGACCGGGGCAAGGCCGTGATCCCTGGGCCGAACGATCTCCATGCCCGCAGCTCGCGCACCGGCCAGCAGGCGCTCGACGCGCTCCGGCTGTTCCGGATTTGGGCGCGGCGCACCGCTCGACAGGAAGAAACTCGGATCGTGGCGCTTCTGTTCTTCGGCAAAAAAGGTCTTCATCGTTCTCTCTCCTCAGAATGCGACGCGGTCGCCGCCCTTGAGGCCGAGCATGGCACGCGCCTCCTCTGGCGTCGCCACCTCCAGCGAAAGCCCGTCCAGGATCGTGCGAATGCGGCGCACCTGGTCGGCGTTGGAGGCTGCAAGCGACCGACCATCGAAAAGACTGTCCTCAAGCCCAACGCGCACGCTGCCGCCCATTGTCGCCGCCATTGTTATCATCGGCATCTGCTTGCGCCCGGCGGCCAGCACCGAGAAGCGGTAGTCATCGCCGAAAAGCTTGTCGGCGATCTGCTTCATGTGCATGAGGTTTTCGGGATCGGCCCCGATGCCGCCGAGAACGCCGAAGACGAATTGCATGAAGGGCGTGCCGGGGATCAACCCGCGATCCCGGAAATGGGCAAGCGTATAGAGATGCCCGACATCGTAGCATTCGAACTCGAAACGCGTGCCACAGCCCTCGCCCAGACGTTTAAGGATCGCTTCGATATCTGCAAAAGTATTGCGGAAAATCGTACCACGCGTCGCTTCCAGCAATTCGGGTTCCCAGGCGTGCTGCCAGTCGCGCGGCCTGTCGAGCATCGGGAAAAGGCCGAAATTCATCGAGCCCATGTTAAGCGAACACATTTCCGGTTCGGCCGCCAGCGCCGCCGCCAGCCGGTCCTCCAGCGTCATGACGGAAGAGCCGCCGGTGCTGATGTTGATGACCGCATCGCAGGCCTGCTTGATGACCGGCAGAAAGCGCATGAATACCTTGGGGTCGGCTGTCGGCCGCCCGTCTTCGGGGTCGCGGGCATGCAGGTGCAGGATCGAGGCTCCGGCCTCCGCCGCCGCGATGGCCTCGGCGGCGATATCCTCCGGCTTGTAGGGCAGATGCGGCGACATGGACGGCGTATGCACCGAGCCCGTCACCGCGCAGGTGATGATGACCTTGTTGGGTTTCATGGGGACTGCTCCTACTTGCGCACCGGCAGCGAAAGCTCGCCGGCAAGCTGGCCAAGCGTCGCATCGAGGATCGTGACGATCTCGCCGAGCTGTTCTTGCGTGGTGATCATCGGCGGGCAGACGAGGAAATGATCGCCCTCGACGCCGCCGCGCGTGCGGCGCGAATAGATGATCAGCCCGCGCTCGTAGGCGATATCGACGACGCGCTGGTGGACGTCGAGCACCTTCGGCAGCGGCGACATGGTTTCGCGGTCGGAAACGAATTCGGCGGCGAGCAGCAGGCCCTTGCCGCGCACATCACCGATGAAGGGATAGCGCTCCGCAAGGCTTTCCAGCTCGGACTTCATGAGATCGCCGATACGCGTGGCGTTTCCGAGCAGATCCTGACGTTCGATTTCGTCGAGCACGGCAAGGCCTGCGGCGCAGGCGAGCGGGTTTCCGGCATAGGTGTAGCCATGGGCGAAACCGCCGCGATCCAGCACCGGTTTGACCAGTTTCGAATGGGCGATCATCGCGCCGAGCGGGCAATAGCCGGCGCCAAGGCCCTTGGAGAGCGCAATAATATCCGGCCGGCAATTCCAGTGGTCGCCGCCGAGATAGCGGCCGGTGCGGCCCGCGCCGCTCATCACCTCGTCATGGATCAGCAGAATGCCGTATTTGTCGCAGATCTCGCGGATGCGCGGATAATAGCTGTCGGGCGCGACCAGCGCGCCGGTGGAGGCGCCGCCGATCGGCTCCATGATGAAGGCGAGCACGCTTTGCGGCCCCTCCTCCAGGATTTTCTCCTCCAGCATGTCGGCATAACGCAGGCCTCTCTCGGCAAGCGAAAAATTGTCTCGGTCGAGATAGGCGGTCGGGGCCTTGATATGCGGCATGTCACGCAGCATCGGCAGGAAGGGCTTTTTCAACGCATCGTATCCGGTGACGGCAAGCGCGCCGAGCGTCGAACCGTGATAGGAGGGAAAGCGCGAGATCACCTTCCAGCGCTCCGGCTGATCGGTGGCGAGCGCCCATTGCCGGGCGAGTTTCAGGGCCGATTCCACCGCCTCCGAGCCGCCGGAAACGAAGAACACCCGGTCGAGCCCCTCTGGCATGTAGCCGGCGAGACGCAGTGCCAGATCCTCCGCCGGCTGGTTTTCGAAATGCAGGCGATAGGCGAAGGTCACCTTGTCCATCTGCCGTTTCATGGCGTCGAGCACGTTTTGGTTGGAATGGCCAATATTGACGACCATGGCGCCGCTGGAGCCGTCGATGACCCTCCGGCCGTGCTCGTCCCAGATGTAGATGCCTTCGGCGCGCTCGGCGATCGGCCGGCGCAGGCGGGACTGGTAGAAGAGATGCGATGCCGGGCGTTCGCCGGGCGCAGTCGATTGCTGGCTCATGATCGATCCATTGAAGAAAGACAAAAATGCAGCGGCCGGAGACAGTCTAGCCGTTGAGGAACTTCTTGAGGAAGCTGCGGGTGCGTTCCTGCACCGGATTTCGGAAAAGATCGTCGGGCTTTCCCTCCTCGACGACCGCGCCATCGGCCATGAAGATCACCCGGTCGGCGACTTCGGCGGCAAAACGCATCTCGTGGGTGACGATGACCATGGTCATGTGCTCGCTGGCCAGCTGCTTCATGACGAGATTGACCTCGTCCACCAGCTCCGGGTCGAGCGCCGAGGTCGCCTCGTCGAACAGCATGACCTTTGGCTGCATGGCAAGCGCCCTGGCAATCGCCACGCGCTGCTTCTGACCGCCCGACAGACGCGCCGGATAGGCGTCGATCTTGTCGGCAAGGCCCACCTTGTCGAGCATCTTGAGGGCAAGCGCCCGCGCCTCCGCCTTCGCCATGCCCTTCAGCTTGATCGGGGCGATGGTGATGTTTTCGGCGACGCTCAGGTGCGGGAAGAGGTTAAAATGCTGGAATACCATGCCCATCTGCTGGCGCACGCCGTTAATGTGGCGTTCGAAGGCGCGGCGGTCGAGCTTCTGGTTGACTTGCACGCCATCGAGCCAGACTTCGCCGCCATCGAGCGTTTCGAGATGGTTGATCGAGCGCAGCAGCGTACTCTTGCCCGAGCCGCTCGGGCCGATCACGGCAACGATCTGGCCGCGCGCGACGCTGAAATCGATGCCCTTCAGCACTTCCAGCGGACCAAAGACTTTCCGGGCGCCGCGCACCTCGATCATCGGACGGATATCGTTCATCGCGAAAGCTCCACTTTCCGTTCGATCCCGCGCAGGATCGCCTCGAGGATGAGATTGAGACCATAATAGAGGGCGGCCGCCGTCAGGTAGAATTCGAAGGGCCGGTAGGTCTCGCTGATGACCAGCTGCGAACTGTGCACCAGCTCGGCAATGCCGATCATCGAGACAATGGAGGATTCCTTCAGAAGCGCGATCATCATATTGCCGACGGCCGGCACCGTATTGCGCACGGCCTGCGGCACGACGATGTAGATCCGAGTCCGCCAGGCGCCGAAACCGAGTGAGCGCGCCGCCTCCGTCTGCCCCTTGTCCAACGAGACAATACCCGCGCGAAAAATGTCGGCATTGTAGACGGCGAAATGCAGGCTCAGCGCAATGATGCCCGACCATATCGCGGGAATATCGATGCCGACCTGCACCAGGCCGAAATAGATGAGGAAGAGCTGCAGCAGCAGCGGCGTGCCCATGAACAGCCACATGAAGAAGCGCACGGGATAACGCAGCAGCGGCGGGGCATACAGCACCAGAAGCGCAAAACCGATGCCGGCGACGACGCTGAGGACAGCGGAGACGGACGAGATGACGGCGGTCCACCACAGACCCATGCTGATCAGCGGCCAGTATTCAGGAACGATGCTGAAATCGAGACCCTGCATCTTCACGCCTCCCCGGCATAAGCGCGGTCGAGACGGTCGACGACCAGCGTCAACCCGTAGACCATGATCATGTACAGCACCGCCGTCACCGCGAAGATCTCGAACGGCTTGTATGTGGAGCCGATGAAGCGCTGGGCCGTATAGGTCAGCTCGACCACAGAAATGGTGGCGACGAGCGCCGTGCCCTTCACCAGCGCCACGGCGTTGACGCCGAGCGGGCGGATCATCAGCTTGGCGGCCTGCGGCAGCACGATCCAGCGCATCGACTGTCCCTCGCCAAACCCGAGCGACCGCGAAGCCTCCATCTGCCCGCGATCGACGGAAAGCACGCCGCCACGGATCGATTCCGCCATATAGGCCGCGATGTTGAGGCCAAGCGCGATGGCGCCCGCCGCAAACGGCTCAAGCTGAATGCCAACCTGCGGCCCGCCGAAATAGAGCAGGAAAATCTGGATCAGCGCCGGCGTGCCCCGGAAGACGCTGACATAGGCCGCGCCGATGAAGCGCAACACGGCGGAATGCGAGAGGCGAAGCGCCGCAATCAATGCCGCCACGGCAAGACCGATGAACAGCGATAGAAAGGAAAGTTCGACTGTCGTCCAGGCGGCCTTGACGAAGACCGGGAAAATGCGACCGATGAGAGCGATATCCATGTTCGGATCCTTAGCGCTGGGTCAGCCGGCCGGCAGCGGTCTGCCGGCACGACCCGTCGCAAGACTGCGATACGATCAGCGGATGTCCGAACCGATCCACTTCGTGGCGATGGCGGCATAGGTGCCATCGGCCATCATGTCATCAAGCGCCTTCTGCATGGCGGCCTTCAGCTCGGGATTGCCCTTGCGGATGGCGATGCCGATCTTGTCCTCGGTGCCGGCGAATTCCGGTACGTCGAGCTTGACGACCTTCTCGCCGGTATCCTTGACGGCAATCGATACCGGCACGGCATCGACGATCATCGCCTGGATGCGGCCGGCCTTCAGCTCAAGGAAGAGTTCTGGCAGACCCTTATAGGTGCGGATTTCCCAGCCGCCGCGCGCGCGGGCCCATTTTTCATGGGTTTCGCCAAGCGTCACGCCGATCGTCTTATCCTTGAGATCGTCGAGGGACTTGATGTCGGAGCCTTCCGAAACGAAAACGCCACGGCCCGACTTGTAATAGGGGCCGACAAAATCGACGGCCTTTTCGCGTTCCGGGGTGATGGTCATGCTGCCGATGATGGAATCATATTTGCCGGCGAGCAGGCCGGCGATGATACCGTCCCAGGCGGTCGAGACGCCGGTGCCTTTCACGCCGAGGCGCTTGGCGATCTCGTTGCCCATATCGACGTCGAAGCCGACGACCTCGTTGCTTTCATTGACAAAGCTGAAGGGCGGATAGGCGCCGCTATTGGCAAACTTGAACTCGCCCGCAGACTTGATGGTTTCGAGATCGTTGGCACTCGCCGCCATCGGCGTTGCAACGACGGAAAAAGCAAGTCCTGCGGCCACGGCGTAGGACATAATGGTCTTCAACATAACGGTTCCCCTTGTTTTGAGAGCTGCGCCGCCGAAGCGATGACGCCCTTTCAAGGGAAATATGTCGGCAGCGGCATGCATTTCGCAAATAGATATAGAAAATACTTACCATAGATTTTCGGAATGCATCCTTATGGCGAATTGCTGCCGACCGCGCAAGATCCGACGCACGCCAAAACCGGGCTTTGGCGTTTTTCTGCAGGGAAGTTCAGGCCTCTATCAGGATCGGGGCGGCGCCACGGATTGTCTGGCGACCAGCTGGGCATTCAGGATCTGAGAACTCCGGTAGGCGCTATCGTCGATCTTCCTGAGCAGCAATTCCACGGCCGTCGCGCCAAGCTTGGCAACGGGTCGTTTCACGACGGAAAGCGGCGGCCGGAAGACGAGGGTCCATGGGGCCTCGTCAAAAGCGATGAGAGACAGACCCTCGCCGATCTGAAAACCGAGTTCCTGGGCCGCGCCCAACGCGCCCAAGGCCATTTCCTCGTTCGTGGCAAGGATCGCGGTCGGCGGTTGTGGGCCGGAGAGTATTTCGACCATCGCCTCATGCGCCGTTTCGATGCTGCTGTGACAAAAACGGGTCCATTCCGGATTTACCGCAAGCCCTAGTTCCGCGAGAGCCGATACCGCTCCTTCGACACGATCCCGAACCGTACCGACGACATGATCCGGCATGGAGCGGCTGTGCCTTTCGACGCTGGCGGTCGCGACAAGCAGACCGATCCGCACATGACCCGCAGCGGCAAAGTGCCGGATCGCCTCGTCGGCAGCGGCACGATCATCCGTCGTCACGAAGTCGATTTCGTCTGAGTTGACGCGCCGGTCGAGCAGCACGACCGGCACCTCCGGCTCGCTCTGGACGATCAGGTGCTCGACCTCGTTTTGCGAGGCCGGTACGACGATCAGGCCATCGACCCGCTTTTCGATAAGCACCCGGACGGCGTTGCGCTCCTTCTCGATGTCGTCATCGGTATTGAGAACAAGGATCTGATAGCCGGCCTTGGAGGCAGTTTCGATGATGGCGCGGATGGCGCTGTTGAAGAAGGAGTTGGCAATGTCGGCGACGACGACGCCGATCGTCAGCGAGCGGCCGGAGCGCATCGAGCGCGCCAGTTCGTTCACCCGGTAGTTCAGCTCTGCCGCTGCCGCCATGACGCGCTCGCGGGTCGCCTCCGTGACAAGACCATAACCACCGAGCGCGCGTGCGGCCGTGGCGCGCGAAACCTCCGCGCGCCGCGCCACGTCGATCAAAGTCGCCGCCTTGTCGTTCGGTGCCTGCGTCATCTTGTGTCCCGATTGTTCGACCGCATGTCGATATCACATATTGGGTTCCACCCGGGATGGAAACCGGGTGGCCCGAAGGCTGCGCCATCTAGGGCAGGACAAGCTCGGCGCCCGCCCGGCGGCAAGTCGCGGCCGCGACCGCCATGGCCTGCGTAAGATACTGTCGCCATACATCCCCGCTCAACGGCCGCCCGCCGCTCAGCAGGGATGAGATGAGGCTCGCCAGCGTCGCATCGCCGGCCCCCATCGTATCGACGATCGGCTCCGGCCTCTCCGCGATGGGAACGGCGACCCTTAATCCGGATCGATCCACCAGGGTCGCGCCGCCGGCGCCATGGGAAAACAGGATGGTTTCCACACCCATGCGAAACAGATGCCCGGCGACAGACGGCCAGTCCGTTTCGTAAAGGAGCTGGACATCCTCGTCGCTGAGCTTCACCAGATTTGCAACGGTGACGACCTTCTCGAAGCCTTGCCGGTAGGCAGCAAGCGAAGAGATCAATCGTGGACGCGGGTTGGGATCGGCGATCCGCAGGCCGGGCGCGACGGCAAGCGCCTTTACCAGATCATCGGCATGCGCCGGATTGTCCAGTGGATACGAATTGACGACCGCGGCGGCGGTATTCGACAATGCAGCCAGTGCCTCCGCCCCGAAGGCGATCCGGCGACGGTACATGGCAGGCGCGAAGGCATAGCTGGGCTCGCCGTTCACCCGGGTCGAGCTGACGACGCCCGTCGGATCCACCGTCGGCGTGTTGACGATCCGGATACCACGCTCGCGCGCATAACGCAGGAGCGTATAGCCGTCCCTGTCCTGGCCGACACGGGTGACCAGCGTCGAAGGCAGGCCAAGCCGGGCGATGCCGGCGGCAAGGTTGAGCCCTGCCCCGCCGGCGAACCGCTCGGGTTCCTTGCCCTCGGCCCTGATTTCGTCGACGATGCAATCGCCGATGGTTACGACACCATGCATCCGCGTCTCACTGCAGATTCGTATGCCGATAGGCCATCGTTCCGTGGGCATCGTCCATGTCGGAGGCGAGCTGCAACACGACGGCATCGAGAAGCAGCAGGCAGGTCTGCTCGAAGAGGCTGCCGCCAAACTGCTTCGTCTCGATCACCGGAACCGGCAGGACAATGTCGGCGATGCCGGCAAGCGTGCCTTTCGGCTTGTGCGTCAGCGTGACGACAGTCGCGCCCTCGGCCTTGGCGATCTTCGCATAGCTGAGGCTGACGGGCGTCTCGCCGGAGCCAGAGATGATCAGCAGGCCATCGCCCTTGCGTACGGAGGGCGCCGTGACTTCGCCGACGAAATGCGCCGACCGGCCAAGATGCATGAAGCGCATCGCCGACATCTGGGCCGCAAGCCCGGAACGCCCCTGCCCCGAGAAGAACCACCGGCGGTCGCCATCGCGCAGGGCATCGACGACAGCGGCGAAGGCCTGTGGATCGATGCGCTGCAGCAACTCCTCTATTTCTTGTCCCACGGCCAGCCAAGGCCTTGTTCCGGGAGCCGTTCCTTGATCCATGATGCTACCTTTCCTGGGTTTTCAGATTCCGTGATGGCGCTGCCAACGACGAGAATTTCGGGTTTGACGGCGATGACCGAGTCCAGCGTCGCCGGGCCGATGCCGCCGGCGAGCGACACGCGGAATCCGCGCGCATGCATGGCGGCGACGGCATCGATGTGGCCGATGGAGCTGTCGCCGGCAAGGCGGGCGTCGGTCGGCGAATGGACGGCGACATAGGCAAAGCCTTCCGGCAGGACGAAATCCTGCGGCAACAGGATCGGCCTGCCGGATTCCGTGATCGTGTCGACGATGACGGAGGCGCCAAAAGCGGTTGCGCATTTGCCGACCGTCTCATGCGTCGCGCTGGACGCGCAGGACAGGACGGTCATGAAGGATGCGCCCGCGCCGAACACCATATTGGCTTCCAGCGCGCCGCCATCGACCGTCTTGGTATCGGCGAGAACGGGAATGTCAGGGCAGATCTCGCGCACCGTCGTGATGGCGGCGATGCCGAAGCGCTTGAGAAGCGGCGTTCCCACTTCGATGATATCGGCAACGCCCTTGAGGGCGGGCAGGATTCCGAGATGTTCCGGCTTGTCGAGCGCGACTTGCAGCAGCATTGAATTATTTCCTTTCCGTTTGACCGAGGCCGGTGATCGCCTTCAACAGGCTATCCGGCGTGAATGTCGAGGACGGCGCGTCTGCGACGACCCGGCCAAGGCGCAACACGACGATGCGATCCGTCACCTCCAGCACATGCGGCAGCGTATGCGAGATGAAGATGACGCCGAAGCCCTTGGCGCGGGCATTGCGGATAATTTCCAGCACCTCCCCTGCCTGGCGCGCGCCGAGATGGTTGGTGGGCTCGTCGAGAAGAATGACCTTGTTCGCCCAGGCCACGGCCCGCCCGATGGCGACGGCCTGGCGCTGGCCGCCGGAAAGGCGCGCCACCGGTCGGTCGGTGGCCGGTACGGCGATGCCGACCTGCTCCAGCCCGGCATGGGCATCGCGGCGCATGGCCTTCTCATCCAGAAAGCCGAGTTTGCCGAGGAAGCCTTTGCGCAGGATCTCGCGGCCGAGGAAGACATTGGCGGCCACCGTCAGGTCCGGCGCGACGCCGGAATCCTGATAAAGCGTCTCGACGCCCGCCTCCAGCGCGTCATGCGGCGATTTCCAGACGCGGCGCACGCCATCGAGATAGATTTCGCCGCTATCGGGTTCATGGGCACCGGAGAGCACCTTGACCAGCGTCGATTTGCCGGCGCCATTGTCCCCGACGAGGCCGACGACCTCTCCGGCGCGCAGGGAAAAATCGACATTGTCGAGCGCCACGACACCGCCGTAACGTTTGCCCACGCCACGGACTTCATAAAGAACGGAAGCGTTTTCCATCAGCGGCCTCCTTTTGCGCCAAGTCCCTGGATGCCGACGGCAAGTGCAATCAGCGCCGCCACGACGATTTGCTGCCAGTTGGGCTGCACGCCGATCAGGATGAGGCCGCTCAGCACCGCCGTCGTGATCAGCGCGCCGACGACGACGCCGCTGAGTTTGCCCGTGCCGCCAAGCAGGCTAACGCCGCCGATGACGGTTGCCGCGATGGCATTCAATTCACCGCCGCGACCCGAAAGCGGCGAGCCGGAGCCAAGACGGAAATAGACGAACGCTCCGGCAAGGGCTGCAAGCACGCCTGAGAGCAAGTAAAGCTTGATCAGATGTCGCTCGACATTGATCCCTGCGCCGCGGGCAGCGAAGGGATTGGAGCCGATGGCATAGGTCCAGCGGCCGAACCGCGCCCGGGACATGAAAGCCCAGGAGATGGCGATGATGACAAACACGACGATGACGGGCACGGTCAACGCGCCGAAATAACTCGCATTGCCGAGCAGGATGACTTCTTTCGGCGCGCCGGCGATCTGCGTGCCGCCGGTCAAAACGAGGCTCATGCCGGCAGCAGCGCCCATCGTCGCCAGGGTCGCGACGAAAGGCACCAGCCTGCAATAGGTGATCAGCAGACCGTTGATCAGGCCGACGACGGCGCCGACGCCGACCGCAACCAGAAGACCGAGCAAAATCGCCAGCCACGGATCGAAGCCCGCCGCATTCGCCGAGCGGATGACGAGCGCCATGGAGACGCCCGCCAGCCCGAGAACGGACCCCACGGAGAGATCGATACCCCTGGAGGCAATGACGAAAGTCTGGCCGATCGCCATCAGGACGACAGGCGAAAAATCCTGAAGGATGTTCGCCATGGCCCGGATCGAAAAGAACCGGGGATTGGCGAGCGAAAACGCCAGAACCATCACGCAGAACAGCAGCAACAGGACGACATCCTGCCGCAGGCCGGACGCTTTCAGACGGGCCAACTTGCCTTGCATTTCCATTTCACAGATCTCCGCGCAGGACGTGAGAGGCGCTTTTCAACTCACTCCGAATACATCGAGGAGCCGGTCTGCGCGAAATTCTCCTTGGTCATGACCACATTGGGAATGACAACGGATTTTTCGATCTTGTCGGCGCCCTCGCCGGAGACTTTCGCCGTGGCGTATTCAAGCGCGAGTTCCGCTTCCCTGGCAGGCTGCTGGGCGACGAGCGCGGTGAAGACGCCTTCCTGAAGCGCATCGACCTGCGCCTTGTAGGCGTCATAGCCGACCAGCTTGACCTTACCGACTGCATTGCTGTTGCGCAGCGCGGCAATCGTTCCCGTGCCGCTCGTTCCGTCGATCGCGAAGATGCCGGCAAGGTCGGGATGGTTCAAAAGCACGGTATTGACGGCGGATGTCGCCGTGGCCGGCTGGCTGTTGGCATATTCGCGGCCAACGATTTCGACCTTCGGGAAGTTTGCCGCCATCTCCTCGCGGAAGCCTTGTTCGCGCAAGGTGTTGGTCGTCGCACCCGGCGAACCCGACATGATGAAGACCTTGCCCTGACCGCCGATCTGCCCGGCCAAAGTCTTGGCCGCCTGACGCCCGCCATCAACATTGTCGCCGGTGATGTGCGACGTCAGATAGGCTTGATCGGTAACGGTGGTATCGACGGTGATCACCGGAATTCCGGTTGCCTCGGCGCGCACGACGGCGGGCTGCAGCGAGTCCGGATCGGTCGGAACGAGAATGAGCGCATCGATATCGTCGGCAAGCGCCGCATCGACGAAGGGCATCTGGGACTGCGGCGAATATTCCGAGGCGCTGCCCTGCCAGACGAGTTCCACACCGAGCTTTTCAGCGGCGGCGCGCGCACCCTTTTCCATCGCCAGGAAGAACGGGTCGGATGCGATGCCGGGAATGAAAGCGACTTTCAGCTTGTCTTTCGCATTTGCACCGTGCGCACCAAGCGCAAGCACGGAAACGGTGGCAGCAATGATCAGATGGCGGATGCGGCTCATTTTTCTCTCCTCCATAAATGAGATCGATCTCATTTATGGATATCAGGTCTCTTCTCACTGTCAAACACAAAAGAGATCGATCTCATTGAGTGAAGATAATGATGCACCCGGACGAACGGCGCGGGGACTTTTAGTGCGAGACCGAAGGGTCTGGAACAAGATTGCAGAGGGACATGTCGGATGGCAGGCTCCGCGCACACCGCGTGGAACCATGTCTCGATACGATATGCGGGATTTTTGACGCCGTTGACCGACGATATGCGTCGAGATTTCGAATCGTCGCATGCGCTGGACGATGACGGTCTGAAGCCCTTAGAGCCACGACATGAAAAGCCGCGCCCGCCTTTCGGCTTGCGCGGCTATCCTGTCATCTGACGACCCGGGATAGGATTGCGAGGAGGCATTTTTGCCTCCTCGCATTTTCCACGTTTCTGTCGGTCAGGCTGCGAACTGGTTCATGGTGTTGTGCTCGCCGCCCGCTTTCAGGGCCGCTTCGCCGGCGAAATAATCCTTGTGGTCGTCGCCGATGTCGGAACCGGCCATGTTCTGATGCTTGACGCAGGCGATCCCCTGGCGGATTTCCTTGCGCTGAACGTTTGCGACATAGCCGAGCATGCCCTGATCGCCGAAATATTCCTTCGCCAGATTGTCGGTCGACAGCGCAGCGGTGTGATAGGTCGGCAGGGTAATGAGATGGTGGAAGATTCCGGCCCGCTTTGCGGCGTCGCGCTGGAAGGTGCGGATTTTTTCGTCCGCCTCGATCGCAAGGGCGGAGGCGTCATAGTCGGCGCTCATCAACCTGCCGCGATCATAGGCTGATACATCCTTACCCTCGCCTTTCCAGGCGTCGAAGACCTGTTGGCGGAAATTCAGCGTCCAGTTGAAGGACGGCGAATTGTTGTAGACGAGCTTGGCGTTCGGAATAACCTCCCTCACCCGATCGACCATGCCGGCGATCTGCTCGATATGCGGCTTTTCCGTTTCGATCCAGAGAAGATCGGCGCCGTTCTGCAGGGCGTTGATGCAATCGAGAACGCAGCGGTCCGCACCCGTTCCGCTCCGGAACTGGAAGAGGTTGGAGCGAAGCCGCTTCGGCCGCATCAGCTTTCCGCCACGGTTGATGACGACGTCGCCATTGAGGCTGTTGGTATCGGTAATCTCTTCGCAGTCGAGGAAAGCGTTGTACTGGTCGCCGATATCGCCTTCTTTCGCACTGAAGGCGATCTGCTTCGTCAGGCCTGCGCCCAGCGAATCCGTACGGGCAACGATGATGCCGTCATCGACGCCGAGTTCGAGAAAGGCGTAACGGCACGCGCGGATCTTGGCGACGAAATCCTCATGCGGAACCGTGACCTTGCCGTCCTGGTGACCGCACTGCTTTTCGTCCGAAACCTGATTTTCGATCTGCAGCGCGCAGGCGCCCGCCTCGATCATCTTCTTGGCCAGCAGATAGGTTGCCTCGGCATTGCCGAAGCCCGCATCGATGTCTGCGATGATCGGGACGATGTGGGTCTGATAATTGTCGACGGAGACCTGAAGCTCGCGTTCGCGGGCGATATCGCCGGCCTCGCGCGCCTTGTCGATGTCGCGGAACAGCATGCCGAGTTCACGGGCGTCTGCCTGGCGCAGGAAGGTGTAAAGCTCCTCGATCAGGGCAGGAACGCTTGTCTTCTCATGCATGGACTGGTCCGGCAACGGCCCGAACTCCGAACGCAGCGCGGCGACCATCCAGCCGGAAAGGTAGAGGTAACGGCGCTCGGTCGAACCGAAATGCTTCTTGACGGAAATGATCTTCTGTTGGCCGATGAAACCATGCCAGCAGCCCAGCGACTGGGTGTATTTGGAGGGATCGGCATCGTAGGCAGCCATATCCCTGCGCATGATCGCGGCGGTGTAGCGCGCAATATCAAGCCCGGTCTGGAAGCGGTTCTGAAGGCGCATGCGGGTGACGGCCTCCGGCGCAATGCCAGTCCAGTTCTTGTTTTTCCCAATCAGGGAAGCAGCCTGATTGACCAGTTTTTGATACGACATCTTTCCTCCGACAGGGCGTCTATTGCGATGCACAATTGGTAATCCGGTCGATCACAAAGCGGGAGAGCCTTTGATGTCATCTTGTCAAACTTTACAAAAATTCCTTGTAATGCTGTAATGCATGTATGGAAAAGCAAGGCGTATATCTCGGGCCGCGACTGCGGCGGCTAAGGCGCGATCTCGGCCTGACACAGGCCGACATGGCCTCCGACCTCGATATTTCCCCCTCCTACGTGGCGCTGATGGAGGGAAACCAGCGGCCTGTCACGGCCGAAACCCTGCTGCGGCTGGCCAAGGCCTACAAGATCGACTTTTCGGAGTTTACCAGTGATCCCGCCTCCGAAACCGTTCCGAAGCTCCAGTCTCTCGTCAAGGATCCGATTCTCGCCGATATCGGCATCGGCACGGTCGAGGTTGCCGACCTCGCCCATAGCTTTCCCAACCTGGCGGAGGCTCTCCTGCGGCTGCATACCGCCTATCGCGAGGGCCAGGTCGCGCTTGCCGATAGGCGTCATGACACGGGACCGGGAAAATCCGGAGCCGCGCCGGACCCCGTCGCGGCCGTGCGCAACTTCCTGGCGACGAGAAGAAACTGCTTCCCGACAATCGACGCCGCCTGCGAGAAGCTCGCGGCAAAGCTGGACGGCACGGGAGAACTCGCGAAATATCTGAAAGAGCGCCACGGCGTCCTTGTTCGTCGCATGCCCGCATCGATCATGACAAACTCCCTCCGACGGCTGGATTGGCATCGAAAGGAACTGCTCATCGACGACACGCTGGATGCGGCAAGCTACCGTTTCCAGCTGGCGCAGCAGATCGCCTATCTGGAGTTCGACGACGACATCGGCGCGATCGTAGCAGAAGGAAAATTCGAGGAAGAAAACGCACGGCGATTGGCGCACCGCTCGATCGCCAGCTATTGCGCGGCGGCGATCATCATGCCCTATGCCGCCTTTGCCAAGGCCGCCGACAGCAAGCGCTACGATATCGAAGCGCTATCGAGACTGTTTTCGACGAGTTTCGAGCAGACGGCGCATCGTCTGACCACGATGCAAAAGCCCGGCCAGGAACGCATTCCATTCTTCTTTCTCAAGGTCGATCCCGCCGGCAACGTATCGAAAAGATTGAACAGCGCCTCGTTTCCCTTTGCAAGACATGGCGGCGGCTGTCCGTTGTGGACGGTGCATCAGGCTTTCGCGACGCCGAGAAAGCTTCGCACGCAGTGGCTGGAACTGCCCGACGGCCAACGCTTTTTCTCGGTTGCCCGCACCGTCAGCGCCGGTCGGGGCGGCTACGGCGTCCCGACCGTGGAACGCTCCGTCGCGCTGGTTTGCGAAGCGCAATATGCGGAGCGGATGATCTACGCGGAAGACCATCCGCAGGCGTCAAAGCCGACGGAAATCGGGATCTCGTGCAGACTGTGTCAGCGCACGGGCTGCACATCCCGATCGGAGCCGCCGATCGGGCGGCAAATGCTTGCCGACAATTATCGCCGGACGGAAACCCCGTTCGGCTTCACCGACTCCTGAAGCCAGGCAGGCGAGCGAAACGACATCGTTGAGACCTTGCCCGCCACCTTTACTCGGCGGCGACGGCAATCGGCGTGACGGGCTCCCGGCGAGCAGAATAGATAAGACAGCTCGTCCTCAGCAGCGAACTGAAGTTCGATACCGAACCATTGATTTCCAGAGCCTCGTCATAGAGTTTGGAAAGAAACTGGGCGGTGGTGAACCCCTGCTCGCCGGCGATCTGGTCGATCAGCAACCAGAACGCAGCTTCCAGCTGAATGCTGGTTGAGTGCCCGCCGATCCGGACGGAACGGTTGATGGGACGATACCGCTCGGGGTCCTGTCCCGCATAGATCTCACACATGGGATTCTCCTGCTTTTATTTGCTCTGAATATGTCGCCGCGACGCGGAGTCGTCAAATGCCGTCCTCTTCTGCAACCGGCGATAACCACGCTTTTTGGCATGTGGTAAGCGGCTGCTACCAGCCTGTCGGCGTTCACGCGTAATCTCCCCTGCATCCAAGGGAGACAAAAATGGCAAAGACGATTCACTCGATGATCCGTGTGCTGGAAGAGGCCCGGTCGGTCGGCTTTTACGAAAAGGTGTTCGGGCTGGAGGTTGCCGACAGGCTGGACTTCGAAACCTTTACGCTCGTCTACATGAGCAATCCCGAGAGCGAATTTGAGCTGGAACTGACGATCAACAAGGGCAGGACGGAGCCTTATGTCCTTGGCGACGGTTACGGGCATCTCGCCGTGTCCGTGACGGATCTCGATGCCGAGCATAAGCGCCTGCAGGCGGCAGGCATCGAACCCGGCAAGATCGTCGAATTCGAACGCGAGGGCAGCCTTCTCGCCCGCTTCTTCTTCGTCACCGATCCGGACGGTTACCGTATCGAAGTTCTGCAGCGGCACGGCCGTTTCAAATAATTCGCCGTCGTCCTGAGGAGGAACGACGGAGATTGTGTTGTCCGACCGGGCACCTGCCCGGCAACATGGGAGGAGCCATCATGACAACAGTCTATGAGAATGCGCGCGGACTTTCGCGCAGAGAATTGCTCAAGCGCGGCACTGTCGGAGCCGCGCTGATTATCTCGGGACAGGCGGTTATCTGTCCCCGCAATGCCTGGGCGCTCGAGACCGTGGCGCTCAAGCCGGAAACGGTCGCGACCCTGATCCGCATGGCAAGGGATATCTATCCCCATGACCAGCTGGCGGATCGCTTCTATGCGATTGCCGTCAAGGGCCAGGATACGCTTGCCGGCCAGAACGCCGCTCACAAGAAGCTGCTCGAGGAAGGCGTGGCCGATCTCGACAAGCGTGCCGGCGCCGGCGGTTATCGCGGTCTGGGCTGGGAAGATGCACGCGTTGCCATCCTGCGCGACATCGAGAAGACGCCCTTCTTCCAAGCCATCAGGGGCGATCTCGTCGTCAGCCTTTATAACCAGAAGGAGCTCTGGCCGATCTTCGGCTACGAGGGCGAGTCCTATTCGAAGGGCGGCTATATCCACCGCGGCTTCGACGACATCGAGTGGCTCTGACGGAGACCGCTTTCGCCGGAGGAGGCGAGCGATATCCAGAATTTTTATATCCCGGGAGGATAAAATGGCAGCTCCTTACGATCTCAAGGACGACAGCGTCGTCGTCATCATCGGTTCGGGCGCAGGCGGCGGCACGCTCGCCAACGAACTGGCACAGAAGGGCGTCGATGTCGTGGTGCTCGAAGCAGGCAACCGCATCGAACACGAAGACTTCATCAACGACGAATGGGACAGCTTCAAGCAGCTCGCATGGCTGGACAACAGAACGACGAGCGGCGGCTGGCGCGTTCACAAGGACTTTCCCAACCTGCCCGCTTGGATCGTGAAAGCGGTCGGCGGCACGACAACCCATTGGGCGGGCGCGTCGCTGCGCTTCCAGGAACACGAATTCAAGACGAAGACCCACTACGGCGAGGTCAAAGGGGCAAACCTGCTCGATTGGCCGATCACGCTTGCCGACCTCGAGCCCTACTACGCGCGGGCCGAAGACAAGATGGGCGTAACCCGGACGAACGGGATCGAGGGACTTCCCGGCAACAACAATTTCAAGGTCCTGAAGGCAGGGGCAGACAAGCTCGGCTACAAGGAATGTCATACCGGGCGGATGGCGATCAACTCGGCAGACCGTGACGACCGCATGGGCTGTCAACAGACCGGCTTCTGTTTCCAGGGCTGCAAATGGGGCGCCAAGTGGTCCACCCTTTACACTGAAATTCCCAAGGGCGAGGCAACCGGCAAGCTTGAAGTCCGCCCCAATTCGCATGTCGTCAAGATCGAGCACGATGCCGGCGGCAAGGTTACCGGCGTCGTCTATGCCGACAAGGATGGCAAGCTGCATGAGCAGAAGGCCCGTGTCGTCGCCGTCGCCGGCAATTCCATCGAAAGCCCGAGACTTCTGCTGAATTCGCATTCGTCGAAATTCCCGCACGGGCTTGCCAACTCTTCCGGTCAGGTCGGCAAGAACTACATGCGCCACACGACGGGATCGGTCTATGCCGTCTTCGAAAAGCCGGTCCACATGTATCGTGGAACGACGATGGCCGGCATCGTTCGCGATGAGGCAAAGCACGATCCGTCCCGCGGCTTCGTGGGTGGATATGAGCTTGAAACCCTCTCCCTCGGACTGCCGTTCATGGCCGCATTCCTGGATCCCGGCGGATGGGGTCGCGCCTTCACCTCCGCGCTCGACCAATACCCGAACATGGCGGGCATGTGGATTGTCGGCGAAGACATGCCGCAGGAACAGAATGCCGTGAAACTGCACGGCGATCTCAAGGACCAGTACGGCATGCCGATCCCCGACGTGTCGTTCACCGATCACCCGAACGACACCGCCATGCGCAATCATGCCTACAAGCAGGGTATGGCGCTCTATACCGCCGTCGGCGCGACCCGCACCTTCCCGACACCGCCCTACCCCTCCACCCACAATCTGGGCACCAACCGCATGAGCGAACGGGCGCAGGATGGCGTCGTCAACAAATGGGGCCAGACCCACGACATCAAGAACCTGTTCGTGTCTGACGGTAGCCAGTTCACCACCGGCGGCGCGGAAAACCCCACGCTCACGATCGTCTCGCTCGCGATCCGGCAGGCAGAGTACATTGCCAAACAGATGTCGTCGAAAACGATCTGACGCGGTTCTCTTCCGGCCGCTTTTCGCGGCCGGCCTCCCGCGCGGCGGACTCACACGTGGGCCGCGCCACCTCTGACCGGGCAACCGGTCATCTTTTTAGCGAAAGAACATGGTCATGATGGGAAAAGCACTTGTCTGGCTGGCGGTTATGTCGTTCCCGGCGGCTTCCCTTGCTGCCGGAGACGCCGAGCGCGGCGCCGCCGTTTTCAAGAAGTGCGCGGCATGCCACAACGCCGACAAGCCTGAAAACAAGATCGGCCCGCATCTGGTGAATATCTTCGGACGCAAGGCGGGATCGGTGGACACCTTCCAGTATTCCGACGCGATGAAGAAGGGCGGCGAAGGCGGGCTGGTCTGGGACGAAAAGAATCTTGCCGACTACCTTTCGGCGCCGAAGAAATTCGTGCCCGGAAACAGGATGTCGTTCACCGGCCTCAAATCGGCCGACGACATCGCCGATCTCGAAGCCTATCTGAAAAGCATGTCGCAATAGGATCGACGGTAAGGTCGGCGACGATCGGCACAATCACCCTCATCGTATGTGCTTATAGACGGTGGTGCGCGATAGCGCCAACTCTTGCGCCGTCTGCGAAACATTGCCGCCTGTTCGCCGATGGACGGCACGGATCTCCTGGCATCGCGCGATTCCGAGCGGGCTGCCTTGGCAGTCCACGCAGCAATCCTGTGCGATCACCTGCGTCTGGCCGGCCTCGCCGAAGCAATCCTCATCGAGAAAATCTCCACGACGACGGACAAGAGCGCGTTGCAGCACGGTGCGAAGCTCGCGGATATTGCCCGGCCATTTCCTGCGCAGGAGGATTGCGATCGCCGCGTCTGTGATCGGAATCCCGGGCGCCAGCCCCTCCAGAAGCTTTCGCACGATTGCCTGGAAATCGCTGCGATCCGACAATCTGGGCAGACGGATTGTGTATGCGTTCAGTCGATAGAACAGATCGGCGCGGAACATGCGTTGGCCCACCATGTCCTCGAGGTCGCGATTGGTCGCCGACACGATCTGGACATCGACTTGTTCAAGCTTATGCGATCCGACCGCGCGAATTTCCATGCTGTCGAGAAACCGCAGGAGGGACGTTTGGGCCGCCAGCGGTATGTCGGCGACCTCATCCAGAAACAAGGTTCCGAGATGGGCGGCACGGGCCAGACCGGGCGCGCCTTTTGCCCGGGCGTTGGTGAATGCGCCTCCCTCATGTCCGAAGATTTCGGAAATGAACAGTTCCTCCGGAACCGCACCGCAGTTGAGCGGCACGAACTCACCCTTCCTCTGGCTCAATCGATGGACATGACGGGCCATCAGTTCCTTGCCGGTACCCGTTTCGCCCGTGATGTGGATGGGCATTCCCAAGCCGACAGCATCGCCCACATCCGCGAGCGCCGTCCTGAGAGTATCGTCGTCACAGACGAAATCCGGATCGTCACGCTTCGAAAGCAGCGTTGGGAGGGCTGGTTTCGGGGATGGTCTGGAACCGCCGATATCCGTGCGCTGGGCGATCTGCCGGCAGGCCATGAAGAGACCGCTGCCGGCGAGATCGCGGATGCGGATGATGCCGCCGCTCAAAAGGCCATCCATCGCCCGTTCGAAACCGGCTTCGAACAAGGCATCGAAATGGGTTCCGAGGACGGCCGGTAGACCCGCGAGCAGCGCCCTGCCCGACCTGTTCAAGGAGGTGACCTGCCCTCCCGGCGATATCGAGATCAACCCAGCCGACAGTGTGTCCAGATATTCGGCGCGGGGATGGAACGCAAACACGAAGCTTCCCGAATACTCCTGAAAGACGAGGCCGTTCTCGATCTGGGCCGCCGCCATCCGCACCAGCGCATGCGTGTGCTCCTGCCGCGCATCATGCGCGCAGGACGCATCCAGCAGGCCTAGGATGTCTCCACGCGAATTGAAGATGGGCGCAGCCATGCAACTGAGATGCCCATGCGACGCGAAGAAATGCTCGCGACCGTATATCGCAGCTGGCTTGAGCATGAGAGATGCGAGGCCCAGTGCATTGGTCCCGCGTTCACTTTCGTGCCAGGCGCTGCCGGGAATGATCGCCCGGCCCGCTGCACTTTCGGCGAACTCATGGTCGCTGATGGTGTCCAGAACGATTCCATCGCTGTCGGCAAGCGCGATAATGAAATTCGAACCGGCGATCTGCGAGTGGAGGAGCTGCATTTCCGCAAGCGCCAACTGCCGCATCGGCGCGATGACATCCCGCCTGGTGCGCACATCCGAGAACGGCATGACCTTCGCAACATGCGCCGCGCCTGGATCAAGCCCGGCTTCACGGCAGCGTTCCCAGCTATCGGCGACGATTGGCTGAAGCGTGCCGGTGGGCACGCGGTCTCCCCGTTCCAGCGCGGTCCTCGCTCTATCCATTCCTGAAAGATGGCGCATGGCTCCTCCTCATGCATCGATGGGTGAATATCGGTTGCCGGCGGAATGGCGATAGACAGAAACTGGACAGTCGAATGACCACCGGCGTTCATTCAGCGCACAGCGGGTTACTACAAAATATTCGCCAACCTTTTGAAAGTATTGAATATATGAATGTGGAACGATAGTTGCACCTTTGTCTCCTGCAAGGTTCACCGATACCGCCGATGGAGGAGACATCACATGAAGGCGCAGGTTCTGAACAAATACGACGACAATCTGACGGGCGATCAGTGGGTCTCCCTGCAGGAGGTTCCCGATCCCCAGATCAAGAAGTCCACCGATGTGATCGTACGCATCGGCGGCGCAGGGGTATGCCGCACCGATCTCCATATCATCGAGGGTGTCTGGCGGCCCCATATGGACCCCAACGGAGACAACCTTCTGCCGCTTATCATGGGCCATGAAAATGCCGGCTGGGTCGAGGCGATCGGCAAGGAGGTCGAGGGCATCAAGGTCGGCGATCCCGTTATCGTCCATCCGAAGATTTCCGGCGGAACATGCCTCGCCTGCCGTCGCGGTTTCGACATGCATGGACCGGGCAAATTTCCAGGGCTCGACTGCAATGGCGGTTATTCCGAGTATCTGTGCACGTCCGAGCGAAACATCGTGCCCTTGCCGAAGACGCTCGCGCCGAAAGATGTCGCTCCCTATTCCGATGCCGGACTGACGGCATATCGGGCCGTCAAGAAGGCGACGCGCCATCTTCTGCCCGGTGAAAACTGCGTCGTCATCGGCGCGGGCGGCCTCGGCCACATCGGTATCCAGTGCCTCAAAGCGATGTGCGCTGCCGATGTGATCGTCGTCGACAAGTCCGATGCCTCGCTCGAACTCGCCGGCAAGATCGGCGCCGACAAGCTTGTCAAGGCCGATGGCAACGAGGTCGAAGCCGTCCTGCAACTGACGCAAGGCCAAGGTGCGGAAGCCGTGATCGATTTCGTCGGCGAGAAGGGTACGACGACAAAGGGACTGGCGATGACCCGCCCCATGGGCAGCTACTATGTCGTCGGCTATGGCGAGGACATCCGCGTGCCGACCGTCGACATGGTCATCACCGAGAAAAACATCATCGGCAACCTTGTCGGCACCTGGGCAGAACTCGTCGAACTGATGGCGCTTGCCGACAGGGGCCTCGTCAACCTGACGACCGTCGAATACAAGCTCGCGGACGCCAACAAGGCGCTCAAGGACCTGCACAACGGCAAGATCCATGGGCGGGCGGTTCTCATCCCGTGACGCCGATGAAGCGTTGACGTCATCGGGCATCCTGCGGCCGCGCAGCGGCTGGAGGATGCCCTCGGGAAATACACCCCGCGCTAGGAAATTCAAAGGATGTGCAGACTGCTGACACCTCACGACCATAATCGGTTCCTCAAGGTCAGCCGTTCCGTTCGGATCGCCGGGCATTCGACCAGCATCCGGCTTGAATCGGCGTTCTGGAACACGCTGGATGACATGGCGACCGCGGAAGGCCTCTCGCGCGCGCAGCTGATCGGGCAACTGCATCACGAAGCGATGGAGCATGGCGGCATGCCCAGCCTCGCATCGATGCTGCGAACCGTCTGTCTTCTCTACCAGCAAGAAAAGCGTATGACCGTCGCGATGGCGGGACGGCGGACCTGACCCTTCAAGGGTCGGTTCGCAACGCCCCGCATCATCGCCACAGCGGATTCGCGGGCACCATCAATTCGGAGGCGTGGTTGCGCCTGGCGTCCCCGCCTTGCCTTCCGCAATCCAGCGTGCGCCCAGAACGAGGGCTCCCATGGCGAAGTCCTTGCCATAAGCGCTGACCATTTCCTCAGACAGATGCGCGATCCTTTCGAAAAACGCGTCCTTGATCTTCTGCTCCTGTGACAGTTCGGTTTGCATTCTCTCCTCCATCTTCTGGCTAATTCACTTGAACATCTGAGCGGGAAAGCTGACCACAGCGACATTGCCGAGCGCATCCCCGAACGCGAGGTGCTTTCCATCGCCAGTCCACCGAAGGGATGCAATCGGCCCGCCCACGGAGCGGACGACCAGTTCGTCCGATGCCCCAAGCGGCGATACCACGACCTGGCCGTTGCCGAATCCGGCCGCCACAAGGCGCCCCCCGGCCTGGGGCGAGACCGCCTCCACCAGCGCCAGGCCGGTTCGGCCGGTCGCCAGCGCCCCTGTCGAGCGATCGTCGAACGGCGGCGTCTTCATCGACCAGGCGGCGATACGATACGCACCCGATGCCACGAATGCCTTTTCCTGTTCGCACCAGGCGACATCCGCGACCTGACCGGGGAAATCACCGAGCAGCACATGCCGCCCGGCATTGACATCGACCAGACAGAGCCCCGCCCCCTCTATGCCGAGCGCGAGCCATCGTCCCTCCTGATCCCAAGCGATTGAAAGCGGCTGCGAGGGCAATGGCACCTGCAGGAACGGTGCAAGTTCATCCCGGCAGCGATAGACGACGAGGCTCTGCGAGGACGCCGCAGCAAGCAGCCTGCCGCCCTTCGAAAACGATAGCAGCGACGGAGCCTCCCCGCCCGCGTGCGCGCGCCTGACCGTCGGGGCGCTGCCGGCGTTCGGATACAGGAGCAACCCCTCGGAAGACGAGACGGCCATGATGCCGGTTGCCTTGCAGCAGCCGAAAGCGCTGAGACGACCGACATCCGAAACCACCTTGCCAACGGTTTCGCCCGACCGGCTAAGATGCGCGACATCGCCTTCCCCGGCCGCCAGAAAGCCGCCGCCATCGACCGCATTAACGGAAATCGCCCCGGTTATGCGTGTTATGATCAGTGGAGCCGGCTTGCCCTGACGGGGCTTGATCATGGTCTGGCCGCCTTCAGTCGTGATGCGGGCCTCCGGCGGTTCGTTGTCGGCCATTCGCGCGAAGGCGACGGCTCCATCCGACGATACGACGGCGAGAAGCGTGTCGTCCGCATTGAAGCAAACCTGCCGGATCGCCGATGGCCGCTTCCAGTTCCGGGCCAGAAGATCGAACAGGCTCAAGGCGGGCATCGATTGCTGGTTCATGGTCTTCCTCCCTTGGATGTCGCGAACACGAGGTCGATCTCCCGCACGGCCGCTTCGGCCGCGTCGATGGCAGCGGCGTTTTCGGATTGCTCCGCCCGCAGCGCGTCCAACTGTTCCTGAAATTCACGCAGGGCATTCCCGAGGTCCGGGTTGTCGGGGGCCTGGGACAACGCCATTTCGAGGCGCATGATCTCCATCTCAGCGCCCGAAACCTGCTGGATGAGTTTGTGCCCGGTCGCAGTCAGTGTCGAAATCGACGCAATCAGATGCAGCCGGCGCTGCAGATAGTCGGGAGCTTGCTCGTCTTGATGGCTCATCGCGAGGTCCTGCGGTTCCGGAGAGATTGAAGATATGCTGCTCGCGTCATCGCCTTTCGCCTCCCGGGACCTTCCAGGCTTCGAGCGCACCGGGCAGTTCGGGCAGTTGCTTTCGGAACTGCTGCTTGGCCATGTCAATGTGGCTGCAAAGCTGATCCCAGACGTCGACCCGGAGCATCGTATCCTTGGTCAACTGCTCGACTTCCTCGACACGAAGCTGCTTCGAAAGCGACACACCCGAAAAGACGAAATCGCGCAGCAGGATGGCATGCCGTTCCGCGAATGCATGGATCATGGGATGCGTATCCTGGGTTATGTCCGCGACCGACAACTCCTCGAGAATGAAATCGTGGAAGTGCCGTTGCATCAGGCTCTGGCTCTCCCCCAGAAACCGCATGACGAAGACGAGGTCGCGCGACATCAACGCCGTAATCTCATTGGCAATAACGGCTCCCGCGTCGGGAAGAGCGGCGCCCCCTTTGTTTTTCTCTGACATCGGTTTTCCCGTATGCGCTTTGTCACACCATACCGAAGCATAGGCCAAGAATAAATTTTTGTCGATAAAATTATTCAGATAAATTAATGACTTAACAGACCATTCTCGCAAGTTAAATAAAGTTACATTTGTAAATTACGCTTGTAACGCAGCGTTACAGTTCCGCCCCTTTACATCGGCCTGAACGCCCGAAAATCCTGATTTTTCGATTTGGCACGCTGCTTGCATCATCCATTCCCATAACGCACTGACAGCGACCACCAAAGAACGAAGGATGTGGGGAAACGCATGCGTGTCCCGGTCGAGGAGGCCGGGTTCCCTGGAAGACCTTCGCCTCAACAGAAGAACTGCCGACCTCAAGGGCGCGGATGCGCCTCGCGTTGTCGTGCCGTTCCAACTCCCGCTCTCGGCGCCGAAGGCGCCGTTTCCTGCCGGGCCTTAAGAGCCCGGCGCAACAAAGTGGAGGCAGAGGACGATGTCGTCTTTGACGCTCAATAAGATCACCTCGCAACGAGGCATTTCCGTCGGCGAGGCAACCAAGCGGATTTCCGATCTCGGGTGGAATCCGAGCTACGTCCAGGAAGCGATGACCTTCCCGACGGACTACAAGATCACCAAGGCCCCGCGCGATCCGATGAAGCAGGTTCTGCGGTCCTATTTCCCCATGCAGGAGGAAAAGGACAACCGCGTGTATGGCGCCCTCGATGCGGCGCTGCGCGGCGATATGTTCCGCAATGTCGAACCGCGCTGGGTCGAGTGGATGAAGCTCTTCCTGGCCATCATCCCCTTCCCCGAAATCTCCGCCGCCAGGTCGATGGCGATGGTGGCCCGCATCGCGCCGGGTGAAGATCTGCGCACCGGGTTCACCATGCAGATGGTCGACGAGTTCCGTCATTCGACCATCCAGATGAACCTCAAGAAATGGTACATGGAGAACTACATCGATCCCGCAGGCTTCGACATCACCGAGGAAGCCTTCGGCAAGTGCTACGCCACGACGATCGGCCGCCAGTTCGGCGAAGGCTTCATCACCGGCGACGTCATGACTTCGGCCTGCCTGTATCTGACGGTCGTGGCCGAAACGGCGTTCACCAACACGCTCTTCGTCGCGATGCCTTCGGAAGCGGCGCGCAACGGCGACTACGCCCTGCCGACCGTCTTCCTCTCTGTCCAGTCCGACGAAAGCCGGCATATCGGCAACGGCCATTCGCTTCTGATGGCGGCCCTGAAGGAGCCGGAAAACCATCTGCTGCTCGAACGCGATCTTCGTTATGCCTTCTGGCAGAACCACGCGATCGTCGATGCCGCGATCGGAACATTCATCGAATACGGCACCACGAACCGCGACAAGAACAAGGAGTCCTACGCGGAGATGTGGCATCGCTGGATCTTCGAGGACTACTATCGCACATACATGCTGCCGCTTGAGAAATACGGCATCAAGATCCATCACGACGACGTCCACGAAGCCTGGAACCGCATCACCAAGAAGCACTACGTCCACAAGGTCGCGCAGTTCTTCGCCGTGGGCTGGCCCGTCAACTTCTGGCGCATCGAGGCCCAGCGCGAAGCCGACTTCGACTGGTTCGAAAGCAAATATCCGGGCTGGTATGCGCAGTTCGGCGAGTTCTGGAAATGGTATGACAAGCTCAGCCGTCCGGGCGAAACAATCATCACCTTCAACCAGGATGTCGGCTATGTCTATCCGCACCGTTGCTGGAGCTGCCTCGTCCCCTGCCTGATCCGCGAGGACATCGTCGTCGATGAGATCGACGGCAAGCTCCACACCTTCGCCCACGAACTCGACCGCTGGACCGCCGTCGAGGCCTTCTCGGACGAGTATCAGGGCCGGCCGACCCCTGCCATGGGCCGCTTCAGCGGCAAGCGCGAATGGGAGACGCTCTATCATGGCTGGGATCTGGCGGATGCCGTCAAGGATCTCAATTTCGTCCGCTCCGATGGCAAGACGCTCGTGCCGCAGCCGCATCTGCGGTTCGACGCCAAGGACATGTGGACGCTCGACGACATCAAGGGCCACACGCTCCAGTCGCCGCTGACCTTGCTGCGTGAAATGTCGCCCTCAGACCGCGAAGCCCATCTGGCGCAGTACCGCGCCGGCTTCACCATCAATCCCTGCAACTAAGCTTCGCAGCCGCGGGAGGCCGGTCAACGGCCTCCCGCTTCCGGGGAAGAGGCCGCCGCCCTCGGGCAGCTGGCGGAAATTGGAGGAGAATGAAATGGCTGACGCTCAGAAAGTGCAGGCCATGGCGCACAAGGTGAGGCTGGAGCCTGTCGGCGTCGAGTTCGAGGTCGAAGACGGCGAAACAGTCCTGAATGCTGCGTTCCGGCAGGGGATCGCGCTGCCCCATGGCTGCAAGGAAGGACAATGTTCTGCCTGCAAATGCGTGCTGCTCGATGGCGAAGTCGATATGCTCAAATATTCGACCTTCGCCCTCAACGACATGGAGAAGGATACCGGCCATATACTGCTCTGCCGCTCCATCGCCTATTCCGACATGGAAGTGGAGCTTCTGAACTACGACGAAGAGGTGCTGTCCAAATCGATTGCGGTGAAGGCCTATAACGGCCGCATCACCGGCTTCGAGAAGCTCACCCACGACATCAGAGGCATCGAGATCGAACTCGGATCCCCCATGAAGTTCTGGGCGGGGCAATATGTCGACATCACGGTCACCACGGAAAAAGGGGAGACGATTACACGCTCGTTCTCCATGGCAAATACGCCGAGCGAAACCCAGAAACTCTCCTTCATCATCAAGAAATACCCTGACGGAAAATTCTCCGGAGAGCTCGATTCCGGAGGTATCCGGCCCGGAGCCGACGTCACCGTCGTCGGACCCTATGGCACCTGCTTCCGACGCGAGGAACGACAAGGCCCCCTAGTCCTGGTCGGCGCCGGCTCGGGAATGTCGCCGGTCTGGTCGATACTCAACGACCACCTGCAAAGCGGCGAAGAGCGCCCGGTCTATTTCTTCTACGGCGCCAGGACGACCGACGACCTGTTCCATCTCGACCGGATAGCGGCGCTGACCGAGCGTTACCCGGAGGTCACGTTCATTCCGGTTCTGTCCCACGCCAGCGATGACAGCGGCTGGTCGGGAGAGCGCGGTTTCGTCCACGAGGCGGTCGATGCAAAGCTCAAGGCGCTGGGGATCGACGGCGAAGGCGACGTCTACGCCTGCGGCCCGCCACCGATGATCGACGCGCTTCAGCCCGTTCTGTTCATGAACGGCTTCGAGAGCGAGCGCATCTTCTTCGACAAATTCACCACTTCGTCCGGAGGAGCTCCGGGACACTAGAGCTGGACGAAGATCGGACAGCGCAATTCATCGAAACAAGGGAGTGAGACTATGCCTGCAATTTCCAGTTCAGTCGGGTCAGGCGCCGCCGGGGCCGCGATTTTCGCGGATTCCGACAGCCGCAAGTACCGCTATTTCGAGCCGAAAGGCCAGCGTGCGACCCATTACGAAGACGTGACGGTCGATGTCCAGCCGGATCCGGAGCGCTACCTGATCCAGAATTGGATCATCTCCTTCGCCGACGGCAAGGGCGCCTATGTCAAGGACAATACCGCCATCAGGAGCTCCAACTGGCACGCTTTCCGCGCCCCCGACCAGGAATGGGAGCGGACGCATTATCAGCGCCAGTCCAAGATCGAAACGATGGTGCAGAGCGTCATCACGAACGCCCGCCGCGCCGGCGCGCCCAAGACTTTCGACAAGGCATGGGTCAAGATCCTGCAGGCGCATCTTGGCGCCTGGAAGCATGTCGAGTTCGGCTTGGGCACGTCGCTGATGCAGGCGCAACGCTACGGCTACACCCAGATGATCAACAATGCGACGCTGACCAACTCGTCGTACAAATTGCGCCTTGCCCAGGACATCACGCTCTACCTCGCCGAAATCGGCATGGATATCCCGGGCTGGGACGACGAGCTTGGCAAGAAGACCTGGCTTGAGGATCCGATCTGGCAGCCCACCCGCGAAGCCATCGAAAGCATCATGGGAACGGCCGACTATCTCGAGCAGTATTTCGCCATCAACATCGTGTTCGAGCCGCTGGTCGGCGAGCTGTTCCGTTCGGGCTTCCTGATGCAGGCCTCGGCCGCCAACCATGATTTCATCACGCCGCCGGTGATTTCGGCCGCCGAAGCCGACTACGAGCGCAATCTCGCCAACACCATCGACCTGATCTACCTGCTGGCCAACGACAGCGAACACGGCGGCCAGAACAGAAAGGTCTTCCAGTCCTGGCTATCGAAGCACGGCGCGCTCGCCGACAAGGCCGCTCAGGGACTGCAGCCGATCTGGTCCATGCCCCATTCCAAGCCGGTATCGTTCGCCGACGTCCAGGCGAAATCGCAGGAACGCATCGGCGCCATTCTCAGCGAACTCGATCTCAAGCGCTAAGCCAAGGAGGCTCATACATGTCAAGCGTTGCTCGCGACACGTCGCACGACAATATCTTCAAGTCCATGAAGGACATTACCTTCGAGCAGACGATCTCCCATCAGTGTGGCGTCACGATGAATGACTCGGTCGAGGCACGCGCCATCGCCGAATTCATGAGCAAGAAGCCGGGTGTGATCGTGACCTATCAGCCCGCCATGATCCGCATCGACGGAAACGGCAAGCTGATCTTCAAGATGGACGAGATCAGCGAATATCTCGGCCGCGAAATGACCGCCGAAATCTTCGAGGTGAACACCTCCACCCACTACGGCCGCATGGTTCGCATCGACGACAACGAGGTGATCCTGTTCGGCAACATGGACGAGGTCTTCGAATACATCTGAGACCTGACCGTGATCGGGCGGTGCGCCGCAAAGGGCGCACCGTCTCTGGCACAAACAATTTCTGGAGGAGAACACCATGTATGTCACCCCTGAAGGCAAAGAGATTTTCATCGTCGACGGTCACACTCATTTCTGGGACGGCAGCCCCGAGAACCAGCGCAATATCCATGGCAAGCAGTTCATCGAATGCTTCTACGGCTATCACACGGCGCTCAGTCCCAAGGAACTTCTCTGGGAAAAGAGCAAGTTCGAGAAATACTCCGCCGACCAGTTCTACAACGACCTGTTCATCGAAGGTCCCGATGACGTTGCGATCATACAGTCCACCTATCTGAAGGACTTCTACAAGAACGGCTTCAACACGATCGAACGCAATATGGAGGTCGCCAAGCGGTATCCGGAGCGTTTCATCGTCAACGGCTCCTTCGATCCGCGCGACGGCGAGAAGGCGCTCGAATACATCCATTTCATGAAAGAGACCTACGACATCAAGGGCGTGAAGATGTACACGGCCGAATGGAACGGCGCGTCCAAGGGCTGGAGGCTCAATGACCCCGAGGCCTATCGCTGTTTCGAATTGTGCGAGAAGCTGGGTATCAAGAACGTCCACGTCCACAAGGGGCCGACCATCATCCCGCTGAACAAGGATGCCTTCGACGTGCACGACGTCGATTACGCGGCAACCGACTTCCAGGGGCTGAACTGGATCGTCGAGCATTGCGGCCTGCCGCGCCTGGACGACTTCTGCTGGATCGCCGTGCAGGAAACCAACGTCTATGGCGGCCTCGCCGTCGCCCTGCCCTTCATCCATTCGCGGCCGCGTTATTTCGCCGAAGTGATCTCGGAGCTCTTGTTCTGGGTCGGCCCGGAGAAAATCCTGTTCGGCTCCGACTACGCCATCTGGACTCCGCGCTGGCTGGTCGAGAAATTCTGGGCGTTCGAGCTTCCGGAAGACATCAAGCGCGAGCGCGGCGTCGATCTCACCCCGGAGATCAAGGAAAAGATCCTCGGCTTGAACGCGGCTCGCCTCTACGACATCGACATCGCCGCCAAGAAGAAGGCGCTGGCAGCCTCGCCGTTCAGCATCGCCGCGGAGTAGTCAGATGACAGGCTCCGTCATGAAAGACAGTCGCCAGAGGGAACTCTGGCGACACCTGGACCAGGTAAACGATCCCGAGTTAGATGAGCCCGTCACCGACATGGGCTTCATCGAACGGGCCGAGATTGCCGACGACGGCAGGGTCGAGATCGACTTCAGGCTGCCGACCTACTGGTGCTCGCCGAATTTCGCTTTCCTGATGTTGGAGGACATCCGGACGGCGCTCGAAGGGCTCTCCTGGTCGCCGCCATTTCGCATCGCGCTGCACGACCATATGTTCGCCGAGGAGGTCAACAATGGGGTCGCCCTGGGCAAGAGCTTCGCGGAGATCTTTGGTTCGCTTGCCGAAGACATCGATCTTGAGCCGCTTCGCGCGAAGTTTCGGCTGAAGGCTTTCCAGCGACGCCAGGAAGCCGTGATTCTCGGCTTCAGAGCGACAGGCGCATCCGATGCGGAGATCGCCGGAACGACACTGGCCGATCTCGATGCCCCGATCGCAATCGCCGGCGAATGGACGCAGCAGATGCGTCGCTATCGCGATGCCCTGTTGGCCCGCTGGCCGAACCTCTCGCAGCGCGACCGCATCATCGTCAGTTGGGATGGCTTACCGGTCGAGGAACGGAACCTTGCCTCGCACCTTGCCGATCTCCGCAGCGTGCGCATCAACATGGAGTTCAACGGCGCAATCTGCCGGGGACTGAAGACCACCCGGTACAAGGAAATGGAACTCATCGACGGCGAGCCGACCCTGGTCGACTTCATCGTGGGCCGCGTCCCCGCCCGCTGCGACCGAACGCACACGACCACCAGCTAGTCTCAGAAAGCCTGTCGTCATCAGGCACGGAACCGCCACACCGGCGGAGGAGGAGGAACTATGTCCAAAATCATGCTACACAATTCCGAAGCGCGACGTGCTCTGGCGCGCGGCGTTCACCGGCTGGCCGCCGCTGTGGAGCCGACCCTCGGTCCCCGCGGGATGAACGCCATGATCGATCGCCCGATCGGCACTCCCCTGGTGACGCGCGACGGCGTCAGCATCGCCTCGGAGATCGAATTGTCGGATCGTTTCGAGAACATGGGCGCGCAGGTGGTCCGTGAAGTCTCGATGCAGACGAACGAGATTGCCGGCGACGGCACCACGACCGCCATCGTGCTGGCCAATGCGCTGATCCAGGAAGGTATCGCAGCCAATGAGCGCGGGGCGAAATCCGTGGATCTCTGCAAGGGCATCGACATCGCCGTGGAGAAAATCGTCGAGGCCCTGAAAGGCAAGGCGAAGCCGGCGAAAGGCAATGGCGTGCTCTCAGCAGTCGCCAACATCGCCGCCACGGACCCGAAACTTGGGGCGCTCGTCGCCGAAGCCTACGAGAAGGTCGGCTCCGAGGGCGTGATTACCACGGACTACAGCGTCACGACGGAAACGACCCTGGACGTCGTCGAGGGCATGTCGTTCGACCGCGGTTATCTCTCGCATCACATGGTCACCGATCAGGACAATATGGAGGCCGTTCTCGAGCGTCCCCTCATCCTGATGACCGATCTCAAGATCAGGGATCCCAACGCGCTCGATACCGCGCGCAAGCTGGCAAGCGATGCAGGGCGGCCGCTGCTGATCCTCGGCGAAGAAATGTCGCCGGAAGCCGTCGTGGCCCTGCTTGGCCAGGAAAAACCGGGCAAATATCTCGTGGTCCACGCACCCGAATACGGTCACTGGCGCAAGGCGCTTCTGGAAGATCTGGCCATTCTGACGGGCGGCCGCGTGATCGCACGCGATCTCGGAGGGAGAATCGAGGACGTGACGCTCGCCGATCTGGGTTCGGCCGATCGCGTCAGGACCAGCGCCACCCACACGACCGTCGTGCGCGGCGGAGGCGATCCGGCTGCGATCGCATCGAGGCGCGCCCAGGTCCAGCGCCAGTATGACGTGGCGCCGCCCAACATCGAGCAGGACAAGCTCCGCGAGCGCCTTGCGAAGCTTTCCGGCGGCACGGCCGTCATCTACGCGGGCGGCGTTACGCCCGTGGAGCAGAAGCGCACGATCCAGCTCATTGAGGACTCCCTCCATGCGGTGCGCGCCGCCGTCGAGGAAGGCGTTGTTGCAGGCGGCGGCTCCGCGCTGGCGCAGGCGTCCCCGGCACTCGACAGCGCTCTGCAGTCCTTGACGGGGGACGTGGCTGAAGGGGTCAAGCTCGTCAAGTCGGTGCTGACGCGACCGCTTTCGCGCATCGCCATCAATGCCGGAGCCGACCCGGCGGCGGTGGTCGAGCAGGTCACGCGGGTGAATGGCGGCTTCGGCTACAACGCCTCCACCGGCAATTACCAGAACATGATCGAGGCCGGCATCATCGATCCGGTGCGCGTGACCTACACGGCGCTTCGCAACGCGGCATCGGTGGCCAAGCTCATCCTCACGACCGAGACGCTGATCGGCCACCTGGAGGAAGACCAGGTCGATCCCACCTCCGGCCCTGCCCTTGGCGGCGGCGCTGAACTGCTCGGCCGCGCATAAGAGACCTCCCATCGCAGGCGGGCGGATGGCTGCCGGATCCGGTTCCGGCGGCCGATCCGCCCGCATTCTCGACAGGCATGCCGTCATTGGACGACGGCGACTTCAGACGACAAGGAAAGAAAATGGACCATACCCCCAATACAACAGGCAAATGTCCGGTTGCTCATGGCAACGCTCCCAAGGGCCGATCGAACCGGGACTGGTGGCCCAAACAGCTGGACGTTCAGGTCCTTCACAGTCACTCCGGGCTGGCCGACCCCTTGGGAAAAGCGTTCGACTATGCAGCGGCGTTCAAGACGCTCGATCTCGACGCGTTGAAGCGTGACCTCCATGCTCTGATGACCGACAGCCAGGAATGGTGGCCTGCGGATTTCGGTCACTATGGCGGCCTCTTCATCCGCATGGCGTGGCATAGCGCCGGCACCTATCGCATCACGGATGGACGCGGCGGCGCAGGACAGGGCCAGCAGCGTTTCGCACCGCTCAACTCATGGCCCGATAACGTCAACCTCGACAAGGCCCGCCGTCTGCTCTGGCCGATCAAGCAGAAATACGGCAATAAAATTTCCTGGGCCGACCTCATGATCCTGACCGGCAATGTCGCGCTGGAATCCATGGGCTTCAAGACCTTCGGCTTTGCCGGCGGCCGCGCCGATGTGTGGGAGCCGGAAGAACTCTATTGGGGGCCGGAAGGCACCTGGCTCGGCGACGAGCGTTACAGCGGCGAGCGCGAACTGGCGGAACCGCTGGGCGCGGTGCAGATGGGACTCATCTACGTCAACCCCGAAGGCCCGAACGGCAATCCCGACCCGCTCGCTTCCGCGCGCGATATCCGCGAAACCTTCGCCCGCATGGCAATGAACGATGAGGAAACAGTGGCGCTGATTGCCGGCGGCCACACGTTCGGCAAGACTCACGGAGCGGGTGATCCCTCCTTCGTCGGCGTAGACCCGGAAGGCGGCGAACTTGAACAGCAGGGTTTTGGCTGGTCGAGCAAGTTCCAGACGGGCGTCGGAAAGGACGCGATCAGCAGCGGTCTCGAAGTCACATGGACACAGACGCCGACCAGATGGAGCAATTATTTCTTCGAAAACCTGTTCGGGTTCGAATGGGAACTGACGACAAGCCCCGGCGGCGCGAAGCAATGGGTTGCGAAAAACGCGGATGCCAGTATCCCCGATGCTTTCGACCCGGCAAAGAAACAGCTTCCCCGGATGCTGACATCCGACCTCGCCTTGCGTTTCGACCCTGTTTACGAGAAGATTTCGCGACGCTTCCTGGAAAACCCCGACCAGTTCGCCGATGCGTTTGCGCGGGCCTGGTTCAAGCTGACCCATCGCGACATGGGGCCGAAGGCGCGCTATCTGGGAGCCGAAGTCCCGGCTGAAGATCTGATCTGGCAGGACGTGATCCCGGTGGTCGACCATCCATTGGTCGATGAAAATGACATTGAAAGCCTGAAGAAGGTGGTGCTTGCCTCCGGCCTGTCCGTGCAGGAACTGGTTTCGACCGCCTGGGGCTCGGCCTCGACCTTCCGCGGCTCCGACAAGCGTGGCGGTGCGAACGGCGCCCGTATACGGCTTGCGCCACAGAAGAATTGGGAAGCCAACCAGCCGGCCCAGCTTGCCAAGGTCCTGGCCGTCCTGGAAGGCATCCAGAAGAACTTCAACGCATCCAACTCACCCAAAAAGGTTTCGCTCGCCGATCTCATCGTTATCGCCGGCGCGGCGGGAATTGAAAAAGCCGCAGGCGCAGACGGCCACGACATCGCCGTGCCGGTGACGGCTGGGCGTATGGATGCCCTGGAGGAGCAGACCGACGTGCCCTCCTTCGCGCCGCTCGAGCCAAGGGCCGACGGTTTCCGCAACTACGTAAATGGAAGCAAACGGCAGTTCATGCAGGCTGAGGAGGCGCTGGTGGACCGTGCGCAACTCCTGACCCTGACGGCGCCGGAAATGACCGTGCTCCTCGGCGGTCTGCGGGTATTGAATGTCGGCCAGCCTGACCATGGTGTGCTCACCGACAATCGGGAAACCCTGACCAACGACTTTTTCGTCAACCTGCTCGACATGCGGACAGTCTGGTCTCCGGTATCCGGCGAGAAGGGTGTCTATCAGGGCACGGACCGCATCACCGGAAAGGGACGATGGACCGCGACCCGCGTCGATCTCATCTTTGGCTCGCACGCACAACTTCGTGCGATCGCGGAAGTCTACGGACAGTCGGATGCAAGACAGAAGTTCGTCAACGACTTCGTCGCGGCCTGGACCAAGGTCATGAACGCCGACCGTTTCGAGATCGTATGACGTAATACACCCGGGCGCATTGAAAGATGCGCCCGGCTATCCGATCCTGAAATCGAAAAGCCGGCTTAGCCGAAACTGCGCCGAATTCCGAATTGCTCAAGTTTCCGGTAGAGCGTCGGCCGCGAAATCCCCAGCCGGTTGGCGACCCGGCTCAGATTGCCCTGTTCCGCGGCAAGCGCGCTGATGACAGCCTGACGCTCGGCATCTGCAAAGCTTCGCACGGCGGCCTCAGTTCCCACCATCCCGCCGCCATCGACCGGTTCGATGATCTCGACGGGCAAATCATGCCTGTCGACCACCGTGCGCCGCGCCAGGAGATGAAGCCGCTCCACCACGTTACGCAACTCCCGGACATTGCCCGGCCAAGTATAGGCCTGCAAGGCATCCAGTGCATCGCTTGTGAAATCCAGCGGATCGATGTTCCTGCGATCCGCCATTCTGCGGTTGAAATGGTCGAGGAGCAAAAGCGAATCCTCACCGCGCTCCCGCAGCGGCGGTATCCGGATCGTCACGGCGCTGATCCTGTAGAAGAGATCCCGACGGAACCGGCCGGCCGAAACCTCTTCGCGGAGGTCACGGTTCGTGGAGGCGACCAGCCGGACGTCGATCGGTCGCGAGCGGCTCTCGCCCAGGCGTTGAACGACGCGCTCCTCCAGCACCCGCAGCAGAAACGGCTGTATGTCCAGCGGCATCTCGCCGATTTCATCGAGACTGAGAACGCCGCCATCCGCGACTTCGAAGACGCCCGCCTTGCCCTCGCGCGCCGCCCCGGTAAACGCCCCGGGCATGTGACCGAAAAGCTCGCTCCCGAACAACTCCTTCGTGACCGCCCCGCAGTTGAGAGCGATGAAGGGGCTGTCCGGTGACTTCCGGCTGCCGGCGTGGACAAGGCGCGCGAAAAGCTCCTTTCCGACCCCGGTCTCGCCTTCTATCAGCAGCGAGGTAATATCCTCCGTCTCCGCCGCGCGACAGGCGACATCGATCGCAGCACGGATCGCGGCGCTCTCGCCGACGATTGCCGCGCTTGCGTCCCGGCTGCGGTCGGACGGACGACGGTTGATCGCCACCATGCGCCCCGGCGGGCTTTTCTGGAAGACCAGCGCGGCGCCGCGGATGTTTCCGTCCAGCTTGAGCGGACAGACGTCGCAATTGCCCATGGCCTCCGGCAGATCCTTCGCAAGGCTATCGAGAAAGCCGGAACCCGTAAGCTCCGGCGACCGACAGCTCAAGCTGTCCTGCAACAGTCCTTCCGCAAGTCGCCGCCCCTCGGCAAAGGGGACGTTGTTATGATAGATGGCTCGGCCCTGCCGGTCGACGATCAGCAGTCCGTCGCTTGCCCGGTAGTTGTTGGCGGAAGCAAGAAAGGCCTCGAGCAGTCGCGTCCTTTCCGCGGTCTGGGAATCGGCCATGGCGCGCTCGATCTCGCGCGCCGCGGTCGTCACCAGGGCAACATTGTGGGGACGGAAGATGTCGGGATGTCCGGAAAGATCCACGACACCGATGATCTTGCCGTCGAACGGGTCTCTGATCGGCGCACCGGCGCAGGTCCAGCGCTTGATGCCTGCGCAGAAATGCTCCGCGGCGTGAACGAAGACGGGCTCTCCCGTCCACAACGCAGTGCCTATGCCGTTGGTCCCGACCACATCCTCCGTCCATTTTCCGCCAACGCCGAGATGGATATCCTTGCCGTCGAACACGGTCCGCTTGTCGCCGATGACATCGATCAGAACGCCGTCCTTGTCCGCAAGGACAAGCATCGCGCCCGTGCCCTCCAGCATTCTGCCGATCATCGCGAAGGGCCGCGCGGCGGCTTGCAGGAGTTCCGAGCTGCTTCGCGCACGCGCCTCGAAAAGGTCCCGATCGGTTTCGATCGGTGCGTGATCGCGCTGCGCATCTATCCCGCTGTCGGCGCAGCGATACCAGGAATCATGAATCGTGGACCGGACCGGCGACGCAGAGACGCGTGCTTGATAGTCTCCCTCGAGCACGGTCTCCCAGGCACGCGTTATCGTCGTCTCATCATAGTCCGACCGCATGAATGCGCCTGCCTGCACGCTTGTATCGTGCGGCAGGGTGAAAACGGACGGATCGCTTGCGCCATGTGGATTCCGGATCATCAAACTCTCGCATTCCCAACAACGTTTCGGTGCATAGGATGGGATGTGCGCGCGCCGCGTCAGGTCTCGTGAGCGATCTCCAGGCGGCGACCGATGTCGGCGGCCAAATCTCCGGCATGGTAGGCATGCCCGAGGGCGACTCCGTCCATATCGGCCAGCGCTTCGGCCATATCGTCTTCGAGCGGCGCGATATATTGATTGGCCTTGATGGCCAGTCTGAAGACCTTGCCAACGCCCTCTTCCCGAATATCACCGAAGTGCAGAAGTTGCCGCCCGGACTGGAGATCCACGGCCACCACACGGCCATTGGGCGTTACCCTGACGCGAGGCTCCAGATCAGGTTCCGCAACAGGGCCGCTCCCGACGTGGATGATGAGGCCCTCAGGCTGCGGCGCCTGGCGCGGCATTTTGGAACGCGAATAGCGGCCGTTGCTCAACTGGTCGGCAAGCTTGGTGATGATGCCCTTGTTCTGCGCGAGAACCTGCCTGATATGGGCGTCCTCCCGGCGCGGTCCGTCCTGCTTTGAAAACACTTCGACCATGAATCCTCCCAGATCATGATTGCATTTCCTGCTTGGCTTTTAGCAATAACACATTTTGAGAAATGCAACATCATACCCATAACACGTTCCGGATGCGGGTAGGTGGTACAGGGGAGCGGCACCACGCAGGCGCGCGGACATGACGGCGCGCCTGCGTGTATTCGGTCCCTGGAGGGGTCGATCTCGCTATGGTCGCCCCACGTTTGGCGCAAGGGCAACCTTTCGCGTCAAACGACGCCTATGGCGCGTATGGCTTACCCAAGCAGCATCCTGATATGGTCGTTCAGGAAACGGCCATTGGGGTCGAGTTCGCGCCGCAAGGCGCGGAAGTCGTTAGCGCGCGGGTAGAGCTTGGTGACGTCGTCGGTGTCGAGAAAGTGCATTTTCCCCCAATGCGGGCGCGAATTGTAGCCGCGCAGGATCTGGTCGACATCGCTCAGGAACGCCCAGTAATCGATGCCCGGCCCGCCCGAAACAGACAGCGTTATGCTGTCCTGATGGTGAAACGGGCTCATCCATGCCGGATCGCCGGCGGTGAACCGATACTCGATCGGATAGATGCAGTTGGTGTGCTTGTTGAGCATCAGGTCGCGAACGGCCCTGATCGCCGCCTTGCCGTGCTCCAGGGGAACGGCATATTCGAGCTCCACGAAATTGGGGATGTATTCGATCGGATAGACATCCGAGCTGTAGGCGATCTTTTCGAATTCGCTTTCCATCGGCGCGGCGGTGGTGATGTCCATCACCTTCATTTCGCAGACATCGGCGATCTTGTTCGTGCTGGAAACGGCGGACGTGTCCGGAAGGCAATAGAGATGCCGGCTTTCCGGCGTCGGGCACCAGAAGAAACCGAAGTGACGGTGATTTGCCGCCAGTTCGTCGTGGCGCTCCATGCAGGTTTCGAAATCGTCTCGCCAGAGCTTCTCATGCAGGTTATAGGCATCCATGACATTGAGCGTCAGGGAAGAAATGATGCCCAGCGAGCCCACCGAGACCTGGGCTGCATGGAGCATATCCTTGTCGCTGCCGTCGATATCGAGAACCTCGCCATTGGCCTTGACGATGCGCATTCCGGCAATCGAGGAGGCGAGATTTCCGAGCTTGATACCGGTTCCATGCGTGCCGGTGGTAAAGGCGCCGGCGACGGCCTGACTGTCGATATCGCCCTGATTGGTCAGGGAAAGACCCTGCTCCTTCAGCACTTTGCCGACTTCATTGATGCGCGTGCCGCCGGCGACGGTAATTTGCCTGCGCTCCTTGTCGATGTTCTGCACGCCGCGCAGGTTTGCCAGCGACAGAAGCAGCCCATTCGTTCCGACAACCGGCGTGAACGAGTGACCCGAGCCTGCGACACGCACGGCGAGATCGCGCTTGTTGGCCTCATGGACGAGTTCGCAAACATCTCCCTCCGTCTCCGGTGAAGCCTTGAATTGCGACACGCAATACTGGTTTCCCACCCAGTTGCGCCACACACCACCTTTTTCCAGCGTCATTGTCCCTCTCCTTACATCGCGGTGAAACCATTATCGACAAACAGATGCGCGCCGTTGACAAAGCTGGCGTCGTCGCTCGCCAGGTACAAAGCCGCCTTCGCGACTTCGTCCGGGCGGCACATCCTGCCCTGCTGCGCGGCGATTGCCGCATCCGAGACATCGACGCCGTAGCTCGAAAGCTCCTTGACCTCCCGCTGGCCATGCGGGGTCTGGATGAAGCCCGGGCAAACCGCATTGCAGCGGATATTCCGGTCACGGAACTCGACGGCGATGGCGCGTGCAAACATATGGCAGGCACCCTTGGTGGTGTTGTAGAGAACCTCCATCGGCGTTGCGGCGACGGCGGAAATCGAGGAGGTGCAGACGACCGAACCGCCGCCGGCCTCGATCATCTGCGGCAGGACGGCGCGCGTCATCAGAAACATGCTGCGGACATTGATCGCCATCAGCCGGTCCCAGTCCTCAATCGTCGTTTCCAGGAAAGGACGAATGACAATCGTGCCGGCGTGATTGAACAGAACCGTGATCGCGCCGAGCTGACTCGAGATGGTATCGACCGCTTGCGCCACCTGTTGCTCATCGGAGACATCGGCAGCGGCGAATGCGGCTTTGAAGCCCTCGGCGCGCAACCGGGCTGCGACAGCTTCACCCTCGCTATGCGGCAGATCGACGATACCGACCACCGCGCCTTCCCTTGCAAAGAGCTCGCTTGCCGCAAGCCCGCATCCTCCCGCTCCACCGCTGATAAGCGCAACTTTCCCTTCCAGCCGACCAACCATAATTCCCCCTTGTTGTCGCTAGTACCATTCCTTGGGCAGTTCCGTTTGACGGCAGTATTGAAGGCTCCATCCGCAGGTGGCACGCCCAGAGGTCGCACATCCCGTCGCCATTCAAAACCGCTTGCCATTCATAGTGGCCATGAGTGAACGAGGCAATCGCGGTCGACCGTTCGCAGCGATCTGGCGTGCTGCTGCGCTCTAGCACCGCTGAAAAGGCCAATTCCTATCCATTCAAGAATTGCGCCGCGCCTTCGCGAAATTCTTCGCTGAAGCCTGCATGAAGCCGTTCATTCACGTCTACATGGGGATGAGTTTCAAGGCAAAAGACCTAAAATAACCTATTGATATAATTTGAATAACCCTTGAAATCAAAACTCCGACGGCGCAGTCAGCAACGTTGACGGACCCGGAGCAAGCGGGCGCCTGTTCGCGCCCGCCGAGATCACGCTCTTGTGTCGGATTTATCCGGAAACCTTTTCCTGAAGCGCTTTCCAGCCGGCGGCAAAGACATGCGTCGAAATAATCTCCACATACTTTCCGGCATCCGCAGGATCTTCGTCGAAGGTCGCCGTCCATTCCACGAATGTCCGGTTTCCATCGGTGATCGGCAGCAGCCGGATCCCTGCGACGTAGTTCTTCACCGGGAAAGCAGGCTTCACGAAGTTATAGGAAAGCGAATGGTCGGTGTCGCTGAGCGAAAGAAGCTGCTCGCGCACATGGGCGCCATCGGTGAGGTAGAAGGAGCGGATGCCGCCGACATCGCTGCCGCTCAAGCCATCCTCGATCTCGCTTCTGGCAATTGCCGGATGCCAGTTCGGCAGGCCGTTGAAGTCGCGGACGATCTTCCAGACGGCATCGATCGGCGCGTCGATAACTGCACTTGCATAAGCCTTGGCCACTTTTTCCTCCTAGAGCATTTCCAGCCGAAGCGGGATCGCTTCGGCGTCGGACAATGCGAAAAAACAAAAGAATAGAGCATTCCGGCGAACCCTGTTCGCCGGAATGCTTAATGCTGGATGGCAAGATTCTTGAATGCCTTCGTCTGGTCGACGAGGGCCTTTTCGACGGGAAGGCGCTCCATGCTGGAGGCGCCGTAGAAGCCGTGGCAGCCCGGGCACCGTTCCAGGATGAAGCGGGCATCCTCCGGCTCGGCGATGGGGCCGCCATGGCACAGGACGATGATGTCGGGATTAACACTATGGGCGGCTGCGGCGATGGCGTTGATCTTCTCCACGCAGTCCTCCAGCGTCAGCGCCGTGTCCGCCCCGATCGATCCGCCCGTCGTCAGTCCCATATGGGCAACGACGATATCGGCGCCGGCCTCGGTCATCGCCTTCGCATCCTCGACCGAAAAGACATAGGGCGTGGTCAGCATATCCTTGGCGCGCGCCAGCCGGACGAGATCGACTTCGAGGCCGTAGCCCATGCCGGTCTCCTCCAGATTGGCGCGGAACGTGCCGTCGATCAGGCCGACCGTCGGAAAATTCTGGATGCCGGCAAAGCCGACCGCCTTCAATTCATCGAGGAAGCGGTCGAAATTGCAGAAGGGATCCGTGCCGTTCACGCCGGCCAGAACCGGCGTGTGCCTGACCACCGGCAAAACCTCGCGCGCCATGTCCATGACGATCTCGTTGGCATTGCCGTAGGAAAGCAGGCCGGCCAGGGAGCCGCGCCCGGCCATGCGGTAGCGGCCGGAATTGTAGATGACGATCAGGTCGATCCCGCCGGCTTCCTCGCATTTGGCCGAAAGCCCGGTGCCGGCGCCTCCGCCGATGATGGGAATCTTTGCTTCGATCTGCTGGCGGAACTTGGCCAGCAACTGGCTTCTGTCAAACTTCATGCGAGCGGCCCTTGCTGATGTCATGGAAGTGGCGAACGACTTCGGAGCTGAACTCCGGTGAATTGATCCCATGCGGCACCCTCAGAACCTGGCGCTGGTCGGTCTGCTGCACGGTGCTCTCGATTGCCTCGAACAGGGCCGCATCGGCCTCCGGATCGTGGAACGCTTGCCCCGGCGCATCGAGCAGCGACACGCCGCCCAGCGGAAGAAGGAAACGGACCGGGCCGATGCTGCGGTTGAGGCGCTCGCCGATCCACCTGCCCATCGCCACGTTCTCGTCGCGCGTGGTGCGCATCAGGGTGATCTGCGGGTTGTGGATATAGAGATTGCGGTTGCGGTATTTCTCCGGAACGGTGTCGATGCCGGCGAAATTGACCATGTCGAGCGCGCCGCAGGAACCGACATAGGGCAGATCCGACTGGGCGAGGAAGCCAAACCGCTCCTCCGTCGCCGGCAGGATGCCGCCGAACAGCAGGTCGCAGACTTCCGTCGTGGTGACGTCGAGGACGCCGGCAAGATAGCTGGAGGAGGCAAGCTTTTCCATCGACTGGCCGCCGATGCCGGTGGCGTGGAACACCAGGCATTCGAAGCGGTCGCGCAACTGCTCGACAATCTGGGTCACGCAAGGCGTGGTGACGCCGAACATCGTCAGGCCGAGCGCCGGCCTGTCGTCCTCGTCGGCCTCCTGCCGGTTGCGGACCATGCCGGCAATCGAATTGGCCGCATTCGACAGGACCGTCCGCGAAATGCGGTTGAGGCCGGCAATGTCGGTGATCGAGTTGACCATGGAAATATCGTTCGGGCCGACATAGGCGCTGACATTGCCGGCGGCGACGGTCGAGACCATGACGCGCGGCGTGCCGACCGGCAGGACGCGCATGGCCTGCGTGACCATCGCCGTGCCGCCGGAGCCGCCGAGGCCGATCATGCCGCCGACATCGCCGCGCGAGAGGATGAAGCGTTCGAACGCCAGCCCCATGGCGGAGACCGCCGAACCGCGGTCGCCGGTAAACACCGCCGCCGTACCGCCCGGATGGAAACCCGCGACGGCCTTCGCATCGATATCGGCATCCCCGGCCGGCGTCGCCGTCGACAGGTCGACGAGAACGGCCGCCAGGCCCTGCTCGCGGATCAGCCGCGCGACGTAGCGCAGTTCGTCGCCCTTCGTATCGAAGGAGCCTGCCACATAGATTGTCTCGCTCATTCCTTCCTCCTCACACATTCCTCAATTTTTTCGCCGCTCCGCGCAGGCCGAGGCCGATCATGGCGAGCAACGTTATGGCGTAGGGCGCGATGTCGGTGATCTGGTTGGGCAATCCCTGCCCCTGCAGCCGCAGGCCGACGGCATCGGCAAGGCCGAAACCGAGGCAGGCAAGCGCAATGCCGAACGGATGCGCGCGCCCGAGCATCACGGCGACCACGGCAATCCAGCCGCGCCCGGCCGTCATGTTTTCGGCAAACAGCGCCACGGAACCGAGCGCCAGCACGGCGCCGGCCAGCCCGCAGAGACCGCCGGCCAGGATGACGACCGCCGTCTGGTAACGGCTGACATTCGCCCCCATCGCAGCGGCGGCGGAGGGAACCTCGCCGATGCCGCGCAGGCGCAGGCCCCAGCGCGTCCGGAACAGGTAGACATGGATGGCGATCACCAGCAGCCACGACAGATAGACAAGCGCGTTATGGCCGCCGAGGATCGCGCCGAGCACCGGAATATCGGCAAGCGCCGCAAGGCGGAAGCGCGGCAGGGCGGTGACGGCCGGATCGACCAGCGTGCCGGTGACGCCGAAGAGCGCGCTCAGCAGATAGGTGGTCAGTCCCGAGGCAAGCAGGTTCAGCCCGATGCCGATGACGATGGGATCGCCGCCGAACCGGGCGCCGCCGAGCGCCAGCGGCAAGGCGAAGACCGCCGTGCAGACGACCGCGGCCAGGACCGCCAGAACCGGCGAACCGAAGGCGATGCTGGCGGCGACGGCCACGAAGGCCCCGACCAGCATCTTGCCTTCCAGCGCGATGTTGAACACACCGGCGCGCTCGCACAGGGCGCCTGCCATGGCGGCGAGCAGCACCGGCGTCATCAGATCGAGAACCTGCGAGAGAAGCATGTCGATCATCCCTATCGCCTCCTGAAGAGAACCGGGCGGGCGGCAAGGCAGAGGATGATCAATGCCTGCAGGACCCAGGTGAGGACGGCGGGAAGGCCGAGCGCCCGCTCCATGGCAAAACCGCCCACTTGCAAGGCCGCGAAGAAGACGGAGACGACAAGGGTCGCCACCGGGCTCGCCATGGCGAGCACCGCCGCCATCAGCCCCGACCAGGTATAGCCGGGCGCCAACAGGGCGCCATCGGTGAAGCGGTATTGCTGGCCAAGGATGAGCAGGGCGCCGACGAGACCGGCCAGAGCGCCGCTGAGGAAGGCCACCCGCTGCGTCTGTCGCGGCAGGTTCGTTCCCGAATATTGGGCGAAGCGCGGATTGAGGCCGGTGATGCGCCATTCGAAGCCGTTGACGCCGCTCCTGTCGTTGACGATCACGGCGATTGCGACCACGGCCATGATCACCATGCCCATGCTGATCGGCAGATCGAGAATGGCATTGGGAAGGCGCGCGGCCGAGAGAACGCGATGGGTTTCCGGCATGCCTGTCGAGGGATCGCGCAAGGGATAGCGGACCAGATAGGAGGTCACGCCCCGGGCGATGTAGCTCATGAGCAGGCTTGCGATCAGGAACGGGATGGCAAGGCCAAGCTGCAGGATGGCGGCGATCCAGGCATAGAGACCACCGGCGCCCATGGCGGCTACCAGGGCGAGTACTGCCCTTACAGGGCCGGGGGCGGGCAGATAGAGCGCGACCAGCACCGCCGCCAGCCCACCGACCAGCATCTGCCCGTCACCGCCGAGATTGACGAGGCCAGCGCGCAAGGCGATGGTGACGGCAAGCGCCATGCCGACCAGCGGCACGCAGCGGGCGAGCGTTTCCGCCAGCCCACGGCCGGCAAAGGCCCCCTTGACGATTTCCAGATAGACCGACAGCGGATTGGCGCCGGTCGAGAGAACGACACAGCCGCCAAGGACGACCGCCACCGCGATGGAAAGCAGGATGGCCGCCAGACGGGATTTCGTATCGAGGCTGCCTGCCGTCATGCGCTTTGCACTCCCCCCATCATCCATGTGCCGATGGTGTTTTCGTTCATGTCGCTGCCCGTGAGGCCGGCATTGATGCGGCCTTCGAACATCACGAGGATGCGGTCGGAGAGCGCGAGCAATTCGGTGAGATCGGACGAGACCACCAGAATGGCGCGGCCCTTGTCCCGTTCGGCGATCAGCGTCTTGTGGATGAACTCGATTGCCCCGACATCGACCCCGCGCGTCGGCTCCTCGATGACGATCAGCGGCGCGCCATGCTCGATTTCGCGGGCGATCACCACCTTCTGCATGTTGCCGCCCGAGAGCGAGCCGACCGGCACCGCCTCGGAGGCGGCCTTCACCCGGAACTGCTCGATCAGCCTACGCGCCTGCGCCCGGATCGCCTCCTTGCGCAAGAAGCCACGGTTCGAAGCCGCCGCGCTGCGATGCCTGCCGAAAACGATGTTCTCGGCAATCGATGCGGCCGGCGCGGTGCCCGTCAGGTGACGGTCCTCCGGCACATAGGAAATGCCGGCGGAACGGCGCTGCGCAATCGTGAGACTGGAAACATCCCGCCCGGCAACGACGACCTCGCCGGTGGAAGCCTCAAGGCCGGTCACCGCCGATATAAGCTGCGGCTGGCCGTTTCCCGAAACGCCGGCAATGCCGACGATCTCGCCCGGCCGGACGTCGAAGGACACGTTATCGACCACCGCAATATCGCCCTTGCGCACCGAGAGGTTTCGAACCGAGAGCATCGGCTCGGCCGTCGGCGTCATCTTCGGAGCAACCGTCGGCGGCACGTTTCGCCCGATCATGGCGCGGATGATCTCGGCTTCGTTGGTTTCTCTGGTGATCAGCGTGCCGGACAGCCGCCCGTCGCGCATGACCGTGATCCGGTCGGTGACGGCGACAACCTCGGGGATCTTGTGGGTGACGAGGACCAGCGCCATGCCCTGAGCCGCCAGATGCCGCATTGCCGCAAACAGGCTGTCGCGCTCCTGCGGTGTCAGCACTGCGGTCGGCTCGTCGAGGACGAGGATGCGCGCCTGGCGCGACAGCGCTTTCAGGATCTCCAGCCGCTGGCGGATGCCGACGGCCAGATCGCGGACGCGGCTGTCGGGATCGATCTCCAGCCCATGCTTTTTGCCGAGATGCCGCACGAAATCGCGCGCGGCATCTGCGGAAACGAAAGGACCGTTGCCGGGCTCGTTGTGGAACACCAGGTTTTCCCAGACGGTGAGGTTGGGAAACTGCCGGAATGTCTGGTGGACCATGCCGACTCCGGCCGCGATGGCGCCGAGTGGGCTTGAAAAATCCATCGCCTTGCCGTCGATCAGGATCTCGCCGGCATCCGGTTTCAGCAGGCCGTAGAGGATGTTCATCAGGGTGGACTTGCCCGCCCCGTTCTCCCCCATCACGGCATGGATTTCACCGCCGTTCACCGACAGGCTGACGCCGTCATTGGCGACGAGGCTGCCGAACCGTTTGGTGATGCCCTTCATCTGGAGCAAGGTCATCGCTCGACTCCGGACCCGTTACTGCGCCATCGGATCGGGAATGGCGATCTCACCGGAAATGATCCTGGCCTGCATGTCCTTGATCTGGGCGATCACCTCGGGCTTGCCGGCGATCACGCAGCCGGAGGACGCAACGTCATCGGCCGTTGCGAGCAGTTGCAACCCGCCTTCGGCCAGGCCGAAGCTGACCACCGGCTTGGCGGAACCCTTCAGGATGCCGTCGATGGTGGCCGGCAGGACGACGTCCACGCGCTTGAGCGTGCTGTCGAGAATGGAGCCCGGCGCATCGCCGCACTGGTTGACGTCGAGGCCGATGGCCATGGCGCCTTCCTTCTCGGCCACTGCCTTGAAGACGCCGCCATTACTGCCCGCCGCCACCGCATAGATGCGATCGGCGCCGTTCGATAGCTGCAATGCCGCCTGCGTCTGCGCCCGGACCGGATCCTGGAACGGATTGTCGCCGCCGATCCAGGATGTCGGCAGGACGTTGATATCGGCGCGCGCCGCCTTGGCGCCGAGCGCGAAAGAATCCGTGTAGCGATGCAGGAAGGGAATATCGAGCGCGCCGATCACCGCGACCGTCTTGCTGGCCGAGGTCAGCGCGGCCTCCGCCCCCGCCAGATAGGCGGCCTCCTGCTCGCGGAATACCGCGCAATAGACATTCTCCGGCGCCTCGGGAATGCAGGTATCGACGATGACGAATTTCGTCTCGGGATTTTCAGGCGCGAGGTCGGCGACGATATCGCCGAATTCGAAGCCCATGACGGCGACGATCGGCGCCTTCATGTCGATGGCGGCCTGAACATTCTGGCGGCGGGTCGAGGGATCGGTGCCCTCGAAGATGCGGGCCTTGACGCCCTGGGCTTCGGCGGCCTTCTCGATGCCGGTCTTGCCGAGACCGAGGAACTTGTTCACGCCGATGCGGCTGGGCGTCACCAGCACGTAGGATACATCCTCGGCCTTGGCCGGAACGAAGGTTGCGGCGAGGGAAAAAACGGAACCAAGGCACAGATGCAGGAACTTGCTGGCAGTCGTCATTGTGGACTCCATAAGCTTGATATCGCGGATTGATGAGGTGCGCCGGCGGCGCGGCGCGTCAGTAGGGCGTGTCGCCGCCGTCGGTATTGATCGCCTGGCCGCGAATGATCATCGCGTCGTCGCTGAGCAGGAACGAGATCGTCCGCGCCAGCTCGGTGGGATCGATATGCCGGCGCAATTGCGAGCTGATCAGCTGCTTGAACACCTCGTCGGGCGCCTGGCTGACCAGATCGCCATAGGCGACGGCGACCTCGCGCAGCATGTCCGTCGCCATGCCGCCGGGGCAGACGCAGTTCACGTTGATGTCATCGGGTGCAAGCACTTCGGAGAGCACGCGGGTGAAGTTGATCATTGCCGCCTTGCTGGCGCTATAGGCCAGCGATTGGGTATGGCCCTTCTTGCCGGCCTCGGACGCCACATTGACGATGGCCCCCTTGATGCCCTTGGCGATCATGGCCTTGGCGACCAGCCGGGCCGCCTCGAAGGCGCCGAAGACGTTGATGGAGAAGATGCGCTCCCAGTCGCTCCATGGCGTTTCGAGCGGATCGACATGGCGCACGATGGCCGCGCAATTGACGAGGCCGTCGATTGCACCGAGCTTTTCGGTGGCCTGTTCGATCGCAGCCGCGACGGAGGCGGCATCGCCGAGATCCACCACGACGCCGGTGACCGCGCCGGCATCCGGCCCGAGACTGGCGATCGCTTCGTTCAACGCCTGCTCACGGACATCCGCGATGACGACCGAAGCCCCCTCGGCCGCCAGCAATGCCGCGGCCGCCTTTCCGGCGCCGCCGGCGCCGCCGAGAACCAGATAACGCTTGCCGGCATGCGACCGGGTCGGCACGACATGCCGCACGGCCAGCGGGGCATGCTCGCCCCTGGTGGCAAAAGAACCCATTTTTCCTCCCTTGAGCCTCCGCGTCGGAAACTCACTCCATTCCTCGCAGACCAAGTTGCTCTACTCTTCACGTTCTGACAAAGTCCACTTGGCGAGAAGTGGATCAGCAATGAACAGGATTTCACCAGCAAGGATCAGCCGGCTCATCGGCAACTGGCGTGTGGCTGAAGGCAAGGTCAGCCAGCAGTTGAGCCTGGCGCTGGCGCGGCTGATCGCGGCGCGGGAAGTGCCGGTCGGGGGCCTGCTTCCATCAGAACGAAGCCTCTCGACCGCGCTCGCGGTCAGCCGCGGCACCGTGGTTGCGGCCTATGCCTCCCTGCGCGATGCCGGCGTGCTCGATAGCCGCCATGGCAGCGGCCATCGCATCACCGCGCCGGCCGCCGCTTCGGGTGCTGCGCATACGCGCCTTGTCGGCGAAGTGCTGGCCCTTCCCCAGGATATCGACATGACCAGCGGCGCCCTGCCGCCCTCTCCCATTCTCACAGATATGCTGACGGCGCTGCGGGGCACGGACCTTGCAACGCTTGCGGTGGGCCTGGGATACGATGCCTCGGGGCTGCCGGCTCTGCGCTGGGCCATCGCGCGCTATTATACGGATCTGGGCCTGCCGACCCATCCCGACAACATTCTCATTACCAGCGGCGCGCAGCAGGCGGTCTGGCTTCTCGCCAATGCCATGATCGATGCATCCGATGCGGTCGTAGTCGAGGATCCCATCTATCGCGGTTCGCTGGAGGCGTTTCGCCGGCGCAATGCACGGATCGTCCCCGTCGCGGTCACGGAGCAGGGGCTGGATATGAAGCAACTCGAAAAGGCGCTGAAGAACCGGCCAAAACTTCTCTATCTTTTCCCGGAGGTCCACAATCCGACCGGCAGGTCGATGGACGAGGCGAACCGCCGCGCCCTGGCGGATTTGCTGCAGCGCTACCCGACCTTCCTCGTGGAAGACGGCGCGCAGAACGAGCTGTCGACACAGGCTGGCATGACACCACGCCCGATCGCCGGACAGGTCGATCCGGATCTCGTCGCCACCATCGGCACGCTGTCAAAACTGTTCTGGGGTGGCATCCGCATCGGCTGGATCCGCGCAGCACCCCCGGTGATCAACCGGCTGGCGAGCTTCAAGGCCGTCAACGACCTCGGCTGCTCGATGTTCGACCAGCATCTCGCCATCGGTCTGCTCGAAAACATTCGCGAGGCGCGGGCTTACCGCCACAAAGAGGTCGTCAGCCACCTCGATATCGCTGAAGATATCATCGAGAAAAGGGCCGCTGGCCGCTGGCAGTGGACCCGCCCGTCGGGCGGGACCGCAATCTGGATCAAGATGCCCGGCATCGACACGGTGGCGCTCTGCCAGGAAGCACAACGCCACCGCCTGTTTCTGTCTGCAGGTCCAGGCTATTCCGCCAAGGAGAACTTCAGCGACGTCATCCGCCTGCCCTTCGTCCGCCCGCTTGAAACCATGCGGTTCGCCATCGATACGATCTGTAACCTGACGGCGTGACAGCCTCCGCGCCTTACCCCTCGAGATTCACATAGGAATCTGGGAAGAAGCGCGGCGTGCACAGGCAATAAAACTCCAGATCCACCGAGCCCGTATTCTCGATACGCTGGGCGGCGCCGGCCGGGATAACGGCCTGATCGCCAACCTGAAGCTTCTGCTGAACGCCATCGATCTCCAGGATACCCTCGCCCTGCCGGACGATATAGCGCTCGATGACCCCGGTCAGGCTATGCAATTGCGTCATCACGCCGGGCTCGACGCGCGCCACGGCGAGCGACGATTCCGGCGACGCATCGCAATTGTGAAGTTCGGTGATGTAGCAGCGCTCATCCGTCCAGAATTCTCCCAGCGCATTCGCTGAAACGAATATGTTTTTATCGAGAGCCATGAATTTCCTCCAACCAGTTGACACCGGAGAAGAACGAAATGGCCGGCGGGCCAGCAAGGACCACTTTTCGGAAAGTGGCCCAAATTGCACCCTTCATAAGCCGAAGGAAGATATGCCGTCGAACCAGGCCGCTAGCTACGGCGGTCCTGGAATCGGTTCCACGCATGCATCCTGTTGGCCGCTTGAACGGCCAATGCATGCATCGGGATCGGTTTCATGGCCGTCACCGGAAGAGGCATCTGGCTGTCGGCGCGTTTACCCGCGGCCAAGCGGCCGAGTTCCTGGCCGAGCGACATGGAGAGCGCGACGCCCCGCCCAGAATAAACCCCGCCGAAGACGAGGCCTGGCCCCAGCCGGTAGATACGCGGCATGCGATCAGGAACGACCGCGAAGGTGCCGTGCCAGTATTCCCCGATTTTGGGCGGGCCACCGAAAGCCTTGAAGGCTTTTCCAAGCACTTGGGAAACCTTTTCGCGACCACGCTGGGCTTCGTCATACCAGAACGTATGGGTGGCGCCGCTGACAAGGCGATTATCGCAATCGTAGTGAAAGTAACGAAGGTCGTTGCGCATGTCGGATACGGCGGGATTTCCGATCAGGATCTGTGCACGAAGCTCCTCGGAAAGCGGCGGCGTCGCAGCCTGAAACACTTTCAGAGGGATAAGCGTCCGTTTCAGGCCCGGCCAGATGTCGCCCGTCAGCGCATTGGTGGCGAGAATGACTTCAGGCGCGGTCACGCTTCCTGTTTCGGTATGTACACGCCATCCGTTGCCGACGCGCTCCAGGCGCGTGGCGCGCGAATTTTCAAAGATCGTTACACCTTCTTTTTCGATGGCCGAGGCCAAACCGATCGTCATCGCGAAGGGATTGATATGGCCGGAATTGCGGACCATCCATCCGCCAAGATAGGGGCTGCCGATGCGTTTCGTCGCTTCGTCGCGGTCGAGCCATGACACGTTGGCCCCGAACGCCTTCCATTCGTCATGGAACTGCCGGGCTCGCGCCAGGGTCTTTTCCGTATGGGCCGGCTGTATCCAGCCTTCCTGCACCTGATGCGCGTCGATGTTGAACCGCTGCATCAGGCCGAAGGCGACATCGGCAGCCTCGGCGACCATACGGTTGTAGCGCTCTCCGATCTGCTTGCCGTAAGCTGCCCCGAACTCTGAAGGCGAGGCCTTGGAATGGTGGGAAATGACGAGGCCGTTGTTTCTGCCTGATGCGGCCGAGCCGATCTCGTTTCCTTCGAGAAGAATGACGTTCCTGCCGCTATCGCGTGCGCCGAGGGCGGCCGCCATTCCGGTGAAACCGCCGCCCACGACCAGAACATCGGTCTGGTGGTCGCCTGTCAGCGCAGGCGCCGTCGATCGCTTCGTGGCCGTCTTTCTCCAGAGATGCGGCGTCTTCCAATCGACCTCAAACATGGATCGTTTCCTCGGTTGCGCCGCCGAGATAATGCTCGCTGATGGCCGAATTCTCGGCCAGTTCCTGCGCCGGCCCATGAACGCGAACACGGCCGGTGTTCAGAAGATAGGCGTAATCGCCGCACTCCAGCGCGAGCTGTACGTTCTGTTCGACCAGCAGGATGGAAATGCCGGACTTGGAAAGATCGAGAATGATGCGGAATATCTGTTGAATGATCATCGGCGCCAGACCGAGTGACGGTTCGTCCAGCATCAGCAATTTCGGCTCGGCCATGAGGGCACGCCCGATGGCGAGCATCTGCTGCTGGCCTCCCGACATCCTGCTGGCCAGCCCGTTTCGACGTTCTTTCAGAATCGGAAACAGATCGAAAACCTCGTCTCGCAGCGATTCGAAGCTTCTGTCGGCGCGTCCGATGTGGGCCGCGACCAGATTTTCCTCGACCGTCAGCCGTTGAAAGATCTGGCGGCCTTCCGGGCAGTGCGCGAGGCCCATGCGCACGACCTGCTCCGGACGAGCGCCGACGATATTCTTGCCTTCGAATTCGATCAAGCCCGCTGTTGCACGCGCAACTCCGGAAATCGAATTCAGAAGCGTCGTCTTGCCCGCACCGTTTGGACCGAGGATGACGACGATCTCGCGCTCGTCGACTTCCAGATCGACGTTGTTAAGAACGCCGACGCGCCCGTATCCCGAGCTGAGTCCGGCGATCTTGAGCAGCGGCCTTGATGTCGTCGAGGTCATTGGCGGTTCCCAGATAGGCGAGTTGTACGTCAGAGCTTGCCTGCACCTCTGCGGGCGTGCCCTGGAAAAGAAGCTTGCCGTGATGCATCACGACAATCCTGTCACAGACGGTCATGACCAGATCCATGTCGTGTTCGATGACAATCATGATCCGGTCGGGAGATTTCAGTTCCGCGAGTCTTGCAGTCAGCTCCGCCGTCTCGTGATGGTTCAGACCCGCAGCCGGTTCATCGAGCAGAAGCACCCGAGGGTTCATCACCAGCGCGCGGGCGATTTCCAGCATGCGCTGGCGACCGTAAGGCAGGCTCCCCGCCTCCGCATCCGCATAATTCTGCAGGTCGAAAAAGGAGAGCAACTCCATGCAGGCTCTTGTGCGCTCTTTCCGCCGCGCCGTCGCGAAGGGCGGCCAGAGGATTTCGCGCCAGACTTGCCCGACCTGGGTCGGATAGAAACAGACTTCCAGGTTTTCGAGCACCGTCATCTGGTCGAAGAGACGGATGTTCTGGTAGGTTCGCGCCACGCCGGAATTGGCGATCTGGTATTTCTTGAGCCCGCTGAGCGTCTTGCCGTCCAGCCTGATCTCGCCGCCGGAGACGACGTATGAGCCGGCGGTCATGTTCACAAGCGTGGATTTCCCCGCCCCGTTCGGGCCGATGACCCCATGGACCAGGCCGGGTTCGAAATGCACGGAGACATCATCGATCGCAAGGTGGCTGCCGTATTGCTTGCGCAGATTCTGAAAGGTGAGCGTCATTTTCCGAAAAGCCCCCGAATGAGTTTTTCCGGTCCGAATGTCCGCGGCACGATCCCGGCCGGGCGGACGATGATCAGCACGATCATCAGCAGGCCGAGGAAGAGAATGCGCCATTCGGCGAATTCGCGCAGAACCTCCGGAAGCAGGATAAGAATAGCTGCGCCGACGACGATACCGAGAATATTGCCGATGCCACCGACCACGATCATCAGCACGATCAGCACCGATTCCTGCAAGGCGAAGCTGTCCGGGCTGACGAAGCGCTGCGATGCCGCGAAAATGACGCCGGCGATCGAACCGATGGTAGCCGAGGTCGCAAAGGCCGCAAGCTTGGCGTTCGTGGTATTGATGCCGATGCCGCGCGCAGCGTCCTGATCTTCACGGATGGCGGCCCAGGCCTTGCCGAGAATGGACTTCTCCATCCGCCAGACGAAGGTCGCCACGGCGAGGACGACGACAATCAGAAGCCAGTAGATTTCCGTTGGCTTTGCGATGTCAACACCGGCGATCGAGGCCTTGTCCAGCCGGGCGATGCCCTTGGGGCCACCGGTCAGCCAATCCAGATTGTTCATCAGGATGCGGATGATTTCGCCAAAGCCGAGCGTGACGATCGCCAGATAGTCGCCCCTCAGCTTCAGCACGGGCAGGCCGAGAAGGATGCCGGTGATCGCTCCCACACAGGCGGCAATGACGACGATCAGAAGAAAGGGCAGATGCAATCCGAGTTGGGGGCTCGCCAGCAAGGCATAGGTATAGGCGCCAACGGCATAGAAGGCGACGAAGCCAAGATCGAGCAGGCCGGCATAGCCGATAACGATATTGAGGCCGATGCCCAGGAGGATGTAGATCAGCAGCCCGTTGGCGACGCGAACGTAATAGTTCGGCAGATAGGGCGTCACGACGATCAGCGCGACGGCTGCCAGCAGGATCAGCAGGGAAAGAAGCCTTCCTCCCCGCATCGCAGGCTGAATGGAGGTGTCGACGGAGGACATCAGAACTCCCTCTTGTAGACCATGCTCTCTTCGGAGACCGGTTCGCCGAGGATGCCGGCAGGCCTGACCAAGAGGACGAGAATGAGGATGGCGAACGCCAGGACATCGCGATATTCGGTGCCAAGAATGCCGCCGGAGATGACGGGCAGCAGAGCGGTTCCGGCCACTTCGACGAAAGCGAGGATGAAGGAGCCCAGCATCGCACCGGGAATGGAACCGATGCCGCCAAGGATAGCCGCGGTAAAGGCTTTCAATCCGACAACCGCCCCCATCGTCGGAGACATGATCCCGTAATAGCTGGCATAGAGAACGCCGCCGGCGGCGCCGAGTACCGGGCCGAAGAAAAAGACGAGGGAAATCGCGAGATTGACGTTGATGCCGAGCAACTGGGCCGTCGGGCGGTTTTCGGAGACGGCTCGAACGATGATGCCTGCCCGGCTGCGATTGACCAGGAGGTAGAGAGCGCCCATCAGTACGAAAGCGGCGATGAGGATGCCGATCTGAACCAGCGTGACGGTGCCCCCAAGGACTTCCATACGCGTTGACGGAAAGAAGCTCGGAAAACCGACCGGCTGGGGACCGGCCATGATCTGCACGCCGGTGACCAGCGACAGCGACACGCCGAGCGAGGACAGCATCGGCGCAAGCCGGTTCGAGCGTCGCAGCGGCTTGTATGCCAGTCTTTCGATGCCGACGCCAACCAGCCCCACCGCGATGACGGCCACCGTGAAGACCAGGCAGAGCACCATTGCTCCCGCGCCGCCGATATCGCCGACGAACATCGTCAGGGCCAGAAACGCGGCATACGCGCCGAGCATGAACATCTCGCCATGGGCGAAGTTGATCATGCGCAATACGCCATAGACCATGGTGTAGCCGAGCGCGATCAGCGCGTAGATCGCACCGATGGTCAAGGCATTGAATGTTTGTTGAATGAGGATTCCGAGCATTGGTGTCCTGTCCACAGACGCCACAACGGGCGGGATAGGATACGCGGCTGCATTCGAAAACGAGTGTGCAGCCGCGCGTTTAAGAAGCCACCTCTGAGCTTAGCGCAAAACGCTTTGCAAGGTGATTATTTCGTGCCGACCAGCGTAAATTTGTCACCCTCGACCTTGTAGAGATACGAGGGAGCGACCTTCAGTTCGCCGTGGTCGTCGAATTCGAGCTGGCCCATTGCGGTATCCGCTTTCACCTTGTGAAGGGCTTCGTTCATCTCTTCACGGCTATGGCCCTTGGTGCTCTTCAGCACGGCTTCGAGAATTTGCCCCTGCGCATAACCGTAGATGGAGTACGGACCGGCTTCCTCGCCATACTTGGCCTTGTACTGCGCGGCAAAATCGGCAATTGCCGGCGTTGCATCGAGCGGCGGAGCCTGAACGGCAACGGTGGCGCCCTGAACATTGGCCTGACCGGCCTGGGAGATGAAGTCGGGCGTATAGCCGCCATCCGGAACCATCAGGGTCGCCTTGACGCCCTGCTCATGCATCTGCTTGGCGAAAAGGGCCAGCTGCGGCATGACCGCGCCGAGATAGATGACATCGGGGTTCTTCGCCTTGATCTGGGCAAGAACGGCGCTGAAATCCACGTCCGTCGGTGCGACGGAGAGCGTGTCGAGCAGCTTGCCGCCACCGTTGGTGAAGTTCTTGCCGAAGATCTCGGAGATGCCCTGACCGAAGACCTGCTTGTCGTTGACGATGAGTGCAGTCTTGGCGCTGAGCTTCTGCAGCGCATATTCGGCCGGCAGCAAGGCGCCGGCGAAGTCGTTGGCAACCGGGCGGACCATGAACTTGTAGCCCTGCTGGGTCAGCGACGGATTGGAGCCGAACGTCATCGTCGGCAGGGTGCAATCCTCGTAGATCGGCAGCGTGGATTGCGCGACGCCGGAATTGAAGTTCACCAGGCCGAGAACGACGCTGTCTTCATCGCAGAACTTCTGCGCGACAAGCGTTCCCTGGCGCGGATCGGCCTGGTCGTCCTGCTGGTCGATCTTGACGGTCACGCCGTTGACACCGCCAGCGGCATTGAGCTTGTCGATATAGAGCTTGAAACCGTTATGCCAGGTCGTTCCGAAATAGGCCTGCGGGCCGGTGATCGGACCTGCGAGGCCGATGGTGACTTCCTCCGCCATAACCGGGCCGGCAAGGATTGCAGTCGAAAGTGAAAGCGCGGCGATCAACTTCATGTGGTTCCCTTTTTTGTTCGGATTCAATCGCGTCCAGCAGGCCGTTCCGGTCTCTTGCCGATAAACGCTATGGAAGCAGACAATTCGGAGAACGTCAAGAAAGTGTCGACACTATTGCGTTCAATTTTTTCATATCCTATTCATGAAGGGGAGGCGACCTTGCCGCGACGCTGTCGTGCAGAGGGTTCGCTGGGGGAATAAACACGCAACAATGCGTCCTTGAGAGCCTGCTGCGTTGCGGAGACGGTGAGTTCGATATGCTTGCGCAACAATTCCATGCCCTCTTCGGCGGCGCGCCGCGTGGCGGCGTCGACGATTGCCGAATGGATGGCGACAAGATCGTTGTCGTGGCTTCGATGCTCGATCTGGATGCGGCGGATGAAACGGATGCGGGCGTTGATCGCCTGCAGCTGGTTGACGATCTCAGGATTGCCGGAAAGCTCGGCGATCAGCATATGGAACTGCTCATCCTCCGCCAGGATGTCGTCCGGCGGCTGATCTCGATACCCGTCGACAAGGTTTTCCCAATAGGAGCGGAGCCCGCCGATTTCCTCGTCGGACGCACGCTCGCACATCAGGCGGAAAGCGGCGCATTCGATGATCGAGCGCAGCTCGTAAAGGTCGATCAGGCCCTCGGTGCTCAGGCTGCGCACGAAGAAGCCGCGATTGGGCGTCAGCGAGACGAAGCCTTCCGAAGCCAGGCGATTGAGGGCCTCGCGGATCGGCGTGCGGGAAATGGCGAGGCTCTTTGCGAGCCGCATCTCGTTGATCCGCTCTTCCGGCTTCAGCTGGAATTCGACCAGCAGTTTTCGGATGGCGTTGTAGGCCCGCTCGCTGCTGTCCGCAGACCGGCGGACTTCCGGTTCGGCCGTATCGTTCACAGCAACGAGGCCGGAATCTAAAGGGTTTTTCATCGGGAAAGGGATCCGTGTTCGCATGCTATTGTCGACAGTTATATATGCCAACTTCGCCTTTTCAATCTATGGGCACAGCAACCTCATCCTTTGGGAGGGACGTTCGTGACAATCGGTATTCTGGGTGTAGGACATCTCGCGGTCTCGATGGTCAACGGCCTGATGAAGGCGGGCAACAGCGAATCGATACTGCTTTCGCCACGCGGCAAGGCAAAGGAGCTTGCCGCCATGCATGGGCTGGATGTCTGCCGCGACAATCGCGAACTCGTGGAGCGGTCCGACATTGTCATCCTTGCGGTTCGTCCGGCAGACGCGGTTTCCGCGCTGGAGGGATTGCCGTGGCGAACGGGACAACTGATCATCTCCGTCTGCGCCGGCGTTGCCCTGTCTCAATTTCCTCCGATCCCGGCGCGAATCGTTCGGGCCATGCCGCTGACGGCGACGCAAATCAACGCCAGCCCGACCGTCTTCCATCCCGATATCGCCGAAGCGCGCGCCTTGATCGCTCGCCTGGGGCCGGCCATCGCGCTTGCCAGCGAAGACGAATTCGAGGTGGCGACTGTCAATGCGGCGATCTACGGCTGGGCGCAGGATCTCGTGCGCCAGAGCATCCTCTGGGGGCAATCTCAAGGGGTCGACGGGCTGACGATGCGCCAGCTGGTCGCCCGCACATTCGTTGCCGCCGGCCGGATGATCGCCGAGACCGACGAACCGGTCGAAGCCATCCTCAAGGATCTGGTGACGCCCGGCGGCATCACAGAACTCGGCCTGACGGTTCTTGAACAGCAGCAGCAGCCAGCCGCATGGCAGGCTGCTTGCGAGGCCGTGCTCGAACGGCTGAGATCGACGGGCGGCAGATAGGGTCGTCAGCCGGAGGCCGCGGGATAGACGTGGCCTCCGATCGCCTGATCCGTGGGCGACACGATGATTTCGGCAATATCGGCGTGGGCCGGCAGTTTCATCGCGTTGACGAGGACGGCGGCAATGTCCTCGGGATGCAAAGCGCGTTGATGGGAATACATCCGCTCCTGCAGGCTCTCCGCATCTCCGCTGAAGGCTTGCAGGTAGAATTGCGTCTCCACCCTGCCCGGTGCGATTTCCGTTAGCCTGACGCCCGTTCCGGCCAGATCGTAGCGCAGGATGCGGCCTGCCTGCGACAGCCCGGCCTTCGCAGCGCCATAGCCGGTGGTTCCCGGAAAGACCGCCGATGCGGCAGTGCTGGTCAGGTTGAAGATATGCCCGCGCTTCCTGGCGATCATGCCGGGAAGCAGCATGCGGATGAGCTGCAGCGGCGCGGTGAGGTTCAGCGCGATCCCCTCCTCCGTTTCTTCTGCCGTCTGCTCATGCAGAGGCCGGACGGTCGAGATGCCGCCGGCATTGTTGACGAGAACGTCGATCTCCTTGCCCGAAAGCTTTTCGGCAATCGCGGCATGGTCACGGACATCGGCGACCAGCGGTCTCAGCCGATCTCCCAGTTGCGCGGCGAGTTCGGCCAATACGCTTTCGCTGCGCCCCAGTGCGTAAACCGTCAGTCCCTGCGCGACGAGCGCGGCAGCGATCGCAGCGCCTATGCCCTTGGAGGCGCCGGTGACCAATGCGCTGCGATATGCCATGTCCAAATCCTCCCGGAGGTTATAACGCGCCGTGCTCGGCAACGCCCTTCAAAATCGACACCAGACCGGCCTCACGTTCGGCCTTCAACTGCTCCTGACCGCGCGCGCCAACGGCGGCGGCCGTTGATTTCGTCACGGCCGCAATCGTTTCCTCGTCGAGCTTCGCATCCAGCAAGGTGTCCCAGATCGCCTGATAGGTGGGACCGTATTTGCGCAGGAAATCTTCCATGCCCGTCGCATTGAGCTGGTTTGAAATGAACGAACCCTGCAACGTCCATTTGGGACCGGGTCCATAGATGAAGGCGCGGTCCACATCCTCGACCGAGGCGACGCCGTCGCGCACGAGCGCGATCGCCTCCCGCCACATCGCCCCCATGAGGCGCAAGGCCAGGTGACCGGTGATCTCGCGGTTCATGACGACGGGCTTCTTGCCCATTTCGTCGTAGAGAATTTTGGCGGCCTCGACGGCCGCAGGATCGGTCAGCTTGCCGCCGACAATCTCGACCAGCGGCATCAGATGGGCGGGATTGAAGGGATGACCGAGCACGATGCGTCCCGGCAGACGGCATTCGCTCTGCATATCGGACACCAGCAGCGCCGAAGAGGACGAGGCGATGATGACGTCATCGCCAACACAGCTCTCGATTTCGGGGAGAAGAACGCGTTTTAGCTCCAGATTTTCCGGCCCGCTCTCCTGAACGAATTCGACGCCTTTCAGCGCTTCCGTCATGGATGCGAACAGTTGCACCGTGCCCTGTGCGATGTCGCCACGCGGGCGTACAGCCTCCAGATCGGCAAGCAGGCTCGGCAGCAATTGCCGGAAACCGGCTTCCTGGTCCGCCATGCGGTCATAGACGCGAACATCGTGGCCAGCATGCGCGAAGGCTGCCGCCCATCGTTGTCCGATGACGCCGAAGCCGACGATTCCAATGGTTTTTTTCACCGTGTTTCTCCTGGTCCGTCGAGCGCTTTGCGGAAGGTATTGTTGATGTCGTTCCAAGGGATGAGGAGGTCGAGCCAGGCGCCGATGCGGCCGGCCACGATGATCGCCTCGTCGATGAGCGCCGCGAGGGGGAGATCGCCCTCCATGGCGGTCTCCAGGGCGAAGAGAAGCGCCGGCGTTTCGGTCATGTGACAGAAGTCGCGCAACCGCGTCGCCGTCTTGTTGAGCGCAAGGGCCGCTGTCTGGCGCAGGGCGCGTTCGTCCCGCTTGCCAATCTCCGCGCGCGTCCACCACAAAAGTTCATGCAGAACGCGCGCCTCTCCCTCCGCGGCAAAGACCGGCCCGGCGGGATGCATGATGGCGCGCGAGGCGGTTGCCGCGGCGATATCGGCCGGCATTTCCGCCCAGAGGCGCTGGCGTGCCACAATCATGTCCGCCGGGAGAACCGAGTCGGGTCGTGACGGAGGCGTCACCGCTGTGTCCGGCGTCAGCGTTCCGGTGACGATGCGGCGGCCCTGGTCCTGTTTCAGCGTGGCGGCAAGCGCGGCTATGCCCTCGACTGGCGCATCGAGCACGCCGAGCAGCGTCACATGGGCGGTTTCTGCCTGTAGCGGCGCAAAGGTGATCTCGAGGAATTGCCGGACGGGCCAATAGATAAAGGCCCCGGCCGGCGCGTCCAGCACATGGGTCGCCCCTTCGACATCCTCGACGAAGGGCGCATGCCAGTAGATGTGGCTGCCCGCAATCTTCGGGGTATGAAGCTGCAGCTCCATCGGCAGGGTGCGCAGCATGGCGCTGCGCGTCCTTTCCGCATCGCCGGTCAGTTTGATCGGCCAGGTCTGGCCCTCGGCCGAGAAATGAAGATGCATCTTATTTCCCGGGAATGAAGAAGGATACAGGCTTGAGGATCTGGTTGCGCATGTCGGCCAGATAGTCGGTCTCGATCACCTTGCGGCGATAGGCCTGCCATTCGGGATCTGCTTCCATCTGGTCGCGGCGGATTTCACGGTCGGCGAGGCTGTCGTATTTCCACAGGTGGACCGTGCGCGACAACTCGCCGATATGGGTCTGGAAGAAGCCGAAGGGTTCGCCGAGATAATGCCGCTGCATCGGCAGGCCGACATCCTCATAAAGCTTCAGGAAGCTCGGCAGCATGTTGGGCTTGGCGGTATAGGTGCGGTGGTCGAAGATCATTCTAGGCTCCTGAGTGTTTTCTGGTTCTTGACCGTCAAAATCTGCCGGCCGGGCTTAGACGCCTGCGCTTCGGATCGTTTCCATGATCAGCCGCGCAGTCAGGGCGGGCGCCTCCATCTGCGGGACGTGTCCGACGCCCGAGAGAAGGTGGACGGCAGCGTGATCCGGCGCATGGGAGGCGTGTTTGCTCGGGATGACGCGGTCCGACTTGCCCCAGATGATGCGGGTCGGGACGCCGAGACGGGCGAGCGCCGGCAGACCATCGAAGAGCTGGGTGTCGCCGGCAAACAGATGGCCGGCCAACGCCTCCAGGGGAGCGCGGTTTTCGAGCTTGTCCATCTGGCGCAGGACGGCGCCCGCATAGCCCTGCGGCAGGATTGCCGCATCTGCGAGCATGAAAGCCAGCCAGCGTTGCAGCGCCGCCTCCGTCATCGAGCGCGTCAGCCCGGCAATGAAGCCGCCGGCGATCTCCGTCCCCAGTCCGCCGGGCGCCAGAAGCGTCATCGAACGGATGGCGACACGGCCAACCGAGGCGAGCGCCAGCGCGGTCGCGCCGCCGAGCGAGTGGCCGACGATATGCGCCTGCTCGATCCCTTCCTGGTCGAGCCTGTCCGAAACGAAACCGGCCAGTTCCTCGACGCTTTCGGCGCGCTGGGATGCATTCGAGCCATGGCCGGCGAGATCGATAGTAACAGCCGCAATATCCGCACCCAGCAAGGGCAGGACCTGACGCCAGCTGGACCGGTCCGCACCGAAGCCGTGCAGGAAGACGACCGGCAGGCCGGCTGACCGGCCAACTATTGGCGGTGAGGCAACGACTGCGCTTTCTGCGACAGCCGGCGCACCCTTTGACCGGCGAAGGTCAACCGCCTTCAGAATGTCCCGCTGCTTGATCCGGCCGCCCGGACCTGAACCGGTGACCGTCGACAGATCGATCCCGGCCTGCGCCGCGAGACGGCGGGCCAAGGGGCTTGCGATTGCCCTTGCGGATTTCACGGGAAGTTCCGGGGCGGCGGCACTGATGGCCGGAGCGGTCACGGACGGGGTGTTGACCCGCTCATTTGTGGGTGCAGGTGCTGGCACCGGCTCGACCTCGGAAATCGTTCCGAGCACGGCGCCGACGGGGGCCTCCTCGCCTTGCCTGTACTGGATGTCTGCCAGCCAGCCGTCCCGCTCCGCCTCGATTTCCGTGGCGGCCTTGGCGGTTTCGACGGTAACGAGCAAATCTCCGGCCTTCACCTTGTCGCCGACCTTGGCGGACCAGGAGATGACCAGAACGGTTTCCATATACTCGCCGCCGGCGCTCTCGATGCTGATGGGATAGGTCGTCATTCTCTATCCCTCACTTCAGAGTCGCGAGGGCTGCCGCACGGATTTTCTCGGCATTGGGCAGCATCGCCGTTTCCAGCGGCTCGGAATACGGGATCGGCATGTCCGGCAGGGTGACGCGGGCAACGGGCGCATCGAGTTCGTCGAAGGCATGGTCCATGATCGTGGCGGAGAGCTCGGCCGCGTAACCGCAGAAGCGCCATCCCTCGTTGACGACAACGGCATGGTGGGTCTTGGCGATGGAGCGGACAATGGCGTTGACGTCGAGCGGGCGCAGCGAGCGCAGATCGATTACCTCGGCGGAAACGCCGTCCGCAGCCAGGAGATCCGCTGCCTTGATCGATTCAACCACCATCTTCGATGTCGCGAAGATGGAAACGTCCGTCCCCTCGCGCATCGTTGCGGCCTTGCCGAGCGGAACGATGACGTCGCCGTCCGGCACTTCACCGCGGGTGTTGTAGAGCAGCTTGTGTTCCAGAAAGACGACGGGCTGGTCGTCGCGGATCGCCGCTTTCAGCATGCCTTTCGCATCCGCCGGCGTAGACGGTGCGACGACCTTGATCCCGGGAATATGGGCCAGCATGGAATCGAGCGCCTTGGAATGCTGCGCGCCGGCGCCGGCGCCGCCACCGCCCTGTGTGCGAAGGACGAAGGGCATTTTCACCTGCCCGTCCCAGATGTAATTGTAGATCGAGGCCTGGTTGACCAGCGCATCCAGCGACAGCGGAATGAAATCCGCATACATGATTTCGAGCACGGGCCGCGTGCCGGTCATCGCAGCGGTCACCGCCATGGCGGTCATTGCCTGCTCGGAGATCGGCGTGTCGCGCACACGGCTTTCGCCGAACTCTTCCATCAGGCCCTTCGTCACCTTGAAAACGCCGCCATAGCGGGCGATGTCCTCTCCGAAGAGGAAGACGGACGGATCGGCGGCCATTTCTTCGCGCAGCGCGGCGTTCAAGGCTTCGGCATATCGCATCAGGGCCATTTCAGTGCGCCTCGCTATAGGGGTTGCATGCTTCGTCGATTGCAAATTGCGGCATGGGGTCCGACAGGGCGGCCTCGAAGGCTGCGTCAACTTCAGCCTTTGCCTGCGCTTCGATCTCGGCCAGCCTCGTCTCGCCCACATCGGCAAGCAGCGCCGCTCTCGAAACCGTCAGCGGATCGCGCGCCTTCCAGGCGGCGATGTCCTCTGGCTTCTGGTAACCGCCCATGTCGGAGGTGGAGAAACCTTCGAGGCGGTAGGTCTTGCATTCGACCATGCCGGGTCCGTCGCCGCGACGCGCACGATCGACCATGTTGGACACGGCGCGGTAGACGGCGACCACATCATTGCCATCGACGATTTCCGCCGGCATGCCGTAACCGGCGGCACGAACGGAAATATCTTCCACCGAAGACTGGACGTCGGAGTGAACCGTCAGCCCGAACTGGTTGTGCTCCAGAACGAAAACGACCGGCAGCTTCCACAGGGCAGCCATGTTCATCGCCTCGTGACAAATGCCGGTCTGGGCGGCGCCATCGCCGAAGACGCACATGGCGACGTTCTTCTGGCCCATGATCTGCATCGAGAGCGCCATGCCCGTCGCCGCCGGAATGCCGGCGCCGACAATGGCGTTTCCGCCGACGACGCCCTTTGAGGCATCCGCCACCAACATGTGGCCGGCGCGGCCGCCACAGGCGCCCGTCTGTCGGCCGAAGATTTCGGCGATCACCGGCCGCATTTCCATGCCCTTGCCGATATAGACGGAATGGCCGCGATGAGTGGTGGCGACCTTGTCATCGATCTCCAGCATCGCGGTTGCGGCAACACCGACGGCTTCCTGGCCGTCGCACCGATGAATGGGTCCGCGTGTGCGGCCTTCTTTATGAAGGGCTCCGAGCCCCTCTTCCAGATGCCGCACCATCAGCATCTTCCGATAGATTTCGAGATGGTCTTCCGTCGAGGGTGTGTTCTTCACAAAGAAGCCTCCAAATGCACTACGTAATTTAATACAAAAGTGTCGACACTTTTCAAGTCCTGCTGCAAAATAGATTCGAGCCGGTGTGAAAAGGAGCCAAGGCCATGCGTTTGATGGGAAAGACCGCCATTTTGACAGGTGCGGGGGCGGGCATCGGCGCGGCCACGGCCGCGATGTTTGCGCGCGAAGGGGCAAAGGTTCTGGTGGTGGACCGGGATGAGGCTGCGGCCGGGCGCGTTGCGTCCGAGATCGGGGCTGCATCGATTGCGACGGATGTTTCGGACGAAGCTGCGGTCAAAACCATGGCGTCGAAGGCCGCCGAGCTGTTCGGCAGGGTCGATATCCTCGTGAACAATGCCGGCTACGGGATTCGCGGAACGGTCCTGACCACGGAGGCTGCCGACTGGGATGCGCTGATGGCGGTCAACGTCAAGGGCGTCTTCCTGTGCTCGAAGCATGTCATTCCGCTGATGACCACCGGCGGAGCAATCGTCAACACTGCGTCCAATGTCGCCAATGTCGGGCTTGCCGACCGCGCCGCATACGTCGCCTCGAAGGGGGCAGTCGCCGCCCTCACCCGGTCGATGGCGCTCGATCATGCGGATCGCAACATCCGGGTTAATGCGGTCGCGCCCGGCACGACCTGGTCCAGCTATTTCGACAAGATCCTCGAAACGCATCCCGATCCGGATGGCTTCGTCGCGGCCCTGAACGGCCGGGCGCCGATGAAGCGCGTGGCGCAGCCGGACGAGATCGCCCAGGCGATCCTGTGGCTGGCCAGCGACGAATCCTCCTACGCCACAGGCTCCATTCTGACCGTGGATGGCGGCATGACGGCCTGGTGACGCCGATGTCAGGCGGACGAAATGGTGGATCGCAAGGCGGCCAGCATTTCGTCCAGATCGGCGCAAGGGAGACATCCCTCGGCGACCAGATCCGACCGGACATCGACCGGCAAGCCGGAATTGGAATCCTTTGGAATCTCGTTCAAGCGGCCGCCGACCAGGATGGGCAGGTCGAGGCCATGCAGCGCCATGACCGCCTTGACCGCTTTCGCATAGGACAGCGCGACGCCGTTATAGGTGCTGATGGCAATCACGTCCGCCCCTGCTTCCTTCGCTTGCGTGACAAGCGTTTCGGGATCGACGGCGACGCCCGCATCGATGAGGCCGGCGCCCAAGCCGTCCAGCGCCTGCTCGACGAGATATTTGCCATGCTCGTGCACATCCGTCGTGCCGATGCAGACCAGCGGCACCTTCTTCGCCTCCAGCGGCGACTGGCGCCTGACCCAGTCTTCCGCCTTGTGGTTGAGCTCGCGCGCCCATTCGGCATGGATCAGCGGCTGCCGGCCACGCGGTGTTTCCGCGCCCGGGCCGAAGAGCTGTTCCATGCGTTTCGGTCCCATGCGGCGAATGGCGAGCATCAACGCGGCCGGGTCCTGCGTATCGACGCCGCTGTCGCCAAGGCCGGCCAGAACATCCGCCGCGAAGCGCCTGCCCCCCTCCACCAGAGTATCCGCCATCCTCTCGATCGTCGGCCAGTCGAGGATCGGCGCGTAGAAGGGGGCGTGATAGGCCAGACGATGGGCGAAGGTCTGGGCGTCGATGATTTCATCGACATCGGGAATACGCTGGTTCTCGGTGACCGGAACCGGATTGACGGCGTGACCGGTGGGCCAGCGCCCGAGCGCCAGGATATCGGCCGTCAGGTAGCTGGAAAGGCTGGCATAGTTGCCAGCCGGCGTTGACTGATAGGCAACCGTATTGCCGAAGATCATCGTGCCCGGAGCGTCATTGACCTGGACGAGCGCGGCATGGAAGGCCGCCCGCGACAGCGGATCGCTGAAATGATGGCCGTAGCAATGGGAAACCTTGGCACCGATCAGGTCTTCGACGATATGTTTCTCGATGATCACCATCCCGAGCGCGCAGGCCATGTCGATGAACAGGCCGGCAAAACCATCGTCGAGATTGGAGTGCACGAGGATTGTCTCATCCTGCGCCGCAATCAGTCCAAGCGCCGTGACGGTTGCCTCGGTGGTCGCGACGTCATCATCCCAATAGGGCAGACGGAAGGTGAAATACTGGCCGAGATTGCCGATCGCCGTTGCGCCAGCGGCGATTGCGGCACGTGTATTTTCGACAGCACCCGGTAGCCCGAGCATGAAATCGCCGAAATGCGCCGCTGCCGGGGCCGCATTGGTGATGCGCGCGAAATCCTCCGGACCGTTGAGCACGATACCGGTGCCGCGCGAGGCCTTGGCCCGCATCGCTTCGGGATAACCCATGGACCAATCCAGCGTGATGCCGAAACGATCAACCGTAACGCCCGACTGGGCGCAGGTTGCATAAACCGTGCGGATGGCTTCGATGGTGCGATTGACGTCGCGAAACCCGATATGGGCGTGCTGCATCACCCGCCCTTCCGCCGCGCCGCGCCTTTTCCACTCCGCTTCGGAGCCAACACCCTTTTCGGAAAGGAACAGGCACGATCCAAGCTTCCAGAGACGCGCCATGTCCTGACCGGCCTGAAGCAAGTCGCGGCCCGGCTGGAGACGGGGGTCGATCAATGCAAGGATAGGTGCTGCTGTCATTGTGAGACTTCTTCGATGAAACGGCGGATGGAGGCGGCGAATTGCGCCGGCCTGTCCTTGGGGTGAAAATGCGCGCCCGTTAATCTGGTCGTGATGGAGCCGGGAATCGCCTCGGCGATGGCTGAGGACAATGCCGGAGGCGTCAGAATATCGCTGTTCGCCACGATGACGTTGACGGGGCGGTCGATCCGGTGGAGGTCGTTCAGCCGGTCGTGATCGAGCAGCATGCGCACCCGGCGCGCCGCGACATCCAGGGGAGCGAGTGCGGCCGGCGCTGCCTCTACGGCAGCCTCGAGGCGCTGCGCATGCTCTTCCAGATAGGAATCTTCATGACCGAAGACATGGGTCAGCCGCTGATAGGCTTCGGCAAGTCCCCTCTCCAGCAACTCCGCTCGTGCGAGAAAGAGGGTGCGGAAGCGCTCGTCGGATCGCGCCCAGGAACTGCTGATGGTAAAGCTCAAGCCAACGCCGGGGTGATCAAGTGCAAGCGTCTGCGCGACCGCGCCGCCGGTCGAATGACCGACGACATGGAAAGGCCCTCCCGACAGCGCGGCAATCTCGGCAAAATCCGCCGCAATCTGGCCGATGGAGTAAGGCCCGTCAGGCCTGTCGCTCCGGCCGGCGCCGCGATGATCGACCACAGTCGGGCGAAAATCCGAACGCAGTTCGTCCACGACACCGGTCCAGAACCGACCATCGCCGCCAAGGCCGGGGATCAGCATGATCTGTGGGCCACGATCGCCGAAGCTTTCGTAGTGGATGCGACACCCGTCCCGCGCGATGTGGAAAGGCACTAGAGTTTCCCTCCGTTTTCCAGAAGACCCCGCACGGCTGCGGCAAGGCTCAGGCCCGTGACGGCAGAGGTCTTGGGGTTGTCGGGCGAAGGTGCATTGGCAAAGCGGAACAGGGCGTTTCCGGCGGAGCTTTCGACCTCGATCTCATGGACATTGGTCGTCAGAGCCGGATCGGCGATGACCGATACCGAGATTTCGGCGGGATGGGAGACGAGCGCTGCGGTGAAGGCAGCGTTGGTGTTCTTCGGATAAAGTCTGGCCGCCTCGGCCGGGCTTCCCTCGAACAGCGTCACCGGCTCTGCAATATCCGAAAGGCCAAGCTCTGCGAGCTCGGCGCGCCAGGCGGCGACGGGCTTTTTCAGCCGGTAGCCGATCCTGGCGCCGGGAAGATGGGCCACTGCGGCGAGATAATCGAGCCCGCCGATTGCGCCCGAGGGAATGACAAGCCGCGCGCCGGATGCCTTTCGGGCTTCGGAAATCGCCCTTGCGGTGTGCTCCTCCGCCAGCGCGCCGATCGACGAGACGACAACGGGAACGCCGGCCGCAAGCAGCTGCGGGACATAGGCGGCGACGCTTGGCTGGCCGGCGGCCTCGATGACGATCTGCGGGCGCTCGGCCAGCAGCGCGCCCGCATCCCGGACCATCACCGCAGAGTCTGGTGGCGACGCGGTCGAGCCTTCACGCAGGAGAATGACCCAGCGCGTGGTCCCCTCGCCCAGCGTCGCCAGGACCTGCCTGGCGAGCGCGCCGCAACCGATCAAGCCGATCGTCACCGGTTCCGCCAAGGCCATCGCGGTCAGCCCTGCTTGAGGGGGTCGAATTTGTCCTGCAGGTCCGACCCGAACACGGTCTGACGTTCGATTTCCAGAACGTTTTCCGGGCGCGGGAAGTTTGAAGGAACCCGGTCGCCGGGCTTGCGCGGCTTGCCGATCTGACGGAAGAAATCCTCCAGCCCGTTCGGCACGATCAGCCAGACCCAGCGCAGTCGCGTGTCGCCATCGTTGATGAACATGTGGCGGACGTTTTTCGGCAGGAAAATCGCCGTATCCGGCTCCAGCGGAAATTCCTTTCCGTCGATCACGGCCCGGCCTTTGCCCTCGATGATGTAGACGGCTTCCTCGTTGCGGTCATGGGTATGTTCGCGGACATAGCCGCCCGGCGCGACCGACTGCGTTCCCATGCCGAACGGGAACTCCATCGGCACGATATGCGGCGCCAGCGCGACATCCACATGCCCATTGGCCGGCACGGGCTGCCAGTAGCTTTCCCTCTGGTCCGGGCCGGATACATGAACACCGGCGGGCACTTCGGATTTTGCGGTCTTGTCCATAGTCGTTCCTTTTCTTGAGGCGCGCGGCGGTTAAACGGCGGCACCTTGAAGGCGTGGTTTCGATGCAATGGCGAGCTGCTCGCCCGAGCCCGGATTCCTACTGGTTCTGCTTCAGAAGCGTTTCCGCCGAGATGAAGCCCCAGGTCAGGTTGGGGCCGAGTGTCGTCCCCGCGCCGACGGCCCGGGTGCCGATCGGATTGGCCATGGCAAGACCTGCGGCGTAGAGGCCGGGAATAATCGAGCCATCGGGGCGCAGGACCTGGGCGGACTCGTTCGTACGCGCGCCACCCTTTGTGCCGATAATCGAACGGTTGACCGAAAGACCGACATAAGGCGGTTTGTCGATCGGATAGAGGCGAACCTTGCCGCCGTCCTTCTTGCGCTCCCAGGCCGGCTCGCCGCGATGAAAGTCCTCGTCCTTGCCCGCGGCGCAGAATGAATTCCAGCGATCGATCGATGCCTTCAACTCCTTCGCCGGAAGGCCAAGCTTTTTCGCAAGCTCTTCGATCGTGTCGGCCTTCTTCACCCAGCCCCGCTCATAGGCAGCGTACCAGCGGAAGGTGAAGGATGAATCCAGGAACCGATGGTCGCCAACCAGGTAACACGGCAGGTTGATCGGCGCGCCGTCGGCGTCGCGGGCGTCGAGCGCCTCGCCAATGTTGAAATGCGCCTCGCTGACGAAACGCTTCGCCGCCCGGTTCACGACAATGGAATGGGGCTCGTAGAGGAAGTTGATCGGCAGCCCGTAGGCCTTTCCTTCGTAACGCGTCGGAAGGCAGACATAGACGTTTGCCTGATCCATGTTGTCGAGATGGGCGCCTGCGGCTTGCGCCATTTTCTGGCCGTCGCCCTCATTGCTCGTCGGCGTTCCGATACGGTCGATCGGGCCGGGGAAATGGCGCTCGCGCATCTCCTTGTTCCACTCGAAGCCGCCCGAAGCGATGACGACGCCGCGCCGGGCAGAAATGGTCTGGCGCCGTCCAGCGCTTTCGACTTCCACGCCGGTGACGCGGCCGGTATCGTCCTGCACAAGGCTCACGGCCCGCGTTGCAAGGCGGAATTCGACGCCGGCATCGAGGCATCCCCTGATCAGGCCGGTCATCAATGCCGTGCCTTGCGCGCCGGCATTGTTCAGCCAGCGCCAGACCAGCTTTGGCCAGACCTTGAAGATTGCCTGGAAAGGACGATGGTAAAGGTCGTGATTGACATTTTCCTGATAGGTGAAGACATGCGGCAGTGTCGAACGCCGCATCTTCATGCCATACCGGCCCACTTTCCAGCGGCTCATGGGCATGGGCGAAAGCATGCGCCCGTATTTCTTGCCGCCGGGAGCCTCGACATAAGGGTCCGGCTCATCGATCAAGCGAAAATCGATCGGGGTATTTTGCGTGATGAATTTGAGCATCTCCGGCGCGTTTTCCACGAATGCCTGATGCCGAGCCCATTCTTTCTCCGCACGATCCGGAGGCTGAACCGCCCGCAGGTAGTCCAGCGCCTCCTTCTTGCTGTCGGATATGCCCTCCGCGGCGGCAATATGGTTTGCCGGGATCCAGACACCGGAGCCGGACATCGCCGATGTGCCGCCAAGCTTATCGCTCTTTTCGATTGCGATGACCTTCAGCCCGCCTTTTGCAGCCCGCAAAGCCGCCGAGCAGGCTGCAGAACCGGTTCCAATGACGACCACATCAAATTCGCTCATTCTATTCCCCTCATGCGGACACCACTATAAAACACTAAATTTTAAATCTGTCTACGAATGTGTCGACACTTTTGGTGTGTAATTTTCTCCTTGCTCGCAGGCAGGCACATAATTGCCATTGAAGGTGAGCCATATGAACCCTCCCCCATCGCGGAGAGCGGTTGGAGCAACGGAGGGGCGATGGATCTCAGGACCGATCCTGGAATGGTGGCGCAATTCCTGGCATGGCTTTCACCTGATGAGGGTCATTGGGGTCACGACGAAGGACATCCGGCACCGAATGCGTCGCTGACACCGGTCGAGCAGGATACATCATCTTTCGCCCTGTCCGCCGCCTGCAGCTTCTCCTGATCACAATAAGTCGATGGTATTTCCTGTTATTGCGCAAGCGCCAACACGGTCGGGACCCAGGCCTTAAAGAACCGGTCGACAATAAATGTGCCTTTGACACCGGAGGCACGATCGAAAGCAGGAGAGCGATTTTGGCGCCATAAAGCACCCGCCATAGGCGAAGGCCGCTCGCATCCACGGGATGTTTCGTGTGTTGCCGCACACATCGCTACGGGGCGCCTCGTTCATTCGGATCAGTCAAAGCGAAATGCCCGCAGCTCCAGCGCATTTCTTTGATGCGGATTGCAGGCCGAAGCGCGAAGCTTCAGCCTGCAATAACGTACGTTACTGACCCTGAATGTAAATCACATGGGTTTCGGTGAATTCGTAAAGGCCGTGCTTGCCGTCCGCACCACCGATGCCCGACTTCTTGCGGCCGGCATGATACCCTTGCATCGCCTCGAAATTCTCGCGATTGATATAGGTCTCGCCGAACTTCAATTCACGGCAGGCACGCAGCGCCGAGTTGATATTGCTCGTGTAGATGGACGAGGTCAGGCCGTAATCGGTATCGTTGGCAAGTGCGATTGCCTCGTCGAGGTTCTTCACGGCCTGAACCGGGAGGACGGGGCCGAAAGTCTCGCGGCGCATGATCTCCATGGCAGCAGATGCGTTGGTGATCAGCGTCGGCTCGAAATGGTGGCCCTTGCCCTGACCGCTCACATTGCCGCCGGTCACGATGCGGGCGCCCTCCTCCGTCGCCTTGCGCACCGCCGCCTCGACCTTGTCGAGGGCGGCGCGATTGATCAGTGGCCCCATATCGAGCTCGTCCGTTTCGTTCGGGTCGCCCCAGCGCGTCTGCTCGAACAGGGACTTCAGCTTCGCAACGAAGGCGTCGTGCACCGACTCTTCGACATAAAGCCGCTCGGCGCAGTTGCAGACCTGACCGGTGTTGATAACACGCGAAGCATGGATGGCCTTGGCCGCGAGGTCGAGATCTGCGTCGGCGAGCACGATCGCGGGTGCCTTGCCACCAAGTTCGAGATTCACCCGAGTCAGGTTTTCCGCAGCCATCTGCATGATGCGGGTACCGGTCGCGACGCTTCCGGTGAAGGTCACCAGATCGACGCCCGGATGTTTGACCAGCGCGGTGCCGGCACCGGCGCCCTTGCCTCCGACAAGATTGAAGACACCTGCAGGCAGATCGGTTTCGGCGACCAGCTCGGCGAAGACGAAGGCGTTGATCGGTGTCTCCTCGCTCGGCTTGATGACGATCGTGTTTCCGGTCACGAGTGCCGGCGCCATCTTCCGCGCGATCAGGAAGAACGGGAAGTTCCAGGGCAGGATACCCGCAACGACACCGATCGGCTTGCGCAGGAGAAGCATCGTCTCCTTCGGCCGGTCGCTCGTCAGCACTTCACCTTCGAGGCGGCGCGCCCATTCGGCCATGTAGTCGATATAGTCTGCCGTAAAGTCGACCTCGACTTGGGCGAGGCCCCGGATCTTGCCCTGCTCGCGCACGATAATGTCGGCGAGTTCCGTGCGGTGCTGGCGCAGCTTGGCGCTGATTGCACGCAGATGACCCGCACGCTCGATCGCCGGGAGTTGTTCCCACGAGGACTGCGCAGCCCTGGCGGCCCGCACGGCCGCATCAACCTCCTGTGCAGTGCTTTCGGGCACGCGGCCGACGATGGCGCCCGTGGCGGGATTGAGAACATCGATCTGCGCGGCGGAAGGCTCTGAGAATTGGCCGCCTATGTAGTTGCGGTAACTTATTGCTTCCGTCGAGAATCGCTCGGATACTGTCCGAGTCGGGTTGTTCGATGACATCGTTTACCTCCTCCAAGGTTATTGCCGATCGGTTCGGCTTTGAGCGGCATTCACGGATCGGACCATGGGTGCCGAAATGCGTCGTAACGCGGCCTGGCTACGGATTCAGGCCTCGCCAAGGCGCCGGTGCAGCGCCATGGCAGCGAAGAGATCGAGATGGCCGCCGCCGATGTTCTTGAACACCGTAATGTCGCCGTCGGATGCGCGGCCTGGATGACGCCCGGTTGCCAGTTCGAAAAGATCGGCGCGGATATCCTCAAAGCGGATCACGCCGCTTTCCATCGGCTGGATTATGTCGCCGGTGCAATCATGCCCCTCGCGGATATCCATGCAGATCAGGGCCGCGCGGCTCATCACGTCGTCATCCGCCTCGCGCATGTCCGGGAGATAGGAGCCGACCAAATCGACATGTGTACCCGGTTTCAGGAGCGCTCCCTTGATCAAGGGCTGGGTGGCCATCGTGACGGACGACACGATATCGGCCATGCCCAACGCATCGTCGAGCAAGGCCTGAACCTCCACCGTGATGCCTTCCTTCGAGAGTTCGTCTGCAACTGCCATCGCCTTTTCGGGGCTTCGGTTCCAGATCAGAAATCGGTCGAGATCCGGCCGCGCGGCGCGGTGGGCGCGCACCATGTGCGGGGCAAGGCCGCCGGCACCGATCACCAGAAGGACGCGTGCGTCCCGGCGTGCGAGAAAGCTTGCACCAAGCGCGGAATCCGCAGCGGTTTTGCGATAGGTCATCTCGGCGCCATCGCAGGTCATCAACGCCCTGCCCGTCTTGCCGTCGAAGAGCACGACGATGCCCTGGATCGACGGCTCGGGCGGTGAACGCACGACATTTTCCGGGAAGACGCCGACCAGCTTGACCGCGATGGCCCGTCCCTGTGCCCAGGCCGTGAGATTGACGAACATGTCCCCGCCGGCATCCGTGATGCGCCGGTCGAGCAGCGGCATGCCTTGTCCGGCATGAGCGTCCCTCAGCGACTAGACCAGATAGGGATAGTCCAGCAGCGCACGGATCCGTTCAGCGTCGAGATGGATCATGGTATGCTCCTCAGATGGCTCGCAGAAGCCGCGCGGCATCGAACATGGCGGCATGGATGTTACGGCTGTAGACGGCATCGCCGATGCGGAAAAGCACGTAGCGCCCCGCTTCGTTGCTCGTAAGGGTTTGCGGGGCCAGGTCGATGAAGGCCTGGTGGTCGAGTTCGCCAAGGTTTCTCGAGGCGGGCCGCAGGTCGTGATAGAGATCGTCGACGGGCATCACACCAGCTTCGCAGACGATCTGCGTCACCTCGCGCTCTTGGTCGCGATCACTGTAGGCCTCGCGCAGCACCGCGATCAGCGCGTTCCCCTCCAGATATACCGACCGCAGGTAATAACCGGGAGACATGACCACGTCGCGCTCGTGCAGACGTTTCATGAAGTTGATGCGTGCGGTGCCGCCCATATGGGCGCCGATCATCTGGTCGGATGCGGCGATTTCCACCAGCGAGCCACGTTCCGACATGAAGTCCGCTACGGTAAGGCCTTGCGTGTCGCCGGTCACATCGTAGAGGAGCACGTTTTCGCCCGGCTTCACGGCGCCAGACAGGATCTCCCAACTCGGCGTGATGTGCTCGCGGCCAGGGATATCGGGAATAGCAGGCCGGCCGCCGGTTGCGACTATCACGACGTCGGGCTCTTCGGCCACGACGGTCTGCGCGGTGGCGATGGTCGACGTCCGCACATCGACGCGCAGCTTGCGGACCTGCATGTCGAGCCAGCGGCTGATGCCGCCCATGTTCTCGCGCCAACCCAGCGCGCGGGCCAGTCGCAACTGACCGCCGAGCTGCTGATCCTTCTCGAACAGGACCACATCGTGGCCGCGCAAGGCCGCGACGCGCGCGGCTTCCATCCCGCCCGGTCCGCCGCCCACGATCACGACCTTCTTGCGCGCGGGCGCGCGCTTCACCTCATGCGGAAGTTGACCCTCGCGCCCCGTCGAGACGTTTTGGATACAGCTTGCCGGATGACCGTCGGAAACGCGGTCGATACAGTAGTTGGCGCCCACGCACTGGCGGATGTCGTCATCACGACCTTCCATCATCTTGCGAACGAGATGCGGGTCGGCGATGTGAGCGCGCGTCATTGCGATCATATCAACATGGCCCTCCGACACGGCACGCGCGGCGGTAGCGAGATCACGGATCGCGGAGGAGTGGAAGACCGGGATGTCCACTTCCGTCTTTACGGCGGAGGCAAGATAAAGGAACGCGCCGGAGTCGTAGGACATGTCCGGCAGCATGCTCTGCAGGCCGCGCACCGTGTCGCCGTGACCTTGGTGGACATTGATGTAATCAAGCAGGCCTGTGGCGGCGAGCGCTTGGGTGATGCGCAGGCATTCCATGGCGTCCATCCCCCCTTCCTGCAATTCGTTGGCCACGAACTTCATGCCGAGTATAAAGTCCTTGCCGACGACGCTGCGGATTTCCTCCATGACCTCGATCACGAACCGCATGCGGTTTTCGCGCGAACCGCCGTATTTGTCCGTCCGCTTGTTGACAACGGGCGACAGGAAGGCGTCGAGCAGGTGATGCGCGGTCGCGATCAGCTCGCAGCCGTCTATGCCGCCGCGCTGGATGCGCCCGGCTGCCTCAGCGAAATGGCGGCGCACGCGGCGGAAGTCGAAATCTTCCATCTCCTTCGCATAGGAACCATGCATCTCCTCGCGATTGGTGCTGGGGCCGATCAGCGGCAGCCAATCACGCGAGTCCCAGGCACCGCGCCGGCCGAGATGCGTAATCTGGCAAATGAGGGCGGCGCCATGAGTGTGGACGCGGTCGGCGAACTGCTCGAAATACGGGATGATGCGGTCGTCGCTGACGTCGATCTGGTTGAAGGGCAGCGGCGAGTCCTTCGACACCGAGGACGAGCCCCCAAAGCAGGTGAGTGCAATACCGCCTTTCGCTTTCTCGGCGTGGTAGAGCTGGTATTTGTCCTTGGGCATGCCGTCTTCCGCATAGCCGGGTGCGTGCGAAGTCGACATGATGCGGTTGCGAAGGGTCAAATGCCGCAGTTTGAAGGGTTTGAGCAGGGCTTGAGTGTCAGTCATGCGATTTTGTTCCAGCGGTGCGGGTCGCGCGGGTTGAAGTCGGAAATCGTTGCCTGGATATATGCCGCGACATTGGCGCGGCGCTCGTCCTCGGACCAGCCGAGCAATGGTGCGGCGATGATGGAGACCGCCTCGACATGGGCAAGGCCGAGGTCCTCGTCCCAACCCAGCGAAAGCCGACGACGCAGGATGTCCTCAAGCGAACGGGCCTGTTCGTTTTCGACGACATATCGCACGCTGGCTTCCGTCGCCCGGTCGCCCTCCGGAATCAGCCGGGCGGAATAATCCAACGCCTGCTTCGGACCGGACGGCGGGAGCTGCCGCGCCACGGCGGCGGTCAGCCTGCGCCCGGCGTCGCGATGGGTCATCAGCAGCCCGCCGGTGAAGACGAAGAAGTTTTTCAAGCCCTGGTCGGTCAGGTCGTGTTCCATGACCTCCATCGAACCCATCGGCTCGCCATCGCGGGCCGTGCGCGGACGGACGCCCGCCCAGCTATAAAGGACGTCGTCGCGGTGTAGCGGAAGGCCCGGATAGACCTGGTTCATGATCTTCAGGATGCCTTCGACCTCCGGCTCCGCGGCCCGGTAGCCCGAACGATTGGCTTGCGATGGCGCGTCCCACGGACCGGCATAATGAAGGTCACCCCAGGGAATAAGATAGAAGGGGGCGCCCTCGGGCGTGATGGTCTCCATGCCGATGCCTCGCATCGACGCCGGAAGCCGCACCACGGCGTTCGTTCCCTTGGCGCCCGAATTGAGGCGCGGCGCGGCGTTGGAGCAGAGTCCCGTGACGTCGTCTACCCAGGCGCCGGCGGCATTGACGATCGCCTTTGCCTCGAAGGTCCGGCTTGCCCCGTCAGCGAAACGCGCGTCGACCTCCCAACCTTGGTTTCCGGAGCGTCGGATTGCCACGACCTCGGCATAGTTAAAGGCATCCAGCCCGATATCGCGCGCCTTCATGACCGTGTCCATGACGATCCGCTCGGGCCAGACATATTGATATTCGGTGAAGGCAAGCGCGCCCCGTACGTCGTCGAGATCGGCCATGCCCTGCAGGCCCGGATGCTGCCGGGCTTGCTTGGCCGACATGACCTTGAGGTCGAGAGGCACGCCCTTGTCAAAGAGAGACATAATGCCGAAAGCAAGCCTCGCGCGGGGCCCCGAAATCGCGCTGCGCGCATTGAATGGAACCACGAATTCGACCTTGCGCACGCGCTCAGGCGACGTCTTCACGAAGTCTCCGCGCTCGCGCATCGCACGCCGGGCAAGCTCCATGCATTCCAGCGCGTAGGCGGGGCGGCCGATGAAGCTCCACATCGAGTGGTTCGCCGCCGAAAAATAGGTCAGGCCGCAGTGCTGCAGGCGCGAGGTGCGGCTGCTCGTAGCCGCCCCGTAATCGCCGCGTTCCAGCAGCGCGGTCCTGTAGCCGGCGGCTGCGAGGTGCTGGCCGGCGCCAGCCCCGATGATGCCGCCTCCGATAACGACGACGTCGTAAGCGCTAATCGTCATGTCCACTTTCCTGAATGATGTTCTTGTCTCTGAGGAAGTCGAGGATGCGATGCGCGGCCTCGTCCGGCGTCAGGCCGGCCAAGGGCGCACTGTCGCCACCAGCCTGCCCGACCGCGATTTTCTTCGGCCTTCGGCGCGCCGGTGCCCGCATCCAGGTCGCAGCCTCGTGATCCATCACAGAAATTCCGGCGGTCACGTGCAAGGTGCCGCGCCTCGAACGGGCAAATGCTCGGGCGCGCGGTGCCGGCGCCAGTTCGCTTGCGGAAATGACAACCGGAAGAGAGACGGCCAGCCTGCGGCGTGTCGCACCGCGATAGGCCTGGACCACGATAGCCTCGCCAGCCTCGATCGCATCGATAGACGCTATGCTTGAGATATGCGTCATTCCGAGACCGTGCGCGAGGAGATAAGGCACCATCCCGCTCGCCTCGCCGGCATCGGCCGCCATGCCGGTCAGCACCAAATCTGGCTTCAGTTCGGCGAGGCGCTCGCGAAGCATGGGCACGATATCGTCGCGGTCGGCACAGGCATCGAGAACCTCGATCGTGTTCAGGCCCATGCCGAGATAGTCTCTCAGGCTGATGTTCGATGCGTCGCCGACATGGAGGGCAATGGGTTGGGCGCCGAGACGCAAAGCCATTTCCAGCGCCCGCGCATCGCCGGGTGCCATGCGTGCCTTGCCCGAGACCGGGTGAATGCCGGCCGAAAGGAGGACGACGACCTTCGGATCACGCATCGGCATGTCCTCCAGCAAGCCGGGCCAAGGCCGGCATGACCTCCTGGGCATCGGCAATGATGGCAAGATCGGCGCGCTTGACCATCGCTGCGTGCAGGTCAGTATTGACGGCAATGACATAACGGCAGCGCTGCACCCCCTGCAAATGTTGGGGAGCACCGGAAATACCGAAGGCGAGATAGCAACGCGCTTCCACCAGCGTGCCGGAAGCTCCGACCTGCCGATGCCTGGGCAGATGCCCGGCATCGACGACCTGACGGCTCCCGGCGATGGTTCCACCTAGGGCTTCCGTGACGTCGCGAAAAGCCTCCCAGTCGGTGACGCCGTCCCCGGCGCTGACGATGAAACGCGCCTCACCGAGCGGCGCATCGAGCTGCGAAGCGGTGACGACGCCGAGATCGCGAACGCCGGCGGTCGTCTCGCGAAGTTCGATCTCGATCTGTTTGCCTTCCCGTGCAATGCCGCTCACGTAAGCGTCGAACCGGCCCGGCGCGAGCGTCGCGACCTTCGGCAGTGGCCGGGAGACCTCGATGCAGCGTCCGGCCTCCTGGAAGGTGGCTCTCTCTGACGAAAGCAGATGCAGGGATGTGGCCGGGCGCTCTCCAAGCAGGATAGCCGTACGCCGTGCGACATCGGCATCCGCTCCGGCTTCGCCAAAGAAGACATGACACGCCTTGCATCGCTCCATCACGGCCACGACATACGTCGCCAGTGCATCCGGATCGGTGATCAGCGGCAGCAAGACAACGCGATCGGCCCCGATCTGTCCAAGGTCTGGCGCGGGGTCGTGAAACCCGACGCGCACCACGACGACACCACCGCCGATTTCGTGAGCCACCCTGTGCGCCGCACCCAGCAGCTCGCGTTCCGCATCCGGCCAGGGCTCTTCGGAAAGGCTGACGACGACAATCCAGGGAGCGTCATCCGCCAGCACGATCCGCTGCGTCGCCGCAGACAGGCGTTCGCTCTCAACAGTGCGGTTCGTCGAGCGGGCGGTACGCAACTCGCGGCGGAGCCGCTGGCCCTTGTCCTTGTGGGGATCACGGCGCGGCAGGCTGCCTGCGCCGAAACGCTCCATGGCTTCAACCTCGTGATCCGCTTCATGCCGGCGCGGGTCGATACGCGGCACAGTGCCGGGTGCCGAGGAAGCCCGCCTTTGCCTGCGTATGCGCATCATGGCCGCACCTCGCCCGCCGCCGCCAGCAAAAGCTCGGCAATGTCGATAACCTCGAGCCGAGGCTGCGCGACGCCTTCCAGCATCTGCGTGCAGTATGGGCAGGCCGTGATCAGAAGCCGCGCGTCGGTTTCCGTGGCGTCCTCCATCCGCATGTCAGGAATACGCCTGTCGCCCACAATGTCTGTGATCGGCGCACCGCCGCCCCCACCGCAACAGCGTGAGCGCATGCCGGAGCGCTCCATCTCCACGAAATCCGCGGCGATGGCAGACAGCAGCATACGCGGTGCTGTCGTCTCACCGTTATAGCGGCCGAGATAGCAAGGGTCGTGGTAGGTCACGCGCCGTTCTTCAAGGCGATCGGGCCTGAGCCGCCCCTCCTGAACGAGGCGCATCAAAATTTCTGTATGGTGCTCGACGCGTAGCGAAGTGCCGAACTGATGGTATTCGTTGCGCAGCGAATGAAGGACGTGCGGATCAATCGTTACGATGCGCCTGAACGTCAGTCCGGAGAGAATGCGCACGTTCTCCGAGGCAAGTCGGATGAAGCTCGCCTCGTCGCCCAGTCGTCGCGCCAGATCACCACAGTCGCGTTCCTCTCCCAGAACGGCGAAGTCGACATCGGCCTGACGCAAGAGCGTGACAAGCGCGCGCAACGTGCGCTGGTTGCGCCGATCATAGGCCGTTTCACCCAGCCAGAGCAGGACATCGACTGCGCGATCCGGGCTCGCCAGCGGAAGGGCGAGATCGGCGGCCCAGTCGAGGCGGTCGGAGAGAGCCCGGCCGGAGACCGTGTCGGTCTTGTGAAGATTGTCGAGCACCTCGGCCGCCTTGCCGGGCGCGGCGGCCTCTTCCAGCGTCTGGAAGCGGCGGATGTCGATGACCGCGTCAACGTGTTCGATCATCATCGGGCATTCCTGGACGCAAGCACGGCAGGTCGTGCAGGCCCAGAGCGTTTCGGGCGCGATGCCGAGCACGCCGTCCGATCGTTGCGAAACCAAGGGGGCGGTCGGACCGGCGGCAAGACGCGCCGGATCAATATGGGGGTGCGGGCTTCCGGCATAGCTCAGAGCCGTTCCGGGCGCGGAAAGATTACCGGCGATATCCTGGATGAGACGCTTGGGATTGAGCGGCATACCGGCGGCGAAGGCCGGACAGGCGCTTTCGCAACGGCCGCATTGGACGCAGGCGTCGAAGCCGATGAGCCGGTTCCAGGCAAAGCTTCCGGCGGTATCGGCGCCAAGAACGGATGCCTCAAGGTCGAGTGGGCGCAGGGCTGCATCCGGCTTGGTTGTGCCGAAGCGGGCAGGACGGGGGTGGAAGGCAAGATGAAGGGCACCGGCGACGGCATGGCGCATCGGGCCACTGTTCACAGTCCAGGCCAACCAGCCAAGGCCGACCAGCCCGCACGCCACCGCGATGCCACAGGATACGGTCCAGGCAGCGCACGACCCCGCGAGCGCGGCAACGGAAAGAATTGCGAAGGATGCAATGACCAGCGCGAAAGCAGGCGTCAACAGCGACCACCTGCCGCCGGAAAGATGCGACGGCCGGCGAGGCAACCGGCGACGGCCCTGAAGGATCAGACCGTAGAGCGCGACGGCGCAGGCGCCCAGGATCAACCAGGACAGGGCGCGCGTCCCGTTTTGGAAGACGAGAGCGGTGGCGAAAACCAACACAAGCAGCAGGCCGCCGGCAAGCGTGGCGTGCATGCGCGCTTTTTCCGGCTTGCGCGCCACCACGTCGTGGACATCGCGCAGGTATCGCCGAGGCATACTGGCGAGACCGGCAAGTACGGGCACCCGCGCGCCGGCGCCCACCCGCCAGCGCATAACGAGCATGGCACACCTGACGACGGCGACCAAGATGCCGAAGGCAATAATACCGAGCATGGCTGTCGTGGGTTCGAGCACGCGGTTTGTCCAAAAATCAAGAGTTCGATGCAGCAGGCGGGATGGTTTCCCGCCTGCTAAAGCTTCCGATCCGCGGGGAGGACGTTATTCGATCAGGCGCGGAGCGCCGGTGTCCGCGGCGGAGGCTTCGAGGCCGTGCTTCACGAGGATTTCGGCGATCTTGCCGTTCTTGTGCAGTTCGGCGATGTCGGCGTCGATCGCAGCAGAGAAAGCCTCATTCTTCTTGCTCATCGGGAAGGTGCCCTGGCCGGCCTCACGCGAGGCGGCGATGCGATCGTCTGCATCCATGACTTTCACCTGGATGCCATTCAGCGTCCCCTGCTTGATCGCGCTCACGCCGGTCGAGTAACCGTCGAAGGCAGCCGCGAGGCGACCGGCGACGAGATCCTGATGCATGGCGACAGAGGTTGGATAGAGCTTGAGAGTCTCGCCGAATACCTTCTGCAGGTCTGCGACCCAGAGATTGCCCTGGACGGAGCCGACAGGTTTGCCTTCCAGCGTGCTGACCTTGGTGAGGCCTTCTTTCGAAAAAAGCGCCATCTGGTCAAGGTAGAGCGGCGCTGACAGGTTTACGACGCGGGTGCGCGCCTTGGTGCGGTACCATGCGCCGGTGCTGACGTCGGCGCGACCCGAAACCACCGTCTGGATGCCGGCTGCGGCATCGGTCGGCAGAGTCTTGAGCTCTAAACATTCCATCTTGGCGATTTCCGCCAGGATGTCGGCGTCTACGCCCTGCACGTTACCCGAGCTATCGATGGAGGAGAACGGAGCAAAGCTCACGGCGCCGACCGTGATAAAGCCCGTCTCGACAGTGGTGATCTCGTGCTTTGGTTTACAGTCCTGCGCATAGGCCGGAACGGTCGCAATTGTAGACGTTGCAAGTAGGGAAACAAGCAAAGGGATGCGCATTTTACTCTCCTCTGGAAGTTATCGTTGCGAATACGCGCCTGCCCTGCGTTCCGCCCATGAGACGAAGAAGGAGGCGGGGATACAGACGGCCACGTAGAAAATCCCGGCCACGCCGAGCGCGGGAAAGTAGAAGAACTGCATCGAGCCGATGTCATAGGCGCGGCTGATCAGTTCCGGTACGGCTATCGCGAAGCAGAGCGACGTGCCCTGGAAGACCAGAATGGCAAAGCCGAGCAGCGCGGGAATTGCGACGCGGACCCCCTGGGGGATGATGACGAAACGCAATCCGTCCCAGCGGGTCATGCCGAGCGCCATCACCGCCTCGCTCTGGCCAGCCGGAACGGCCGCCAGGCCTGAACGGATGATCTCGCTCGTATAGGCCCCCGTGTTGAAGCTGATGGCGATAGAGGCTGCAGCAAAAGCACCGATCGACAGCCCGGCGCTTGGGAGGCCGAAATACACGAATTGCAGCAGCACCAGGGCCGGCGCCCCGCGGCCGATCTCGACCAGAACCAGGCAGAGATAGCGGACTGTGCGGCTTTTCACCTGGACGCCCAGGGCGAACAGGAAGCCCAGAGGAATGCCGATCGCCAGTGACACCAACGTTATACGCACGCTGATCAGGAAGCCGCTCCAGAAGGAGGGAAGCCAGCTCCGGATGTCTTCCCATGTCACGCCCATAAGCAAAGCGTCCATCAGCGAGATACCTTTGCACGAAGGCGGTGCTCGGCCTCGCGCGACAGCGCGGCGACCGGCAGGCTCAGAAGGATGTAGAGGAGGCCTACGACCGCATAGACTTCGAGGCCGCGATAGGTCTGAAGTGAAATCTGGTTGCCGCGAAAGGCAAGCTCGGTCACGCCGATCGTCGAGGCGACCGCAGAGTCTTTGAGCAGGCCGATCGCATATGTGGCGGCCGAGGGGATCGATACCCGCACCATCTGGGGCATCAGAATGTCGGTGTAGAGGCGGTATTTGCTGAAGTTGAGCGCGGTCGCGGCCTCGTACTGACCGTGGTGGATCGCAACCATGCCGCCCCGGTAAATCTCTGCCATATTGACGGCGGCGATAAGGCCGAATGCTGCGACAGCAGCAGAGAATGCACTGAGCGTGACGAGTCCCGACCCGAGCCCAAAGAAGATCAGGAAGAGCCATAGGATTGGCGGCACCGACCGCACGAGACCGATGATTCCGACCGTCAGGAGGCGAAGCGGCGCGAAGGTCGATTGCGCGGCCAGCATCAGCGGAAAACCAATAATTGCCCCGCAGACGAGCGCCAGCCCGGTCACCGCGATCGTGATTGGCAGTCCGGCCAGAATATAGAGCGCTGCGTCTAAAGTCATCGTTCGTTCACCGCGCGCAGGAAGCGAATGGCGCGCTCCGATCTCGGCGACCGGATGACGTCGCGGCTCGTCCCATATTCGATGACCTGACCGTCGGCCATGATCATCGCGTGGTCCGACACGTTCTCCGCAAAGCCCATTTCATGCGTTACGACGATCATCGTCATGCCGCTTTCGGCAAGCTGGCGCATGACCGCGAGCACTTCCAGGCCAAGTTCCGGATCGAGCGCCGATGTCGGCTCGTCAAAGAGCATGACCTTCGGATCAAGAGCGAGCGCCCGGGCAATCGCGATCCGCTGCTGCTGCCCCCCGGAACAGCGGCCCGGATATTGCTGCGCTTTGTCGGCCAGACCGACGCGATCCAGAAGCTGCATCGAAATGTTGTCGGCCTCGGCGCGCGACCGGTTGAGCACTCGCTGCTGCGGCAGACTGACATTCTGCAACACGCTCATATGCGGAAAGAGGTTGAAAGACTGGAAGACCATGCCCAAGCTGCGACGCAACTGAAAAAGCTCACTCCGCTTCGGTTCAACGCCGCCTTGGACGGCAAGCCCGTTCACTGCGACAACGCCCGAGTCGGGCTTTTCCAAGTAATTGATGCAACGCAGGAGCGTAGATTTGCCGGAGCCGCTGGGTCCGATGATCGCCAAAACCTCGCCGGCTTGGACTTCCAAGTCTACGTTTTTCAGTACGGTGTGGCTGCCGTAGCTCTTACAGATGCCTTGCAGTTTGACGACGGGGGAAGCCTTCATGGCTCGTCCTTAGCTATTGCCCGCGCAAGGTGCGGCGGGACCGTTATGTGCCTCCTGGCGGAGGCGCGAAGCGAGCGCGCGGCTCTGCGGCGCTGCCTGACTGAACATCAGGAGATTGAGTGTGCCGTCACGGCTTGCTGCAATATGGCCTGCCCCGACACCCGGGTGACGAAGTCGCCTTTCAAGCGAGCCTTGGTCACGTCCAAGAAATCTGCGTCGCCGTCATCGCCCCAAGTCAAGGCCTCGCTTGACGGGACATGGAAAATCTCTCGCGTAGGACAATTGCCAGACGCCGGCTGCATCAGATTGTACATTGCATTCCCCTTGGCCAGCATTTGCTGCTGTGCTCGTGAGACGTATTTCAGCGCCGGAAACGCCAAGCGTCAACGCGAATTCGCCTCACCTTGACATAACCGTGGATTATAGGAAACATGGCGTGACGTGGAGTTATCAATGACAAAATTCCGGACACGCCTGCCTCCTTTCGCTGCGCTCGTCGCTTTTGAGGCCGCCGCCAGGCTGAAGAGCTTCACAGGCGCCGCCAATGAGTTGGGCGTCAGTCAGCCTGCCGTCACGCGGCAGATACGCGACTTCGAGAACATGATCGGCGCACCGCTTTTCGATAGACTTCACCGCTCGGTCGAACTCACCGAGCGCGGTAGGGAACTTGCGCAAACATTGACGCGCAGCCTTGAAGAGATCGCTGGGTCTGTCGAGCGCCTCCGGGTTAACCGAGCATCCGTCGAACTCAAGATTACGTCCTACGTTTCGTTCTCCAGCCTCTGGCTGGTGCCGCGGATCATGAGGTTTGGGGAGGATCACCCCGATGTCAGCTTCCACACCGTGAGCCAACATCGTGGTGCGGAATTGCAGATGAATTCCGTAGATGTCGCGCTACGATACGGCCAAGGCGGCTGGACTGATGGAGAGGTGCATTACCTCTTCCACGACTGGCTGTTCCCGGTCTGCAGTCCCGACTATCTGCGCAGGTGCGGTGGTGAAATCCGGCTTGAGGAGCTCTGGCGCCACAAGATTATCGACTGCGACAATCATGGCGAATGGCCGGACTGGTCGCAGTTCATGGCTTATCACGGCGTTCATGGCGAGCGGCTGAACATCGCGCATCACTACACTTACTACACCGATGCTCTGGTCGCCGCGATTGCCGGGCACGGCATTCTGATGGGTTGGCATTCGCATGTCAGTGACAGGATCGCCGCCGGACAGCTTGTGCGCTTCCTGCCGCACACGATGCCGAGTACGGACGGCCATTACTTGGTCGTAAAGAACGAGCGGAAGAATCTTCCTGTCATAAAATCGCTGATCAAGTGGCTTCAGGAGGAAAGCCGACCTTACCGACAGTTGCCTGGTGCAGACCGTGTCGGCTGTCCTCCAACAGGATCACAGACGACCGCAACACTCATTTGACGCTTGAGTTTGCGATGCGATGACAGCCGTCACTCCACACAGTGACGACAAACCAATCCGCGCTTTCGGCACCTTCAGACACGACCTGCATGAAACGCAAGCACGTCAGAGACAGAATGTCTGTCACCCGTCGAGTTCGAGAAGCAACAAAAAATCCAACCTGAGGGCGTCTACGAAACGCAGGGCCGCTCAGCGATCGCATAATTGGCGACACAGCAAATCTCACCAGGCTACTTGCATTGCTTCTGCGATCTAGTCCGTTTCTGAACTTCGAGCGTCTCTGGGTTATCCTGCGGGGCGTTGCTAAGGAAGTGCCAAACCCGGTGTGTCATCACGCATTTCTATTCCTGGCACTTTTGCGCTCAAGGCGTTTCTCACGTGAAAATGAGAAGGCCGCACAAGGGCTACCTTTCGCCCGCAATCAGTACGGCTAGGCCCGCCTCCTTATAAGTTTGGTATTATCTGCTCGGCTATTGCCCGCCGTGGTCTCGAATTGCCCAATAAGGGTGCCAAGGTCCAGTGTTTTTTCGGACAAGGTGCGAGCTGCAGCTGTGGTTTCTTCCACCATCGCTGCATTTTGTTGCGTGACATTATCCATCTGCGCAACCGTCGCATTGACGGACTGGAGCCCGCCAGCCTGCTCTTGGGCACGCGTTGAGATGTCGTCCACCGCCGTGTTGATATCGGTGATTTGTGTAACGATGCGCTCGAGCGACTCCCCAGTTGCCGCGACTAGTTTTACCCCCTTGTCCACCTGCTCCATGGAAGTGCTGATCAGGATGTTGATTTCCTTAGCGGCAACCGCCGATCGTTGTGCGAGCTCGCGGACCTCTGTCGCCACAACCGCGAACCCCCTACCAGCTTCGCCGGCACGTGCCGCCTCAACCCCCGCATTCAATGCGAGCAAGTTGGTTCTGAACGCGATGTCGTCAATAACCCCTATGATATCGGTTATCTGCCTCGAGGATTGCTCTATGCCATTCATTGACGATATCGCAGCCCTCACAACTTCTCCGCCCTTTTCGGCATCCTGCTTCGCTATGGCGACAACTCTGCTCGCCTGTTTCGCTCCGACTGCCGTTAGTCTGACCGTTTCCGTAATTTCGCCGAGCGATGAGACTGTCTCTTCAAGTGCCTCAGCTTGCCTTTCGGTACGACGAGATAGCTCTCCGATCGCATCGGATATCTCGCCCGCATCGGACTGGATCGCCAATGAGCCGGCGGATACGGACCTGATGGTGACTTCGAGTCGATCCATCGACTCGTTGAAACTTGTCCTCAACTTCTCGTAAGCGGAGGTAAATTCGCCGTGGATACGATAGCTCAGTTTGCCAAGAGAGAGTTTCTCAAGACCCGCCGCGATAGATTCGACCACGTAGGTCTGTTTCTCCGCCGCATCGGAGAGCATATGTGCAATACGCTCTCGCTCCGCGTTCGCAGCAGATCGCTGTTCGTCTTCCCTCTGACGGCCCAGCAGTGCTTGGGTCGAAGCCTCCTGCACCTCGTCAATCATTTCGTGGCTGCGAACAAACAAGCGATGCAGCTTGACCGCGATCATCATAGACCCGACGAGTTGAACAATCAGAATTGTCGCGTGGTAGAAAAACCGCTCCCAGTCCGCACCCCCCGGATACAGAAATTGCGGAATGAACAGATTGAACATAAAGTGCTGGACAGCTGTGTGAAGGCATGCGGATAACAACGTTATCCAGCAGCAGTAACCAATCAGAAGTGCCGCAATAACAAAGTACAACATATGGGCGTCAAGCTGATAGGGCGTGAACGACGTCGCGAATATTGCTACGTCATATGAGTTCATCAAGCACACAACAATAGTGAGACGACCTGCCAACGTGCTTGGCATCCGCATAGCCGTGAACGTGCCGATTATGGCGCTCAGCAGGGAAATGCTGACTGTTACCCAGATGCTCATGCCACTCTGAAAGGCGAACACCGTATTCAGGGCCAGCAAACCCCACAGCAGCACCGCAAAACTTAGAGTCGCGCCACGGCGCAATGAAATTAGTTCAGGCACCGTTGTAAAAGTGGAAGGCAACGCGATCATTCTACAACCTCAATTCAATCTGCCGCGCCTGTTGGGGCGTGCAATCGGCAAGAAAAACGGGATTTATAATAAGTATCGCACCGGATAGGTGTGCGTTTATCCAGAAAGTCAGACCTTCATTTCTGGGCTTCACAACTATTACCCATGGAACATTACCAAAGCGAACGAATTCACTATCGGTCGCCTGGAGCATCTCGACGGCGTCTGCCTCGGAAGCCCATGGAAAAAGAACCAATGCAACGCTTCCTGATGGACTAGGAACGGAAAACAGCAGTAGAATTGTTGTGATTACGCCGCAAAACTGGAGGAAAGCTATTTTTCGCCAGGAATATTTCTCCTCTTCAATACTTTCAGACGCTCTCTTTCCCAGACGCCTTTCCTCCATGCGGACGTTCGTGGGAATAATCTATGAGCGTCATCTCAACAAATAGTTAAATCGAGAAAAAAAACGTTTACATAACACCCCTATTTTTTGGGGTTTCACAGTTAGATTGTTGAGAATGGCATGACCAGCCCATTGGAAGACATGGAGCATAATGGCCCGCCGTGTATTGCTCCCCAAATCCTCGTACACGATCTCCTATTTGTTAAATTTTGGAAGTAATGTGCCCATCATGGCCAATCGCATACTAGGACAAAGGTCAGCCGAACCAGTTGTTCGCTTGGCGCAAACTTGCGGCGCTGACGGCATTGCATGCAGAGTGGCCTGCTGCCGATTGATCGGCGGAGATGCGGAATTGATCTAGGTCGCGACCACCAAAAGCGGGATTGGAGCCGCTTTCGATGTTGCAATGTCTTGTCGCGAATCTTACAATTTTCGGTTGCTGCCACGGCTGCTGTGGAGATGGGCTAGCCAGCGTATTGCCTGATGCCAGCATTGCGCTTTTATCAAGCAATTACCGTAAGATAACAAAATTCCATAGTTATATTATAGAAACGCCTTCTATTCGCCCTGATCAATCTCGCAGTCGGGCAATAGTCGTTTGAGGCAAGTCCGTGCAGGAGGGCGCTTAGATGCGCGTAAGGCCGCTTTCGAGCAGGCGATAGAAGCCTTCCCTGTCAGCGTCGGTCAACCAATGCGCATTTGTCGCTCGGCCTGTCACCGCATTCACATCAACGATCGTCTGGCCATAGGTACGGCCTGGCGCGGTTTCGATCTCGACATTGACGTCCTTGCCGGAAAACATCTCCGGCGCAAGCAGCCACGCAATAACTGCCGGATCATGCAAGGGTCGTGGAGAGCCTGCCTTGGCATAGGCTTCGTAAAGGCGAAGAAGTCCACTCACCTGCGAAGCGATCCTGTTAGGGATGGCCATAAGTCGGCCGAGATCACGTTCGGTCGCCAGGAGCTTTTGTGTAACGTCGAGAGATGCCACGACCTTGCGAACCGGTGACGCGAACACCCGTGCCGCCGCATGCGGATCGACGAAGACGTTGAATTCGGCAACAGCATTCATGTTGCCGCCTTGGGATGCGCCGGCCATCATGACCAGCGCCCGGAGACGATCGGCGATCTCAGGTCGTTTGGCAAATGCAAGAGCGATATTGGTGAGCGGACCGAGCGCACAGATCGTTACTGTGCCGGCAGGTCGGGAGAGCAGCGTGTCAATGATCCAATCGGCGGCGAACTCCGCCCGCGGCGACGCCTTTGACAGTGGCAGGTCCCATCCTGCGGTGATCGCCTCACCGTGAAGAACATCTGCGGTGACCAGTGCGCCAACGAGCGGCGCTGGTGCGCCGAGAAACACCGGGACATCCTCGCGGCCTGCCAACGCCAGAACCTTCAATGCGTTCGCCGCGGTTCCCTTTACACTGATATTCCCGCAGACCGCGGTGATGCCGAGAACGTCCAGTGCATCGCCGTTTGCCAGAGCAAGGAGAATTGCTAGCGCATCGTCCTGGCCGGGATCGGTATCAATGATGATCGATTGCTTGGACATAGGATTCTTCTGACTTCTGGTTGTTCGGGATCATCGTGCAGACGATCTGGCGCAGGGACACGCTGCCGATCACGTTGCCGCCAGCGCCGACCACGTCGGCGGAGTCTGCTTTCGATGCCGCAATCTTACGCGCAGCATCTTGCAGTGTATCGTCGATGGCGACCGTCACGCCTGTCCCGCTGATTGCGCCGACGGCCATTGCAGCGTCGACGCGCACAACCCGACCACGGTTCACCTCATGCACAAACCGGCGAATGTAGTCATCGGCCGGCGTCATGACGATTTCGTCCACCGTGCCCTGCTGTACAAGTTCACCATCGCGAAGAACCGCGATGCGGTCACCAAGCTTCAAAGCCTCGTCGAGATCATGGGTAATGAAGACGATCGTCTTGCGGATTTCCTGCTGGATTTCGATAAGGACATCCTGCATTTCCACACGGATCAGGGGATCCAGCGCGGAGTATGCCTCGTCCATGAGCAGGATCGGCGCATCGACGCAAAGCGCACGAGCGAGCCCGACACGCTGCTGCATGCCCCCTGAAAGTTCATGCGGATATTTCTGCTCGAAACCCTTCAGGCCCACACGCTCCAGCCAGTATGTCGCCACATCGATGCGCCGGGCCTTCGCGACTTTCTGAAGCTCGAGGCCGTAGACTGCATTCTGGAGGATTGTTCGGTGCGGCAGCAGGCCGAATTTCTGGAACACCATCGCGGTGTTCTTGCGGCGAAACTCGATCAGCGCCTTCTCGTCCAGTTCGAGTACGTTGGTGCCATTGACGATGAGGCGGCCTGCGGTCGGCTCGATCAGACGGTTGATGTGCCGCAGGAGGGTAGACTTGCCGGAGCCGGACAAACCCATGATGACCTGCAAGCTGCCGGCAGCGATATCGAGGTTGATGTCCCGCAGCCCGAGAATATGTCCATGCGAACGGATAAGTTCGCTCTTGTCCATCCCGCCCTGCATCAGAGGCACGAATTGCGAAGGCGACTTTCCGAAGATCTTGTAGAGACCTTCAATCCGGATACCAGCTGCTTCAGTCGTCGGATCAGTCATGGCGGGCCCCGTTGTGCTTCTGCAGACGTGCACCGAAAGCCTGACTTGGTCTGCCCCCTGAAAAGTGATCCTTCATGAAGTATGACTTATGAGCCTCAGA
>CAMFHE010000011.1 GCA_945952045.1 uncultured Rhizobium sp.
TTCCGCCGCCGCCGATGAACGGGCTTATAGAACCACCCCACCCAAACAGTCAACAGCATCATCACAAAAAAGATAGAAAACTTCTTATCTTATTGTTTTTAATATAGAAAATTTGAATTCTCTCAAAGAGACCGGCAAAACCCCGGTTTCTGGATGCGGGCCGGCTGGCGTTTTTGACGGACCGAATGGCACAACGACTTTTCCTCCATCCATAAACGAAAACGGCGGCCGCCATTGCGTCCGCCCTCTCCAAGAGTGCCCATTAAGCCTAGCATGCTGCCGATGGAAACCGGCCACTAAATCATGCCGGCCGCGCCTGCATGACGCGCGTGTAATGGCCGGGATCGAAACGCAGGTAGAGGAAAAAGACGCCGACGACGCAGGCGAGATGCATGAGCCAGCCGGCGGCGAACCCGCCGCTGGTATCGTGCAGGAAGGCGGTGGCGAAGGGCCCGAGCGAGGCGATGAGAAAACCGCCGCCCTGCATCAGCGCCACCAGCACGCCCGCCTCCTCCGGTCGCGGCAGGTGATCCAGCGCGGTGACGATGGCCAAGGCAAAACTGCTGCCAAGACCGGCACCGCAAAGACCTGCCCAGACGGCGGGTGCTGCCTGCGGCATGACGGCCAGACCGGCGAATCCGACGGCCTGCATCCCCAGTGTCAGGCAAAGAAAGGCGCGGCGGTCGATATTGCGGCGCGCCAGGACTGGCAGTCCAAGGGCTGCGACGGCCTGACAAAGCGCCAGCAGCGCCACGAGATTGCCGCTGTCGCCGCTGCTCCAGCCGAGTGCCTGATAATAGGCGGCAAGCCAGGCGACGACCGAGGAATAGCCGGCATTGACCAGGCCGAAGGCGAGGATCAGCGTCCAGGTGCGCGGTCGGCGCAGCAATTTACCGGTCAGCGCCCTATCCGGACGGTTGCCGCGCGAATCCTTGAGAATGAGACAGGCCGCCGCGAAGGCGACGAGCGCGGGGGCGGCAAGCCAGGCCAGCGCCGGCCGCCAGCCGTAACCATGGTTTACCAAAAGCGGCGTCAACCGGGCGCCGAGCGCGCCGCCGCCCATCAGCATGGCCGAATAGAGCCCGGTAACCACGGGAATGTTCTTGGGGAATTCCGCCTTGATGATGCCGGGAAAGGCCGCCTGAATGAAGGCGACACCGGCACCGCACAGCGCCGCGGTGATCACCAACGTTACCCCACCGGGCGCAAAAAGGCGCAACAGCGAACCCGCCGCCAGCACCAGAAGCGCGATCAGAATACCGCGCCGCGTGCCTAAGGTCGCTTGAATGGAAGGCGAGACGAAGGCGCCGACGCCCATCAGCATCATCGGCAACAGCGTCAGGAGCGCCAGACTGCCATACCCCATACCGGTTTCGGCAACGATCTCCTTGAGGACCGGACCCGGAGCCGTGAGAAACGGGCGCAGATTGAGAGCGATCAGCACCACGAGAACGAGCAGCAGCACGCGCCTTGCCGTTCCGGACTGATTGGCATTCGACATAATCGGGTGTTTCCTTTGCGTTTCTTCTTGTTCTTGGGACTTTTCGGGGTGCGCGACTACCCGCCCGCCGCCTGCAACAGTTTCACCATGGCATCGTAACCGCGTTGGCGCGCGTGTTTGAGCGGCGTCATGCCTTCGCCATCCGCCAGACGCGGATCGGCACCGGCAGCCAGCAGCCTCTTGACGATCTCGACATGGCGGGGGCCGCCATCGCTGAGGATGATCGCTTCCAGAAGCGCGGTCCAGCCGAGCCGGTTGACATGATCGACCTTGACGCCGGCGGCGATCAGCATCTCCACGGCCTCGACATGGCCACGCTCGGCAGCCGGGATCAGCGCCGTCCCGCCGAAGCGATTGGTGCTCTTCAGATCCGCGCCATGCGAGAGCGTCAGCTTGAGGATGGGCAACAGGCCGCGCGCCCCGGCATAAAGATAGGGGCTGTCGTTGATATGGTCCTTGGCGTTGACGTCGGCGCCGGCCTCGATCAGCGCAGCCGCCGCCTCGACCCGGTTTTCATGGGTGGCGACCAGCAGGGCGGTGCGGCCCTCGCCGTCGCGCGCTTCGAGATCGACGCCTTTGGAGATCAGCGTGTGGATCGCCTCGACGTCGTTGGTGGCGGCTACGTGATGGAGGTCTGTCATGGTCCGGCCAAATCCGGTCGCTGGAAGGAAGATCAGCATCAAGGCGAGGATGGATCGCAGGACATGCGGCATGGTCTTGGTTCTCCCCGACCGGTCGGTGCGCGCTTACTCGATCAGGTCGAGATCGCGGCTATGGCCCCAGAACATGCGCGGCGTTTGCAGCGCGTCGCGCAGATCGAGGCGATCGATCATCAGCTCGGCCTCGCGATGAGCGGCATCGAGAACCGCGTCCTCATCGACATGGAGAGCCACGCGATTGCGCAGCAGCACCTTGCCGCCGACCAGCACGGTATGGACGTCGTTGCCATTGGCGAAATAGGTAACGCGGTATTCCGGCATATGGGCGGGATAAAGATGCGCGCGGCGCAGGTCGACGAGGATGACGTCGGCCTTCTTGCCCGGCTCCAGCGAGCCGATCTCATGGTCGAGGCCGAGGACGCGGGCTGCGTCGATGGTGCACATTTCCAGCGCCTTGCCCGGCGGAAGCCAGCTCGGATCGTGGAAATGGGTGCGGTGATAATGCATGCATTGCTGCATATGGCGGAACATGTCGCCGGAGCGATCCGGCGCGGTCGCATCCGAACCGATGGCGACGGTGACGCCGGCGTCCAGCAATTCCGTTACCGGGCAACGGGCAAGGATCGCGGCAATCGCGCTCGGATTATGGACGATGCAGGTGCCGGTTTCGGCGCAGATGGCGATCTCGTCCTCGTCGAGTCCGGTCGCATGCGACAGCAACGTGCGCGGCCCGAGAATGCCGAGCTGGTTGGCGATGCGCACGCTGCCCTTGGTGTGGCCGTCCTGGGTGAAAATCAGGCCACGCTCCTCCGCCATCCATTTGAGCTTGCGGGTTTCGGCAATCGCCTCTTCGGCGCCGGGCTTTTCCAGATGTTCCTGGTGCAACGTCGGGGTCAGAAGCGCGATGTGCAGCCGGTCCTCATTCGTGCGGTGCCAGCGGTCGATCAGCGTTTCGCAGGTGATGAACTGGTCTTCGAAGGTGATGGGATAATCGGTGCGGGTATTGCCGTCCCAGCTGGCGTAGGTCAGCGGATGCGGCGGGCGCGTCGAGCCGATCGCGACCACGGAGCGCGTGCCGATGCCGAGCACGCCTTCCATATGGGCATCGCCATATTCAGGCCGATCGGTGCGCATCACCGAGTCTCCGCCACCGAGCAGCGACACGCCGGTGGTGACCCCGAAGCGCAGCCGCTCCAGCGCGGCAAGCTGGGCTTCCGCATGCCAGAATTCCGGCGTCGAACCGACGGTGTATCCGCCGGCGCAGGCCTTGTACCAGGGCTCGCTGCGGCCGCCGCCAATGGTCTTGACCAGGCCGTGGCCGGCATGGGCATGGGCATCGACGAAGCCAGGCATGACCGCCATGCCGCGCGCATCGATGACCTCGCCGGCCGGATGATCGCGGGCGACCTCTTCCGAGGGGCCGACAGCGACGATGCGGTCGCCTTCGATGGCGACAGCGCCATCGGCGATGATGCGCCGTTCGGCGTCGACGGCGATGACGGTTCCGTTGCGGATGAGGATATCGGCCATGGGCTCACGGTCTCCCTGTCGTTTCAAGAATGACGGCAGGCGGCGGGCCGCCTGCCGGGCTATGATCAGGCGATCGCCCGTTCCCGTTCCAGGATGCGCTCCAGCGAAGGCGCAAGTCTCAGTAGTTCACGGGTGTAGTCGTGTTTCGGCGCGGTGAACAGGGTTTCGGTATCGGCAAGCTCGACGATCTCGCCGGATTTCATGACGGCGATGCGGTCGCACATCTGGCGGATGACCGCCAGGTCATGGCTGATGAACAGCATGGAGAGGCCGGCAAGGTCGCGCAGATCCTTCAAGAGATTGAGAAGCTGCGCCTGGACGGAGACGTCGAGCGCCGATGTCGGCTCGTCGCAGATCAGCATCGACGGGCGCGGCCCCAGCGCGCGGGCAATGGCGATGCGCTGGCGCTGGCCGCCGGAGAAGGCGTGCGCGAAGCGCAGGCCGGCATCGCCCGGTAAGCCGACAGCTTCGAGCAGCGTCTTCGCATCCTGCTGCGCTTCGGTGGCATTCGAGGCGAGCTTGTAGAACAGAATCGGCTCGGCGATGGCATTGTTGATGCGCAGCCGCGGATTGAGCGCCGAATAGGGATCCTGGAACACCATCTGTAATGACTGGCGCACCGAGCGAGCCCGATGGCCGCCCAGCGAATTGCCCTGGAAATCAATATCGCCGGAACTCTGGGTGACGAGGCCGGCAATCGTGTTGGCGACCGTGGTCTTGCCGCAACCGGATTCGCCGACGAGGCCGAAGATCTCGCCGCGCTTCACGTTGAAGGATACGCCCTTGACCGCCTTGAACACGGAGGTCTTGCGGCCGGGGATCAGCGAGCCCTTGCCGTACTCGACGCAGAGATTGCGGACGTCGAGCACGACCTCGTCGCTGCGTTCGGCATTGCCCTTCCTGTTGTTGCGGCGCACGGCGTCGCGCGCCTCCAGCGTCACCTTGGTCTCCTCGCTCGGCACCGGCAGGCGTTCGAGACGGGTGTCGATCGGGGGCACGGCTGCGATCAGGGTGCGGGCATAGGGCGCTTTCGGCGCGGTCAGCACCTCGTGCGCCGGCCCGCTTTCGACCACCGCGCCATTCTGCATGATGGTGACGCGGTCGGCGATCTCGGCGACGACGCCCATATTATGGGTGACGAGCAACACGCCGACACCGCGCTGATCGGCGAGATCGCGGATCAGCTTGAGGATCTGCGCCTGCACCGAGACGTCGAGCGCCGTGGTCGGCTCGTCGGCGACGATTAGCTGCGGATCGCAGGCGAGCGCCGTGGCGATGACCACGCGCTGACGCTGGCCACCCGACAATTGATGCGGATAGCTGCCGAGGCGACGCTCCGGCTCGGGAATGCCGACCGCCTTCATGAGATCGAGCGCGCGGGCGCGGGCCTCGCGCGCGCCAATCTTCAGGTGGGTGAGCATGCCTTCGCAGAGCTGGTCCTGGACGGTGAACAGCGGATTGAGGCTGGTCATCGGATCCTGGAAGATCGCGCCGACATCGCGGCCGGGCACGATGCCCTCGGTGCGGCCGGTGCGCAGGTCGATCGGCTTGCCGGCAATGTTGATCGAGCCGGAGACGATCTTGCCGGGTGCTTGCAACAGGCCCATCAGCGCATTGCCGACGGTCGTCTTGCCGGCGCCGGATTCACCGACGAGGGCGTGGATTTCACCCGGCTGGATCACGAGGTCGATGTCCTTGACGGCGACCAGAACGTCGCCGGTGGCCAGCGGATATTCGACCCGCAAATTCCGGATGTCGAGGACGGGGGGCTTTGTCTTTGTCATCTCAGCGGGCCATCAGTTTGGGGTTGAAACGATCACGCAGGTAGTCGCCGATAACGTTGACCGCCAGCACGAGGATGACCAGCACGGCGGCCGGCATGACGGCAATCCACCACAGGCCCGAGAACAGGAACTGGTTGCCGATGCGGATCAGCGTGCCAAGCGACGGATAGGTCGGCGGCATGCCGGCGCCGAGGAAGGACAACGTCGCTTCCGTCAGGATCGCGCCGGCGAGATTGATGGTGGCGATGACCATCACCGAGCTCATGACGTTGGGCAGGATATGCCGGGCCATGATGCGGCCGGACGGCAGGCCGATCACCTTGGCGGCGCGCACATAGTCGCGCGACACCTCGACCATGGTCGAGGCGCGCACCGTGCGCGCATATTGCACCCATTCGTTGACCGAGATCGCGAAGATCAGGATCAGCGGCGCCCATGTCAGCACCGTATCGGTGCCGAGCTGTGCCCGCGCGATGCCGCTGATCAGCAGCGCCACCAGAATGGTCGGGAAGGAAACGAGGATATCGGCGATGCGCATGACGATGCTGTCGACCATGCCGCCGAAATAACCGGCGATCAGGCCGAGCATGACGCCGAGGGCGGCGGCGAACAGCACCGCGCCGATGCCGATCAGCACCGAGATGCGCAGGCCGAACAGGATGACCGAGACGAGGTCGCGGCCCTGATTGTCGGTGCCGAGCAGAAAGCGCGGATCGCCGCCCTCCATGAAGGCCGGCGGAATCTCCATGTCCATCAGCGAATAGGAGGAGACGTCGCGCGGATCCATCGGCGCAATCATCGGGGCGAAGATCACCAGGATGAGCATGAGCGCCAGAATGAAGAAGGCGATCATAACGGAAACCGGGGGAAGCCGGTGCAACAGGGATTGCCGGGCCATGGCCATTATTTCATCCTCAGTCGGGGGTCGATGAAGGTGTAGAGAATGTCGACGATCATGTTGATCAGCACGAACAGGAAGCCGACGAACAGCAGGTAAGCCGAGAGCACCGGAATATCCGGATAACCGACCGCATTGGTGAACAAGAGGCCCATGCCCGGCCATTGGAACACCGTCTCGGTGACGATGGCGAAAGCGATGAGCTGGCCGATCTGCAGGCCGGTGACGGTGACGACCGGCATCAGCGCGTTGCGCAGCGCCAGCTTGCCGTAGATGTAGGATTTCGGCAGGCCGCGGGCGAAAGCGAAGCGGATGTAATCCGACGACAGCACGTCGATCATTTCCGAGCGCACCAGCCGCATGATCAGCGTCAGCTGGAACAAGGCCAGCGTGATCGACGGCAGGATCAGCGATTTCAGGCCGGAAAGGGTGAGGAACCCCGTCTGCCACAGGCCGAGATCGACGAGATCGCCGCGCCCCGACGACGGCAGCCAGCGCAGATTGACGGCAAAGACCAGGATGAGCAGCAGACCGGTGACGAAGGTCGGCATGGAAATTCCGACCAGCGTCGCCGACTGCGTCAGCCGTGATATCATGGCATGCGGCTTCAGCGCCGAGAGAACGCCGAGCGGAATGCCGATGGCGAGCGCCAGGACGGTGGCGACGATCACCAGTTCAAGCGTTGCCGGCAGGCGATTGAGCAGCAGATCCGTCACCGGCTGCTGATAGCGGAAGCTGGTGCCTAGGTTGCCGGTCAGCACATTGCCGACGAAATGCATGAACTGCACCGGGATCGACCTGTCGAGACCGAGCGTGGCGCGCAGCGCATCCTTTTCCGCCTGTGTCGCGCCCTCGCGCACCATGGAGGCGACGGGATCGCCGACGAAGCGGAACATGATGAAGGCAATGGCCGTCACGGCGACCATCACGAGGATGGCCTGCAGTAGCCTGACCGAAAGAAGTCTGATCATCGAAGTGTCCTTGGCGCAGGGAGCGAGCCCATAAGGGCGAGACCGACCATTCGCTCCGCATTCTCCGCGCTGTCTTCAGCGTGGGCAAAATCCGGCCGGATTGCGATACGATCCCGGATGACTTGCACCACCGGGATCGCGCCTCGGGAGAACCCGTTACTTCTTGACCTGGGCGAACCAGGGACGAACGTATTCGTCGGCGAATTGCGGCATATCCACCTTGGTGCTCATGGCCCAGGCAACCGGCTGCTGATGCAGCGGGATATAAAGAGCCTGATCATGGGCGATGCGGAAGGCCTGCTTCATCATGTCGACGCGCTTGGCTTCGTCCAGCTCGACGGCTGCGGCATGCGACAGCTTGTCGATATCGGCATTGGACAGCTTGTTGGTGTTGCTGCCGCCGAAGACGCCGTCATTGGTGGTGAGCAAGGATTGCAACGCGCTGAAGCCGTCCATCGGCGGCAGCGAAGCCCAGCCGAGGAGATAGCTGTCGAACTCGCCCTTGTCCGTGCGCGGGAAATAGGTCGTCTTGCTTTCGACGCTCAGATCCGCCTGCACGCCGATCTTGGCCCACATGGAGGCAATCGCCAGGCAGATCTGCTCATCGGCAATGTAGCGGTCGTTCGAGCAGGCAAGGCCGGTCTTGAAGCCATCGGGATAGCCGGCTTCGCTCAGCAGCGCCTTGGCTTTGGCAACGTCATAGGGCATCGGCGTATCGATGGACTGGTCGTAACCGGTGACCTCAGGCGCCACAAGCAGGCCGGAGATGCGCGACTTGCCGCGCATCAGGCGCTTCTGGATGGTGTTGAGGTCGATTGCGCTCCACAGGGCCTGACGTACGCGAACGTCGAGCATCGGGTTCGGCTTGCCGGGCATGGCATGCAGTTCCGGCTGATAGTTCAGGACCAGGAAAATGGTGCGCAGCGACGGATTTTCGACGACCTTCAGGCCTTCGGTGTTGCTGATGCGGTCGATATCCTGCAGCGGAACCGGCGCGATCATGTCGACTTCGCCCGACAGCAGGGCCGCGACGCGGGTGGCGTCGGAGGCGATCGGACGGAATTCGACCTCGTCGAGATTGTGCTGCGCCTTGTCCCACCAGTCCTTGTTGACTTCGAAGACCGAACGCGAATCCGGCTCGTAGGACTTCAGCTTGAAGGCGCCGGTGCCGTTGGCGTGGTTGCTGGCATAGGTGACGACGCCGGTCGAGGCATTGCCCGGCTTCAGCGCATCATGGGCTTCCATCCACGGCTTGCTGAGCATGTAGATGGCGGCGAGATCGTTGAGCAGCAGCGGATAGGGGCCGCGCAGGATGAGATCGACGGTGTAATCGTCCACCTTCTCGACGCCGGTCACGGCGGAGAGGTTTTCCTTGTTGCGCGCGCCCGGATCGATCTGGCGCGCGATCGTGGCGACCACGTCGTCGGCATTGAAGGTCTGGCCCTCGTGGAATTTCACACCCTGGCGCAGCTTGAAGCGCCAGCGGTTCGGCGCGATCACTTCCCAGGAGGTGGCAAGCGCCGGCTCCAGCTTCAGGTCCTTGTTCCGGCGCACCAGCGGATCGAACACCATATGCTGGACGCTCTGGGTGAAACTGTCCACCTGCGCGTTCGGATCGTAGGAGATGACATCGCCGGCGGATGCCCAGCGCAACGTTTCCGCAAAGGCCGGCGCCGAGAGCGGCGCCAGGATTGCCAACCCTGCCAAAAGGGTCTTCATGTAAGCTTTCACGAGGATTCTCCCATCTTCGTATACATATTTTCAGAAATTTTGGATACGATGTGTTCCCGAAATGACTGTACATCTGCTGCACACAATATCAAGATAGCAAAAATGGTTTTTGACGCCGCACTGTCAAAAAAGCGACTCGCAAGACACCGGGAGGGGGAAAATTCAGATGACTGACGCACTGCTGATTGAAAACGCCACCATCGTGACCATGGATGCGGAGCGCCGCATTCTCGAGCGCGGCCACATGCTTGTGGAAGATGGACGGATCGCCGCAATCGGCGCGGAAGACTTTTCCGGCGACACCAGCGCCGACCGGATCGACGCCACCGGAATGGTCGCCATGCCTGGCCTGATCGACACCCACGCCCATGCCGGACACATGCTGACCAAGGGCTTAGGCAGCGATTCCGAGGATTGGATGACGGTCACCGGCCGCATTTACGCGCAAGCGACCGACCCGGAATTCTGGGCTGCCGAGGCGCTGCTCTCCGCCGCCGAACGCATCAAATGCGGGACGACGACTGCTGCGCTGCTGTTCGGCGGCGGTCCTGACATCATGCGCACGGACACAGCAGATGCCGCGGACGCCCATCTCCAAGCCATTACAGCCATGCGCGTGCGCGAAATCCTCGCCGTTGGACCCAACCGGCCGGGACTGCGCCATGTATACCGACACTACACACAAAGAGCGTATACCGAGTTCGAAATATCGCCCGAAGCCCAAATCGATATCGCGGCAGATTTGGTCGACGCATGGACTAGGCGTAACGATCGTATACAAGTCGCTTTTTCACTTCCCGTCTTTGATGCACGGGAACTGGAAAATGCAGCCGTATACAATATTTCTAAAAGAACGCGCGATCTTTCGCGCGAGAAGAGCGTACTGCTGGTGCAGGACGGCCATCGCGACGGCTCTATCGCCGCCAATGACGCCAGACTCGGCCTGTTCGACGGCAACAGCCTGCTTGCCCATTGCATCGACCTGACGGACGAGGACCGCGCGGTGTTGAAGCGCACCGGCGCCAAGGTGGCTCACAATCCAAGCGCGCTGATGTCGCTTTACGGCCGCTGCCCGGCGCCGGAACTGATGCAGGAGGGCATCACCGTATCGCTCGGCACCGACGCCGCCGCCCCCGACCGCTCCTTCGACATGTTCCGCAACATGTTCCAGGCCCATCGCTATCACGGTCGCCATTTCGCCGACGATACCGTGCTGCCGCCCGAACAATTGCTCGCCATGGCAACCATCGAAGGCGCGCGCGCACTCGGGATGGAAGGCGAAATCGGCTCGCTCGAAACCGGCAAGCGCGCCGATATCCTGCTGATCGACATGCGCCAGCCGCATCTATGGCCGCCGGTCGATCCCGTGCAGCGCCTCGCTCGCTTCGCCAACGGCGCAGATGTCGACACCACCATTGTCGGCGGCCGCATCCTTATGCGCGGACGCTGCCTGATCGGCCAGGACGAAAACGCGATCCTGGACCGCGCCGAACGCGCCTTTCATCAGGCGTTGAACCGCGCCGGCCTCGCGTAAGAAGACCAGGGAGGAGACAACAATGACCGCAGACATTCTTATCCGCAACGCCCGCCCCTTCGGCGGCGAGCCGACAGACCTCGTTATCCGCAACGGCCGTTTCGCTCCAGGCAGCGACGAGCGCCCGGCGCTCGACATCGACGCCAGCGGCCAGGTCGCGCTGCCGGGGCTGGTCGAGGCCCATACGCATCTCGACAAGACGCTGGTCGGCATGGACTGGTTCGAAAACCGCGTCGGCCCGACCCGCAACGACCGCATCCTCGCCGACCGCCAGGCCAAGCGTGAACTCGGCATCGACGCCCGCCGGCAATCGGCGCGTCAGGCGATGCAGACACTGAAATACGGCGTCCTGCATATCCGCAGCCATGTCGATGTCGATACCGAGATCGGCATCGCCAATATCGAGGGCGTGGTCGCCACCCGCGAGGCCTTGCGCGATCTCGTCGACATCCAGATCGTCGCCTTTCCGCAAAGCGGCATGCTGCCGCGCGCCGGCACGCTGGAACTGATGGATGCGGCGATGCGGGCTGGCGCCGATATCGTCGGCGGCATCGATCCCGCCACCATCGAGCGCGATCCGGTTCGCCATCTCGACGCCATCTTTGAGCTGGCGGAGCGGCATGGAAAGCCGATCGACATCCATCTGCACGAATTGACAGATCTCGGCGCCTTCTGCCTCGAGCTGATCGTCGAGCGCACTCGCGCCCTGTCGATGCAGGGCAAGGTCATGGTCAGCCACGGCTATTGCCTGGGCATGCTGGAGCCTGCCCGCCAGCGGGCGTTGATCGAGGCGCTGGCCGCCGAGCGCATCGCCATCATGACTGTCGGCAGCCCCTCCGCCCCTGCCCTGCCGCTCAAGCTGATGCGCGAATGCGGCCTCGTCGTCTGCTCCGGCTCCGATGGCATTCAGGGCACCTGGGAGCCCTGGGGCAATGGCGACATGCTGGAGCGTGCAAAATATCTCGCCCAGCGCAACGGCATGACCAATGATGCCGACCTTGCCGAAACCGCCCGCATCTGCACTTTCGGCGGCGCCGAAAGCATTGGTCTCGATGGCTACGGCTTCGCCGAAGGCGATTTCGGCGATCTCGTCCTCGTTCCCGCGCAAACGCTTGCGCAGGCCGTGGCGCTGACGCCGCAGGCCCGCACCGTCATCCGCCGTGGCCGCATTGTCGTGCGCGACGGCATTCTCGCCGGAGACCTTTCCCATGTCGCCTGAAACCACCCATGAGCGCCATGTGAGCGCCTATTCGCTAGGCTATCGCGCGGTGAAGGCATGACAACCGTCATCAAGGAAAAGACCCGCGCATCGACGGTTTCGAAATCCGATGCCGTCTACCGCGCCCTCAAGCGCGCCATCCTCGACCAGGCGCTGGCGGCCGGCACCAAGCTGCCGGAGGATTCGATCGGCGAGCGCCTTGGCGTCAGCCGCACCATCGTCCGCCAGGCGCTCGCGCGTCTCAACGGCGAAGGACTGATTGAACTTCGCCCGCATAAGGGCGCCTGCGTCGCCCAGCCGAGCCTGGAGGACGGCCGCAATATCTTCGCAGTGCGCCGCTCGCTCGAAGCCCTCGTCGTCGACAGCCTGATCGGCAAATTGTCGCCCCAGCAGATCCGCCATCTCGAAGCCCATGTCGAGGCCGAGGACATGGCCCGCGCCAACGATACCGCAACCTCGATCCAGCTCGCCGGCGAGTTTCACGTGCTGCTGGCGAAACTGACCGAAAACGACATCCTGTCGCGCTACGTCACAGAGCTCGTCTCGCGTTCCTCCCTGATATTGTCATTGTATGGCCGGCCGCATTCGCCCGATTGCGCCGTCTCCGAACATCGCGAGCTGATCACGGCGCTGGCAAACGGCGACCGGGAAAAGGCGGGCAGCCTGATGCTGCACCATATCGACGCCATCACCACGCGGGCGCTGCTCAAGAGCCAGACCGAAAAGGACTTCCCCGATCTGCTCGCCGCCTACGCTAGGGAGGAAGGTCTGTAGCAACGGCAAAAACAAGCGCAAAACTGAAAGATTGATCGCAGCGTAAAAACTTGATAATTACATACATGTTTTTTGCGCGCGGGACCGGATCGCGATGACCTTTCAGCCAAGGATGCAGAACAGGATCGAAGGATTTTCGGTCGTCGGCGGGTTGCGACGCCGAAACTGGAACGGAATCACCGCCGATCTCTGGGATGTGCAATGCGCCGCCTATGCCGGCGGCCATTATCTGGCGCGCGATCCGCGCTTGTTCATCCTGCTCGACCAGCAGGGCGAGGGACGGCCGAACGTCAAGCTGACGCCGCTCGGTCGCGGTGCGCCGCAGGATAGCCGTGAGAGCCCGATTTCCTATATTCCCGCCGAGATGGATCTCTGGGTGGATATCACGCAGGTGCAATCGGTGCGCCATCTCGATATCCATTTCGATGCGGATGTCGTCAGCCGCCGGCTTGGCGAGGAGATCGACCCGGAAAAGCTGAAGAACCCGCAATTACTGTTCTTCGATCAGCGCGTTCTGGCGCTTGCCGAACTCATCGCCGCCGATATCGCCGGTCCCGACCCCTTGCACGATCTCTACGGCGATGGACTGGCTCTGGCATTGGTCGTCGATGTCCTGAAAGTGCTGAAATCGCCGCCGCGCCGGCGCGGCGTGCTCGCGCCCTGGCAGTTGCGCCGCGTCACCGATTTTCTGACCGCCCATTGCACACGCGGCGTCCGGTTGCAGGAACTGGCGGATCTGGCCGGCCTTTCGGCATCGCATTTCAGCCATTCGTTCAAGGCTTCGACAGGGTTGGCGCCGCACGAATGGCAGATGACCGCGCGCCTCGACCGGGCCAAAACCCTGCTGCTCTCCGGCGACCAGCCCCTGACCGCCATTGCCGCCGAAACCGGCTTTTCCGACCAAGCCCATTTCACCCGCGCATTTCGCAAGCATAACGGCACCTCGCCGGCCCGCTGGAAAAAGGCAAGGCTGGCATGACTATGTCCGGTTTTTGCCCACATTGTGAAATTTTGCCCAAAATCGTTCAATTTCCCGCGATGGTGCCAAGCGGCGTCGGAAAATTTGAGTTAAAGACTCCGCTTAAAGCCGCACTCTGTTTGTGGCCATCTACATCGTGGGATTGGGGTTTGCAGTATGAAGCGGGGCAAAGGCTCTTTTGGAAATCGATCGACCTTGCGGGCAGGCGTGGCGCTGCTCGGCATTTGCGCGGGCTTCCCAGCCTTGGCGCAGAATGCCGACACGGCGCTGAAGCCGATTGTATTGCAGGGCCAGACAAGCGGCGCGACGACGACCGCGACCGACAAGGCTGACGCGCCGGTCAAGGGGTATGTCGCCAAGGCATCCTCGGCCGGCTCCAAGACCGATACGCCCGTCAATGAAATCCCGCAGGCCGTCTCCGTCATCGGCAAGCAGGAAATGAACGACCGCGGCGTCGTCAACAAGGTCGACGAGGCCCTGCGCTACACGCCGGGCATCACCGCCGAGCCATTCGGCACGGATGCCGATACCGACTGGGTCTATATTCGCGGCTTCGATGCGACGCAGACCGGCGTCTTCCTCGATGGCCTCAACCTGTTCTCTTACGGTTTCGGCGGCTTCCAGATCGATCCGTTCATGCTGGAGCGCGTCGACGCGCTCAAGGGTCCGTCTTCGGTGCTTTACGGCGGCGGCAATGCCGGCGGCATCCTCAACTACGTGCGCAAGCGCCCGACCGACGAGCCGTATTACTACACGGAAATCGGCATCAACAGCAACGGCAACGCCTTCACCGGCTTTGACGTGTCCGACAAGCTGGGCAGCAGCGAGACGATGAGCTATCGCGTGACCGGCAAGATCGCCGGCGGCGACAACTATTCCGATTTCTCGCATGATCTGCGCGGCTTCATCATGCCGCAGCTCACCGTTTCGCCCGACGAGGCCACCAAGGTGACGATCTGGGGCATGGCCTCCGGCCTCGACCAGGTGCATGTCGGCAACGGCTTCTTCCCCTATGTCGGCACGGTCGTCGATGCGCCCTTCGGCAAGATCGATCGCAAGGCTTTCTACGGCGAGCCGGACATCGACAGCGGCAAATATGCCCAGCAGATGCTCGGCGCCGAATTCGAGCATGATTTCGACAATGGCTGGAAGGTCTCGTCGAACATGCGCTACAGCCACCTCTACAAGCATGAGGAAGGCCCCTACCTGTTCGGCTATGTCGGCGGCGTTCCGACTGCCCCGGACTACCAGCTCAATCGTATCGGCTTTGAAGCGACCTCCAAGGTCGACAGCTTCTCCATCGACAATCGCGCCGAAACCGAATTTGATCTTGGCGCCACCGATCACAAGCTGATGCTCGGCCTCGACTACAAATATTACCGTCTGGATCACATCCAGGCTTGCTGCGGCGCCACCTCGATCAGCGCCACCAATCCGATCTACGGCGTGCCGCAGGGCAACAACTTCGTCTACATCGATCAGGTCGTTACCCAGCAGCAGGTCGGCGCCTATGTGCAGGACCAGATCCGCTTCGGCGGCGGCTGGCTCGCGACCCTCAACGGCCGCTTCGACTTCGTCAATACCGATACCGACGACGATCTGGCCTCGGCGAGCTACAGCTTCGACAAGTCGGCCGCCAGCGGCCGCGCCGGTCTGGCCTATGAATTCGACAACGGCCTGACGCCCTATGTCAGCGTCGGCACCTTCTTCAACCCGACCATCGCCGTCAGCACCACGCCGAACAATGCGCCGGAAGAAGGCGAACAGTATGAAGTCGGCGTCAAATACGACCCGACCTTCATCGACGGCAGCTTCACGCTGTCGCTGTTCAACCTGAACAAGCGCAACGTCATCGTCACCGATCCCGCAACCTTCCTTTCCAGCCAGATCGGCGAAGTGCAGTCGCGCGGCGTCGAACTCGAAGGCAAGGTCAACCTGAATGAGAATTGGAAGGTTCTCGGCTCGCTGACCTATACCGACATGGAAGTCAAGGAAGACATCGTTCCCGGCTTCGTCGGCAAGCGCCCCTATCTCATTCCGGACGTTCAGGCATCGCTGTGGCTCGACTATACGGTCACCCAGGGCGCGCTTGAAGGCCTGAGCCTCGGCGCCGGCATGCGTTACCAGGGCGAAAGCTGGGCAGACCGCCTCAACACGCTGAAGGTTCCGGATGCGACCGTCTTCGACGCCGCCGTCCGCTACAAGAAGGACAATTGGGAGGCCGCGCTCAACGTGACCAACCTGTTCGACAAGGATTACGTCCGCGGTTGCCAGGGCGATTCCACCTGCGGCTATGGCGATGCGCGCACCATCACCTTCAAGCTGAGCAAGGTCTGGTAAACGGGCGGACCCGCTTCGCCACAGCATTTGCAAGGACGGGCCGGAAGGAAACTTCCGGCCCGTTTCCGTATCATTTCCACTCTTCTTCGAATCGCGGAAACGCTCCATCTCTTTGTTTTCACGCAATTCCGGACGCAAAACCGCTTCGCACTTTTGCTGGAATTGCTTCTATGTCCAGGCGTAGCGGACGATGTGGAAGAAGATCGGCGCGGCGAAGACCAGACTGTCGGCGCGGTCAAGCATACCGCCATGGCCCTCGATCATCTGACCCCAATCCTTGACGCCGCGATCGCGCTTGATGGCCGACGCCACGAGGCCGCCGAAGAAACCCATGATGCAGGACAGCGCCGCCAGCACTCCCGCCTCCAGCGGCGAGAACGGCGTCAGCCAGGAAAGGCCGGCGCCGAGTAGCGAAGCGCTGGCAATGCCGCCAATTAGCCCCTCCCAGGTCTTCGACGGCGAGACGTTTGGCGACAGGCGATGCTTTCCGAAGAGCTTGCCGAAGACATATTGCAGCACGTCGCTGCCCTGCACGGTCGCGATCAGGAAGGCGATCAGCAACAGGCCGCGCCCGTCATTGCCGGGGATCGGCAGCGTCACCAGGGCCGGCACATGGCTGATGCAATAGACCGCCAACATCAATCCCCATTGCTGCTCGCTCACCCGCTCCAGAAAATGCGCGGTATCGCCGCGAATGGCGGTGATCGCCGGCATGGCGAGGAAGCAATAGACGGGGATGAAGATCGAATAGAGCCCGTACCAGTCGATCCAGATCAGGTAATATTGCGCCGGAATGACGATCAGGAACATGCCGAGCAGCGTCCAGCGGTCGGCATGGCGCGTGCTGGTCAAGGTCACATATTCGCGCAGCGCCGCAAACGAGATGAAGGCGAAGAGAACCACCACGCCGCCCTTACCGAACAGGAAGGCGATGCTGATCGCCGCCACCATGATCCACCAGGCCTTGATGCGGGCGTTGAGATTGGTCAGCGTCGACGGCAGCGGTTTCGGGCTTCGCCAGGAAAGCACGCCGGCGATGGCGCTCGCCCCGGCAAGCGTTCCGGCCAGCCCGATAAAAAGATTGGCTTCGTCGCTCATCGGGTGCTCCCCTGCGGTTTGGGCGCCAGGGCAAGCAGGGATCCCCGCGCCCGGTCCAGAAAGTCCTTGCGGTCCTCACCCTCGCCCAAGACCAGCGGCGTGCCGAAAATCACCCGGCAGAGCAGCGGGATCGGCAGGATCGCCCCCTTGGGCAGCACCCGCGACATGTTCTCGATCCAGCAGGGCACGAGTTCGACATTCGGCCGGGCAAGGGCAAGATTGTAGAGGCCGGCGCGAAAGCGCAGCAGCGGCTCTTCGGTCATGTTGCGCGTGCCTTCGGGGAAGAAGATCAGCGACTGGCCGGCATCGAGCGCGGCGCGCATGATTTCGAGCGGATCGGCCTTGCGCTCCACCCAGTTGCGCTCGACGAGAACGGTGCGCAGCAGTTTGCCGGAGAGAAAACGACGGATGGCCCCCGCCATCCAGTAGTCAGCGCCAGCGACGGCAGAGGTTCGTCCCCGCTCCTGCGGCGACAGGCAGGCGGAAATTAGGATGAAATCGCCATGGCTGGAGTGATTGGCGAAATAGATGCGCTGGCGACCTCCCGGCGCACAGCCATCCCAGATCGGCCGAACGCCGGTGACGGCGCGGGCAAGGCCGGCAAGCGCTGCGCCGGACAGCGCCTGCAGGGCCGTATGCTCATAGGTCATTCCCGCCCCCTTTACACGCGTTCCGCCAGCGAGACGGTGAAAATGCCCCAGGGGTCGATCCGCTGCTCGATCTTGCGGAAACCGGCCGCCGCGACGAGCTGGTCCATCTCCTGCTGGCTGCGTCGGCGCATGATCCAGGCCGCACCGCCACGATGCGAGGTCAGCGCACGCGCGATCATCTCGAGCTGCGGATGCCAGGGCTGGCCGGTATAGATGAGCAGGGAGCCCGGCTGCATCGCCCGCGCCAATCCGCCAAGCGAGGCAACGATCAGGTCATTGTCGGGAAAAAGCTCGTAAAGACCGGAAACGACGGCAAGTGTCGGCGCCGGCGTCGTCGCGGCCAGCCCGTCGGCATCGAAGGCATCGGCCTTGTGAAAGCTCGCGACGTAGATCAGCCCGCGTTCGACGATCAGCGCCGTGCCCTTCTCGACATTGACGGGAGAATAGTCCTGCAGGCGGATGCTTTCCGGCTTCGTGCGCGCCTTCGCCACCGCATCCAGCACGTAACGGCCATGACCGGCAGCGATATCCAGCACCCGCAGCGGCTTTCCCTCCGCCTTCAGCCGCACGAGCGCCTTGCCGATCAACTCTTCCAGATGAACCTTTCGCTGGCGAATGCCGCGCCAGCCGATGGCATCGAGGAATTGCCGGTCGATCAGCCGCCCGCCGGGACCGAGGCCGCGCGCCTTGTCTTCATAGACATAATCGAGCGTCGAGCCGGAATCGAAGCCGGTGCGGATGCCGGTGGCGATGCCCTTGGAAAACAGCCCGCCAATGCGGATCGAGGCGCGTGTCATCGCCCAGTAAAGACCGCGCAGCGACAAAGGCGGCAGCGGCGTCGCCAGACGATCCGCCTCATCGCGGGTATGGCCGTTCAGATGCGCGCCGGTGACGTCGACGATGATGGGCGGCGCGGCAAACCGCGCTTCGATGAAGGCGCGCACCTTGTTCAGCGCCAGCGCCCGGTCGCGCTCGCCGAGCGTGTCATGATAGAAACCGGGCAGGACATGCCGTTCCTTGATCGTGCTGCCGAGATTTTCAAAGAAGCGATGCTGCGGCGCGTGGCGCACCACGAAATCGCTGCCGGAAATCAGAAGCTGGGTCGGCACGGTGATCGCCCGTGCATCCGCCACCACACGTGCGGCAGCCTCGTATAGTTCCAGCAGGATGTTGGAAGCGATGGGGCGGGTAATCAGCGGATCGGCCTGAAACGAGGCAATGCGCTCGGGATCATGGGTCAGAAAGCGCGCCTTGACATAGGAATTGACGAAAAACGTGCCCTTCAGCTTCTGCCAGAGCGCGATACCCTCCTTCGCAAAGGGCACGTAGAGCTTCACATCGAAGGCCGGCGAGGCCAGAACCAGCGCCCGGATCGGCGGTGCATAATCATGCACCCAGGTCGTCGCCAGCACCGCGCCGACGCTTTGCGCGACGACGGCAATCTGATCCATGGCAAAACCGCCGCTTTCGCAGACATGACGGACGAAATAATCGAGATCGCGCACCGAATGGGCAAAGGATGGCGAATGGCCACGCTCGCCGGGGGAGCGACCATGTCCGCGCGCATCCCAGGCATAAAAGGCGAAATCGTCGAGGCCGAGTTCTTCCGCGAGATGGGCGACGCGACCGCTGTGCTCATGGCCGCGATGCAGGAGAATGATTGCGCCCCGCGCCACGCCCGAGCGCGCCGGCCAGTGACGATAAAACAGCGGCGTACCGTCGTGGCTTAAAAATTCCGTCTCGATCATGCCCCGTCCCCATGCATGCTGTCATATTTCCGCTTGTCAGCAGTATCCGAAAAAGCTCTATCCTCCCCGTCGACAATCTTCGAGGGAAAATCGTGCCTGTCCAGGGTATCGATCGAAACGAGCACGGATCGCAATGTCAATCTACCGGCTGAAATCCGCCTTCCAGAATCGTCTGCGCCCGCTCACCAATCGTCTGGCGCAGGCCGGCGTTACCGCCAATCAGGTCACGCTGGCGGCGATGGCGGTGTCGATCGCGCTCGGTCTCCTGCTTCTTGCCGTTCCCTCGCCCTCGCTTTTCCTGCTGGTGCCGGTCTGGATGTTCGTGCGCATGGCCTTCAATGCGATCGATGGCATGCTGGCGCGCGAGCATGGGCAAAAAAGCCCGCTCGGCGGCTATCTCAACGAGGTCGGCGATGTGGTCTCGGATGCCGCCCTCTATGCCCCTTTCGCGCTGGTCGCGCCTTTTTCCACCGCGTGGATCGGTGCAATCATCTTCCTGGCGTCGCTGACCGAATTCGTCGGCGTGCTCGGCCAGCCACATGGCAATGGCCGGCGCTATGATGGCCCGTTCGGCAAAAGCGACCGCGCCTTCGTTTTCGGCGCATTGGCGGTATGGATCGCGCTTGAGCGGACGCTTCCAGGCTGGGCCTTCTGGCTGCAGCTCATCCTTTGCCTGGCGCTTGTGCTGACATGCCTGAACCGCATTCGCGCCGGGCTGAAGCCGTCGATGCCCTAATTAGGTTCCCGCCGAAACGCGCTGGCGCGCCTGCTTGGGCGTCAGGCCGAAATGGGCGCGAAAGGCGGAGGTGAAACTCGCCTGATGGCGGAAGCCGACGGCATGCGACACTTCGGCAATCGGCAGCGCGCCGGCGACCAGCAGTTCCATGGCGCGGTCCATGCGGTAACGGTTGCGGTAGGCGAAGATCGTCGTGCCGTACAGCAGGCGAAAACCACCCTTGAGTTTGGTTGCGTTGGTGCCGAGCTTTCTGGCCAGATTGGGAATGGTCAGCGTTTCGGAAAAATCGGTCGCCAGGATTTCCTGCGCCCGTTTGAACATCGCCAGTTCCCGAGCCGTGAAGACGATGGAATCCTCCTCGGCGCGGCTGCCGCGATCGATGGCATCGGCAGAGAGCGCCAAGAGTTCGACGATACGCGCCATTGCCAGCGGCAGATCGCGCCGCCCCTCGAAGCCGAGGCCGAACAGGTCGCGCAACACCCGCAGGAATTCGAGATCGATCTTCTGTTCGATCATCGCCATCGTGCCATCGGCGGGATGCAGCAATTGCCGCACCGCGCCGCGCGCGGCATCGAGAGCAAAGCTGTCTTCCAGTAAGGCCGGGCGCACATAAAGGCTCGCCATCTTGTAAGCGCCTGGCTGGCAGACGACATCGTAAGCCATGCCGAACGCTTGCTGGCAGGCCATCAGCGAAATATTGGCCGGCGCCGTCGCGTCGTCCGCCTGCGGCAAGTTCAACGCAACCGGGCCTTCGAGCAGAAAATGAAACTCGACCAGCCCTTCGGCAACCACATGTTCATGGCGCACGCCCTCGAAGCTGCAATCGGTGAGCACGGCGAAGATATCGTCGCCGAGCGACAGGAAACGCCAGAAACCGCTGCCGTCGTCCGAAGGCAGATCGACGCGGGCGTGGAACAGGCGCAGGCGCGGGTCGGCGGTCTTCGAAATCTCGTCGCTCTCGGCAAGCTTGGCGAAGGCGGCAGCCACCGTTCGTTCCCCGGCGCCGAGAAAGGCGCGGAAAAGGCCCTTCTCCTTCGCCATGCTGTCACCACTGCTCATTGCCGATTCCCGATCATCGTCGGGGCGGACAATAGGCCATCGTTCCAGGGGTGACAAGAAATGGCGCCGACGGGAAATCAGCCCGGATCCTTCCAGCGGCGGGCAAGGCCCGTATCGATACCGAAAAGATCGAGCACGCGCCCGATCGAATGATCGATCATATCCTCCAGCGTCGCCGGTTTCGCGTAGAAGGCCGGTAAAGGCGGGGCGATGACCGCACCCATTTCGGCCAATTGGGTCATGGTGCGCAGATGACCGAGATGGAAGGGCGTTTCGCGCACCATCAGCACCAGCGGCCGCCGCTCCTTCAGCGTCACGTCGGCGGCGCGCGTCAACAGGCCGGAGGTGACGCCGGTGGCGATTTCCGACATGGAGCGCACCGAACAGGGCGCCACCACCATGCCCATCGCCCGGAACGAGCCCGAGGCAATGCCGGCGCCGATATCCGTCTGCGCATGCCAATGGCTGGCGAGAGCCCTGACATCGGCAACCTTCAGCGCCGTCTCATGCGCGAGCGTCACCTCGGCCGAGCGCGACATGACCAGATGGGTCTCGATGCCGGCGTCGCGCAGCACTTCCAGCATGCGAACGCCGTAGATGACGCCAGATGCTCCGGAAATGCCGACGACGATGCGTTTTTCTGTCATGGATACAATCAATTAGGCGGCATTGGAGCGAATGACAATGGCCTTCTTGCGCAGGAAACGCCGGAAACCGCCATAGCCGTAACGGCTGCCGCCGAGACCCGAGCAACCGAAGGCGGTCTTTTCCGCCTTCGCGCCGACGCCGCCCATCGTGTCGAAGTCATTGATCCACAAGCCGCCGGCATCGATGCGGCTGCCGATGGCGATGGCTTTTGCCTCCTCACCGATGACAGCCGCCGACAGGCCGAATTCGGTGTCGTTGGCAAGCCGCACGGCCTCTTCTTCCGTATCGAAGGCCATGATCGGCACGATGGGGCCAAAGGTCTCGTCGCGCATGATCGCCATGTCCTGCGTCACGTTGACCAAAACGGTCGGCTCGCACCACAACCCGCCCTTGTGTTCGACGATGCCGCCGCCGGTCAGCACTTTCGCGCCCTTGGCGATGGCGTCGGCGATCTGTTCGCGCAGGATTTCCGCCTGGCGGGCGAAAATGACCGGGCCAAGCTCGCCCGATTTGATGTCGTCCGTGTTCATGGTCAGCGCCTGCATGCGCGCCACGACGCGGTCGCAGACCGCATCGTAGACGCCGCGCTGCACATAGACGCGCTCGATGGCGCAGCAGAGCTGGCCGGAATTTTCCACCGAGCCGCGCACGATAATCTCGGCGGCGAAATCCGGCTCGGCGCTATCGAGCACCACTGCAGGATCGCTGCCGCCGAGTTCGAGGAACACGGTCTTGAACTGCGACGCCGCCCGCTCCTGCACCTTGCGGCCGGTGCGCACCGAACCGGTGAAGACAAGCGTATCGGTGAGATCGACGATGCTGGCGCCCGTTTCGCCATCGCCTTCGAAGACGTCGAGCACGTCGCGCAAATGCTCGACCTCGGCAATCGCCTGCCGGAACGGCTGGATGAAGCGCGGCGTGACTTCCGAGGGCTTGATCGCCACGGCTGAGCCGGCGAGCAGCGCGGTGATCGCGTCGATCATGCAAAGGATCAGCGGATAGTTCCACGGCGAGACGATGCCGACCAGTTCATAGGGCACATGTTGCTGCTGGAAACGCAGGGTGGGATCGGAGGAGGTGCCGCTCGCCTCGGCAAGCGCGTCGGCCGCCGTGGCGCAGCGCATGCGGGTGATGCCCTTCAGCCCCTCGATCTCGTTGACCGACCATTCGTAGCGGCCGGTATCGTCGCACAGCGCTTTCAGGATTGCGTCGTAGTGGCGGTCGACGGCATCGCAGAGGTCGAGCATCGCCTTGGCGCGGCCATCGATGCCGAGCGCGTTCCAGGCCGGCTGGGCGGCGCGCAATTCGGCGCAGCGCGCGGCAAGCTGCGGCGCATCGAGCGGGGTGATCGCATAATCGGCCTCGCCGGTGCGCGGATTGCGGATCTGGAGCGTGCGGGTCATGACGGAATTCCTCTGGGGCTTTTGCTTGAGAATGTCGAACCTGGGCGGGGCTGCAAAGAGCGGACAAACGGGGATTGCCGATTTCCAAAAATTTTGGACTGCCGGGACAAAAGCGCGGATTGTTATCGCCGCGGCGAAGCGGCTTTACTCGTCAGGACAACAGGGAGACCATCATGCGCCAATTCATCGACGACCTTCAAAAACGCGGCGAGCTTGCCGTGGTGCGCCGGCCGGTCGATCCCTGCCACCAGCTCGCCGCCGTCACCAAGGCAGTGCAGAAGGCGGGCGAGCAGGCGGTGCTGTTCGAAAATGTCGCGGGCAGCAGCCTGCCTGTCGTCTCCAACCTGTTCGGCAGCCATGAGCGCCTGCGCCGGCTGATCGGCGCCGGCGAAAAAACCTTCTGCCAGCGCTGGATCGAGTTGACCGACGCCTGCCTTGCCGGCCGCGACGCCGATGTGGTGGAAGCCGCCCCCGCCTCGGTTACAGCGGAGTTTCGTGACGGCACACTCTCCGACCTGCCGGCAATCACCTATCACGAGCGCGATGCCGGCCCCTATTTCACCTCGGCGATCTTTCTGGCGAAGGAGCCGGATAGCGGCGTGCCGAACCTCTCCTTTCACCGCTCCATGTATGTCTCGGACAGTGAATTGCGGGTGCGGCTCGGCGGCACCCACGATCTCGCCCGCTACCAGGCCAAGGCAGAGGCGCGCGGCGAACCGCTGGAGGCGGCGCTGCTGCTCTCTTGCCCGCCGGAGCTTTTCATGGCGGCGTGCGCCTCCCTGCCCTACGAGGCCTCGGAACTGGTGATGGCGGCACAGATCACCGGCGGCAAGATCCCCATGCGACCCTGCAAGACCATTAATCTCGATGTTCCCGCGTCCGTCGATATCGTCGTCGAGGGACGTTTCCTGCCGAACGTCAAGCGGCCGGAAGGGCCGTTCGGCGAGTTCATGGGCAATTATGTCGGCGTCGGCGACAACCATGTCTTCGAAGTCACCCATGTCAGCTACCGGCCGGATGCCGTCTTCCACGGGTTGCTCTGCGGCTCGCCGGAGGATCTGCGGCCGCTGGAAGCGGTGACGGCGGCGCGCGTCTACCGCCATGTGTCGTCGCAGATGCCGGGCGTGCTCGACGTCTGCTGCCGGCCGAACGTAATGATCTCGATCATCAAAATCCGCAAGACCTATGAGGGACAGGGCAAGCATGCGATCCTCGCCGCCCTAGGCTCGCATCTCGATTACAACAAGGTGGTGATCGTCGTCGACGAGGATGTCGACATCTACAATCTCGACGACGTAATGTGGGCCTATATGACCCGTGGCCGGGCCGATACCCGCGCCATGATCCTTGAGGATATCCCCGGCTTCTATCGCGATCCGCATAAGGATCATTGGGGGCGGCTGTGTATCGACGCCACCATGCCCTTCGGCCGCGAGGCGGAATTCGCCCGCAAGCGCGTGCCCGGCGAAGATGACATCGATCTTGCCGCATGGCTGGCGTGAGCGCGGATATGCCGGGCAAGCGCATCGCCGTCATCGGCGCCGGCATTGCCGGGCTGACCGCGGCGCGGCGGCTGCGGCAGCAGGGCCATATCGTGAAAATACTGGAGGCCGGGCGGGTTCCGGGCGGGCGCGTCGGCGAACGCATGGTGCGCGGCATTCGCTTCAATGCCGGGGCGCGGCTCGTCTATGCTTTCAGCAAGCCCTTCAACGCCCTGCTCGACGAGATCGGCCTGACGCCGGCGCTGGTCCCGGTGCGCCGCCTCTCGGCGGAATGCGTCGGCCCGGGGGATCGCTGGACGGTGGAGCTGATGCCGGGCCTCAAAAGCCTGCTGACACCCGGCCTGTCGCTTGCCGAGCGCCTGCGCTTCGTTTCCTTCGGCCTTGCCGCGCTAGCGTCGAGCACCGATCCCGACGACGCCGCCTCGGCGCTCGATGCGGATGCCGTGACGCTCTCCGACTATACCCGCGACCGCCTCGGCGCGAATGTGCTGGAGCGCATGATCGCGCCGGTGTTTCGCGGCACGCGCTGCTGGAACCCGGAAGAGGTTTCCGCCGCCTTCTTCGCCTCGACCGCACCGCATCTCGTCGGCAAGGACACCGTGCATGTGTTCAAGGGCGGCATGGGCCGGCTGCCGCAGGCGCTGGCCGAAGGGCTAACCATCGAATGCGACACCCGCGTCACCGGCGTTGAACCGCCGGGCGACGGCCCCTGCCGCATCCATGCCGAGCGGGACGGCCAGCCCCTTGTCCACGAGGCCGATCTGGTGGTCTGCGCCACCGAGGGTTCGCTCGCATCAAGCCTGTTTGCCGATCTCGATCCCGAGACGCGCGCCTTCTTTTCCGGCGTGCGCTACAATTCCCTCGGCATCGTCCATTACCGGCTGAACCGGCAGGTCGAGCCGGCGATGCAGTTCTTCACCCGCGCCGCCGCCGGCCCGATCGCCACCTGGCAACAGGGGCCCGGTAATGCGGCGACCGGCGAAGCGGCGCAGCTTTATGCCCAGCTCTCGCCGGAGGCGGTGCAGGAGGCAATCGACCGCGACATGACCGACCGGCTGGACGAACTGGTGCGAGACGGTGTCCGCACCCTCTATCCCAACCTCGACCGCGATTGCGCCGACCGGCACAATCAATGGATCGCCCGCATGCTGCCGGTCTTCTACCCCGGCTATGCCAAATCCGTCGCCGCTTTTCGCGAGCGGCAATCGGCAATGGCGCGGCGGGTGTATTTCTGCGGCGACTATCTGGCGCAGGCGTTGATAACAGGGGCCGCCGCCAGCGGCGAACGCGCCGCGCGCGATATTATCAGCCATTGGGGGGCGTCATGAGCCCCCTGCCCGCCCATCCCGCCTGGGATTTCGTCACCCGTCTCTATGCCGCGCCCGGTGTCGCGCCGGCCTGCCTGCGGCTGCAGCGCGTCCATGATATCGACGTGACGCTGATGCTGTTCTGTCTGTGGCGCGGCACGGTCTGTGATGCGCCGCTGACGCCCCATCTGCCGAACCTGATGGCGACGGCGGCGACCTGGCGCACGTCCGTCGTGTTGCCGATCCGGCAGGCCCGGCAATGGCTGAAGGCCGAAGCGACGGCCGATTCGGCGCTGGACGGCGTCTACCGGCGGGTGCTGTCGGCGGAAATCGAATGCGAGCAGGCCGAGTTGCTGGCCCTCGTCGAGCAGGCCGATACCCTTTGCAACGCAACCATGGACGGCCCCTTCCCGGAGGTCATGGCCGCCAATGTCGCTGCCCTGTTCGATGCCGCCGGCATCGCGCCGAGCGGAGAGGATCGCGCCGCCCTCGCCGTCATCCTGAACGCCGCCGGCGCGGCGTGCTGAGCCTCAGCGCATCCTTTTCATAATCCCCAAAGAAACCGAGGAGTTGATCCATGCAGAACCGTATCTTTTCCGGCGCGCCTTCAGAAGATTTCGCCGGCTATGCCAAGGCCGTGATCGACGGACCGACCATCTATGTCTCCGGCACCATGGGCCAGGATCCGGTAAGCAACAGCTTCCCTGAAGGTGTCGCCGACCAGACGAGGAACGCACTCGCCTCCATCGATGCGGCGCTTGCCAAGGCCGGAGCCAGCCTGAAAAATGCCGTCGCCTGCCGCATCTACATCACCGACGGCGCTTTCCTGAAGGATGTCGCCACCGTGCTCGGCGAGACCTTTCGAGAGATCCGCCCGACCAATACGCTGCTGATCTGCCAGCTTCCCGCCCCTGGCGCCAAGGTCGAGATCGAAATCACCGCCTCGACTCGCAGCTAAGCCTCACTCAATTTCATACGAAAAAGGCCGGCATTGCCCCGCAATGCCGGCCTTTCCGTTTCGCGATCCCCGGTCACTTGCCGGGGATCAATCCTTGCGGGCGGAAGCGCAGCACGACGATGAGGATGACGCCCATCACCAAGAGGCGCATATGGGCGGCGCTGTCGAGCAGATGCTGTTTCAGCGGCCCGTCGCCCATGCCGAGCGTCACCAGATGCATCAGCCCGTTGCCCCAGGGCTCCACCTGCACCCAGAGATACCAGATGAGGAAGCCGCCGAGCACCGCGCCGAGATTGCTGCCCGAACCGCCGACCACGACCATGACCCAGATCAGGAACGTGAAGCGCAGCGGCTGGTAGGCGCCGGGCGTCAACTGCCCTTCCAGCGTCGCCAGCATCGCGCCGGAAATGCCGAGCACAGCGCAGCCGAGCACGAAGACCTGCAGGTGACGGCGGGTGACGTTCTTGCCCATTGCGGCGGCCGCCAGCTCGTTGTCGCGGATCGCCCGCATCATCCGCCCCCACGGCGAATGAAGCGCTGCTTCCGACAGCCAGATCAGCACCAGCAGCACCACTAGGAACAGCCCGGCATACATCAGCTTGACCGTGATCGCCGAAGCCGCCACCGGATCGGCGCCGAAATTCGAGATGAAGGACAGGAAGCGCTCGCTTGCCTGCAGATCCACCTCATAGGGCACCGGCCGGGGGATATCGACGATGTTCTTGACGCCGCGATCCAGCCAGTCCTCGTTCTTGAGCACGGCGATGACGATTTCGGCGATGCCGAGCGTGGCAATCGCCAGATAGTCGGAGCGCAGGCCCAGCGCCGTCTTGCCGATCAGCCAGCCGGCACCGGCAGCGAGCAAGCCGCCGACCGGCCAGGCGAGCAGCACCGGCAGGCCGAGGCCGCCGATATTGCCCTGCACCGCCGGATTGATCGCCTCGACGGCGGCGACCGCCGGATCGAGGATCGTGCGATAGACGAAGAGGCCGCCGACCAGCAGCACGGCCAGCGCCGCGATGCGGGCCAAGCCCCCGGCCATCCGTTTGTAGAGGAAGACCGCCGCAGCAATCACCAACGCGCCGAAGACGAGCGCGCCGAGAATGCGCCAGCCGCCAGCAGGCCAGGCGCCGGCCACCGGCGACAGCGACACCAGCGCCGTCGCCAGCCCGCCAAGCGCCACGAAGCCGACCGTGCCGACATTGTAGAGCCCGGCATAACCCCACTGGATGTTGACGCCGAGAGCCATCACCGCCGAGATCAGGCCCATATTGACGATGGCGAGCGCGGCGTTCCAGCTTTGCAACACGCCGGTGGAGATAATCAGCGCGGCAACGGCGAGGAACAGCGCAAGATTGCGGGTTGCGACACTCATGCGGATTTGCCTCCAAAGATACCGGTCGGCTTCAACAGCAACACCAGCACGAGAACGGTGAAGCTGACGGCGATCTTGTAGTCGGTGCTGAGAAGCTGCAGCAGCCCATCCGGTTGCAGGCTGGCCGGCAGCAGATAGGCGACCACTTTCTTGAAGCCGTAGGTGACGAAGACTTCCGAGAAGGCGACGACGAAGCCGCCGACCACGGCGCCGAGCGGATTGCCGAGGCCACCCACGACCGCCGCCGCGAAGATCGGCAGCAACAGCTGGAAATAGGTGATCGGCCGGAAGGACTTGTCGAGTCCGTAGAGCACGCCGGCCAGCGTCGCCAGCGTTGCCGACAGGATCCAGACGATCAACACCACCCGCTCCGGATTGATGCCGGAAAGCAGCGCCAGGTTCTCGTTGTCGGAAAAGGCGCGCATGGACTTGCCGGTGCGCGTCTTTTTCAGGAACCATTGCAGCCAGACGACGGCAATCGCCGTGGTCACCAGCGTGATCACCTGGGCGCTGCGCAGGGCGAGCGTTTCCGTCAGGCCCGTCCATTCGCGGAACTCAGCGGCGGTGAAGACGAAACGGGCGCCATCGGCAAACTGCCGGTCGTCGACGCCGATGACGGTGCGCACCAGCCCGCCCATCACGAACATGACCCCAAGCGAGGTCATGACCAGCGTGACGGAAGAGGCCTTGCGCACGCGGTAATGGCGATAGACCATGCGATCCGTCGCCAGCACGACGAGCGCGGTGGCGGCAATCCCGACCGGCATCGCCAGCAGCGCGGTCGGCAGCGGCGCGATGCCGATGCCCATCGCCTGCAAGCCCCATGTCGCGAGAATGGTGATCGCCGTGCCGAAGGCCATGGTATCGCCATGGGCGAAGTTGGAGAAGCGCAGGATGCCATAGACCAGTGTCGCGCCGAGCGCACCGAGCGCCAGCTGCGCGCCATAGGTCATCGCCGGAAGGATGACGAAGTTGGTGAGCACCACCAATGCGTTGAGAATATCCATGTCCTCAGCCTCCCAGGAACGTGCTGCGCACTTCGGGATTGGCGAGCAGATCGGCGCCGCTGCCGGTGAAGCGATTGGCGCCCTGCACCAGCACATAGCCGCGATCGGCGATTTCGAGTGCCTGGCGGGCATTCTGCTCGACCATCAGCACGGTGACGCCGGTGCGGGCGACATCGATGATGCGGTCGAACAACTCGTCCATGACAATGGGGCTGACGCCGGCGGTCGGCTCGTCGAGCAACAGCACCGCGGGTTCCGTCATCAGCGCCCGGCCGACCGCCACCTGCTGGCGCTGGCCGCCGGAAAGCTCGCCCGCCGCCTGATGGCGCTTGTCGCGCAGCACCGGAAACAGGGCATAGATCTGCTCCATCGTGCCGCGAAAATCGTCACGGCGCAGGAAAGCGCCCATTTCGAGGTTTTCCTCGACGGTCATCGAGGCGAAGACGTTTTCGGTCTGCGGCACGAAGGCCATGCCCTTGGCGACGCGTTCCTGCGGCTGGAGGCGGGTAATGTCCTCGCCGCCGAGGCGGACGCTGCCCTTGCGCAGTTTCAGCATGCCGAACACGGCCTTCATCGCCGTCGACTTGCCGGCGCCGTTCGGGCCGACGATGACGGCGATCTCGCCCTTCTCGACGGCGATGGTGCAGCCGTTCAGGATATCGGCGCCGCCGTAACCGCCGGTCATGCTCTCGCCGATCAGAAAGGGTTTGGTGTTCGCGGTCTCGCTCATGGCGTTGCCCCCGCGTCCGGACCCTTGCCGACGACCTTGTTCTTCAAGCCACGGCCGAGATAGGCCTCGATCACCTGCTCGTCGCTGACGATCTCGTCTGGCGAGCCTTGCGTCAGCACCTTGCCGGCGGCCATGACCACGACGCTGTCGCAGAGACGCGCGATGAAATCCATGTCGTGCTCGATGACGCAGAAGGTGTAGCCGCGCTCCTTGTTGAGGCGCACGATCGCCTCGCCGATGGTTTTCAGCAGCGAACGGTTGACGCCGGCGCCGACCTCGTCGAGGAAGACGATGCGGGCATCGACCATCATGGTGCGGCCAAGCTCCACCAGCTTCTTTTGCCCGCCCGAAAGCGCGCCGGCGCGTTCGTCGCGCAGATGGGTCAGCGTCAGGAAATCGAGCACCTCCTCGGCCTTGGCGCGCAGCCGCGCCTCTTCCTCGCGGATGCGGCCGCGATTGACCCAGGTGTTCCAGATGCTCTCGCCGCTCTGGCCGCCCGGCACCATCATCAGGTTTTCAAGAACGCTCATGCTGGAAAATTCCTGGGCGATCTGGAAGGTGCGCAACAATCCCTTGGAAAACAGCACATGCGGCGACATTCCGCCGATATCCTCGCCCGCCATGGTGATCCGGCCGGAGGTCGGCCGGTAGGCGCCGGCGATGGTGTTGAACAGCGTCGACTTTCCGGCGCCGTTCGGGCCGATCAGCCCGGTGATCCGCCCTTGCGGGATGTGCAGGGAAACACCGTCGACAGCCCGAAAGCCACCGAAGTGCTTGTGTACGTCATGACAAACGATCATTCATTCCTCGACGATGAGGCAAGCCCGCCCGCCGCTTGGGCGACCGGTTCCGTGCGGGAGCCGGTCGCCGGGACGAGCCGGAGCAATTCCAGTCGAATACATCGCCTGAAACGCTGTTCAAGGCGCTTCAGGCAAATCGTATCAGTGGAACTTGACGGTCTTCATCTCGCCGCCTTCGATCTGCACTTCGCGGTAGGAGCCGGCGCTTTCGCCCTTGCCGATGAACTCTACCGCCGAGCCGCCGACATAGTCGATATCGCCGCCGTCCTTGAGGATCTTCAGCGCCCTGGCCAGTTCGCCGGGATAGATCTTCTCGCCGGGCGCGTTGACCACATCCATGATCTTGCCCTTGTAGTCGGCGGGCTTGGACGAACCCGCAGCCTGCATGGCGAGCAGCATGATGGCAGCCGCGTCATAGGTTTCCGGCACGAAGGTCGCGGTGCCGTTGATGCCGGCGGCCTTGGTCATGTCCAGAAGCTTGGCGGCGCCGGGGCTGTCAGAGCCCGGCAGGTCGCCGAAGGAGCCGTCGATCTGCTTGCCGAACTTCTTGAGCAGGCTTTCGCCCCACATGCCGTTCGGGAAGACGAATTTGGAGAAGGCGCCGGTATCGAGCGCCGTCTGGACGACGCCGGAGCCGCCCTGGTCGGCGTAACCGGCAACCACGAGCGCATCGCCGCCGGCCGACGACAGCGCGCCGACTTCGGCCGAGTAATCGCCCTTGCCGTCTTCATGCGGGGCGGAGAGCGTAATCTTGCCGCCGAGCTTTTCGAAAGCGGCCTGGATCGACGAGGAAATGCCCTTGCCGTAATCGTTGTTGGTGTAGCTGATGGCGGCCGTCTTGACGCCGCGATCCATCATGATCTGCGCCAGGACTTCGCCTTCGCGCGCGTCGGAAGGCGCGGTGCGGAAGAACAGGCCCTTGCTGTCGATGGTCGAGAGGCCCGGAGAGGTCGCCGAAGGCGAGATCAGCACCATGCCATTGGGGATCGCCACATTGGTCAGAACGGCGCTGGCCGCACCCGAGCAGGTCGGGCCGATGATGCCGGAAACCTTGTCGGAGGTCACCAGGCGCTCAGCGGTTGCCGTCGCCGCGCTGGCGTCGATGCAGGTTTCGTCGCCGCGAACGGCGGAGATCTTGGTGCCGTTGAGGAACAGGCCGGAATCGTTGACTTCCTTGATTGCCAGTTCGCCGGCCTGCGCCATGGGCGGCGTCAGCGATTCGATCGGGCCGCTAAAACCCATTTCGATGCCGATCTTGATTTCCTCGGCATGGGCGGCCGTCGCCAGCACCAGGCAGGACACCGTTGCGATCAGATACTTCTTCATTGTCTCTCCCATGGATATGTTCCCGGTTTTTGTTTGAGTTGGAGCAGGGCCTCTGTTGTGCCGACCTCTTGCCCGCAGTATGGGCAGGGTCGATCGAGATGTCTCAGACAGACCTGTTGGAGACGGCAACCGTTTTTTTGATTTCGGCTTTTTGCCTCCCCAGACAACCGCTCCACCCGATCTCAACATGATTGCAATCGGGCATCCGGGTCAAGAGATCAAAGCCAGCCGCTCTTGCGAAACCTGTAGTAGAGCAGCGAACACAGAACGACGATGACGCCGAGGATGATGAAGTAACCGTTATGCGTCTTCAATTCCGGCATGTTTTCGAAATTCATACCGTAAATCCCGGCAATCGCCGTTGGCACGGCGAGAATCGCCGCCCAGGCGGCAAGCTGGCGGGTGATGACGCCCTGGCGCTGCTGTTCGAGCAGGTTCGAGGCCTCGAAGACGGAGGTGATGACTTCGCGCAGGCCCCCTACCATGCTCTCCACCCGGCGCACATGATCGAGCACGTCGCGGAAGAAGGGTTTGGCGTTGTGATCGAGGCAGGGCAGGTCGAGATTGACCAGACGTCCCGCCACTTCCGACATCGGCCCCAAGATGCGCCCGAACAGAATGAGCTGGCGGCGCAGGCGGAAAAGACGGCGGATCTGCTCGCGCTCCAGGAAGGAGACCAGCATCTGCTTCTCCATCTTCAGCACCTTGTCCTCGATGGTCTGGACCACCGGCAGGTAACCGTCGACGATGAAATCGATGATGGCGTGCAGGACGTAATCGGTGCCCTGGCTCAGGAGCTGCGGCGAGGCTTCCAGCTGGGCGCGCAGATCGGTATGGGCACGCGCCGAACCGTGGCGCACCGTGATGACATGATGGCGGCCGATGAAGATCGCCGTCTCGCCATAACGGATCTTGTCGCCCTCCAGATGGGCTGTCTTGGCAATGACGAAGATCTGGTCGCCATAGACCTCTACCTTGGGCACCTGATGCGCATTCAGCGCATCCTCGACCGCCAGGGGATGCAGGCCGAAGGTGCGGGCCAGTCCCTCGATCTCGCTCATGGTCGGCTCGTAGAGGCCGATCCAGACGAAATCGTCGGCGCCAAGCGGCGGCGAGGCGCCGTCAACCGCCACCTGCTCCTGCCGCACGCCCCCACGATAGACATAAGACGCAACGACGGACATCGGACCTCCAGGCTGGCAAGGCATTGTGCGCGCCTTGCTTAGCCCGGTTCGGCCCAGGTTGACCAGAGTTATTGCCCGCCGCGTTCCACCAGCCAGGCGTCGCGGGCGGCATGCTGGCCGGCCAGTTCCGCCTCGTCCCAATAGCCGATCAGCACGCCCTGCTCGATCAGCGGATCGAAATGGGCGAACTTCTCGTCGGCGCTGGTCACCCAGCGGTCGGGCACGGTGATGCGGTTGGCCGGTTTCTGCAGCCAGTCTGTCAGCGCCACCCCCAGTCTTGCGATCACACCGGCCATGGCCGGATCGCGGCCGCGATCGGTGAGTTCGTCTGGATCGGCGGCGAGGTCGAACAGCATCGGCGCGACCTGAGGACCGGTTATCAGCTTGTAGTTTCCATCGGTGATCATGAACAGGCGGCAATCGGCAACCGGCAGATCCAGAGCCAGCCGCGCCCGCTCGCCGGCATAATCGTACTCGCTGACCGCGAAGGACCGCCACGGGGCGCGCGCCTCGCCGCGCAGCAGCGGCAGCAGCGAGCGCCCCTCAAGGATATGCGGCTTCGCCTCGCCGCCGAGATAATCGAGGAAGGTCGAGGCCATGTCGATCATCTCGACCAGCTCGTCGCGCACCGTCCCGCGCGTCGCATCCGCCTTTGGGGACGGATCGTAGACGATCATCGGCACCTTCACCGAGACGTCGTGGAACATGTATTTTTCGCCCAGCCAATGGTCGCCGAGGTAATCGCCGTGATCGGACGTGAAAACGATCATGGTGGTCTCGAACAGGCCGCGTTTTTCAAGGAAATCGAACAGCACGCCCATCTGGTCGTCGATCTGCTTGATCAGGCCCATATAGGCGGGGATGACCTTTTCGCGGACCTCGTCGCGGGAGAAATTGACCGAATAGCGCTCCGCCTGGAAGGCGGCGAGCACGGGATGCGGATCGACGCGCTCGGCTTCGGACCGCACCGGCGGCTTGACGTCGCCCGGCCCGTACAGCGCATGATAGGGCGCCGGCACGATATAGGGCCAGTGCGGCTTGATGTAGGAGAGATGCGCGCACCAGCGTTCGCCCTTTTCCTCCGCTTCCTCGATGAAGCGCATGGCGCGGCGGGTCATGTAGGGCGTTTCGGAATGTTCCTCGGGGATGCGGGCCGCCTTGTCGGCATGGGTCAGCAGCCAGCCGTTGAAATCCTCGCCGTCCTCGCCCTCGCCGGAATTGGCGAAATGTTCCCAAGGGTTGTCGGCGTCGAAGCCGAGATCGCGCAGATAACGGTCATAGGCGGGATCGGGGTCGTATTCGGTGGAGGGATGCAGGCCGTCGTCGCGCTCATAGGGCTCGAAACCGCATTGGGCGACATGCACGCCGATGATCGAGGCGGGATCGATGCCGAGCCGCTGCATGCCCTCCTGGTCGGCGACCATATGCGTCTTGCCGATGAGGGCGCTGCGCACGCCGATCTCGCGCAGGTGTTCGCCGATGGTCGGCTCGCCGACGCGCAAGGGAATGCCGTTCTGGGTCGAGCCGTGCGAGCGCATGTAGCGCCCGGTATAGGCGCTCATGCGCGAGGGGCCGCAGACGGTCGATTGCACGTAGCAATTGGAAAAGCGCACGCCGCGCGCCGCCAGCCGGTCGATATTCGGCGTCGCAAGGCTCGGATGGCCGGCGCAGGACAGATAATCGTAGCGCAGCTGGTCGCACATGATGAAAAGGACGTTCTTGGCGGTGCTCACGGGCTCACCCTTTGCTATTGGCATTGCGGTAGTGCCAGAACAGCCAGCGCTTCTCGAACTGGAAGACGATGCTGTTGATGATGAGGCCCGCAAGCGAGATGAAGGCGATGCCGGCAAGGCCGCCTGATATCTGGAAGTTTTCCTGCTGGCGCTGGATAAACACGCCGATGCCATTAGTGGCGAGCAGCATTTCCGAGGTGACAGCGACCAGCAGCGCCGAGGAGACGGCAAGCCTGACGCCGGTGGCGATCATCGGCAGCGCCGCCGGCAGGTCGATATGGAGCATCGCCTCCAGCTTCGTCAGATGCAGCGCCCGCGCCACGAGGTTTGCGGAGGGATGCACGGTGCGCGATGCCTCATAGGTGTTCATCAGCAGCGGCACGGCGGCGGCATAGGCGATGATGACGATCTTGGCGGCGTCGCCTGTGCCGGCAAACAGCATCACGATCGGCACGACCGCCGGCGGCGGCAGCGTCGCCAGCATGTCGATGGCCGGCTCCAGCACCTTGCCCAGCAGCTTCAGCCGCCCGAGCAGGATGCCGAGCGGCACCATGAGCGCCGCCGCGATCAGGAAGCCAATGCCGGCGCGCAGCAGCGTGAAGCCGAGCTGGCCGACGATCTGCGGATAGAGCTTTGCGATGGCCAGCAGCGTCTGCCACGGCCCCGGAAACAGCGGCGTATGGGCGCGCATCGCCAGCAATTGCCAGACGGCGAGGATGGCGACCGGCAGCCAGACGGCATTCCAGAAGGATTTGTCGGCCAGCCGTTTCATGGCGTCCGCTCCGTCATGCGCATGTGCCAGCCGGTGATCCGCCAGCGGGCGAGGTTGATCAGGGCATTCAGCACGACGCCGTTGAAGGCGCAGACAAACATCAGCGCATAGACCTCGGGAATGCGGGTGGCGAAGGCCTTGCGGATCAGCATGAAGCCGAGCCCGTCGCGGCCGGCCAGCATTTCGGCGACGACGACGGCGATCAGGCTGATCGTCGCGGCATAACGAATGCCGGCGAAGATCTCCGGCCAGGCGGCAGGCAGCTTGATCCTGAACAGAATGTCGCGTTCCGACAGGCCGAGCATTCGGCCGGTCTTGATCTCGACATCGCCGACCGCCGCAAGGGCTGCGGCGCCGTTGAGATAGGGCGGCCAGATGGTCACCAGAATGATGACGAAGGCATAAAGCTTGAAGCCGAGGCCGAGCATGAACACCGCCATCGGCACCAGGGCGGCCGGCGGGATCGGCTGGACGATGGCGGCAATCGGCCGGAAGGCGCTGCGGAAAGCCGGCACCATCTCGCCGAGCAAGGCAAGGCCGATGCCGATCAGCGACGAGCCGACAATGCCGACCAGTGCGCGGCCCAGCGTCAGCGAATTGCCGGCCAGCAACTCGCCGGAGAGCAGCATCGACCAGAAGCCGGCGGCGATATCCGGGATCGGCGGAAAATACTTGCGCGGCACCAGTTCCAGCATGGCGACGCCCTGCCAGACGGCAAGGATCAGCGCCAGCGAGACCAGCGACCGGAAACGGAGAATCCAGCGTTCCAGCGCCATGGTCATGCCTTTTCGGCAAGCGGCGTTTCGGCGCGGAAGCGACGGATCGCCGCCATCACGTCATGGCGGATCTCAAGGAAGCGCGGGTCTTCGCGGGTGGTGATCTGGTCGCGACGGTCGCCGAGATCGACGACGATGTCGTGATCGACGCGGGTCGGGCGGCGGGTCAGCACCACCACCCGGTCGGCCATGTAGACGGCCTCGTCGACGTCATGGGTGACGAGGATGCAGGTCTGCTGAAAGCGTTCGGCCAGTTCCAGCAGCAGATCCTGCATGTCGGCGCGGGTCTGGGCATCGACGGCGGCGAGCGGCTCATCGAGCAGCAAAAGCTCGCTTTCGGAGGCGAGGCCGCGGGCAATCGCCACGCGCTGCTGCATTCCGCCGGAAAGCTGCCAGGGATAGTGATCGGCAAAGCCATCGAGGCCGACGGCGGCCAGAAGCTCACGGCCCTTGGCGCGTTTTTCCGCCTTGCTAAGCGTGGTGTTGCGGATCATGCCGAAGACGACGTTTTCGAGGTTGGATTTCCAGGCAAACAGCGAGCGCGAATAATCCTGGAACACCACGGCGATGCCGGCGGAGGGGCCGGTCAGCACCTTGCCCTTGAAGCTGACGGCCCCGCCATCCGGCTTCAGCAACCCGGCCAGCGCCATCAAAAGCGTGGTCTTGCCGCAGCCGGACGGGCCGACGATGGAGACGAACTCGCCCTTCTTCACCGAAAAACTGATGTCGTCGAGAATTCTCAGCGCCCCCGCGCCCGTTCCATAGGATTTGGCCAGTCCCTTGGCGTCCAGCATGGTTTCCATATCCGTCCCCTCGAAAAAAAGAGGCCGGCGAGGATCGCCGGCCAATGGCTCGATCACTGCGCCAGATTGTCGACCATGTCGCCAGCCTGGACCGGGGCGGGGAGCATGCCGGTCTTGTGCATCGAGTCGAGAAGCTTCTGGACGTCGGCGGCCGAGATGGTCATCTCGGGGCGGACGATCGGAAGGTGGAAATTCTTGGCCGTTTCCGGCGTCAGGCCGAGGAACTCGACGGCTGCTGCCTCCTCTTTGGCGCGGTCGGCGAGCATGGCGCGCCGCGCCTTGTCGGTGACGGCGGCGAAGATCTTCAGCGTTTCGCGATTGGCGGCGAGATAATCGTCGCCGGCGAAAACCACGTCGTTGATGACGGGTTCCTTTTCATCGGCGATGATGCCTTGGGCAATGACCGTCGCGCCGATGGCATTGTTGCCGATGACGGAGGAATAGAAGGGATTGACGGTGCAGGCGGCGTCGATGCTGCCCTGTTCCAGCGCCGCTTCCTGCTGCGGGAAGGGAAGAATAACCGGCTGCACCTCCTCGAAGGCAATGCCGGCGGCGAGCAGATGGTCGCGCCAGGTCAGTTCGCAGAGGCCGCCATTGGCGTTGAAGGCGACCTTCTTACCCTTGACGTCGGCGAGCTTGGCAATGCCCGACGCCTTGGTGGCGACCAGCCAGGAGAATTTCTTGTCCGGATCGACCTCATGCGCCAGCGCCAGCACCATCTTGACATTGATGCCGTTGAGGCGCGCATTGATCGGCGGCACCGGCGCGGAATAGCCGATATCGGCCTCGCCCGAGGCAATGGCGGCAACGACGGCCGGGCCGCCCTGCACTTCGGTCAGTTCGAGGTCGATGCCGGCCTTTTCGTAGTCGCCGGCCTTCTTGGCGGCCATGATCGGCAGCATGCTGTCGGCGAGCAGATAGGCGAATCGCAGCTTGGTGTTTTCCGCCCGCGCCGCCGTCGTCGACAGGGCGGCGGCGAGGGCCGCACAAGTCAACGTTCCCAAAATCTTATTGAACATGTTAACTTTATGCATGGAGTTCCCCTTTTTGTATTTGGCTTGCGATGACCGTCGCCTTCGTGGCAACAACCATCCCAGTGACCAAACATTCGGAAATATGCTTGATAATGTCAAACAAAAAAATCGACGGACGAACCGAAAACGACATGGGGCCGACGCCGACGCCCTGGACGCCGCCGCGCGACATCCGCGACCTGTTTTCCTATCGCCTCGCCTATCTCGTACGGCTGAACGACCGCCATGCGCAGACGACGCTGGTCGAACGCTACGGCATGACGCTCGGCGAATGGCGCACGCTGGCGACGGTGAAATATCTCGGACGGCCGTCGCTGCGCATGGTCGCTCGCGCCACGCAGCAGGACGAAGGCCAGCTCAGCCGCTACGCCTCCAGCCTGATCAAGCGCGGCCTGCTTGAAAAGCGCCCCAGTGAAACCGACCAGCGCGTCATCGAAATGACGCTGACGGCGCAGGGCGAGACGCTGCATGGCGAGGTCATGGATTTTGCCTGGCGCATGAACCAGGATCTGTTCACCGATCTCAGCGACGAGGAACAGGGCCAGCTTTTGAAGCTGATCGACAAGCTCTTCCAGTCGGTCATCGACATGACCTGAGTGCTGCTCGACGGAAACGTCGCCCGCGCTATACTTGCCCGGAAGCCGGGAAACCGACGCCTGGCAACAGACTGGAGACCACTATGGATATCATCCGCGCGGGCACGCGCCCTTCCGCCAAAGGCCCGGCCGACTGGTTCACGGGCACGGTGCGCATCGACCCGTTGTTCAACCCGCATGACCCGGAACGCGTCCAGGGTGGCAGCGTCACTTTCGAGCCTGGCGCGCGCACCGCCTGGCATACCCATCCGCTCGGCCAGACGCTGATCGTCACCGCCGGCTTCGGCCGCGTGCAGCGCTGGGGCGGCCCGGTGGAGGAAATCCGCCCGGGCGACGTCGTCTGGTTTCCACCAGGAGAAAAGCACTGGCACGGCGCCTCCCCGCAAACCGCCCTGACCCATATCGCGTTGCAGGAAGTCAAGGATGGCAAGGTCGTCGACTGGATGGAACACGTCTCCGACGATCAATATGGCGGATGAGTGCACTCCCTGTCCGACTATTGACCGGGGCGAGGTGCGGTAAAATAGAACCGTTTTAAATTACCGGTGGCTTTTCAAGGCCTTGTGATCGGCTGCATCAAAATAGAAGTTGATTAGGTCGCTCAGGAAATCTATTGCTGCGCAAAACCTCGGGTGAACTGCCATGGAGACCATTATGAAAATTTCCCTGACCCACTTGTCGGCGCTGGCGCTGGCGACATCGATCGTGACGACCGCCCTGCCGTCCTTCGCGCAGGAAGACGGCATCGTCGTCTACAACGCCCAGCATGAGAGCCTGGGTCGGGAATGGGTCGACGCCTTCACCAAGGAAACCGGCATCAAGGTAACCATCCGCCAGGGCGGCGACATGCAGTTCGCCAACCAGCTCATCCAGGAAGGCGAGGCTTCGCCCGCCGACGTGTTCCTCACCGAAAATTCGCCGGCGATGACGCTCGTCGATGACGCCGGCCTGTTCGCCCCGGTCGAGAAGGATACGCTGGACCAGGTTCCGGAACAGTATCGCCCGGCCGACGGCATGTGGACCGGCATCGCCGCCCGCTCCACCGTCTTCGTCTACGACAAGACCAAGCTGACCGAGGACAAGCTGCCGAAATCCATGGCCGATCTCGCCGATCCCGCCTGGAAGGGCCGTTGGGGCGCTTCGCCTGCCGGCGCGGATTTCCAGGCGATCGTCGCCGCCTATCTGCAGCTCAAGGGCAAGGACGCCACCAAGGCCTGGCTGACGGCGATGAAAGAGAACGTCACCCCCTACAAGGGCAACTCGACCGCGATGAAGGCCGTCAATGCCGGCGAAGTCGAGGGCGCGCTGATCTATCACTACTACTGGTTCGGCGATCAGGCCAAGACCGGCGAAAACAGCAAGAACGTTGCCCTGCATTACTTCAGACACGAGGATCCGGGCGCCTTCGTTTCCGTTTCCGGCGGCGGCGTCATCAAGTCGAGCCAGCACATGAAGGAAGCCCAGGCCTTCCTGAAATTCGTCACCGGCAAGGCCGGCCAGGCAATCCTCAAGGACGGCACGTCGTTCGAATATGCGGTTTCCAAGGACGCCGCCTCCAGCGACAAGCTTGTGCCGCTCGCCGACCTGCATGCGCCCAAGGTCGAAGCCTCAACCCTCGACAGCAAGACGGTCGTCGAGCTGATGACGGAAGCGGGTCTTCTCTAAGCCCATCTGCCGCAGGCGTCGTGCCCTCGAAACTATTGCCTTTGGCTCAAGAAAACCGTAGGGCATGACGAATTCCGGCAACCGTCCGCGAGGGGCGGTTGCTTTTTCGTTTTCACGGCATGAAGGCAGCGGCCTTGTTGCAGGACAGCAGAAGCATGGCATCCCGCGAGGCTTGGCCGGCGACGCCGAAACGGGCGCGGGCGACGACCCCGCATGCGCCGGTCACCCTGCTTGCCGCGCTGGTGGCTCTGTTCAGCCTCGTGCCCCTCGGTTTCATCGGCTGGGTGACCTATGATGTCGGCTGGGAAACGGTCAAAACCCTCGTCTTTCGCCCGCGCGTCGGCGAATTGATCGTCAATACGATCTGGCTGGAACTGCTGACCCTTCCGCTGTCGATCATGGTCGCGGTGACGCTGGCCTGGTTGACGGAGCGCACCGACCTGCCCTTCTCCCGCCTCTGGGCGTGGCTGGCGGTGACGCCGCTCGCCGTGCCCGCCTTCGTCCACAGCTATGCCTGGGTCAGCCTGCTGCCCGGCATGAAGGGCCTGTCGAGCGCGGTCTTTGTGGCCGTTCTCGCCTATTATCCCTTTCTCTATCTGCCGGTGGCGGCGGCTCTGCGTCGCCTCGATCCGGCGGTGGAGGATGCCGCCGCCTCGCTCGGCCTTGCGCCGGCGGCCGTGTTTTTCCGTGTCGTGCTGCCGCAACTGCGCATTCCGATCTGCGGCGGCGCGCTGCTGATCGCGCTGCATCTTCTGTCGGAATACGGGCTGTTCGCCATGATCCGCTTCGATACGCTGGCAACCGCCATCGTCGATCAGTTCCAGTCCTCCTATAACAGCCCGGCCGCCAATATGATCGGCGGCGTGCTCGTCGCCTGCTGCCTTCTGCTGCTCGGCATCGAAGTCCTGCTGCGCGGCAACGAACGCTACGCCCGCGTCGGATCGGGTGCAGCGCGTCCCGTCGATCGGCGACGGCTCGGCCGCTGGACGCTGCCTTCGCTCATCCTGCCTGCCGTGATGGCGGCGCTGACGCTCGGCGTACCGCTGGTCACGCTCGGCCGCTGGCTCTGGTTCGGCGGCCTCGGCATCTGGGATGGCGAAGTGATGCGCGCGGTCGGCCAGACCATGGCGCTGGCGCTGGCCGGCGGCGTGCTGGCGACCATCGCCGCCATTCCCATGGCCTGGCTTTCGGTGCGCGCGCCGGGGAAATTGCAGCGGGTTCTCGAGGCCTGCCATTATTATGTCGGCTCGCTGCCCGGCGTCGTCGTGGCCTTGGCGCTGGTGTCGATCACCGTGCGGCTGCTCCTGCCGCTCTACCAGACCTTCGCGACGCTGCTCGCCGCCTATGTGCTCCTCTTCCTGCCGCGCGCCATGGTGGGTTTGCGCGCCAGCATCGCCCAGGCACCGGTGGAGCTGGAGCGTGCCGCAATGGCGCTGGGGCGTTCGCCGGCGCAGGCGGTGCGGCAGATCACGCTCAGGCTCGCCGCCCCCGGGGCCGCCGCCAGCATCGCGCTGGTCGCGCTCGGCATCACCAACGAGCTGACCGCGACCCTGATGCTGTCGCCGAATGGCGTCGATACGCTGGCGACGCGTTTCTGGTCGCTGACCAGCGAGATCGACTATGTCGCCGCCGCCCCTTACGCGGTCATGATGGTGGTGCTGTCGCTACCGCTGACCCTCCTTCTCCATGCCCAATCGAAACGGACGGCCGGCCAATGACGCTGCTCGACATCGAAAGCATCAGCAAACGCTACGGCCCGGTCAAGGCGCTGGATAGCGTCAGCCTGGCCGTGCAGCCGGGCAGCCGCACGGCCATCGTCGGCCCCTCGGGTTCGGGCAAGACGACGCTGCTACGCATCATCGCCGGCTTCGAGTTTCCCGATAGCGGTCGCGTCAGCTTCGATGGCGCGCTGCTTGCCAATGGCCCGGTCGCCGTTCCAGCCCACAAGCGCGGCATCGGCATCGTCTCGCAGGACGGCGCGCTGTTTCCGCATCTGAGCGTCGCCGACAATATCGCCTTCGGTTTTGGCCGTGGCGCGCCCGACCGGACTAAACGCATTGCCGACCTCCTGGAAATGGTCGAGCTGGACGGCACGATGGCCACGCGTCGGCCGCACCAGCTTTCCGGCGGCCAGCAGCAGCGCGTGGCGCTGGCCCGCGCGCTCGGTCGCCGTCCACGCCTGATGCTGCTCGACGAGCCGTTTTCAGCCCTCGATACGGGCCTGCGCGAAAACATGCGTAAGGCGGTGGCCCGCGTGCTGCACGCCGCCGGCATCACCGCCATCCTCGTTACTCACGACCAGACGGAAGCGCTCTCCTTCGCCGACCAGGTGGCGGTGCTGCGCGAAGGAAAGCTGGTGCAGGCCGGCCCGCCGCAGACGCTCTACCGCCATCCGCGCGACCGCGAGACCGCACTGTTCCTCGGCGACGCCGTGCTACTGCCAGCCATCGTCAAGAACGGCTTTGCCGAATGCGCGCTGGGACACATCGCCGTCGCGGGCGATCATGCCGGCAAGGCGGAAATCATGCTGCGGCCGGAACAGATCCGCGTCATCACCGATGCCGGCGAGCCGCGTTACGGCGGCCGGGTGGTCGATGTCCAGTTCGGCGGCGCGACCTGCACGGTCGCCGTGGCGCTCGCCGCCGTGGCGCTGCCGCCGATCATGATCAAGACGTCGAGCGTCGCCCTTCCCGCCCCCGGCGATCTCGTGCGCCTCGACGTCGCCGGCTCGGCGCATGTCTTCAGCCGCTAACCCTCCACAGGGCGCATCTTGCGTCGAACGATAAGCGCAAGCACGATAACGGCGGCAAGGCCGAAGCCGATAGCGACCAGCAGATGCTGATGCAGCCGCAGCCGCCCCAGAATTTGCTCGACGGCGCTGCCGAAAACATAACCGACGGCCGTAATCGAGATACCCCAGCAGATTGCCGCAAGCAGGTTGATCGCCAGGAAACGCTTGTTGGACACGTTCGACAGGCCGATGGCCACCGGGCTGATCGTACGGATGCCGTAAATGAAACGGAAGGCGAAGATGAAGGCGTTCGGATAGGTTTCCAGCCACGACGTCACCCGGCTCATGGCCGGAGCAGACGTGAAGCGGCGCACGACGGCGAGGCGGCTGGCATAGCGCCCCGCCAGGAAAAGCACCTGGTCGGCAAAGAAGGAACCGCAGGCCGCCGCCAGCGCCACCTGCCAATAGACGATCAGTTGACGATGGGCGAGCACACCGCCGAGAAAGGCCGCTGTCTCACCCTCGAAGGCTGCGCCGAAGAAGACGCCGACAGCGCCGTATTGCGTCAGGAGATCGGCAAAGGTCATGTTTGAAGATCCTTATTCCGCGCCGTTTTCCGAACAGACCGTTCACCGGTCTTTTCCATACGCGCAGCACTCGCCATGTTATGTCCAACGCTTAAATGCTTATCCGGCACGTTTCGAGGTGACCATTGATGAAAAAAATCGGATTTCTGTCCTTTGGGCATTGGACGCCCTCCCCGCAATCCGGCACGCGCTCGGCAGCCGATACGCTGCTGCAATCCATCGACCTCGCGGTTGCGGCCGAAGAGCTCGGCGTCGACGGCGCCTATTTCCGGGTGCATCACTTCGCCCGGCAGCTCGCCTCGCCCTTCCCGCTGCTGGCGGCCGTCGGCGCGCGCACCAGCCGTATCGAGATCGGCACCGGCGTCATCGACATGCGCTATGAAAACCCGCTCTATATGGCCGAAGACGCGGGCGCCGCCGATGTGATCTCGCGCGGACGCCTGCAGCTTGGCATCAGCCGCGGCTCGCCGGAACAGGTGATCGATGGCTGGCGCTATTTCGGCTATGCGCCGCAGGAAGGCCAGACCGACGCCGACATGGGCCGGCAGAAGGCGGAGATCTTCCTCGACGTTCTCAAGGGCGAAGGTTTCGCCCAGCCGAACCCGCGGCCGATGTTCCCCAATCCTCCGGGCCTTTTGCGTCTGGAGCCGCATTCCGAAGGCTTGCGCGAGCGCATCTGGTGGGGCGCAGGCTCCAACGCCACCGCCGTCTGGGCGGCCAAGCTCGGCATGAACCTGCAAAGCTCGACCTTGAAGGATGACGAGACCGGCGAAGCCTTCCACATCCAGCAGGCCAAGCAGATCCGCGCCTATCGTCAGGCCTGGGCGGAAGCCGGGCATACGCGCACCCCACGCGTCTCGGTCAGCCGCAGCATCTTCGCGCTGGTCAATGACATGGACCGCGCCTATTTCGGTCGTGGCGGCAAGGAAGAGGATTCGATCGGCTTCATCGACGAAAACACCCGCGCCATCTTCGGCCGCAGCTATGCCGACGAGCCGGATCGGCTGATCGAGCAGTTGAAGAAGGACGAGGCGATTGCGGAAGCCGATACGCTGCTGCTCACCGTGCCCAACCAGCTCGGCGTCGATTACAACGCCCATGTGCTGGAAGCCATCCTGACCCATGTGGCGCCGGCCCTCGGCTGGCGCTGACCGCGTGAAGGCGGGTGGGGATGCATCTCCGCCCGCCATTGCGGTTTCAGTCCTCAGCGCCGAAAACGTGCGGCCGAAATGAGCCTTGGCGACGCCGACCATCAGCAGGAAAACGCTGCGGTACGGCGGGCCAGGCCCCGACATTCCGCTTTTCAGGGAATGGCGAAAATACTGATTTCGCTGGCAATGCCACGCAGCGTGACATTGTGCGAGATCGGATTGAGGCCGCGATCCGACAGCAGGCTGGAGGCGCGCGGATCCTGCAACACCGAACTGGTGGCGAAAATCTCCCTGGACGTCGCCAGATGCTGGACGCGCGAAGCGATATTGACCGTCTGGCCGAAATAATCCTGCCGTTCGTTGAGGCTGACGGCGATGCACGGCCCTTCATGAATGCCGATCTTCAGCAATAGATCCTCGCAGCCCCGGGCGTCGTTCAGCGCGCGCATCGCATCGCGGATGCGCATCGCCGCCGCGACCGCCCGGTCCGGCGTCGGGAACGTCGCCATGACCGCATCGCCAATGGTCTTGACAACGGCGCCGGCCTCGGTCGCAACGATCTCGTTGAGAACCTTGAAATGCGTCTTGACCAGATCGAAGGCGGCGAGATCGCCGACCCGTTCATAAAGCTCGGTCGAACCGCGCAGATCGGTAAACAGGAAGGTGAGGCTGGTGATCTTCAGACGCTGATCGATGTCGAGCGTATCGGTTCGATAGAGATCGCGAAATGTCTGATTGGACAACAGGCGCTTGGCCGTCAGGAACGGACGGCGACTGCCGACGAGGTGATGCAGCGTGTCGTTGGCGACACAGACGCAGGGCAGCGTGCGGACGTCGATGTGGTTTTCCATCTGGATGCGCAGCGGTCCCGGCTGCATCGTCATGGTTTCGCTGTGACGGTGCGTGCGGTCGAAGACCAGGGTCAGATTGCGCCTTTCCTTCGTCGGCTCGCCGCGAACATCGATGAATTGCGCCGCATGCGTCACCGGCTCGAAAATGATGACGAATTCCGGCGGCAGTTGCAGGGAGATCACCGCCTTTTCGCCTGGCGGCATTTCCAGCGCTTCGATCACGAAACCGTCGATCATCTCCTCATAACCGTCCTCCGGCAGATCGACGCCGGAGCCCCAATAGATCTGGCGGAAATATTCGGCCATCGGCAGATCGTGCGGATTATGCGCTCCGATATGGCGCACGCGCGGGCTGACGGTGAAGGTGACCTCGACCATCTCGTCGAGCGTCGGTTCATAGCCGGCGGCGCAGAGCGCGCAGGTATATTCGCTGCTCTGCACGCTCTTCAGCGAGGTGCCGGCATCGAGGACGCCACCACATCCGGGACACAGAACATTCCAGGACAGTTCGAAGATGCCAAGACGGGCAGCCTGCATGAAGCCGGCAATCACATCCTCTTCGCCAAGCCCTTCCGCCGCGGCGAAGGCAAGCGCATTGACGCGACAAAGCTTGCGATCCGGCGCGTCGCGGACAAGTCGCTCGAACGCGTCGACGATCTCCGGCCTCACCGATTGGCGTAGCACCTCGAATAAAGTCCGAGCGTCACTCATGGGAGCATTCTACACCCAATTCCGCCCGCCGTCAGAATTTTGACGAACCCAATAGGGTTAGCGAATCGGCTGGCGCAGGATGGTTTTCAGCCTGGCCGGTTGTACCTTTCGCGGATCGCTGAGATAGATCTCGTGATGGGCGCCGTTGAAGCTCGCACCAAGAGCCGGCATGACCTGATCGTGCAGGCGCGCCAGCACCGGCGCCTCGTCGTCATAGCTGCCGACATGCAGGATCTGCAGCGACCGACCCTCGTCATAGGCCTCGAAACGCAGGCTTTCCGGCAATGCGCCGGACTTGGCTGCCGCCTTGCGAACGGCAGCGTCATACCTGTCTCGTGAGATGAAATCCGGCACCATGATCATCACGGTCCAGCGCCACAGATGCTTTTCACGCCTGACGAAGCTTTCCGGATCGTCCGCCCACCACAGGGCCTCCAGCGGCGGCACGACATAGTCGCGCGCAAGCTGCGCCTTGGCTGCGAACTTCATCGCATAGCTGATGCCATACAGCCATTCGACAGCGCTGCGGTAGGCGGGCGCTTCGTTTGGATCGCCTGCGCCGTCGATCTTGACGAAGCGCATCGCGGGAACATCGACTTCGACGAAATCCTTCGCCCCCGGCGCATATAGTTCCCTGAGTTGCTTCTTGAAATCGATCTTTTCCATGGATCTGCCTCAGCGGAAGGCGACTTCGAGGTTCTGGCGGTCGCTGGAGATGACCTTGCATTCCGTCTCGAGTCTCTCCGCCTTGATCGCAAGGATGAATTCCGGCGGAATGCCGAGCGAATTGCTGACCATGATGCCTGCGCCGTCTGCCCCGATCGACTTGACGGTGCAGTCGATGGTCGAGCGGCGATCGTTGAAAATGATCGATCCGGCCTTCAGCACCCGCCGCCGCACGCCCATGCCATCGGCAGGCTGCATGGAGGTCCAGGAAACGCAGCGGTTCCTCCCGTCGCCCTTGGCGCGGTACATGGCGGCATCCGCCTGCGCCAGCAGCGTCTCTATGTCCCGCCCGATCATCGACAAGGCGGAACCGCCAAAGCTGGCGGTCACCGAAATCCGGCCGAAGTCACCGTCGACAAAGCGGGCGGCAATCGCGGCGCGCAGCTTTTCGGCGGTCCTCATCGCATCGTCCGCACCGATATGGGAGAGAACAACGGCAAATTCTTCGCCGCCAAGTCGGCCAAGAAGGTCGCTGGTGCGTAGGTTTGCCCGGCACGTCGCAGCCACCATTTTCAGCACTTCGTCGCCAGCGGCATGGCCATAGCTATCGTTGACGGCCTTGAAGTGATCGACATCGAACACGAGGCAGGAAAGGTCATGGCGATGGCGCAGCGCTGCTGCGATCAACTGTTCGGCTTCACGCTTGAATGCGCGGCGGGTCAAGGCTTCGGTGAGGCTATCGGTGGATGCCGCCTGCAGGAGCTCGATACGGTCCATGGCAGCGCCCGCAAGCTCCTGCAGGATGGAAAGATCGCGTCGGCCAAAGGAGCGCGGTCGCCGGTCGATGGCACAGACCGTCCCGATCGTATGTCCATCCCTGGTTTTCAGCGGCACGCCGGCGTAGAAACGAATATGCTCCGGCCCGGTAACGGCGGCATGGCTGACGAAACGCGAGTCCTGGGTTGCATCCTGGATCACCATCGGCTCTTCATTGTGAACGACATAGCGGCAGAACGTGTCCTCGCGCGGCACCTCGTCGCCGGAGAGACCGGCGCAGGCCTGATACCATTGCCGATGCGCGTCGATCAGGGAAACGAGGCCGATTTCGACGCCAAACACCTGCTGGATCAGCCGGACGATGCGATCGAAACCCTCGTCACGCGGGCTGTTGAGCAAATCGAGGCTCTCGAGCGCGGCCAGACGCTCCTTCTCGCGCTGAACAGTCTCCGCCGACTTGCCGAACATCCTTGCATTCACGAAAAAACTCCTTCCCTCACGTCAACCCGTGCCTGTGAAAGGACCGGCTTACAAATCAGGTATGTCTTTTTGAACATGGCACGGTCCGGCAGGCAATGCTTGCGTGCAAGATGATGGCGATCAACGCTCCTGGACGACGAAGCCGCCGGTGACCGGATCGACCGTCGTGTCGAAAACCACGACTTCACTGACCGAATCCGTTTCGAGAACCGCGTGGATTTGCAGCCGCAACGTCCGTTCCATCGAGCCTTCCTGCGGGACGAGTTCGACGGTCAACTCCTTGAAACGGGATTCGGAGCGGATGATGAGATTTTCGAGAGCCCCCCGGAATTGCTCCTTCTGTGCGAAAGTTCCAAGATGCTGTCCCTGCAGGGATGGCAAGCCATAGGTAACGATGGATTGACGAAGCTCGCTCAGCCAGGGGTCGAAAGGCTTGTGCAGCGGCCGGGTATTGAAAAGGATCTCCAGATCGCGCCGCACCGAATCGCGCAACTCGCGTAAGGCGCTGTCGGCGCTGCGGTCTGTCTCGATGTTGTCGCCCTGCAGCAGGCGATCGAACAGGGCAAGTTGCGGTGGCACGGTGGATTGGCGGCGGGCCATCAGCGGCTCCTCGTTCCGTGAACTTCAGTGCGCATGCGAAAGCCGGAAACCACCTGGTCGAACTGGAAATGCGGCGACATATGCACGGTGCAACTCATCATGCCAGGCCGCCCCGGCACATCGCGGACCTCGACCCGGGCGCCGCTCAGGGGATAACGCGCCTTGGTCTCCAGCCCGGCATCGGAATTGCCGATCGTATAGGTGCGCAGCCACTCGTCGAGATAACGTTCGAGATCGTAGGGCGTCGCATAAGCGCCAACGCGGTCGCGCGCCATGACCTTGACGTAATGGGCAAACCGGCTGACGCACATCACATAGTGCAGCATCGAAGATATGCCGTCATTCGTTTGCTCGACGACGCCGCCTTCGCCGGTATGAAGGTGCAGCGACTGGGCGCCGAGCATCACCATTTCGCGGGTAAAACTGCATGGGCTCATCGAAATGAAGCCCAGGTCCTCCAGCACCTTCTGCTTCTTGTCGGTCAGTTCGACCTCGAGCGGCCGGCGATAGCCGATGCCCTCCCGCGTCGAGAAATCCGGCGCCGGCAGGTCGTTGACGATGCCGCCACGCGTGCCGCAGATGTCTGCAAACCAGCCCCATTTGCGGAAGGCGCGAATGGCGACGACGCCATAGGCAAAGGAAGCATTGCCCCAAAGCCAGGATTCGACGCCGGAGCCGCCTTCGGCATAGCGAAAGCCATCAAGCCGGGCGTCGCTGTCACGATATCGGTCGCGCATCAGGACACGCGGCAGGGCAACGCCGAGGAAACGGCTGTCTTCGCGCTCGCGCAATTTGCGCCAGCGATGATATTCGCCAAGCTTGAAGCCGGAATCGAGCCGTTGCGCGTAGGACAGGTCGGCGAATGTGGTAAGCCCGAAAAGCTCCGGCGCAGCGCCGACGACGCTTGGCGAAAAGGAAGCTGCCGCGACCTGGGCGATGCCGGACAAGGTGCTGACGTCATCAGCGGACGAATTCGGGGCGGAGCGGTGGCGCACCGCATAGTCGAACACCAGCAGCCCATAGGGGATGCCGCCCGGCATACCATATTCTTCGTTATAGACCTTGGCGAACAGCGTGCTCTGGTCGAACTCGATGCTCCGCTCGAAGTCACGGGACAGTTCGTGCCAGGTGGCGTTGAAAAGCCGCACACGCACCTTGTCCTCGTCACCGGCGGTCTGGACCAGAAGCTCGACGCCGCGCCAAGCCGCCTCGATCGCCTTGAAGGCCGGAGCATGCAGGATTTCGTCGATCTGGTCGCCGAGGAGGATATCGATGGCGGCGATATCACGGGCAAGTGTCGCGCGCACGGTGTCGAAACCGCCGGCCTGCCCGGCTTTGATATCGGGCAGCCATTCGGCAAGGCAGGATTTCCAATCGTCTTCCGCCAGGAAACGATCGAGCGCGGCGGGGATTTCCTCCCCGCCGCGCTTCAGGACGCAATCGACAAGGCGGCGCCGAAGATCGACACCGGAAGCGGGCGCACCGTCTGGCGCATCCCCCGCTTCCGCAAGCATCTCGATCTCCGACATCGCGGGCGTCAACCCATCTGCGGAATGCGCGCGACCAGACGCATCGAGGCCGTCAGTTCTTCCATCTGCAGCCACGGACGCAGGTAGGCAACCGCGTTGTAGGAACCCGGGGCGCCGGGAACTTCCTTGACGGTGACCTGGGCTTCGGCCAGCGGATACTGGGCCTTCATTTCCTGGCCGGCATTGGCGTTGCCATTCACGTAATTGCGGATCCAGCCGTTGAGCCAGGTTTCGCAATCGCTGGCCTCGAGGAAGGAGCCGATCTTGTCGCGGCCCATGACCTTGAGGTAGTGCGAGAAGCGCGACGTCGCCATGATGTAGGGCAGACGGGCGGAGATGGCCGCATTAGCGGTCGCTTCCGGCTTGTCGAACTTCTTCGGCTTCTGCGTGGTCTGCGCACCGAAGAAGACGGCGTAGTCCGTGTTCTTGTAGTGGCACAGCGGCAGGAAGCCGAGCTTCGACAGTTCGGCTTCGCGGCGATCGGTGATACCGATTTCCGTCGGGCACTGCTGGTCGGCATCGCCGTCGTCGCTGGTGAAGGTGAAGCTTGGCAGGTCTTCGACCTTGCCGCCGCCTTCCGCACCGCGGATGGCAACGCACCAGCCATACTTGGCGAAAGCGAAGTTCAGGCGTTCGCCGAGCGCGTACGACGCGTTCATCCAGGAGAACTTGTCCTGCGACATCGAGCCGACGACGCCGCTGGCGTCAACCGGAGCTTCCTCGAACTTGAACTCCTCGATCTGGCGACCCTGCGAACCATAGGGCACGCGCGCCAGAACGCGCGGCATGGTCAGCGTCACGAAGCGGCTGTCGTCGCTGTCGCGGAAGCTGCGCCACTTGATGTATTCGGAGCTTTCGAAGATCTTTTCGAGATCGCGCGGCTTCGACAGTTCGGTGAAGCTTTCCAGGCCGAACATCTTCGGGCTGGCAGCCGAAATGAACGGCGCGAAGGAGGCAGCGGCAATGTTCGACATGCCCTGCAGGATCTCGAGATCCTCGGTGCCGTTGCCGAATTCGAAGTCGCCGATCAGCGCGCCATAGGGCTCGCCGCCGGGGGTGCCGAATTCGGTTTCGTAGATCTTCTTGAAGGTCTGGCTCTGATCGAACTCGACCGCCTTGGTCAGGTCCTTGTGCAGGTCCTTCTTGGATTCGTTGAGAACGCGGATCTTCAGCGTCGCGCTGGTTTCCGAGTTCTTCACCAGATAGTTCAGGCCGCGCCAGGAACCTTCCAGCTTCTGGAAGTCCGGGTGGTGCAGAATCTGGCTCAGCTGCTGCGACAGCTTCTGGTCGATGGCTTCGATCGCCTTGTTGAAGGTCTGCGTCAGGTTCTTCGAGAAGGTGACGGTGCCGGCAAGCGCTTCGTCGGTGAGCGTGCGCAGCAGGTCCTGCATCTCGTCCGGCTCGGCGGTCTTGGTGACCTGGATCGCCTGGTCCAGCAGGCTGAGCGAACCGGTGGATTCGCCCGTCGCGGCGTTGGTCTGTGACTGAAGTTCAGCGCTCATCGATCAGCCTTTCTTTTCTTCGGAGCCGAGTTCGCCGGCGAGAGCCGTCAGCTTTTCGGTGTTCTGCAATACTTCTTCGAGCAGGCTTTCCAGTTCTTCCGAACGGTCGACCTTGGACATCAGGTCGCGCAGCTTGTTGCGCACGGCAAGCAGCTTGCGCAGCGGTTCGACCTGCTGGACGATCGAGCCCGGTTCGAAGTCGTTCATCGACTTGAACTTGAGCTGGACGGGAAGCTGGGATTCGTCGCCGGCCAGGGTATTTTCAACCTTGAATTCGGCGCCCGGCGTCATACGCTGCATGACGTCGTCGAAATTGTCGCGGTCGATCTGGATGAACTTGCGATCCTTGAGCGGCTTCAGCGGCTCATAGGGCTTGCCCGAGAAATCGCCGATCACGCCGACGACGAAAGGCAGTTCCTTGCGGACCTGCGCGCCTTCGGTTTCCACGTCATAGGTGATGTGGACGCGCGGGGCGCGAACCCGCTTCAGCTTCTGTTGTACGCTTTCTGCCATTGTAATCCCTCTGCTTTCAATTCTGTGGTTAGGTCACGAGACGCAAGACTTAAGGACAGTCGTCAGTATCCCGAGGCTTCAGCCTCCGGTGGCTTGATCCCGGCAGCCAGCAGGATGCGCTGGATGTGGGATGGATCTTCTGCGAGTTCGGCGAGCAGTTCCGGCAAGGTCATGCGCGCGCGCCGGACCGCATCCTCCAAGGTGTAGGAGATCGGCGAATGCGGTTCGGTCTTGCGGAAATAAGCCGAGATGCGCGTGATTTCGGCCAAGGCCTCCTCGCGCGAGGCGTAGCCGTCGATACGCCGAACCTGCTGCACGGAGACCATCGTCGTCCCGTCGGCGGACACTTCCTCGGTGACGGTCTGTTCGGCGGCGGCATCGTCATAGCTTGCGGCTTCGAGTTTGGAAGCGGCGAAATGGCGAATGGCGCCGAGGATGGTCTCGAGCAATTCACGCAATGCCGAGGTCGGCGGCGCATCGTAGCCGGCAACGGCATCGAAGGCGTCCGACATCTCCTTCAGCGCCACAATCGTCTCTTCGACCAGCGCGACAGTTTCCAAAAAGCGCGATGTCGGCGTTTCGGCCACGCTCTGGTTGAACTGCTCCATGCTGATGGCGCCGTTGTCGATGCGCTCCTGCCGACGCTGCGGATCGCTCTGACGCTCGAGATCGGTCGCCTGCTCGAAATTCCACAGCGAGAAGCTGGCCAGCGAACCGTCCGTCAAAAGCACGAGGCGGGTCGGCTGGATGAGAGTGCCCGTCGCGCCAGAACCGCTGAGGCCTGCCACCGCCGACACCTTGCCTTCGACGCCATCCTCGTCGAGTTCCGGGAAGCACGGCTCCCAGTAATTCTGGACGATGCCGGTGATGACCTTCAATCCGTCGCGCAGACCCGCAAAGCCTTCAAGGCGCAGCAGAGCCTCGACCAGCCAGGCGGCGATTTCCAGATCCTTGGCGTGGCCGGACAGGATGGTGACGGCCGTTTCCGCGACGTCGCTCCACTCTTCCGGCGGCGCACCACCGATTTCCACCGACGCGCGTTCTGCGGCGCGCGCGGCGTTGCGCGCATCCTTGGTCTTGTAATACAGCGATGCGGACGACGTGTCCTGGCGCGGATCGGAGCCAGCCGGCGCGTCCTCGGAAATCGGGTTCAGAAGCCCGTCGATGTCGATGACCTGCGGCACTGCCATTGGCCAAAATCCTCACTCGCGAAAATGCTGTTTCCGGGAACGACCGCGCATCCGGCGCACGTCCCCGTCTCCTCGACACCCGTCGTGGTCATAGCGGCAAAACATTAATGAGCCTCTATGAGCCACGGCGAGAATGCCCTAATTCGTCAGCTTCAGCGGCCGGTCTTCCTTCAACCAGCCATTGCCGCCATTGGCGATGATCATACCGCGCTCCATCGCCTGTTCGAAGCGCAGCGGCAATTCCAGCGGATCGCCCGTCGTGATCGACAGCAGCACCGAAGCGCCGACACCGATCGGGCAAAGCTTGGGATCGGGATCGACATCCGGCATGCCTTCCGGCGCCAGGCTTCCCCCCGACCAGAATACGGCGAGCGCCGCATAGGCGGCCGCGCCTTCGAATTTCGCCTGTTCGGCCAGTGCGAAACAGGCTCGTCTCGTCTCTTCCGACGAGGCATAGACAAAGCCCGCGCTGCGCTCGATGCAGGCGCGATCGAGCTCCGTCGGCTTCGGCAGCGTCGCATGCGCAACCGCGCAAGCCCACCAGATCGCCTCGCGCGCCGGCAGTGCGAATGCCAGGAAACGCACAGCGTCTCCCATGACTTGCGCATCGATCAGCAGCGCCAGAAACCCCTGCGGCGACAGCGCTGGCAGCAGAAAAGCCCGGCCCTCGGCGGACAATTCGACACGCTCGCATATCTCCGCCGCCGTCGGAGCGACAATCTTGCGGAACGGTTCGGTCTGAATTTTCACCGTGCCGTTCTCCTCAATTGATCTTCACGATGCCACCTTTGACGGTCACGATGCCGTCGCCGGAGACATCCACCATCGGTCCCTTGACCGTGGCCTTGGCATTGCCTTCCACCGTCACCATCACGCCCTTGATGGTGATTCCGGAGGGCGTCAGCTCGACCGTAGAGGGGCCGCATTTCAAGGTAATCCCCTGCCCCGCCTCGAGTGTGATCGTGCCGGCGCTTGCCTTTGTCGACTGGTTGCCAAGGGACAGGCTGAGCGTGTCGTTGCCCTGGCTGAGCGTCGTCGAACGATTGCCCTGATTCAGGGTCAGCTGATCGTTTCCCTGCCCCAGCGTCACCTTACGATTGCCCTTGGTGATATCAAGAGTCTCGTTGCCGGTTTCGATCTTCTCGGTCCGGTTGCCCTTCTTGATGGTGAAGGTTTCGTTACCCTCTGTTATCGTCGAGGTTCTGTCGTTCTTGACGGTGCGTGTCTGGTCGTGACCGACGTCGAGCGTATCGTCATTCTCGACTTCGCGCAGGAAATCCTTTTCCGCGTGAAAGAGGATCTGTTCGCTCCCCTTCTTGTCCTCGAAGACCAGTTCGTTGGCGTTGGCGACCCCACCCTGCTTGGTGCTGCGCGAACGCAGCCCGCTCTTGGTCATGTCGTCCGGCAATGTCCAGGGCGGCATGTTGTCGGCGTTATAGACCGCGCCGGTGACCAGCGGCCGATCGGGATCGCCTTCCAGGAACTGCACCACGACTTCCATGCCAACGCGCGGGATGAACACCGTTCCCCAGTTCTTGCCGGCCAGCGATTGGGCGACGCGCACGAAACACGAGCTCTTCTCGTTCTTGGAACCATAGCGGTCCCAATGAAACTGCACGCGGATGCGGCCGTATTTGTCGGTGTGGATTTCCTCGCCGCTGGTGCCGACCACGACTGCGGTCTGCGGCCCATGCGCCAGCGGCTTCGTGCCGACGAACGGGCTGCGCGCCACGCGCGACGAGGGAATACCGCTGAAACTGTTGCGATAAAAGGGCTTGCCTTCCATCCCCGGACGAGTGGTGAAATGCGTCCGGTCACAGACCTCGTGATCGACCCGCGTCACCACGAATGTCCTGTTGGATTCGTCCGCCGGATGCTCCGACAATGTGAAACGATGCCCTGGCGTCAGGCTCGCGCAGGTCGACTTCCCATCGACGTGTTCATGCTCGGCCTCTTCGGCCTCCACCGCCGCCGTCGCAAACCGCGTCAACTCGTCGTTCTGAACGGTGCCGCCTGGATAGGCGAAATGCTCCCAGGATTTCGACGAGGACGGCTGGACGGAGGTGGTCTTGTTTGCCGAGATCGTCGCCGCCGGGCGTTCGAAATCGTAGTCCTGCAGCGTCCATTTGGTGTCGGTCAGATCGAGGCCGAAATTGATCGCATAGACCGCATCGCTCGACTCCTCCCGGTCCTGCCGGAAGGTGACTGTCGCCTGGGCGCAATCCTCATAGGCCATGCCATGATCGGCCAGGACCATCGTGTGCTGGCCCGCGGCATGCTTGAAATAATAGAAGATGCCCTCTTCGGCCATCAAACGCTCGGCGAAATCGAGATTTGTCTCGCCGAACTGCACGCAATATTCGCGTGGCTTGTAGCTGGCATTGAGCTTCTTCTCGTATTTGACCCCATCGGCCTTCAGGATCTCCTCGACGATGTCGGTCACCGTCTTGTCCTGGAAAATCTTGTAGTCGGAGGTGCGCTTCGACACCCATAATGTCGGATGGACGGTGAGCGTGAAGACGCGATGCCCGCTGCGCGTCGGCGCGCCGGCAACCAGCGAGGTCACGATGCCGTTGACAAGCCGGCGTTTGCCCCCCGGATGCGTGATCGACGCGGTCACGCTTTTTCCCAGAAGATCACCCGGCGCGATCGACGTCCGCTCGGACAGCGCGTCGATCTTGAATTCGAACAGGCGCGAAATCCCTTCGGATCCGCGAAGCCACGTCGCCGACAGCACATCCGTGCCCAGCGGCGTTTCCAGCGTCAACCAGCGGTTGGCTTGCGTGAGCGAAACGGCCATCTTATCGATCCATGACGGCGATCGGCCTTTCGGCCGAGCGCCCTCTTCTCAGCGCCATCAAGCGCTCTTGGTCGTTGCCAGGTCGTAGCTGACGGAAACCGGCGTACCGGCCTTGTGCTTGTCGTCGAACGGCGTGAACTTGTACTCGATCTTGGTGAAGTTGATCGAGATCGATTCCGTCGGGCGGTCGCCGCCGCTCGACATCGAATAGGACGAGACCAGCGCGTTGGTCAGCGTGTATTCGGTATAGGTCACGCCCGGGCTGCCGGTGCTGACCAGATGGATTTCGACCTTCTTGCCGGCGGCGCCCGTTACCGATTCGATGAACAGCTTCGTCGAAGCCGCGTCCATCGACTTGACGATGCTGACTTCCGAAATGCTGGGCTCGCTGGATTCGCGGTTGCCAGCCGAACCCGACGGCGTCGAGATTGCGCGGCCGACGCCGAACGTCAGGCTGGCGCAGTCGATCCACTTCTTGTGGTTCGCATGCGTCGCTTCGCCGTCGATACCTTCATACTTAAGATAAATCGCCATATGTTAGCTCCCATTGCCAATATGATTTTGCATGTCAATCGATGTCGCTGCGGACGACACCGTCATTGAGCCGCTGTCGCGGCCAACTCCATCGTCCGGGCTTGTTCGCTGTCGGACGAAGATCGGTCGGAGAACTGGAATTCGCCCGCCGCATCGAGCACGACCTCGATGTCGCTGACCTGATGACCTTCGGCCATGATGGACAGGACATGGGCTGAAAGCCGCGGCAGAAGCCCTCGCGAAAGGATGTATTCGATATTGCGCGCGCCGCTTTCGACCTCCGTGCAACGGCTGGCGATCTGTTCGACCAGCGCCGGGCTCCAGGTGAGGTTGGCCTTGTAGTTTTCCAGGAAGCGCTTGCGGATGCGGGTCAGCTGCAGCTCGGTGATCTTGCGAATGATGTCGTCGGCCAACGGGAAGTAGGGCACGACCGAGCAACGACCGAGGAAGGCCGGCTTGAACGACTTCAGGAGTTCCGGGCGCAGCGCATCGCCGAGCTCTTCCGCGCTCGGCCGGCGGGCCGGGTCGGAATAGAGGCGATGGATGAGATCCGTGCCGGCATTCGACGTCATGATGATGATCGTGTTCTTGAAGTCGATGTCGCGGCCTTCGCCGTCACGCAGCATGCCCTTGTCGAACACCTGGTAGAACACGTCCTGGACGCCGGGATGGGCCTTTTCCATTTCGTCGAACAGCACGACGGAATAGGGCCGGCGGCGCACCGCTTCGGTCAACACGCCGCCTTCGCCGTAACCGACATAGCCGGGGGGCGAACCGACGAGCATGGAAACCTTATGCTCTTCCTTGAATTCCGACATGTTGATGACGGTCAGGTTCTGTTCGCCGCCGTAGAGAAGGTCGGCCAGCGCCAGCGCCGTCTCGGTCTTGCCGACGCCGGACGTGCCGACCATCAGGAAGACGCCGATCGGCTTGCGCGGATCGAGCAGCTTGGCGCGCGAGGTGCGGATCGTCTCGGCGATCGCCTCCAGCGCATGCGATTGGCCGATGACGCGTTCGCTCAGTTTTTCCTTGAGCGACAACACCGTCTTGATCTCGTTCGAGACCATGCGGCCGACCGGAATGCCCGTCCAGTTGCCGACGACTTCGGCGATCGCCTGCGCATCGACCGTCACGCGCATCAGCGGCGCTTCGCCCTGGAGCGCGGTGAGCTCGCCGTTGAGGGTCGCCAGTTCGGCGCGCATCTCGTCCGGCGACTTTTCGCCTTCGGCAATCTCGCCCTCGCCGCCGAGCGACTCCTGCAGGGCGCGGATGCGCTCGACCAGATCGCGTTCCTTTTCCCACTGCGCTTCAAGGGCGGCGAGTTCCTCACCGGTCTTTTCCTTGTCGGCCTTGAGTTCGGCAATGCGGTCGGCATGGTTGGCGCCGATGCGTTCCTCGCGGGCGAGAACGCCGAGATCGACATCGATCATTTCGATCCGCCGACGGCGATCCTCGACCGAGGCCGGAGTGCCATGGGCGGCGACCGCGACGCGACCGCAGGCCGTGTCGAGCAGGCTGACCGCCTTGTCGGGCAGCTGTCGGCTGGGAATGTAACGACGCGACAGGCGCACGGCGTCTTCCACCGCTTCGGCCAGAACGCGCACGCCATGGTGGCGCTCGAGCGTCGGGATCAGGCCGCGCATCATGGCGATGGCCGATTCGTCGCCCGGCTCCTCGACCTTGACCACCTGGAAGCGGCGGGTCAGCGCCGGATCGCGCTCGAAGTATTTCTTGTATTCGGCCCAGGTCGTGGCCGCGATGGTGCGCATCTCGCCGCGCGCCAGCGCCGGCTTCAACAGGTTTGCTGCATCGTTCTGGCCGGCGGCGCCGCCGGCGCCGATCAGCGTATGGGCTTCGTCGATGAACATGATGATCGGCTTCGACGACGACTTGACCTCGTCGATAACGTTCTTCAGGCGATTTTCGAACTCGCCCTTCATGCCGGCGCCCGCCTGAAGCAGGCCGAGGTCGAGCGACAGAAGCTCGACATCCTTCAGCGCCGGCGGCACGTCGCCGGCAGCGATCTTCAAGGCAAAACCTTCGACCACGGCTGTCTTGCCGACGCCGGCTTCGCCGGTCAGGATCGGGTTGTTCTGGCGGCGGCGGGTCAGGATATCGATGATCTGGCGCGTTTCGGCGTCGCGGCCGAGCACCGGATCGATCTTGCCCTCACGCGCACGCGCCGTCAGGTTGATCGTGTACTGATCGAGGGCCGAGCCCGAGGCGACGACCGGGCGAGCCTCGCCGCCGGAAGCGCCCTGGCCTTCCGAGGACGCAGCGGCGCCCGACGCGGTCGACCCGGCCTCGGACGAGCCCGAAGCGATCTTGGCGAAGGAGGTGCGCAGCACCTCGGCATTGACCCGCGCGAATTGATTCGACGCATCGCGCGCCAACGCCGCGAGCGTGTCGTCGCACAGAAGCGCCGCCATCAGATGGCCACTGCGGATCGCGCGGTCGCTATATTGCAGCGAGGCGAAGATCCAGGCTTCGCGAATCCACTTGATGATGTTCGGCGAGAGCGCCGGCGAACGGCTGTTGCCGGTCTTCTGGCGGTCCAGAACCTTGGTCAGATCCGCGGCCAGACGGCCCGAATCGATCTCGAAATGCCGCAGGATCGCCGCGATGTCATTGTCGGTGCCTTCGATCAGCTTGAGCAGCCAATGTTCGATCTCGACATTGTAGTGCGTGCGCGACAAGGTCAGGCCAACGGCACCTTCAAGCGCAGAGCGCGTATGTGCATTCAGTCGGCCAATCAAAGATTGCAAATCAACGTTCAACAAACACCTTCTCCCCTAGGATGGTGCGAGGCCCCAGACGCGTTCTGATGCAGGAATTATAAGATTTAGTTCACGATTCGATGAAGAATTTCGAGTTGCGCGAAGGTAGAGCGCATTTTTTCAAGCTTGTCTATGCAGAAGCGGCCGTTATCCTGCCAGCGCAGCGTCCACATTTGGGTATATCGGGAACAGACGCAGAAAACCGCTCATTTCGAATACCAGCCGCGTGCGGCTGCTGAGACCCGAAAGAGCCATGCGACCGCCGGCCGCCTTCACTTTCTTGGCCGCCGTCAGGAAGACGGACAAACCGGTACTGCTAATATACTCAAGTCCTGCCAGATCGATAACGAGATTGACGTCGCCGCGCGCGATGACCGCGGCAAGATGGCGATCGAATGTGGAAGAACTGACACTGTCGATTCTGCCTGTCGGCATCACGATTAGCTTGTCTTCGCGACGACTCTCGGCAATGTTCATATGGTTTTAACCTCAAGCGTGATGCAATTCAGATAATTCGGAGACGACGCATTGCATCGTGTTACCGATGATTTCAGAAATCACACACTAGCGCTAGATGATGATAAGCCATTTTGGAGACGCCGGCACAATGGTGCTTAACGCTTCGCTACTGCTTGAACTCACGCATGCCATGCATCGCTCGCTTCTGCCGCCGCGTTTTCCGGTGCGGCGCGACATCGAGGTGGAATCGGCCTGCACCGACCCGCAAGAGTTCGTCTGCTTTTACGACCATGTCTGGCTCGAGGCGCAGGTCTTCGCCGCCGCCGCCATCCGCCTTCACGGCGCCGGAATGGAAGGCGCCTGGAACACGGCCGGCCTGCGGCAATCGCTGCGGGCGCTTCTTCACCATGAGGACGATCCTGAAACGGTGATCGGCCTGCTCGGCGCGATTGCGCCTTCGGTCAGGACCGATATCGCCCTGATGCGGCTCGATCTCGTATCGGGAGCGATTTCGCTTGCAACATCCGGCCAGGCGCAAATCCGGCGCGCAGGCAGCCAAGAGCCGCTGGCGGCCGGCACGATTTCGCCGGGCGACGTGATCTGGCTGACGGCCGGCGAAGCGACGGCGCTGTCGAGCCGCGACATTCCGGTCGAGGGTCTCGAAGCGCTGGTTCGACCGGCGCTTTCCTCCGGCACGGCCAATGTCGGCTGCGCCATCCACTACAAGGCCGCGCCGAAATCCAAGCGTTCGACCACCTTCATCGTCACCAACGACCTGACGGGCGTGCCGCCGCTGCTGGAGGATCTCAATCGCTTCTTCCTGCGCCAGGCGCTCGACGACGAAGACGTCGCAGGCCTCGACGTGGCCCTCGACGAATTGATCACCAACGCCATCAATTACGGCTATCATGATGGCAATGCACACGAAATCCTGATCGAAGTGAATGTCGAAGGCGATTGCCTGTCGATCGACATCCGCGACGACGGCGCCCCCTTCGATCCGCTCAAAATCCCCGAGCCCGACCTTTCGGTCGAGCTGGAAGAGCGTCAGGTCGGTGGATTGGGCATGCATTTCGTGCGCAGTTTGCTTGACAAAGTCGAGTACCGCCGCAGTAATGGCTGGAACGTCGTGAGCCTCGAGAAGCGCTTGCGGCATGGGGCGGGGAGCGAAGAGTGAACGCGGCGCGCATTGGAGACATGATCCTTCAGGATGCGCCGCATTGCCATGCGCCGATCCATCCGCCTGCCCTCGTGCCGGCCTGCGTGCCGCATCCGGCGATGCCGCTACCGATCATCATGGGCCAGCCCAACGTGCTGATCGGCAACATGCCGGCGGCGCGTTCGACCGATACGTCGCAGCCCTGCATGTTGGCGGGCTGCGTTCCGGGCGGCCCCGGCATGGTGGCGCTTGGATCGACATCGGTGCTGATCGGCGGACTTCCGGCAGCCCGCGTCAACGACATGACCACGCATCCCGCCTGCGTCGCGCCGATCCCGAGCCCTACCGGCAGGATCCTGCCCCCCGGCTGCCCCACGGTCATGATCGGCGGGTAACGGGTCGTGAAACTTGCCCATTTCGAGACGCTGGCGCCCGTTTGCCCGCTTTGCCGCCGGCAGGGAAGCGATCATGCATTGCATCTTGCCGTCGTCGAGCAGGAAAGCCGCGGAGATATCGGCGCCGGCATCCTGCAATGCACGGCCTGCGGCGCCGAATATCCCATCATCGAGGGCCTGCCTATCCTGGTGACGGATGTACGCCAGTTCGTTCAGCAGAACCTGTTCTATCTCATGGCCCGCGACGATCTCACGCCGGCCGTCGAGGGCCTGCTCGGCGATGCCGCAGGACCTGGAAGCGCGCTGGATTCCATCCGCCAGCATGTCTCGTCCTATATGTGGGATCACTGGGGCGACAGGGATCCACAGGGTTTTGCCGCAGTGCCGGGCGATGCCGTGCCCGGTGGCGTCGTCCGCGTTCTCGAGGAAGGTCTGGCGCTGGCCGGCGCTCTGCCGCTGGGGCCGGTTCTCGATATCGGCTGCGGCGCCGGGCGTACGGTGACGGAACTGGCGCAGCGCACGGGGGCCATGACGCTCGGCATCGACATTTCCATTCCGCTCGCCCGCGCCGGACGCCGCGCGGCTGTTGGCGGCACCGTCAATTACGGCCTGCGGCAGGCGGGCCTCGTCTATGATCGCCGGACCTATCCGGCCGGGCAGGATGAAGACAGCCTCGCCGACATCTGGATCTGCGACGTCCTGTCGCTGCCCTTCCGCAACGATACCTTCGCGTTGACCAATGCGCTGAACGTCGTCGATTGCATGGTCGATCCGCGCGCCGGCCTCATGGAGATGAGCCGGGTGATGAAGCCCGGCGCTGCGTCCATTCTTTCCGTGCCCTTCGACTGGAGCGGTCACGTCACGCCGGTCGAGGCATGGCTGGGGGGCCATTCGCAACGCGCCAATCATGCCGGGCGGCCGGAAGCCATCCTCGACATGCTCCTGTCTTCCGGCCCGCTCGCCGCTGGCGGTCTGCGCCGTCAGGGCGAACCACGTGAAATTCCCTGGCATGTCCGCTTGCATAATAGATCCTGTATGCATTACTCAGCTTGTCTTGTCGCCGCGCGCGAAAGCATGGAATAAAGCTTCAGCAATGCCGCCGCGAATCGTGGGCGGACCTTCCAATGACTGGAAAGAGATAAACAGCACATGCGATTGCGGCTGATGTTGCAAGGACCCTCGCGTCTGATGGGCGCCATTCCGGAAAGGGCGCTAGAAGCCGGCAGCATGGTCGTCGGCCGTGCGAGCGAAGCCGACTGGTCCATACCCGACCCGGACCGCGTCCTGTCCAAGGCCCATTGCCGCGTCGATCTCAAGGATCAGGGATTTTTCCTGACGGATCTTTCCACCAACGGCGTTCGCGTCAATGGCGTTCCGATGACGCCGGGCATCCCGCGGCCGCTCGCCGATGGCGACATGCTACTGCTTGGCGACGCCATCGTCAGCGTGACGATCGAAAATGCCCTGGCGAAAGCGGCCCATACGCCGCCGCCAGCAGCAGATGGCGCCGATCCCTTCCCGGACGGTCCTTTCGGTTTCGATGCCGGCGCGCCGACGGCCGACGCCCCCCCGATTCAGGCCCCGAAACCGGAGATGGGTGCGGCCGCCGCGGCGAAAGTCATGCATGACTGGTGGGATCCGAGTGCAGTTTCGGGCAAGTCCGATGTGGCAGGCTGGAGCAATTCTGGGCCGGAAAGCGTCGATTCGCCTTCCGCTCCTGCATCTGCCGCAGCCGAGGTTTCGGCCCCGGCAACGGGCATGGAGGACATATTGATCATGGCTGCCACGGTGGAAAAGGCCGCGTTGATCCGCGCCGTTGACGCCGCGGCATCGGTGTTGGACGCAGAGCGGGAAAAATTCATGCAGCGGCTGCGCCAGTTGCTCAACGAGGAGTCGTCGCGTTGCGGGTAGTTGGTTTTGCGGTGCGCGGAGATGTCTTGCGCGCCGTGACAAAAGGCCTGTCAGTGGCCGTGCGTTTTGTTTTCGTTTGCGTTCTCGCTTCCAGCCTGACGGCCTGCGGCCTGTTCGGAAAGAAGGATGTGCCGCCGCCGAAGGAGATCGAAATCAAGCCGGCGCCTGCGGCTGCCAGCCTCGATTTCGTCGCCGTCGCCTCGCCGCTCGCCAATCCCGGTCCGGATGGGGTGCCGGCGCCGGTCGTGGTGCGGCTCTACCAGCTGAACGCCGAGTCCAACTTCTCGAATGCAAGCTTCCGCCAGCTTTGGGAAGAGGACGAGAAGACACTTGGGCCCACCATGCTGGGCAAGACGGAAGTCTACATGACCCCCGGCGGGGTCGAGCATATCAAGGCCAACCTGATCGAGGGGACGACGATCGTCGCCGTGGTCGTGGGTTTCAGAAATTTCGAGAATGCAAAATGGCGGGCGATGGTCGGTTTGCAGGGCGACAAGCGATTCAAGCTGAAGGCCGATCTGAAGACTTTGGCTGTGGATTTGGGGCCTCAGGACTAAAAAGCAGTTCCAGGAAAAGCGCGAAACGGCTTTCCATCGAGAAATGCGCAAAAAAGGCGTTGGAGTATTTTCGCGATTTTCAGGAAAAGCGGAAAGGCTCGCAAGCAGTTGCAGCAAAATATGCGTAAGCGGTTTTGCGTCGGTCACTTGGGAAGGGTAAGCGACCATGTCGTTTGACAAAGTTATCTGGTCGGAGGGCATGTTCATCCGGGCCCAGCACTTCCAGCAGGATGCCCGCTATGTGGAGCGGCTGATCCGGAGCCGCTCGAAGGGCCTGCGCCCCTATGGCTGGGGCCTGACCGAGCTGCGCATCAATCGCGAACTTCTGTCGATCGGCCGCTTCGGCGTCGAGCGCGCCTCGGGCGTGTTCGCAGACGGCACGCCCTTCAGCATTCCCGCCGATGTCGCAGGTCTCACACCGCTGGTTCTCAACGAAAACGTCCGCAACGCCATCGTCTATCTGACCCTGCCGATCAGCCAGCCCGGCAGCCAGGAAACCGCCGATCCCGACACCGAAACATTGACGCGTTACGTCGCCAGCGAAATCGAAGTCGCCGATGCCAACAGCAGCGACATGTCGGCAACCCCGATCACCGTCGGCAAGCTGCGCCTGCGCTACCAGCTCGAATCCAGCGACCGCAGCGGTTTCGTCGGCATCGGACTTGCCCGCATCATCGAGGTGCGCGCCGACAACACCGTCGTGCTCGACGAATCCTATGTGCCGCCGACGCTGGATTGCCAGGTCGCCGGCCTGCTTTCCGGCTTCATGACCGAGATCGTCGGCCTGCTCAACCATCGCGGCGAAGCGATCGCCAACCGTCTGGCCGGGGCAAGTGCGGGAACCGCCGCCGAAATGACCGATGCGATGATGCTGCAGGCGATCAATCGCTACCAGCCGCTGTTTGCGCATCTGGCCTCCGCCTCCTTCGTGCATCCCGAAAGCCTTTATATGGCGACCATCGGGCTTGCCGGTGAGCTTGCGACCTTCACCAGCCCGACGCGCCGCCCGCGCGCATTCCCGGTCTACGACCACGAGCGCATCCAGCCGAGCTTCACACCGGTCATTGCCGCGATCCGGCAATCGCTGAGCGTCGTCCTGGAACGCAGCGCCATCGCCATTCCGCTGGTCGAGCACCGCTATGGCATCCGCGTCGCCGACGTGCCGGATCGCTCGCTCTATCTCAAATACGCCTTCGTTCTGGCAGCCAAGGCGGATATCCCTTCCGATACGCTGATGCGCCGCCTGATCGGCCAGATCAAGATCGGCCCGGTCGAGCAGATCTCGGAACTGGTCAACACCGCGCTGCCCGGCATCATGCTGCGCAGCCTGCCGGTGGCCCCGCGCCAGATTCCCTATCACTCCGGCAAGGTCTATTTCGAGCTCGACCGCACCAGCCCGATCTGGAAGCAGATCGCCAGCGGCGCTGGGCTTGCGATCCACGTCGCGGGGGATTTCCCCGGGCTTGAGCTCGATCTCTGGGCTATCAAGGATTAAGGGAGAGAGACGCTGACCGATCCTTTTGCCCTTCCCGACGAAGACGACACGATCCGCCGGCCGCTGCCCGTCGAGCAGCCGCGCATGGCGCCGATGGCGCAGCAATCCTTCACGATCAAAAGTGAGGCTGAGCCGATGATGCGCTCCGGCGCCGGCGCCTCCCTCGACGACTATTTCGATCTCAGTGGCAAGCAGCGCCAGAATTTCGCCGACGATTTCGGCCTGCAGGCGCCGGCGGAGCGCCAGACGCGACGCAACGATCCGGCGATCGACAAGGCCTTCGACATGGCGGCGATCAATCCGCTCGTCAGCGCCGCCTCGCCGCTTCTCTGGCTTGCCGGCCGGCTGATCGAAAGCGCGCCGCCGGAGGATATTCCCGAATTTCGCGGCCGCGTCATGGACGAGATCCGCAATTTCGAAACCGCCGCCATGACCAAGGATGTGCCTGACCGGCTCATCCGCGTCTCGCGTTACGCGCTCTGCGCCACCATCGACGACATCATCCTCAGCACGCGCTGGGGCGCGGCGAGCGGCTGGGCAAGCGGCAGCCTCCTCGGCGTCCTCTATAACGAAACCTGGGGCGGAGAGCGCTTCTACGACCTGATGCAGCAGGTCTCCCAGCAGCCCGAGCAGAATATCGATGCGCTCGAACTTTTTGCCATCTGCCTCGCCATCGGCTTTGCCGGCAAATACCGGGTGATGGAAGGCGGCCAGGGCCAGTTGCAGCGCCTGCGCCACGATCTTTACCGCACGATCCGCCGCATTCGCGGCCCTTATGAGCGCAATCTCTCTGCCGCCTGGCAGACGATTGCCGCGCCGCATCGCCCGCCGCTGAGCATGGTCGCGCCCTGGGCGATTGCGCTGCTTCTGCTTTTGCTGCTCATCGGCCTCTGGGCCTTTTCCAGCATTACCCTGCAATCCGATGTCGAGCGATCCGCGCAGCAGATCCGCGCCCTCGTTCCCACGATCCCGGTCGTCGTCGAAAAGGCCGGCATTCCAGATATCCCATCGCCGGTTCCGCCGGTGCGCAAGACGCAGATCGAGCGCATTTCCGAGGTTCTGGCGCCCGAAATCAGCGCGGTGCGGACGGAAGTGGTGCAGGTCGGCGACGACATCGTCATCCGCCTGCTCGCCGCCTCCTTCCCGTCGGGCGGCCTCGATCTTGCTGCGACCGAAGAGCCGGTCATCACCCAGATCGGCGCGGCGCTCAATCCGGAACCCGGCCGCATCACCGTCATCGGCCATACCGATAACGTCCCCGTCGGCGCCGGCAGCGCGCTCGGCAACAATATGGACATTTCGGTTGCCCGCGCCCGCTCCGCCGCGCAGATGCTTCAGCACCATCTCGACGATCCCGGTCGCGTCGTCTTCGAAGGACGTGGCGAGGACGATCCGATCGTCGCCAACGATACGGCGGAAGGTCGCGCGCTCAATCGCCGCGTGGAATTCCGCATCCCCGCGGAACGGCAACCATGAAGCCCTGGCCGCTCGTTCTCTGGCTTATCGGCCTGCCAGTCGCCGCCGTCGCCGGCTGGATGCTGTGGGCGAATGGCGGGCAATGGCTTGGCCTGTCGGCGGTCGCGCCGGAACTGCGTTTTGCGCTGTCGATTGCGCCGCTCATTCTCTGGGCGCTGGTGCCGGTGGTGTTCTGGCGCCGCTTCCTGCGCAATTCGGCAACGGAATCGCCAACGCTGAAGAGCAATCGCCGCGCCGTCGCGGCTTTCCTGGCGAAACGCGGCCTGAAGGGTGAGCGCGGGCGCAATTCCGTGCCCTTCTTCCTCGTCGCCGGACCGCCCGGCAGCGGCAAAAGCAGCATCCTCGAACGCGCCGATCAGAAGCTCGGCATGCCGGTTTCCATCGCCGACGCCACCTGGTGGGTCGGCCCCGATGCCGTCTATATCGAAGCTTCGCTAATAGATGACGCGCAGATGCGCGCCATCTTCGAGCTTTTGCGCAGCCTCAGGCCGCTGCAGCCGCTGAACGCGACGCTTCTGACCATCAGCCCCGCCGACCTGACGCTTGCCGATCTCGAAGAGCAACGCATGGTCATGCAGGCCGTTGCCAACGGGTTGCGGCTGCTCGACGACATCACCCAAAGCCGCATTCCGACCTATCTCGGCCTGACCAAGACCGATCTCATCCCCGGTTTCCGCGAGTTCTTCGATCGCTACGAGCAGCAGGAGCGCGACCAGCCCTGGGGCTTCCTGCTTCCTTTCGCGACCATGGCGGAAGCACGCCCGGCCGCCGAGCGCGCCCAGGAGATCGATCGCGGTTTCAAGGATATCCTCGCCTCGATGCGCGCCCGGCATATGGAATGGCTGTCGCGCGAGGCCGATCCGGTGCGTTGCGGCCATCTGCAAAGCTTTTCGGCCCAGATCGCCGCTTTGCAAAAGACTATCGCGCCGCTTCTCGACGGACTTTCGCCCGACGGGGACCGAAGCTGGCAAGGCGCGTTTTTGCGCGGCATCTTCCTGACCAGCGCCCGGCAGGAGCCGCTGTCGATCGACGCCCTGCTGCCGGAACTCTCCCGGCGCTTCGCCATGCCACGCATCGGCATGCTCCCCCCCGATCTCGGCCTCGACGACGAGGATCGCGGCTATTTCATCAACGGCATGCTGAAATCGGTCATGGTCCCGGAAGCCGGTCTGGTGTCGAAAAGCCGCCGGCGGCGCGTCAGGGCCTATCTGCAGGCCGCGATGCTGACGGCCTTCGTGCTCGGCGCCTGCGGCCTGGGTCTGTGGGTCTATACGAGCTTCGGGCGGGACGTGGAGCTGGCCGGCCGCGTCGGCGACCGCACGCTGTCCATCGCCACGATCCGCAGCCCCGCCAAACCCGCCGATCTGCCGGTGCTCCTGCACACGCTGCGCGATCTCGATACGCTCGTCCAGGAAACCGATATGGACGCGGCGCGCATCTCGCCCCTCTTCGCCGCCTCTGCCTCGGGCAGCCTGCGCCAACGCATCGAGACGATGCGTCACTCCCTGCGTTCGCAAGCGCTGGTCGCGCATCTGGCCACCCGCCTTGAAGGCGCCCTTGCCGACATGAATGCCGATCCGGCCGCACTCCGCGCCCGCATCGAGCTTGCCACGCAGGCAGGCGCCGCCGAAACGCCGGCTTTCCGCGAATGGCTGACCGGCAACACCGCCGATCTCTCCGACGCGGACCGCGACATGCTCGAAAAGCTCGCACCTCAGGCGATCCGCGATGCCGGCGGCCTCGTCATCGATCCCGTCTATATCGACGCCGCGCGGCGGATCATCGCCTATAAGGAAAGCCTGTCTTGAGGGCGCGCCGGGCGATCAGACGATTCTGGACCTTTTTGAAGCGGCCGTCCGTCTGGCTGTCGCTCTGCGTCCTGATCATCGCGCTGCTCGTCTGGTTCGCAGGCCCCGCCATCGCTTTCGGCGAGGTGCAGCCGCTGGGTTCGGCGACGGTGCGCCTCGCCTGCCTGCTCGCGCTTGCGCTCGTCTGGGGCATTGGCAGCTTTTTCGTGCGCACCCGCCGCTCCAGCGAAGACGAGGCGCTGCTTGCCGCGCTGCGCCGACAGGAGGAGGAAGCGGATGCCGCCCGCGACAGGGTGGATGCGGCAGCCGAAGCCGAGTTCGCCGCCTTCCGCGATGCCGGCCGGGCGGTTTTCTCGTTCCTGCGCCGACGCAGCGGTTTTCGCCTGACCGGCAGCCGTTATGCCTTGCCCTGGTACCTGGTGCTCGGCGCAGGTGGGGTCGGCAAATCCAGCATCCTCAAGGCAAGCGGCATTGCCGCGCCCTACGATACCGATCCCGGCAAAGGTCCCGCCCAGTTTCATATCACCGACAAGGCGGTGCTGGTCGAATTCGAGGGGCGATTCACCGCCGCCAACGACACCGGCGCGGTTCTGTTGTGGCAGCGCATGCTCGACCAGATCAGGCGCTGGCGTCGGCAGCAGCCGGTCAACGGCATCCTGCTCGTCCTCGACGTGCAATATCTGTTGTCGCGGCCGGAAGAGCATATCGTCGCCGAGGCAGCATCCCTGCGCAAGCGTCTCGACGAAACCATGGCGCGGCTGCGCACGACGGCGCCCGTCTATGTCGTCGTCAACAAGCTCGACATGGTCGTCGGTTTCGAGGAATTCTTCGATTCGCTGACATCGGAGGAGCGCAACGCCGTGCTCGGCGTACCGCTGAGCGCCCTGCGCAAGACCGATGGCGCGACCGCTAAGGGCAGCTTCCTGCCGGGTTTTTCCAGTATCGTCGAAGGTTTTTCCCGCCATCAGTTCCTGCGCCTGCAGGACGAGCCGGACGAGTTGCGCCGGCGGCGGATCTTCGAATTTCCCGGACAGTTCTCCCTGCTGCAATCGCGGCTGACGCCGTTTTTGTGGGAACTGTGCGTCGATCATCGGTTCGCCGATGCGCCGAACGTGCGCGGCGTGTTCTTTTCGAGCACGATCCAATCCGGCGATTTTCGCGACGGCATGGGGCCGGTGCTGACGCCGAGCTTCGGCCAGCGACGCGATGGTCTGCTGTTGCAGCCGGAAACCGGGCAGGTCCGCGCCCGACCGTTCTTCCTGTCCGGCCTGTTCCGCGACGTCATCCTGCCGGAGGCCAATCTTGGTGGCCTCACCCGGCCGGCGCTGGTGGCCAACCGGCTCTACAAGGTCGGCGGCAATGTGCTGCTCTTCGCCTTCATCGCGTTGATGATCTCCTTGTGGATCTTGAGCTTCAGCGAAGGCCGCGCCTACACCGCCCGCATCGCCGCCGGCGTGGATGCCGGGCGCGCCAATATCACGCAAGCCTCTCCTGACGGAAAGATGCCGTCGCAATTCGATCCGGTGCTTGATGTGCTGGACCGCCTGCGGGAATTGGCCGAGGAAGAGCCGCACCGCGCAACGCTCGGACTTTACAGCACTGAACCGGTCAATGGAGCAGCGCGCGACGCCTATGACAAGGCGCTCGCCAACCTGCTGTTCCCTTTCGTCTGGAGCTATCTGCGCGACGGTCTCGACCATCCTGAGACCTCGGCGGCGCTACGCTTCCAGCAGCTGAAATTCTACCTGACGCTGGCCGAGCGTCGCGCCCCCGATAGTGATACCGCGGCCATTCTGAGCGTCGATTTTGCCACAAACTGGCTCGTACATGACGCCGATGCGGCAACGCAGGCGCGGATCGCGCGCCACTTCGCCGCTCTCGGTACGGCGCCCTTGAGCGTGCCGCCCGCCGATACGACACTGGTTGATCGCGCCAGGCGCTGGATTGCCGATTATACGCTGGCGCGGCTTGGCTATGATTTCGTGATGGCCATGCCCTCCGTACAGACGTTGCCCGTCTGGCGGCCGGTCGACCATATGGGACTGTCCGGCCCGCAGGCGCTGTCGCGCGTCAGCGGCGAAGGTTTCTGGGACGGCATTCCCGGTCTCTATACCCGCGATGGCCTGATCGGCACGATGCGCGATGTCGCCGCAAGCGTTGCCCGCGACATTGCCGACGATCTCTGGGTGATGGGCGACGATGCGCCGCGCGGCGAGCGCGACAGCGCCCGCATTCGCGACGGTATCCTCGATCTCTACCGCGTGGATTACATCAACAGGTGGTCGTCCCTGCTCGCCGATATCGGTCCCGTCGGCAGCGATCGCGCAGCGGATGTGGCGCAGTCCATCGCCATCGTCACCGGCAATCCCTCGCCGCTCAAGGAACTCTTGACCGCCATCGCCGCCGAGACGGACCTGGAGGTTGCGACAACGGTGGCTCTCGACGCCGCCGTCGGCGCGACCACCGCGCGCATCAAGGCGGTGAGCGGCTCCGCCTACCAGCCGCGCCGCGCCGTTGACGTCGCCAAGTCCGTTTCGGAATATTTCCGCGCCTTTCGCAATGCGGTCATCGCGCCGGAAGGGCAACAGGCGCCGGCCGATGCCATGTTGGCGGCCATGCAGCCGCTGTTTCGTATGCTTAACCACGTCGCCAATGGCGGCGACGTGCTCGAACTCGGCACCGAACCGCAGACGTTGCTCAAGGATCTCGCCAGCCGCAACGACAACCTGCCGCCCGTGCTACAGCCTGTCTTTGCCCGCATTCTGGCGCAGGTGGCGGCGATCACAGGCGGCAGTTCGCGCGAGCGCCTGTCGCAAATCTGGAAGTCGATGGTCCTGCCGCTCTGCGACGCGACGATGACGGCGCGCTACCCCTTCGACCGCACCGCCGCCAACGATGCCTCGCTCGAGGATTTCGCCAAGCTGTTTGGACCCAAGGGCGCCATCGCCGGTTTCCACAACGATTATCTGAAGCCGTTTATCGATACGACGACCCATCCCTGGCGCTGGCGTCCGGGCCAGCAGGTCGGCCTCGGTTTCGACGACGTGACGCTTGCCGGCCTCGAACAGGCCAATGCGATCACGACCATGTTCTTCTCCGACGAGGAGAAGCCGAACCTCAATTTCATGATCACGCCCGGCAAGCTGGATGCCAAGGCGCGCGCCTTCGTGCTCGATGCCGGCGGGCAATCCCTGCTCTACAGCCATGGCCCGATCGTCGATACGCCTTTCAAATGGCCGCCGGAAAACATTTCGGTCGGCGCCAATCTGTCGGTCATGCCGGAGGTGCAGGGCGAGCGCAATCTCATCGCCCGCCAGGGGCCATGGGCGATCTTCCGCCTGCTCGACACCTTCCGTATGATGAGCAAGCAGCCGACCGATACCGTCGACTACATGGCGCGCGTCGGCAGCCGGCGGGTGCTGTTGCGGGTCACCGCCTCGGCGACGCGCAATCCCTTCGCCAAGAACATCCTTGCGGGCTACGCCTGCCCGCAGCTTTGAGAAGAAAGGCGAAGCTCCATGTCCGATGATCTGCTGACGCATTACAATAGGGAATTGCTGTATATCCGTCGCGCCGCGGCGGCCTTCGCCAACGAGAACCCGCGTATTGCCGGACGCCTGCGCCTGTCCGAAGATGCGATCGAAGACCCGCATGTCGGCCGGCTCATCGAAGCCTTCGCCTATCTCACCGCGCGTGTGCGTCAAAAACTCGACGACGATTTTCCCGAGCTGACCAATGCGCTGCTCGGCATTCTCTATCCGCATCTCGACCGGCCGATCCCCTCCATGTCGATCCTGCAGATGGATGCCAAGCCGGAACTGATCGAGGCGCATCGCGTGCCGGCGGGAACGCTGGTCGATACCGAAGCCGTCAATGGCGAACGCTGCCGGTTCCGCACCGCCTTCGATGTCTCCTTGTCGCCGGTCACGGTGCGCAGCGCCGTCCTGTCGGGGCGGCCGATCACCGCGCCGGAATGTGCCAGCGCCACCAATGCCGCCGGCTGCCTGCGCCTGACCCTCGAAATCACCGCGCCCGAAGGCGGCTTTGCCCAGCACGCGCCCTCGTCTCTCCGCTTCTTCCTGCGCGGCCAGCCGCAGCTCGTCTATCCGCTCTACGAATTGCTGCTCAACGATGTCAGCGCCATTGCTTTCGCGGAAGGCGCAAACGATCCCTCGCCGGTCTTCATGGCGTCCTCGGCGATGACGGCGGCCGGTTTTGCTGAAAACGAGGGCCTGCTGCCCTATGCGCAGAACTCGCATCCGGCCTATCGGATCCTGACCGAATATTTCGCCTTTCCGGAAAAATTCCTGTTCGTCGATCTGAAGCTGCCGGAGCGGGCAATGCTGTCCGCCAAGGGCCGCACGCTCGACGTCTTCCTCTATCTCGACCGGGCGCAGCCGGGTCTCGAACGCTCGCTGAATGCCAGCGCCTTCGCGCTTGGCTGCACGCCGGTCGTCAACCTGTTTCCGCAGACGGCCGAGCCGATCACGCTCGATCAGCGCAGCTTCGACTACCGCGTCGTCCCCGATAGCGGCCGACCGCAGGCTTTGGAAGTCTACAGCGTGGAAACGGTGCGCGGCATCGATCCCGACGGCAAGCACCGCGATGTCCACCCCTTCTACAGTGTCGAGCATGCGGCCAATGCGGAATGGGTCAAGTCCGACGAGCGTGATCTCGCCTGGTGGCTGTCGCGCCGCGAGCCGGCCAGCAGCGAAAATCCCGGCAGCGAAGTCTTCCTGTCCTTGTCCGACCCGGATTTCCGGCCGCAACTGCCGCCATCCGAAGTGCTGCTGGTGGATACGCTGTGCCTCAATCGCAATCTGCCGGAACGGCTGCCTTTCGGCGGCGGCCAGCCGCATTTGCGCATGACGGAGCCGGTGCCGATGGTCGGCGCCATGCGGCTCCTGACCGCGCCGACACCGACGGTGCGCCCGATGGTCGGGCATGGCGGGCGCTGGCGGCTGGTCTCGCATCTCGCCCTCAATCATCTGTCGCTCGTTTCGGATGGCGGGGCCGAAGCCCTTCGCGAAACGCTGCTGCTCTATGATTTTCGTGAATCAGCCGAAACCAAGGCGCTGATCGACGGCATCACCCAGCTCTCGTCGAAGAGCGGAACGGCGCGCGTGCGCGCCAAAGGTCAAAGCGTTTTTTGCCGCGGGGTCGATATCGACCTTGCGCTCGACGAAGCGAATTTTTCCGGCAACGGCGTCTTTCTGATGGCCAGCGTCCTGGAGCGCTTTTTCGGCCTTTACGCCAGCGTCAATTCTTTTTCGCGCCTGACCGCACGGGTCAAGGGCCGCACGGGGATCATGAAGACATGGCCAGCACGCGCCGGCGACCGCATACTTCTCTAGAGCGCGATCTCTTCGAGTCGCCGCAATTCTACGAGCTGTTCCAGGCGATGTCGCTTCTGGAGCGGATGGCGGCGCGCGAGCATGACCAGTCCGGCCTTCAACCGGCCGATCCGCTGGGCCAGGGCAGCGATCCCGCCAGGGCCGCGCTTTCGGTGCGATCCGCGGTGCCGCTGGGATTTGCCGCCGCGGAAGTCAACTCCGTCCGGCGTCCGCGGGGCGGCGGCCCGACTGAAATGACCCAGACCATCATCGGCCTGACCGGCCCCTCCGGCGTGCTGCCGCATGCCTTGAGCGAACTGGTGCAGGTCAGCGTGCGCGAACGCAATATGGGCCTGCGCGATTTCCTCGATGTCTTCAACAATCGCCTCGCCGGCCTGCTTTACAATGCCTGGGCAAAGTATCGCATCGTCGCGGAGCGCCAGCGCGCCGGATCGGTCGGCACGCTGACACCGATCGATCACGCCCTGAAATCGCTTGTCGGGCTCGGCCTGCCGGCAACCGCCAACCGCACCAGCGCGCCGGACGCCGTCTTCGTCTTCTTCGGCGGCCTGTTCGGTCGCCAGTCCCGTTCGGCGGTGGCGGTCGAGCGGGCGCTCAGCGGCATCTTCGGCCATAAGCTGGACATCGAACAGTTTTGCGGCGAGTGGCTGCCGGTCGCGCCAAGCGACCGCACGCGCCTGCCGGACCGGCTGGCGCCCGAAGGCAGCTTTGCCCGGCTCGGCGACGATGCCGTGATCGGCGGCAAGATCTTCGAGGCGCAATCGACGGTGCGCATCAACATCCGCTCGCTCGACTATCCGCATTTCCGCTCGCTGCTTCCGGATGGCAAGCGGGCAAAACTCCTAACGGACGTGGCCGCGCACGCGCTCGGCGCCGACAAGACCTTCCGCGTCCGGCTGGAATTGAAGCCCGACCAGGTTCCGGGCCTCAAGCTCGGAAACGATCGCGACGACCCGTCGGCCAGCAGGCTCGGCTGGAATACATGGCTTTCCTCGGATCGGCCGAGGCGCGATGTGCCCTTTGCGGACATTCGCCCGACGCCGCATCTGCGATAATCGAACAACAGGGTGACGTGACATGACAGACTGGACCGACGGCTACATTTCCGACATCGAATACGGGCCGGGTTTCTATACCGAGCAGACCCCCGCCCATCTCGATGTCGTCTGCCTGCTGCGCGGCATCGAACCGCCCGTCGCCAAGGGAGAGCGCTTCGCCTATTGCGAACTTGGCTGCGGCGTCGGCCAGACAGCGATGGTGGTCGCAGCCACCAATCCCGAATCCGAGGTCTGGGGCTTCGATTTCAATCCGGCCCATATCGCGCGTGCGCGCACTCTCGCCAAAGACGGCGCGCTTGCCAATATCCGCTTTGAAGAAGCATCCTTCGAGCAGCTTGCCGCCGGCGAACAGGCGGATCTGCCGCTGTTCGACTATATCACGCTGCATGGGGTCTGGAGCTGGGTCAGCTTTGAAAACCGGCAATTCATCGTCGATTTCATCGACCGTTACCTGAAACCGGGCGGCCTCGTCTATGTCAGCTACAATGCGCAGCCCGGATGGACGGATGCAGGGCCGATGCAGCGCCTTCTGCGCATGGGCGCCAGCCTGAGCCAGGGCCGCAGCGACAAACGCGTGTTGCAGGCGCTCGATCTTGCCAATGCCTTCTCGGGTGCCGGCGCCATCAGCATTCCGCCGGAGATGGTGGAGCAGCTGAAAAAGCAGAAGACCGAGGATGCCGTCGCTTATCTTTCGCATGAATATCTCAACGAACATTGGTCGCCCTGCTATCACGCCGATGTCGTCACGGATCTTGCCGGCGCCAAGCTGAACTTTGTCGGCACCGCCAATCTGCTCGAAAACTTCCCGGCCCTGTCGCTGAAGCCGGAGCAGCTTGCGCTGATCAAAGACATGCCGCCGACGATGGCCGAGACGGCGCGCGACTATTTCATGACGCGCACCTTCCGGCGCGACGTCTTCATCCGCGGCGCGCGCCCTATTCCGCCGCGCAAGGTGGAGCAGCGGGCGGCCGAGGCGGAATTGCAGCTGGTCGTGCCGCCGCATGCCATAACCCGCGAAGTCAGCATTCCCCTGGGCACCGCGACCTTGAACGCCCCGTTTTACGAGCCAGCGCTCGAAATGCTCGCCGCTGGAAGTCGATCGATTGCGGAATTGCGCGCGGCAGTCGGCGCGCAAAGCAATGCCGAACCACGCGAGATCCTCGGCATGCTGATCGGCTCCCGCCAGGCAAAAACCAAATTGCGCCAACCGGACGAGACGCAACTGCAATCGGTTCGTCGATTCAACCAGGCGCTTTTGGCCAACAGCGCCGATCTCGGTCGTGACGTCTCCCCGCTCGCGGCAGTGAGCATCGGTACGGCGATGAACGTTCGCCTCCTCGAAATGCTTGTCTATGAGGTCATCGCCGAGGGAACGCCGGCGCAGGAGCCGGCCGTGAACCGCGCCGTCCGCATCCTTCTCGACAAACGCGGCGCGCAACTCAACTTCGAGGAACAGCCCGACAGCGAAGACGCCTATAACCGGATGCTTCACGACAACATCGCCAAGGTTCTGGAACATGGCCTGCCGATGTGGAAGGCGGTTGGCGCCATCTGATCGGAGACCGGCAATGGAAAACGAGGCGCCGCCCGTCCCCCATGGCCCCGTCAGGGACAGGGACGGCATCATGACCTACGAAGCGCGAACCGGAAACGGTGAGCGCCTCCTGGTCAAGCGCCTCGCCGCTGCGACATCCGCCGACCCTTTGCTGCAAAAGCGTTTTGCCCGCGAAAAACGTCTGGCGCAAACCTTGCAGCACCCGGCGATCGCGCATCTTCGCGGCGCGGGCGGCGATTGGTTCGCCTGTGAATTTCTTGAGGACGGGCTGGACAGGCCCGATATTGCGAACCGCTACCGAAGCGGGACAGCCATCCGGTCGCTGATCGGCGCGCTTGCGGCGTTGCTGGCCTTTCTGCATGGCCGCGGCATCGCGCATGGGGATATCAAGCCGGCGCATATCCGCTTTCGCCGAAACCAGCCCGTGTTGGTGGATTTCGGTATCGCGACTGTGGGAGAGAACGATCCGCTGAGCGGCGGCGAAATCGTGGGAACGCCACGCTGGATGGCGCCGGAGCAGATGCGCGCCGGCACGATCACGCCCGAGACCGACATCTGGTCGCTCTCATCGGTCGGGCTCTGGCTTTGCCAAGGGCGTCTTCCGATTGCCGGAAGCTATGATGAGGTCCTCACCAAGCGCGATGCCGGCATCCATCACGAGTTCGACCTGTCCGCCTATTCCGGACAGGTCCTCTCAGGCGGCCACACCGACGCGCTCGCCGCCCTTCTGGCGCGCGGGCTCACGCTGGAGCCGCAGCGACGCCCGACAGCGGCATTGCTGGCAGGCGCCCTTTTGGATCAATCGATCACCAGCGTCACGGCCGGGTGAAGCTTCTTGAGATTGGGCAGCGACTTCGACTGCCACGGAATGCGCGACGAACCGCGCACCGCCAGGCTGATGCCGGGCAGCTTGCGCACGTCGATCGTGAACTTGGCCAGGAGGTTGATGCCTGAGCTGTTGAGGAATTCCAGTTCCGTCAGATCGAGCGTGATCGTCTGCGGATTGGACGCCAGAACGCCCTGCATCATGTCGAGGATGGGCGCATAGGCTTCGGTCCCCGAAAGGCGCATCGTGCCTTCATAGTGGATAGTCGAGCCCTCGCTCCACACCTTATAGTCGCCAGTTTTAATTTCCATCGTGAAAAAGAACTCCAATAATGTCCCCGTCCCGACAACCTTAGGCTAGATCGAGGGCGGCAAATACTTCGAGGAATACGAGGGGACCGGTTGTCGGCCGGCTGAATCTCCATCCCAGTCGGGCGCCATAGTCGCTCATTAGGGTGAGAAGGCCAAGCCCCGACCCACTGGAAAATGCATCTCCGGCGTTCGCTTCGATGCGTGCGATGAGCAATTCGCCGGGATCGCCCTCGGTAATCTCCGCCAGCAGCGGTTGAAACCGTTGCGCGGTCTCTTCGCTGATGTAGTTGGCCACGCGAACCTCGAAGCGATTGCCTTCGAGCGAGGACTCGATGAGCACGTCGCCGGGCGCGCGAAACTTCACTGCGTTTTCCAAAAGCTCGTTGACAAGGTAGCCGACGCTATGCCGCGCTTCGTTGTCGTTCAGCTTCTGGGCGCCGCAGCGCATGCCATAGACATCGCCGAGAAACTCGGCCGTGACGCTTGCATGCTGCCAGGTCAGATCGATCGGACCTTCCGCAAGCCGGATCCGATTTTCAAAGGACGCGGCCGCGTTACGGGATTCGATATCGCCGAAAACTTCAGTCATCGCTATCTGTGCCTCATCACGACCAGAGTGATGTCGTCGTGGATCTTCTGGGTGTCGATATGGGCCATCAGGTCGGCGATGATGCCTTCCTTGATCGCTTCCGCCCCGAGCTTGTGATATTTACGCGCGCTTTCGCACAGGCGATCGATGCCGAACAGTTCGCCGCTTGGGCTCTCCGCCTCGGTGACGCCGTCGGTATGCAGGATGACGACGTCGCCAGTCTCGAATGCGAATTCGCGCGTCGCAATGAAGGGGGCGATGTCGGCTTCGAGACCGATCGGGAAACCAAGATCGACGGTATCGATGCGCTCGATCTCGCCGTCGCCGCGGATGACCAGAACTTCCTCGTGCTGACCCGACAACACGATGCGGTTGCTGTGATAATCGAGGAAGGCCAGCGACAGATGCTTGTCGGTGCGCGTGCGCTCGATGTTTTTGTAGATGGCGCGGTTGAGCACGTCGAGGAAGTTGGTCGGATCCTGATCGCCGCGCTCCTGCAGAGCGCGCGCGACTGATTGCACCATCAGCATCAGAACGCCGCTCTCCAGACCGTGGCCGGTCACGTCGCCGATACCGACCTTGATGTGGTCGCCGCTGCGCAGCACGTCGAAATAGTCGCCGCCCACCTCGTCGGCCGGCTCCATGAAGCCTGCGACGTCGATCCTCTGGATTTCGCTGAGTTCGGCCGAACGCGGCAGCACCATCATCTGGATTTGCCGCGCCACGTCAAGTTCGGCTCCGAGGCGCAGGTTCTCGCTCTTCAGACGGGTGTTGAGCGCATTGATTTCCTGGTTGGCCTCTTCCAGCTGATGCGTGCGTGCCTCGACGAGCTTTTCAAGGTTCTCGGTATGGAAGCTGATTTCCTCGGCCATGCGATTGAAGGCGATGCCGACGGCCCCGACTTCGTCGCGGCTGGGAATGTCGACCCGTACGGAATAGTCCTTGTTTTGCAATCGCCGTGCCGCATCGGCAAGCGCACTCAGACCCGCAGTGATGCGGCCAGAGATCGCAAATACGGCGATGAACACGATAATCAGACTGACCATCACCGCAATGATTTGGTAATTAACGATCCGCTTTGTTGCCGAAGACAGCGCATCCTGGGCGGCAATCAGGGATTTATAGATTTCCTGTTCCGATACGACGAAGCCCAGCGTCATCGTTTCTTTAACAATCCCCTTGCCGTCCCAAAGGTTAGCAGGTTTAAGCTGCTTCAGAACGACGAGATATGGCACCTCTTTGCCGTCACGCTTGAGGATAATATGGTGGAGCTGCGTGCTGCCATCGGCTGGCAACGCCAATGAGGCAATTTCCGGCTGGCTGCTGCCCTTCAAGGAACGATCGACACCGGTGACGCCCTGACCGCTCTGGTCGCTGGATTTGATGCCAAGGGTTTCCTCGCCGATCTTGCTCGTCGCAATCACGTTCCCGTTCGACATCGTCAGAAAGCCGAAGCCAGTCTCCGCGATATTGACGCTTTCAACGAGCCCCGCCAACTGGTCGAGCGTGATGTCTACGGCAGCCATACCGTTGACGTCCTTGCGATCCACCGTCCATAACGGGTGGAAGAAACTGACGATCAGCTTGCCGGTAATTGCATCGATATACGGCGCGGTGGTCACGATATCGGTGTTGACCGGGCGAGACGCCGGATCGGCAATCCACGACTGCCAGCCCTCATATACGCCGGGAAAGAAGAAATCCCAGAAATTCGGTCCGTTGTTGTGCCCTGGATAAAGCTTGTCGAAGGTCTGCGCCTGCTCCGAATAAGGCGTAGCGCGCATGATGGAGGCCGATTTCGGTCCAACATAATACATCTGCAGCTTCGGCGCGCCGGTTTTCATCAAGGCGGGGCCGATAAGCCCGAGAACGCGGCTATTGCGAACCTGTTCCTGCGCTGCCGGTAGAGGTTTATGATTCTCGTCGAGGAGATAACCCCAGACACTGACGGCCGAAGACGCACCAGCCGAATTCTGCGACCAGCCGCCTTTCTCGTCGTAGACAAGCGGCGAAGCAAATGTCGGGCTGCGCTCAAGCGCCGTGCCGATGTCTGCCTCGACAGTTGGATGGTCACTCAGGCTTTGCATCGTATTTGCGAGCGTGGTCACGTCGGAATGCACCTGCTCTAGCAGCAGATCGGCCCGCAGTGCCGTCGTATCTATATAAGTCTTCAGATACTCCTGGTTAGCTTGCGTTAGACCTTCGCCTACCTGATTGGCGGCATCTCGCGAAAGATGCTGCACGTTCCAGATCGCAATGCCGCCACCCAACAGCAGATCGAACAGTACCGCTGCGCCAACAACCAGGATGAACTTCGCCCGAAAACTGCGCGGCGAGAGATAGCCAACCTTGCCGAGGCCATCTGCGTGAGGCTGTGTCTCGGTCATAGCGGCTTGCGTCCTGAAGCAACCCAGATCGGCCAGCCGGCATAACCCTTGGGATGCAGCGCCGCGAAAATATGGTCGTCGAAGCCACGCTTGAACTGCTCGATGAACTCGGGGCTATCACCCCGCTGCTTGGCCATGTCGCCGGCAAACAGGTTCTTCCACGATTCGATGATGTCGGCGAAATCCTGCGGGTCGCCATCGAGGTTGGTGACCATGAAGGATTCCATCTGGACCTTGTCGAAGCCGGAATCCTGTAACAACCGCCGGCTTTTCGGGCCGCATTCGATGTCCATGTTGAAATGATGCCAAAGCTTGGCGACCTCGGTATAGGTCCATTGAATGGACTCGCCGCGCGGCTCGCCTAGGCAGTGCGAATTCTTCTCGTTGGTAACGTAGATGCGGCCGCCCGGTTTGCAAATCCGGTACAGCTCCTTGAGGATCAACTCTGGCCGGTCAAAAACTTGCAATGCATGGCGGCAGGTGACGAAATCGAACTGGTTATCTTCCAGAAGCATTTCCGAGGCATCTCCATAGACATACTCGATGCCGGAGATCCCGAACTCTTCAGCCACGCCGCGCGCATAGGCCAAGCTCGACTTTGAGTGGTCGAGCGCGACGATGCGCGATGGACTGTATTCCTTCTGCATAAGGACCGCGAAATCGCCAATACCACAGCAAATGTCCGCAACGCTCATGCCTGGCTTCAGTCCATGGCGCGCCAAGATGGCGCGCTCATGGCGCCAAGTCATCTTCGTCTGGGTGCGCAAAACATGAATGAAATCGCTGTTTTCGACAAAGGACTGACCCGGATAGAAGTCGGCGTCGTATTCCTCGACGACGATGCGCGGATTGACGTTCATCAGCGGGCGGAATTTCTTGGTGGCCCATCCGACGACGCTGGAGGTGACGATCACCAGCTTGAGGTCGGAGCGCTCGGTTGCGGCGGCAACGACGGAACTGGCAAGTGCGCGGAAGGCGATGTTGTTCAGCCGCACAAGGCGCTTCACGTTGATGTAAAGCGTTCCGCGCACGCGCGATACGGCGTCGCGCAGCGTGTCGATGCAATTTTGCATGTCGCCGTCATGCTGCGGCCGCAAGGCGCCGATGATGGAAAACTCCTGATTGTTTTCATCGAAGCGCAGGCTGTGGGTAGGGGCGGGAGGTTTCAGCATAGCACTTCGCTTTCCTCAAGGATCAGATCGGTGGTCAGGCGAACCGCCTGACCGTCGAAATCCGAAATTTTGAATTCCGCGGCATAATCCACGGCAAGTTCCATCAGGCCGATACCCCGTGTCAGCGGCTCGTCGGAAAACAGGGCCGCGCGATATTTCTCTTCCCGGTCGGGATCGGCGAGCGATTCGACCGATTCGGCGTAAAACCGCCCGAGATGCTCATCGCAGGGGATCGTCAACTCGATACGATCCGTCTCGCCATTGCGCAGGATTCGGCAAGCGAAATTTCCGCTTCCATGGTGCGACCGAAAGACGGTTTCGAGCAACTCATTGAAGGCGGAAGAAAAAAGATTCGAATACAGAAGTGAATCCCGGCGATTATGGCCGATCATCCGTGCCGCATAGGTGGAAATCTTGTCGCAATGGGCCCAGTTTGAAGAAAATCCTTCAATGGACATGTCCAGCTCGAAAAGCAGCGAGAAGCTCGGCGTTTCCAACTTACCCCCTTTTGAACCCATTGCCTGAGTCCAGTTCATACCAAAGTGCAGCAAATCGTTTTGCTTGGTGATTCTCGCATCGACAATCCACGGCATCGACTATCGCATTGCGACTTCGATGGTCAAATGACGAAAGCTGCGCATACCCCAAGAATTTCCCTTGATGCGCCGAACGGACCATTCCATACAAACATAAACGAAGTGTCAAAACTCCATTCAAGAAAGCATAGACGTGACAACAACCCAGGCGGACCTTGATCTGGCAAACGCCGAGATCGAACGGCTGACGGCAGAACTCGACGATTTGAAACTTCTCTACGAAGCAATGATCGAGCATGGCGAAGCCGTTGAGGATCAGCTCGCGGAGAAGAATCTGCTGCTGGAACGTACCCAGGCGCGCCTGGAAAGCGAGCTGGACGATGCCACGCGCTATATTTTCTCGATTCTGCCCGAAAAACGCCAAAGCCATCCCTCGACCGACTGGCTGTTTACGCCCTCGACGGAGCTTGGCGGCGATTCCTTCGGCTACCACGACCTCGACGAACGCCATTTCGCGCTTTACCTGATCGATGTCTGCGGCCATGGCGTGGGCGCGGCGCTTTTGACCATCGCCGTCACCAACGTACTTCGGACCGGCGCTCTGGCGCAGACGGATTTGCGCAATCCGCCGGCCGTTCTGGCCGCGCTCAACACCGCCTTCCCGATGGAGAAGCAGAACGACAAGTTCTTCACCATCTGGTACGGCGTCTACGACCGGGTGACGGGCGAATTGCGCTATACCAGCGCCGGCCACCCACCGGCCATTCTCATCCGCGGCAATGGGGATGCGACTGACGGACCGGAGTATCTGGCGACGCCGGGCGGCATCGCCATCGGCGTGATCGACGACGACGTCGAATATGATTGCCATTCCACCCTTATCCGCCCCGGCGACCGGCTTCTCGTCCTCAGCGACGGGACTTTCGAAGTCAACGGCCCGGATGGCGACCAGCTCGACGTCGACGGGTTGGCGGCCTATGCGTTCGCCTCGGGCAATTCGCCAGCCGGCATTCATGAATGGGTCAGAACCTTCAACAGCGAGGGACCGTTACCGGACGATTTTACGCTGCTGGAGGTACGCTTCTAGAGATCTTCTGGAAAACACCGGCATTTTCCTGAAGAACGACAGACCGAAAGCACGGAATCTCGCATCTCGATTGTGTCATTCAGATCAGACGCTTTTCAGCTAAGTCATCGATAAACATCAGGAGGGTTGATATGGGAATTTTCAGTTCGCGTTCGCAGATGAAGCAGATGGGCAAGCAGGAAGGCTTCAATATCTTCGGCCTCGAGGACCGCTTGTATCTTTTCATTCCTGAAACCGGCACCGACCGGGTGATCATCTCGGCGCATGGCGGCCGGGAAAAGAACACCAATGCCTTCCAGGTGCCGGACGATGTCGTCCTGCGCTTCTATTCCGACGACAAGAACACCGTTCTCGATCCTGGCTTTTCGAATTTCTACAGCCGCGAAGCCGCGCCGAAGGAAATCCTGACCGAAACGGACAAGTGCTACGACTATACGCTCTCCAAGTATCAGGGCTCGCACAACAAGATGGGCGAGACCTATGGCAGCATCGCCAAGGCGCTGAGCGGCGCTGCGAAAACCAAGGCGAACCTTTTGAAGAGCGCCGAGACCGCCAAGAGCGACAAATCGAAAAACCTGTTCCTCAACAAGGCGAACCAGGAAAAGATGGCAGCCGTTCTGACGGTGCGCAATCGCCTGTTCCGCTCGGATATCAGCCTGTCATACGCCATATCGCAGGTGAAGGCGGTCGCTCCGCATATCGTGATTTTCGATTGCCTCTTCTGCCGCTGGCTCTCCGGCGGCAAGGACGATGCGGTGCCGCTCATCCATCGTTCATGATCGTTCCTGCGATGGTTCGGGCCGGAACTGTCCGGCCTGAACAGTCCAGGCGATCCTTACGCCAGCTGGAATGGTTCGACGGCAAACGACGGTGGTTGTCACGGCGCGCCTTCGTTTGACGCGCCCGAGGCATTGGCGCGCCAGTTTGCGAGGTTCGCCGCCTTGACCGGACCATAGCCACGCACATCGAGGATCTGTCCCGCTTCCGTGGTGGCGGCGGCAAGTCCGTCCGGCGCGATGTCGTCGATGATGGCATGCATGCGCTGCAAATAGGTTTCGCGCAGCGCGCGCTCTTCCCGTCGTTCATGCGTATAGCCGAACGGATCGAAAATCGTGCCGCGAAGGAATCTCATCGCCGCAAGCAACCGGAAAGCCCGCTGGATCCACGGGCCGAAGGCGCGTTTGGCAGGGCGCCCGGTGCGGGGATCGACGCGGCTGAGCAACGGCGGGGCGAGGTGAAAGCGTAACGTGTAATCGCCCTCGAATTCCCGGGCGATGGAGGCCAGAAACGCCGGATCGCCATGCATGCGCGCAACGGCATATTCGTCCTTGTAGGCCATGACATGATAGGCGCCGCGCATCAGCGTCCTGAGAAAGTCGTCACCCCCCTCCCAACCCGCAACCTTGGCTGTCGCGCCATCGATCAACGCGGCGAAACGGTTCGCATATGTCGCATCCTGCCAGTCGCCGAGGCGGCGCATGAACATCGCCCGCATGTCGCCAAGCGACGGCTCCGGCGGCGTTTGCTCCAGTGTCGCGAAAGCGTCGGGCCGCAACACGGAAAGCCGGCCGGCGCGGAAGGCGCGCAGGTTTTGCTCGACAGCACCGCCGTTCAGCGTGATCGCCATGATGATCGCATCGCGCCCGATGGGGATGAGACCCAGCTGAAACGCCCGACCGGTCAGCAGGATATTCGCCGCGATCGCATCGCCGAAATGCTTGAGCGCCAATCCGGTGGCATCGATCGTATCGAGGTGGCCGCTTCCCGCTCTTTTGCGCAATTGCGCCAGCGGCAGTTCGCGATGCAGCGGCGCTGTCGGATTGCGGACGAAATCGGCGGTCGGCGTCATGTGCCGGTCGGCGACCACCCGGCTTTTTACCGGATCGATGCTGGCAAGCGCCTTTGGCGAAGCGGCCACGACGGTATCGAAGGCGAGCAGCGTATCGGTTTCGCCGGCACCGATCCTTGGCGCATGCAGCGCACCGGCATCGCGAGCGATCTTGAGATGCGCCATGACCGCACCGTTCTTCTGCGCAAGGCCGGTCTGGTTCAGCACCTGCACCGCAAGCCCGTCGAGATGCGCGGCCTGCGCCAGAATGGCGGAGACGGTGATGACGCCGGTACCGCCGATACCGGCCAGCAGAATGGCGTGACTGCCCTCGATCTTCGCCAGGGCCGGCAACGACATATCGCCGTCGATCCCCTGCGGGAGCGGAGCAAGCATGCGGCGACGACGCCCGCCTTCGATGGTCACGAAGCTCGGACAGAAGCCTTTCAGGCAGCTGAGATCGGCATTGCAGGCCGAAAGATTGATGCGGCGCTTGCGCCCGAGGTCGGTCTCCAGCGGCTCGACCGAGATGCAGTTGGATTGCACCGAGCAATCGCCGCAACCTTCGCAGACTTCCGGATTGATCATCGCCATGGCTGCGGGCTTTGGAAAGCTGCCGCGCTTGCGGCGGCGGCGCTTTTCGGCGGCGCAGACCTGATCGTAGACGATGCAGGTCACGCCTTCGACGTCGCGCAGGCGCTCCTGCTCCTCGCGCAGGAAGTCGCGATGCAGCACTTTGACATGGCGAGGAAGCCGGCCGAGCCAGACCTCGGGATTTTCGGCGATGACCACCAGCTCGTGCACGCCTTCGGCGAGGATCTGGTCGACGGCGGCGGGCACAGTCAGCTCGCCGTCATGGCGCTGGCCGCCGGTCATGGCCACGGCGTCGTTGAACAGGATCTTGTAGGTGGCGTTGACGCAGGCGGCGATGGCGGCGCGGATCGCCAGCAGGCCCGAATGGAAATAGGTGCCGTCGCCCATATGGACGAAGACATGCTTCTCGTCGGTAAAGGGCGCATGACCGATCCAGTTCGCGCCCTCGCCGCCCATCTGGGTGAAGGTTTCAACATTGCGGTTCATGCTGACCGCCAGCATCGAACAGCCGATGCCCGCCGTCGCCCGGCTGCCCTCAGGCAGCTTGGTGGAGACCGAATGCGGGCAACCGGAACAGAAATAGGGCTCGCGAAAGGGAATGAGCGGCGCAGGCCTCGGCGCTTCGGGTGCGGCAACCGGATTGTCGCGCCGCAGGAAGACCGAGAGCACACCCGCCAAAGCCTGCGGCGCAAGTTCGGCCGTCGCGGAGATCAGCGCCTCGCCAGTTGGCGTCGTCTTGCCCCAGAGAAGCGGCCTTTCGCCTTGAGCGCGATTGTAGAAATGCGCGCGAATCTGGTCTTCGATGACGGGGCGCTTTTCCTCGATGACGAGAATTTCATCCAATCCCTCGGCAAAATTGTCGAGCGTCTCGGTAACCAGCGGCCAGACCAGCCCGACTTTCAGAAGCCGCAGGCCCGCTTCTTCGGGATCGATTCCGGCAGCGGCGAATGCGCCCTGAAGGTCGCGCCAGGCCTTGCCGGTGGCGACGATACCGCGCTTTGCCCCTTGCCGGACGCCAATTATGCGATCCAGCCCGTTGGCCGCCGCGAAGGCGCGCACGGCGCGCATCTTGGTCTCAAGCCGGGCCTCCTGCGCCAGCTTGTCATCCGGCCAGCGGATGGAAAGGCCACCCGGCGGCATGTCGAAGGCGGGCAGAACGGGCCGCGCCGTCGGATCGGGCAGATCGAGCGAGGCGGTGCATTCGACAATTTCGGTCTGACACTTGAACCCGACCCAGGCGCCGGAGAAGCGGCTCATCGCAAAGCCGGCAAGCCCGAAGACGATATAATCCTCGACGCCTGCCGGTGCGAGGATCGGGACCATGGCCGAGATCAGCACATGTTCGGATTGATGCGGGAAAGTCGAGGAGACCGCGCCGTGATCGTCGCCCATCAACAGGAGAACGCCGCCATTGGCGTGGGTTCCCGCCGCATTGGCATGGCGGATTGCATCCATCGACCTGTCAACGCCCGGCCCCTTGCCATACCACATGGCAAACACGCCATCCTGCCGCGCGCCGGGCGACAGGTCGATCTGCTGGCTGCCCCAGACCGCCGTCGCCGCCAGATCCTCGTTGAGGCCGGGTTGGAAGCGGATGGCATTGTCGTCGAGAAAGGCCCGCGCCTTGCCCAGCTCATTGTCGAAATCGGCAAGCGGCGAACCGCGATAGCCAGAGACGAAGCCGGCCGTGTTCAGCCCGTCGGCCTTGTCGCGAGCATGTTGCTCCATCATCAGCCGGATCAGCGCCTGCGCGCCTGAAACCAGGATGCGGCCGCCTTTCTGGCTGTAGCGATCCGTCAGGGCGGGCTTGTCATCCGGCCGCGCATCAGGCGGGGTGATCGGTGATACCGGCGCGGCTTCGGCTCTGTCCTGCATCACAATTTCTCCCTGGAGCGCGTGAAGACGCGACCGTCATTGAGGATCCAGCCGGGATCGAACGTCGCCTTCAGCCGCGTCATCGCCTCGATCTCGTCGCCGCTGCGGCACAGCGGCAGCCAGTCCACCTTGTCCTGACCGATACCGTGCTCGGCGGTGATCACCCCGCCATGCCGGGCCGTCAGTGCAAAGACATCGCCGACCAGCGAATGATCCGGTTTTCCGGCAAGAATGTAATGCAGATTGCCGTCGCCGAGATGGCCGAAGACCAGCGGGCGGGCGCGCCCGGCGCAGATCGCTTCCGCTTCCGGCAGGAAACCGGCAATCGCCGCAATCGGCAGCGACAGGTCCAGGCTGGTGATCGGGCCGGCATTGTCGATCAGATAATGGCTGCAGCCTTCGCGCAGCGACCAAAGCTTCAGGCACTCGGCCTCGGAGGCCGAAAGCACGGCGTCGGAGATCCGCTCCTCCGCCAGCGCCTGGCCAAGCACGGCTTCGAGCCGTTCGCCCTCATTGCTGCCCAGTTCCGCAATCTCGATCAGCAGCGCAGCCGGCGTCGGGGAGGAAAAGGGATATCGCAGACCGCGCGCGGCACAGGCTTCGCTCAGCAGGGGATCGACGATCAGTTCGCAGGCCTGCAGCGACGGGCCAAGCCCCGCCCGCAGGATCGGCAGAAGCCTGATCGCCGCCGCGACGCTGGCCAGCGCGCAAAACGCGACCCGCCTTGCAATCGGCGCCGGATGCAGCCGCAGCACCACATGTGTGATGACGCCAAGCGTTCCCTCGCTTCCGACAAGCATCTGGGCAAGATCCAGCCCGCTATTGTCCTTGGCAAGCCCACCCATGCGGCGGATCACCGTGCCATCGGCAAGTACGGCCTCCAGTCCCAGAACCTGTTGTCGGAATGTGCCGTAGCGCACGGCAAGCGGGCCGCCTGCATTGGTCGCCGCCATGCCGCCGAGCGTGGCGCTGCCACGCGCGCCGAGATCCGCGGCCAGGAAAAACCCGGCTTCCCGCGCCGCGACCTGCGCGGTTTCCAGAACCGTTCCGGCCCCTGCGGTCAGCGTTCCCGCAATCGGATCGATGACCGGCGTCTCGACCAGACGCTCGGTGGACAGCACGATTTCCCCGGGGCGCACCCGCGCGCCGCCGGAAAGCCCGGTGCGCCCACCCTGCACCACTGCACGCAAGCCGGCCGCCTGCAAGCCACGCAGAATGCAAACGCAATCCGCAACCGTCCGCGGCGCCAGCACGGCGCGAGGCTCGGCACCGGGCAGTCCCGCCGCATCGTCGCGGTAACGCGGCTCGACCGGTAGCCGGAAGGCCAGCAACGCCTCGGGAAGCTCGGCGGAAGCGGGATAGGGTGGCGACAAATCGTTACTCCCCGTACATGGGTTGGATAACCATGGTTTCGGCATCTCTTTGCGACAGACTCCGGCCGGGATCCTGCCCGAAAGCTGAGTTCAGGTTATTTCTGTTGCATTCATTGTCAAATAGATATTTCAATATGGAAATACGGGTCCCCTGCCGAAGCGCATGTTTTGACGGGACGATCGAAGGCTGTGCGGATTTCATTCCGCTTAGCCCAACACGTGGAGGGTGAGGATGAATACCGACCAGAGCAAAGAGATCGCCGGCTTTCGCGGCATGGTCATCCGGGATGTCGAGGGCAAGCCCAAGGCCGGGTTCGAGCAACTGACGCTGTCCGATCTGCCCGACAACGACGTTCTGGTCGAGATCAGCCATTCCAGCCTGAACTACAAGGATGGCTTGGCGATCAGCGGCAAGGGCCGCATCGCGCGCCGCCTGCCGATGGTTGCGGGCATAGACCTTGCCGGAACCGTCATTCGATCCAAGGTCGATGCGTGGAAGCCGGGCGACCAGGTGGTGGTCAATGGCTGGGGCCTCTCCGAAACGGAATGGGGCGGCTATACGCGCTATCAGAGCCTGAAGGCCAAGCATCTGACCCGCCTGCCCACGGGCTTTTCCCCGGCTGAAGCCATGGCGATCGGCACGGCAGGCTATACGGCTGCACTTTGCGTCGTCGCCTTGGAAGACTGGGGCGTGATTGCGCCGGGCGCGGGGGAAGTGCTCGTCACCGGCGCTGCCGGCGGGGTCGGAACCGTGGCGATCGCCCTGCTGGCCGCGCGTGGATACACCGTCGTCGCCGCAACCGGCCGCGAAAGCCAGCACGACTTCCTGCGTAGCCTTGGCGCCACGGATTTCGTGGCGCGCAGCGCGCTGGCCGAGCCCGGCAAGATGCTGCAGGCCGAACGCTGGGCCGGCGCGGTCGATACGGTCGGCAGCCATACGCTCGCCAATGCGCTGGCGCAGACACAATATGGCGGCGCGGTCGCGGCCTGCGGTCTGGCGGGCGGCGCGGATCTGCCTGCTTCGGTTATGCCGCATATCCTGCGCAGCATCGCGCTCATCGGTGTCGATTCCGTCATGGCGCCGGCGGCGAAACGCGATCGCGCCTGGGCCTTCCTTGACGCCCATCTCGACCGCGCCAAGCTTGCCGCCCTGACGACGACCTCGTCGCTGGACGCGCTTCCGGCCCTTGCCGACGCCATCGTCAAGGGTGAGACGCGCGGCCGCCATGTCATTGAAATCGCCTGAGGGAACAAGAATATGAGCGAAGACCTGATTTTGTGGAAGAAGGATCCTGAGGATGCCTTCGTCACCCTGACGATGAACCGTCCCGACAAGATGAACGCCATGAACCAGGCGCTTGGCGATGCGCTGGAGGCGGCGATCGTCCGTGCGGTCAAGGACCCCGATATTCGCGCCGTGATCCTGACTGGCGCGGGCCGCGCCTTCACCGCCGGCTTCGATCTCGGCGGCGACGATTTCGAAATGGACGCCGATCAGTGGCGCAACGATATCGGCGAGAACATGCGCCGGTTGCGGGTGATCCGCGAGGCGCCGATTCCGATCATCGCCGCCGTCAACGGGTTTGCGCTGGCGGGCGGGCTGGAATTGATGATGTGTTGCGACATGGCCATCGCCGCCGAGGGCGCGATGCTTGGCGAACCGGAAGTGCGCCACGTCTCGGCCCCGCCGACCCTGATGCTGCCCTGGACCGTGCCGATGATCCATGCCCGCCACCTGATGTATACCGGCGACATGATCGACGCGACGGAAGCGCACCGCATCCATCTGGTCAACAAGGTGGTGCCGCGCGAGGCGCTGATGGCCGAAGCCGAACGGCTCGCCCGCAAATGCGCCCGCATGCCCGGCGCGGCGATCAAATATGCCAAGGCTGCCCTGAACCACCAGCAGCAGACCGCCGGGCTGGAAAGCTCATGGACCTACAATCGCGAGACCACCGCTATCCTGCATGCCACCGACGAGGGGCGTTACTGGATGCGGGTGCTGAAGGAAAAATCGCTGAAGGAATTCCTTGCCGAACGCGAGGCGCCGTTCAAGGAACTGGACTGAAGGCTGACAATACCCAGCAAAGCGCGCCGTTTGGCGCGCTTTTTGTCTGGCGATCAGGCAACGGCGTGACCGATCCGCCCCTCGGCCAGATCGGCGAACAGGCCGGCGTGATTGCGCAGGATGCGGCTTTGAACCAGCTGTCCCTTGGCCGAAATCTCCCCGGCCTCGACCGTCGGCGTGAAGCCGGCAAGCTCGAAGCGGCGGATCGCCGTCGAGGAACCCGGGTTTTCACGGTTCCAGTCCAGCAAGGCGTCGCGAAGCGCGTTCTGGCTTGCTTCAGGCGCGGCAAAGACCAGCGCCACCAATCCATCGCTGCCGGCGCCACCGAGCACCACATCCTGCGCCAGCGCGCCGAGCTTGCGCAGCAATTGCCCGCGCAGCAGGCCGGAACGCACCTTGATGCCGCTCGCCAGCTTGAAATCCTCCGACAGGCGGCCATCGAAGCGCAATACCGTCTGGCCCGTCGCGTCCTCCGTCAGAAGGCCGGCATCGCCGGTGCGGTAAAATCCGTCCTCATCCAGCGGCAGCGGGAAAACGCCCTCTTCCCCGAGATAGCAGGGGGCGAGATTGGGGCCGCGAAAGCAGATCTCCAGACAGCCATCGGTTTCGACCAGCGCCACCTCATGGCCCGGCAGCGGCCAGCCGAGAGCGCCGGGGCCGGAAATATCGCCCGGCACGAGACACATGGTCGAAGCCGCCTCGGTCGCGCCATAGCCCGAGAGAATGACCATCCGCCGCCCGTGCCGCGCCTGCATGTCGGCGCGAAACGCCTGCAGCCTCTGCCACAACGCCGGCTCCATCGCCGCACCGGCGAAAAAGATATGCGAGACGGATGCGCAACCGCGCGCCACGCGCTCGGGCTCGGCCTCATGCGCATCGAGCAGAAGCTTGAGACCCAAGGGTACGCCAATGGACAGTGTCGGCAGCACCTCGGCCATCAGATCGAGCATCGCATCCATGCCGGCAACGGAAGGCGGGGGCGCGAGATGCAACGTGCCGCCATTCCAGATCATCTTGAAAATATTGTCCAATCCGCCGAACACATGGTTCCACGGCATCCAGTCGATGAGGACAGGCGGGCGCTCGCCCAGAAACGGCCAGGCCGCGACGCAAGCCGCCTGGCAGGACGAAATCATTGCCCGCGTGATCGGAACGCCCTTGGACGCCCCGGTGCTGCCGGCGGTGAAAAAGATCGCCGTCCAGTCCCGCGGCGCACCGTCATGGTCCTCCACCGCGGGCGCTTCCGGCAAGGCATCGAGCACGACGCCCTCGCCTTGCGCCGCCAGCAAATGACCGGCGGGCACGACGACCAGCGAGGGCTTCACCACCCGCAACAGGCGCGCCGCCTCATCATCGGCGGATGACAGCGCCGACAGGCTACGGAACGGATGCGGCGGCAGGCTGACATGAACGAAGCCGCCCAGAAGACAGGCGAGCCGGAGGCGCAGCGCATCGATGCCCGGTGGCAACAGGCTTGCGACCCGGTCGCCCGGTCGCAGGCCCCGCGCGCGAAGGCATCCATGCAGATCGCGCGCCTTGGAAAGTGCCGCGGCATAGGAGATGTCCTTGCGGGCACCCGTTCCGTCCGGCTCCGTCATCAGCAGGCGATCCGGATGCGAGCCGGCTCGTTCGCGCAGCTTCTGCGCAATGTCCGTCTGCGCCCCTTCAAGACGATGTGGCGAGGAGAGCACGGGCGATCCATCCCGGCGCGGACTGGACAGAAGCTGCGGTTCGCCGTTCATCGTCTTTCCTTTATCCGTTACAGATTACGCCGATTTATCATCCACTTGCCGGGCTTCCCGCTGGTCGACGGCCATCTGGTAGACACCGCTCTGGTAGTCGATCAGCGCATCGAAGGCGGCAACCGCCTCCGTCGCGTCGCGCGCCAGGATGGCCGAGAAAATCCGCCTTTGCAGCGCCACCACCCGGTCGCGCTGGCGAAACTGGAACGAGATCATATTGGCCGCCGGGATCAGCGACTGATTGACCATCACCATGACCAGCCGCAACAGCGCGTTGGGGCTGGCCGCCGCCACGGCCTGGTGGAACTCGACCTCAAGCCGGCAGAAATCCTCGTCCGAGATTTCGGTATGATCCAGCTCCATGAGCGCCGCCTCGATGCGCTTGTGCTCGTCGCGGCCTGCATGCTCGCAGGCAGCCTCGATGCAGAGGCGACCGAGGCTGCGTCGCGCCTCGACGATATCGGAGAGGCCGACCGCCCCCAGCGATACCAGCCAGTTGGTGGTTTCGTGCAGGGTCTGGGCGGCGATGTCGAGCGAAGGCGGATTGACGAAGACGCCGCCCTTTGGGCCCCGCTTGGAGCGGATCAGCTTTTTCGCGGCCAGAATCTTCATCGCCTCGCGCACCGTCGGCTGCGAAACGGAGAAACGTTCGGCAAGCTCGGCTTCCGACGGCAATCTTTCGGCCGCCCCCAGCCGCCCCTGTATGATGTCGTCCTGCAGATGGCCGGCGATCTGACGCGCCAGCCCCTGATTGCGGTCTATGCCGTTCATTCGTGTTTCCATCCTGTTTCCGGCAATATACCAATGAATTGGCATATTGAAATATAGAATTATTGACAAAGCCCCGTTTTCGATCCAGCCTGACGATGCGACGCCTTTCCGGGCCGCCTAAACAGAGATCCGTCGATCAGACGGTCCAACCGGGGAACTACCGACATGATCACACGACGCCAGCTTATGGCGGGTATCGGCGCGTCCGCCGCTTTTCTCCCGCTTGCCACCCGCGCCCGCGCGCAATCCCCCTTCGTCATACCCACCTATGGCGGAACATGGGCGAAGCTCTGGGAGGAGACGCTCGTTCCCGAATTCACCGCTGCCACCGGCATCAAGAGCCAGATCGACGTGGGTCTTGGCAAGGATTTCGTATCGAAAATCCGCGCCGGCGGCGGTTCCGCGCCCTATTCGGTGTTCATGGGCAACGAAAACATCGCCGCGACGCTGCGCGCCGAAGGCTTTTTCGAACCGCTCGACATGGCCAAGATCCCCAATGCCGCCAATCTGCATGAGGGGCTGATCAACGCCGGCAACAACGGCCTGCGCGGCATCGTCTCGCCGATCGGCCTTGCCTGGCGCACCGACATGGTCAAGACGCCGCCGAAATCATGGACCGATCTGTGGGAGAATTCCGAATTCGCCGGGCGGATCGGCCTGTACCAGATCGGCAATACCGGCGCGCAACTGTTCCTGCGGCTGGCGGCCAAGCTGTTCGGCAAGGGCGACACCGATGTCGACGCCGCTTTCGCCAAGATCAAGGAGTTGCAGCCCTTTACCCAGGCCTCGTGGTCTGGCGAAGTCGCGACCGCCCTGGTGCGCGGCGACGTCGCCATCGCGCCGGTCGACTGGACCGAGATCCTGAAATTGCAGGACAAGGGCGCGCCCGTCGAGATCATCGTGCCGACCGAAGGCGTGCTCAGCTACGAGCAGAGCTTCAACATCGTAGCTTCCGGCGACAACAAGGATGCGGCCCACGCCTATGTCAACTTCCTGATCGACCCGAAGGTGCAGTCGAAGCTTGCCGATGTCTTCTACATCGCGCCCGCCAATCGCCAGTCCGTCATCAGCGAGAAGGTCTCGCCGCGCCTGCCGATCCAGGGCGACCAGATGTCCAAGATCATTCGTTTCGAATGGGACAGCTACGTCAAGATCGCCGCCGAGGTCTCCGATCGCTGGAACCGCGAAATCGGCTGATACCCATGCGCTTTCCGGGGCCGGGGGGCGTGTCTCCCGACCCTCCCCGTCCCCATGCATCGAAAGCCCGGAGCCGACATGACCACGCTCAGACTGGACACGATCAACAAGTTCTACGGAGCGCTGCATATCCTGAAAAACATCGACCTCGATATTCGCGAGGGCGAGTTCATTTCGCTTCTGGGGCCCTCGGGCTGCGGCAAGACGACGACGCTGCGTTGCATTGCCGGCTTCGAAAGCGTGACGCAAGGGCGGATCCTGTTCGGCAGCCGCGACATGACAAACGCCATGCCCGAGCATCGCGATCTCGGCATGGTGTTCCAGTCCTATGCCCTGTTTCCGCATATGACCGTTGCCGAAAACCTGTCTTTCGGGCTGGAAGTGCGCAAGGTTTCGCCGGCCGACCGGGCGCGTCGCATCGCCGCGGTTCTGGAGATGGTCAAGCTCACCGGCTACGAAAAGCGCTATCCGCGCGAACTCTCCGGCGGACAGCAGCAACGCGTGGCGCTGGCGCGCGCCTTGGTCATCGAACCCTCCGTCCTGCTGCTCGACGAACCGCTGGCCAATCTCGACGCCAGCCTGCGCGACGACATGCGTTTCTTCATCCGCGATCTGCAACAGCGCGTCGGCATCACCACGATCTATGTCACCCATGACCAGAGCGAGGCCATGGTCATGTCGGATCGCATCGTGGTCATGAGCCACGGCGTCATCGAGCAATGCGGCCCGCCGCGCGAAATCTACGAACACCCGGCCTCGCAGATGGTCGCCGGCTTCATCGGCCAGTCGAATTCGCTGACCGGCCAGGTGATCGGCCGCGAAGACGGCATCTATGTCATCGATACGCAGGACGGCAGGCTCAAAAGCCTCGGCCGCGACGGCCTCAAGGGCGAGGTCCGCGTGATGATCCGCCCCGAAAACATCGAGAATGCGGCAGCCGAAAACACGCTGTCCGGCAAGGTGGTGAAATCGACCTATCTCGGCGACGGCTGTCTTGTCGCGGTCGAAACGGCAAGCGGCAGCCGTTTCACCACAAACATGCCCGCCGACAGCGCGCTTGCGGCCGGCGATCCGGTGACGCTGGGCTTTGCCGCCCGCAAGGCATGGGCGTTTGCGGCATGAGCGCGCTTGCCTCTCCCACGCCGATCACGGTTTCGGCCGCGCCGCGCCGCATGCCGGCCTGGTGGATGATCCTGCCGGCACTGGCGCTTCTCACCTGTTTCCTGCTGCTGCCCTATGCCTCGATTCTGGTCATGAGTTTTCGCGAAGCATCGACCAGCGCCGTCTACGGGCCGGGTCTGACACTTGGCCATTACACCGAGATCGTCACGGACGGCTTTGTCTGGGGCATTGTCTGGCGCACATTGCGCACCGGCCTGATCGTCACCGTCATGACGTTGCTGCTCGGCTATCCCGTCGCCTATCACCTTGCCCGCAGCAGAAGCCGCTGGACGAGCCTTCTCTATATCTGTGTGATTTCACCGCTTCTCGTCGGGCTGGTGGTGCGCACCTTCGCCTGGCTGATCATCCTGTCGAACAATGGCCTTGCCAATTCGGCGCTGAAATGGGCCGGGCTCGTCGAACGGCCGATCATCTTCCTCAACTCGCCGCTTGGGGTCACCATCGCCCTGATCCATGTCTTCCTGCCCTTCGTCATTCTGCCGCTTCTCGGCAATCTGCAAGCGATCAATCCGGACGTCGCAATGGCGGCGCGGTCGTTGGGCGCATCGCGGGCGCGGACCTTCTTCAAGGTGACGCTGCCGCTGTCGATGCCCGGCATCCAGGCGGGCGCGATCCTCGTCTTCGTGCTGTCGATTTCGGCCTATGTCACGCCCGCCATGCTGGGCGGCAGCCAGGGCCGCACGATGGCCGTGCTGGTCGTGCAATATCTGGTCGACAATTTCCGCTGGCCGGCCGGCGCCGCGCTGGCGATCTTCATGGCGGCGATCACCGTTTCGATCATCGCCGTCTATCTCAGGCTGACGGCGCGGGCCATGCGGAGGCTGCCATGACGATGCGGAAAACCTTCTGGGATCACGTCTTCACGCTGATCGTGACCCTGATCTACATCTTCCTGATGGCGCCGATCCTGCTGGTCGTGCTGCTGTCGTTTTCCGGCGGCGAGTTTCTCGCCCTTCCGATGGAAGGCGTGTCGCTACGCTGGTTCGGCGCGCTGTTTTCCAACAGCCGCTTCTATGACGCAGCCGTCTACTCCTTCGGCCTGGCGCTGGTCTCGGCCCTGGTGAACGGGGTCATCGGCACGCTCGCGGCGATCTATGTCGTGCGCTTTGCGCCGGCGCGCCTGACGAACAGCCTGCGCGTGCTGATGAGCGCGCCATTGATGGTACCAGAGATTCTGACGGCCATCGCGCTTCTGTTCTTCTTCTTCGAAATCGGCGTCGGCAATCGCTGGTCGATCGCCATCCAGATCGGCCATGTCCTCGTCACCTTCCCTTATGTCTTCCTCAACGTCGCCTCGGCGCTGTTCAATTTCGACCGGTCGCAGGAAGAAGCGGCGCGCAGCCTCGGCGCCGATGGCTGGCTGACCTTCCGGCGCATCACCCTGCCCTCGATCAAGCCCGGCGTAATCACCGGCTGCCTGTTCGCCTTCGTGATTTCCTTCGATATTTTCAACATTTCGCTGCTGCTGAAATCGGTCGGAAGCAATACGCTGCCGCTGGAATTGTTCGATTATCTGCGCTTCAACTTCGATCCGACCGCGGCCGCCGTCGCGACGGTGAGCATTCTCATCGCCTTCGCCGCCGTCCTGATCGTCGATCGCACCGTGGGGCTACGTTCGCTGCGTTTCTGATATTGTGGCGAGATCGCATTGCAATCCCGCAGGCAAGCCGCTAAGGAAACGGGTGTGCGGGACGACCCGCGCCTTGTATCGTTCCAGGGGACGGCCCCGGCATCTCTATCGAGATCAATATGGCCGCCCGATTGACGACAGCTCCCTTATCGAGAACCTTAAACGCTGCGCGAGTCGCATGCGCCCGGCAACGCTTGCGCGTCGCGTGGCCGCGTGACGGCTTCGTCGCAGCAGTCACGCTTCAGAGGTATTTCCATGGCCGGACCCATTGAACAATTCACCGTCAAGCCGCTCATCAAGATCGACATTGGCGGCGTGGATCTCAGCTTCACCAACGCGTCCGCCTATATGGTGCTGACGGTGGCTGTGGCCACAGCGTTCCTGCTACTCGCCACGGCCCGCAGGCTGGTCGTTCCCGGCCGGTGGCAGTCCAGCGCCGAATTGATGTACGAGTTCGTCGCCAAGGCATTGCGGGACAATGCGGGGGAACAGGGTATGCGCTTCTTCCCCTTCGTGTTCTCCCTGTTCATGTTCATCCTGGTCGCCAACATGGTCGGCATGATCCCGTATGCCTTCACCGTCACTGCCCAGATCGTCGTCACTTTCGGACTTGCGGCGACGGTGTTCCTGACGGTTATCCTCTATGGCCTTTACAAGCACGGGTTTGGATTTCTCAGGCTGTTCAAGCCGGCCGGCGTTCCGGCCGTGCTTGTGCCGATCATCGTCCCGATCGAGGTGATTTCCTTCCTGTCACGGCCGATCAGCCACTCGGTTCGTCTCTTCGCGGTCATGCTGGCGGGGCATATCACGCTGAAGGTTTTTGCGGGCTTCGTCGTCTCGCTTGGCAGCTTGGGAAGCCTGGGCATGATCGGCGCGGTGTTGCCGCTGTTGATGACCGTGGCGATCACCGCGCTCGAATTCCTGATGGCAGGTATTCAGGCCTATGTCTTCACCATGCTCACCTGCATGTATCTCAACGATGCACTGCATCCCGGGCACTGAGAAGTAAGCCCAAAAGCGGGCGCGCGACCTCAGGCCGGCGTCCGCTCCCAATACCAGGCGACATACATTCTGCCCCGATCATGCCCCCGGCTTTTCAGAAAGGTGCGAATGGCGCGGACGTTCTCCTTTTCGCAAGCGAACCAAACATAGGTCCCGTCCGCCATGGCGGCGATCGCCTTTTTCGTTTCCTCTGCGAGCACGGTTTTCGCCCCGGCCGGAAAATCCTTGCGATGCAACCAGCGAACCTCGAGCGCGCCGGCACAGGCAAGCGGCTGCTCTTCGGCGGCATCCTGCACCTCTATGATCGCCTGAATACGCGTGCCCGCCGGCACTTCGGCGGCAATGCGGGCGATGGCCGGAAGCGCGCTTTCATCGCCGGCGATGAGGATTGTGTCGGCGACGGGAAGGCTGCCGCCGCCCGGACCAAGAAGCGCCACGACATCGCCCGGCTGCGCATCGCGGGCGAAATCGGCGCCGGGCGTCGCAATCCCCGGCGTCGGATGCTGGAGGAAATCGATCCGGAGCTCTCCACGTTCGGCGTCGACGGCGCGGATCGTATAGACGCGCACCAGAAGTTCGTCCTCGCCCTTCGGCCAGTCGACGCGGCCATCGGCGCGCAGGCCCGGCCAGACCGGCGCCCTGCCCTTCGGCGGCACGAGCAGGCGTACATGCATGTCGCCGCCGACATAGGGCGCGACATCGCTGCAGGCCAGTGTCACCCGCCGCATGTGCGGCGTGATATCCTCGGCAGAAACAACCGTCATCTGCTGCAGGTTCGGCAAGACCTGCAACGAGGCCGACTCGGACCAGGTGAGTTCGAACGGATCGTCCCCGGCGAAGTAGAACAGATGTTCGGCAATGCTGGTGCGGCTCGTATGCAGCTCCTTTTCGGAGCTGGCGCTCAACTCGATCAGCAGCGCACGGTCGTCGATGCGGATGCTTGCCGTGCCGGCGCGACTGGTCAGCAGGGCGGTGTTGCCCTCGCGCTTGACCTCGGCATGCTCGACGAAATGCTCGCAGATCTCGTCGAGCATGTGCACGGCGTCCTTGGCGAGCGCGATGCCCGACAGTTTGAATTGCTGGCCTGCGTTCATATCCGGCCCTCCTTGCGTTGCGCGCTTGATGTCATGCGGTGGCGGCCGATCGGCAGCATGATCGGTCGCCCCGAGGTGGGATCGTCGACGATGCGGCTTTCAAGGCCGAAGACCTGCCGCACATTGTTTTCGGTCAGCACATCCTCAGGCCGGCCGGAGACATGCACGCGCCCGTTTGCCATCGCGACAAGATAATCCGCATAGCGGGCCGCGAGATTGAGGTCGTGCAGCACCATGACGACGGTGGTGCCGCGCGCATGGTTGAGGTCGGTCAGCAGATCGAGAACCTCGACCTGATGGCTGATGTCGAGAAAGGTCGTCGGTTCGTCGAGAAGCAGGATGCCGGTCTTCTGGGCGAGCGCCATGGCGATCCAGACCCGCTGGCGCTGGCCGCCGGAGAGCTCGTCCACCGGCCGATCGGCAAGTTCGACGATCCGCGTCGCAGTCAGCGCATCGGCCACTGCCTCGTCGTCTTGGCGGCTCCAGCGCGAAAACAGTCCCTGATGCGGATGCCGGCCACGGCTGACCAGATCGGCGACCGTGATGCCCTCCGGCGCGATCGGCGACTGCGGCAACAGGCCAAGCGTGCGCGCCAGATCCTTCGGGGCGGTATGGTGGATCGACTTGCCGTCGAGAAGCACCTCGCCCTCGTTTGGCGACAACAACCGCGACATGGCGCGCAGCAAGGTCGACTTGCCGCAGGCATTGGCGCCGACGATCACGGTAATCTGTCCGGGCGGTACGGCAAGATCGAGACCTTGCAGGATATCGGCATCGTTATAGCCGGCCGATAGCCGGCTAACGGTGAGGGAATGGGCCGTCATAGCGAGCCTCCGGTCCGGTTGACGCGCACGATCAGGAAGATCAGGTAGGGAGCGCCGAGCGCCCCGGTGATGACGCCGACCGGATAGCGGCTCGGCAGGAGGAACTGCCCGGCATAATCGCCCGCGAGAACCAGCACCGCCCCTATCAGGGCCGAAGGGATCAACAGCGAGCCGTTATTGCCGACGATGCGCGCGGCAATCGGCCCGGACAGGAAGGCGACGAAGGCGATTGGCCCGGTCACCGCCGTGGCCGAAGCGATCATGCCGACGGCCGCGACCATCACCAGCACACGAGTACGCCCCACACGAACGCCTAGCGCGGCGGCCATGTCGTCGCCAAGCCGCAAGGCATCGAGATCGCGCGCCGCATTCAGGAGCAGCCCGCCGAACAGCACAAGCGCGATGACGAGCGGCAGGGCCTGGCCGAGTTGCGCGCCGTTGAGACTGCCGGTCAGCCAGCGAATGGCCTCCTGCAGGCTCCAGGCTGGTGCTTGCGAGAGGATATAGGCGATGAAGCTTTCCAGCATGGCGGAAACGCCGATGCCGACCAGGATCAGGCGCGTTCCGGCAACGCCATTGCGGAAGGAAAGACCATAGACGGCAAGCGCCACGCCAAGGCCGGCGGCAACCGCGACGATGGAGACGACCGGCCCCTTGAGCGACAACACCACGATGGCGAAGACGGCCGCAGCACTCGCCCCGGAACTGATGCCGATGATATCCGGGCTTGCCAGCGGATTGCGCAGCATGATCTGGAAGGCGACGCCGCCAAGTCCGAAGCTGAGGCCAGCCAACACGGCGAGAACGGCACGAGGCAACCGCAACTGACCGATGGTGAAACTGGTTCCCGGAACGGTCTCGCCAAGCAGCATGCGCGCGATATCCTGCGGCGGGGTGAAGGATTGGCCGAGCAGCAAAGTGAGCGCGAAGATCGCCAGAAGGGCGGCCACAAGCGCAACGATGACGAAACGGCGCCGGCTGCGGTGGCGCTGCCTGTTGGTGACGATCCGGTCGAGGGTCGAGGCGAGCGCGGTCACAGTTCGCGAACCCTTTGCCGCCGGACGATCCAGATGAAGAACGGCGCGCCGACGAAAGCGGTGACGATGCCGACATCGAGCTCCGCCGGCCGCGCCGCGATGCGCCCGACGATATCGGCGGCGACCATCAGACAGGCGCCGCCAAGCGCAGAAAAGGGCAGCAGCCAACGATGATCGACCCCGACCACCAGCCGGCACAGATGCGGCACGACCAGCCCCAGAAAGCCGATCGGCCCGCAGACGGCCGTCGTTGCGCCGCACAGCAGGATGGCGCCGAAGGAGGCGATGGCGCGCGACAGCGCCACGCGCTCGCCGAGCCCGGCCGCCAGATCGTCGCCCAGCGCCAGCGAATTCAGCTTGCGCGCGGAAAGAAGGCTGATGGCAAAACCGACCGCCAGAAACGGCAGAACCGGCAGGATGCGCTCGAAGGTCGCGCCGCCGACGCCGCCGATCTGCCAGGAGCGGATACCGCCGGCGATGTCGCCACGCGGCAGCACGACGGCGATGACCATTGACGAAAACGCGACCGAGGTCGCGGCCCCCGCAAGCGCAAGCTTGAGCGGCGTCGCCCCACCGCGCCCGAGCGAGCCGATGACATAGACGAAAACGGCGGCACTTCCCGCCCCGAGGATCGCGGTCCAGATATAGGCTTGCGCCGAGGCGATATCGAACCATGCGACGCCGACGACAACGGCAAGCGACGCCCCCATATTGACGCCGAGAATGCCGGGATCGGCCAGCGGATTGCGCGTCACCCCTTGCATGATGGCGCCGGCAAGCCCCAGCGCGGCGCCGGCGATCAGCGCCAGCACCGTGCGCGGAATGCGCACCGCAACCGCCGCCTGACCGATGCTGTCGAGCCGCCCGCCAAGGCCGGCAAGCACATCGGCCACCGCCACATCCCGCGTGCCAACCGCCACCGAAAGCGCCGACAGCACGACGAGAAGGCCGAACAGCGCGGCCAGAAACAGACCGCGCTTACGGTTCGACCGTCCGGACGCGGTCCATGACTGCTGTGGCTGGAGGCTTTCGGCCGTCATCTGGTTTTCCCGGTCGCCTCGGCCAGCAACGCGACATAGTCCTTCAACACCCAGGAAATCGACAATGGCGTCGGATTGGCCGCCGTCCCGACCGGGTTGCGGCCGAGGGTGACAAGCGCACCCTTGGCGACGGCCGGCATGCGCGAGGTCAGTGGATTGGCCGAGAGCGCATCGAGCAGCTTGCGATCGCCATAGGTGACGAGAATGTCGACATCGTCGAATTCATCGACGCGCTCGGCGCTGATCGATCCCGAGAATTTGCCCGGCACCGAAGCCGCGACAACGCTTTTGGGCGATGTCAGGCCGAGATCGGCGAAGAATTTCACGCGCGCGTCGTTGGTCGTATAGAAATTGACGACACTCAGATCCGTGGCGTTGAGATGGGTGATGAACATCGCCGACTTATTGTGAAGCTCGGGATGATCGGCGACCGTCTTGGCGATGTCGGCCTCGATCTTGCGGATCAGCGCCTCGCCCTCCTCGGCCATGCCGAGCCCGGCGCTGTCGAGGCGGATCATCTCGCGCCAGTCGGTGGACCAGGGCGCCTGCGGATAGGCGACGACCGGTGCGATCTGGCTCAGCGTATCGTAATCGGCCTGGCTGAGGCCGGAATAGGCGGCGAGGATGACATCCGGCTGCGTGGCCGCGACCGCCTCGAAATCGATGCCGTCTCCTTCGTCGAACAGGACGGGCGTTTGCGCCTTCAACTCGGTGAGCTTTTCCGCGACCCAGGGCAAAACCCCGTCGCCATCGTCATCGCCGAAATTGGCGGCGGCGAAACCGACCGGCACGATGCCGAGCGCCAGCGGCACCTCGTGATTGGCCCAGGCGACCGTCGCCACCCGCTCCGGCTTCTTCGGGATGACGGTCGCGCCAAGCGCATGCTTGATGACGATCGGATAGGTCGTGGCCTCGCCAGCCATCGCGCCGCCGGCAACCGCCAACCAGACACATGCCGCCGCCAGTTGCAGAGCAGAAAAAAACAACCGCAGCATCGCGCAAACTCCGCCTATCCGCTTTTTTAAGTGGACCTCCACTCTCAGGTTCAGTAAGCGGCGTCAACCGCCATGTCGGCGCTGATGCCGCAGGGCGTCGAGATTTCCATCGAATCCTACAAAACGCGGAAAAGTTACAATACTGGATGTGCATGCTCAAGTTATTAGCCGTCGCGGGGCAATCAAAACCGATCCTGACGAGCGGATGGCGCATACGCGCCTGAACGGGGCAGTGCGGATACGAAGCCGGCAATGACGACATCAACTTCTGGAACGTGAACATGGACAACACAAAAACGGGCGATCATTCGAGGCAGCCCCTTATTCGCTACCGGAATGCGCTGCTTCTCGGTTGCACGGCGCTTGCCGCCTTGTCGCCGACGCTTGGCGCCGCCCAGGACACCGCGACCGCAGCCAGCGATACGGCCCTGAAGCCGATCGTCGTCCAAGGAAGCGCTGCCGAGGCGGAAAACGATTCCAAGTCCATCGTCGCCACCCAGACCAAGAGCGGCAGCAAGATGGCGACGGATATCCTCGATACGCCGGCTTCCGTCTCCGTGATCACCTCAAAGGAAATCCAGCAGCGCGGCGCACAGGATGTCGAGCAGGTGCTGCAATACACCTCCGGCGTGGCGACCGACTTCTACGGCTCGGACGACCGTTTCGACTATTTCAAGATCCGCGGCTTCGATGCCTATCAGTATCGTGACGGCCTGACGCTCGGCAAACCCTTCGGCGCCTTGCGCGAAGACCCCTATGCCTTCGAGCGCGTGGAGGTGCTCAAGGGCGCGAATTCGGCCGCATTTGGCGTTTCCGATCCGGGCGGCGCGGTCAATTACGTCACCAAGCTGCCGAAGAGCCAGCGCTTCGGCGAAGCCTATGTCACCGGCGGCTCCTTCAATCGTCGCGAGGCCGGCTTCGACTTCGGCGACAACATCACCGACGACGACACGCTGTCCTACCGCCTGACCGGCAAGCTCAAGAAGGCCGACGACGAATACGATTATTCGCGCGACGACGAGAAATTCCTGATGGGCGGCATTACCTGGCGACCGACCGATCAGACGACGCTGAGCGTCGTCTACGATCATCTCGACCGCGACGGCGTTCCCGGCAGCGGCGGCCATCCGGTAGGGTCGGATTTCGACCGCAGCCGGTTCTTTGGCGAGCCCGACTACAATTACCGCGACGTCGATCGCGATACGCTGAGCGTCATGCTCGATCACGACTTCGGCTCGGGCCTGACCTTCAGCTCGAACGCCCGCTACAGCAAAGCCAAGAGCAATTTCGGCTATGCCTATATCGCGGCGACCCCGACAAACGGTTCGACCATCGCGCGGCGCGACTTTTTCGCCAATGACAGCGCCAATCGCCAGTTCATCGTCGATGCGCGCCTGCAATACGATGCCAGTTTCGACTCGGTCGACAGCCGCACGCTTGTCGGCGTCGAATACAACGACGTCTCCTCCAGGACCGATAATTTCTACGGCCCGGCTCCCAGCATCGACTGGATGAACCCGGTCTATAGCGGCGCGCCGACATCCGTTCCGCTCTACCAGAGCCTTGGCAACGACCAGAAGAGCAAGGGGCTCTATATCCAGCAGGATCTGACCTTCTCCGACAAGCTGATCGCCAGCGTCGGCCTGCGCAACGACTGGATGGATCTGGAGCAGCGAAACAATCTCAGGGGCACGACGACAGAGGCGGATCTCAGCGAGTTCACCAAGCGCGCCGGCCTGACCTATCGATTTACCAACGAAATCGCCGGTTATGTCAGCTATGCCGAATCCGCCGTCCCGCCTTCCCTGACGGTCGATCCCGAGCGCGGCGAACAATGGGAGGCCGGCGTGAAGTATCGGCCGGATGCCTTCCCGGCCCTGTTCACTGCCTCGGTCTACGACCTGACCAAGAGCAACATCACCCGCACCAATCCGGCGACCGGTTTCCAGGAAACCATCGGCGAAGTGCGCGTGCGCGGCGTCGATCTCGAAGCCAAGGCGGAGCTGACCAACACGATCAGCATGACCGCCGCCTATTCCTACATGATGTCCGAGATCGTCGAGAACGGAACCGGCGGCAATATCGGCAACGAATTGTCCTTCGTGCCGAACCAGATCGCCTCGCTCTGGGTCAACTACACGCTGCCCGGCGACGGCAAGCGCGGCGACATGAATTTCGGACTCGGCGCGCGCTATTCCGGCTCCTACTTCTTCAACGACGCCAACACGCAATCGACGGGCGGCAACATCACCTTCGACGCCGCCTTCGCCTATAAAATCCGGGAAAACACCTCGTTCGAGGTCAATGTGAGCAACCTGTTCAACGAGAAGCATGTCGATTACGGCGGCTTCGGCGCGGACTGGTACAATCCCGGCCGCACGGTTTACGCGACGATCCGCCAGACCTGGTAATGACACCGTCTCGCGCGCATCCAGATGCGCGCGGGACGCCCGTCGGCTATCTCGATTGCCGCACCCGCCGCCAGGCGGCAGGCGTATCGCCGGCGATCTGGCGAAAGGTCTTGGTCAGATGCGCCTGGTCGGAAAAACCGAGCTGAACAGCGATCTCGGCCACCGACAGCTCGCTTTCCAGCAACAGCTGCTTGGCGCGGTCGATGCGTCTTCCAAGCTGCCATTGCAGCGGCGTCTTGCCGGTTGTCTGCTTGAAGACATTGGCAAACCAGCTTTCGGAAAGACCGACGGTCTCGGCCATCTCGGCAATGGTCAGCCGGCAATCGCCTTCGGCTTCGATGCGCGCCTGAAGGCGGTTTATCTGGGCCTGCGTCAACCGGCCATTGGCGGTCCGGCCGTCGTCTTCAGGAATTTCGAGCAATCCCGAAACGATGCTGCCGACGAGACTTTCGGCATAGACCGAATGCCTGGAGGGAGTGGCGATTTCATCGACCAGCAAACCCGCCAAGGTCTCGATCGCACCGAGATCCTGTATCTCCACCGGCTGGCGCAGGGCCGAAAGCGCCGCAGATGCACCGATGGAGGGCGACAGGAAGCGCATCACCCGATCCTTGTGCATATGCAGGTTCAGATGCGAAAAGCGATGCGTCGTCTTGCTGGTCGTCCACATGGGAACGCCGGCCGGGACATAGATCGCCCGCGTCATCGGCCGCGAATGCTGGGCCATTTCGCCATCCCGGTTGGAAATACTGATCCGCGAGGAAACGTCGCTGAAGAAAATCATGATGCGCGGATCGTCGGCCAGATAATATCCCTTGGCGCCAGACTGGCTCTCCGCTTCCCAGAAAGCGCTGACCAGCCCCTCGAAGCGACGCCACTTGACCGGCGCAACCACCCGAATGCCTTCCGTTCGCCAGTCCATCGCGTGCCAGAAACTCAATATACTCACCACTTTCGCCTGGCACGAGCGGTATCCCGATGCGTTGAGATCACATGTCCCGCCGAGACCAGAGCCATATCCGGCTCCAGGCCGACATTTGCGCTATAAGATGACTAAATTTATCATGTTATTTTCATACAAACAAGCCGCCTGACGCTTGCGACAGCGGAGCTTCGCGCGCGACTAAATTTGGGTGCAACAGGCGCCCGCCTATCGATCAATCAGGAATTGTTCTAGACTGCACCAAATCGCCTCAGAGGAAGAGGAGGTTGAAAGGGCCGCATGGGTGGCGGCCCTTGGCATTGTTTCAATAATTCGACCGCTCGGCCCGTTCGAGAATCTGGAGGACCATATCGGCGCAGACCTTCATCGGCTCGTCCTCGGCGCATTTGACGTCGATTTTGGTATCGCCGGTCTTGATGCGGAAATGGGCCGCCTTCGAAGGCCGCGGCGGGCGGTGGCCGTCGGGTCGCATATGGCCGTGCTCACGGGCCTCTTTCGGCGGCGGGGCCATGTCGTCTTCGTCGTCCGTCCGGGGCGGCGGCGGGCGGCGGTCTTCGTCGGCAGAAGGGGCGGACTGCTCGTCCTCGCGCGGCGGCGGCGTCTGGGCAAAGGCGGCGCCGGAAAGCGTAGACAGTGCAAGGCCGATGACAAGAAGGCGTTTCATTGGTTTGTCCCTGATGTGTTGAGGCCTGTTCCTAACGGCAATGTCACGACAAAGTTCGGCTGCCGGCGGACGAATTCGTGAATTCCGGTTCGGTAACCGCATTTTGGTTTAATCGATATGGAAAAATTACAAACCGGAGGTTACAAATTTTTAGTGGAATTGCGGTGTTCTGAAAATGATGGATAACCTCAAGCGAATACTCTCGGTAGACGAGATGAACCCGGTTGACGACCTGGTCCTCAAGCTGGCGATGGCCCGTGGCCTCGACGAGATCATGGCGCTGGTCCGCTCGCAAGCGCGCGCGCTTGTCGGCGCCGATGGGATCACCTTCGTGCTGCGCCGGGGGCAGGAATGCTTCTACGCAGACGAGGATGCGATCACACCGCTCTGGAAGGGGCAGTATTTTCCCGCCCAGGCATGTATTTCCGGCTGGGCGATGATGCGGCGCGAGGTCGTCGTCATCGAGGATATCTATGCGGACGACCGTATCCCGCATGCCGCCTACCGTCCGACCTTCGTCAAGAGCCTCGCCATGGTGCCGGTCAGAATGGAGGATCCGGTTGCAGCCATCGGCGCATACTGGTCGCGCCAATACCTGCCCTCCACAGAACAGCTGAACTGCCTGAAGCGCATCGCCAACAGCGCAGCCGTCGCCATGACCAATGTCGCCTTGCTGGAAGACCTCGTGACATCGCGGGAAGAGGCGATCCAGGCCAAGGAAGCGATCATCTTCGCCATGGCGGCGCTGGCGGAAGTGCGCGACAACGAGACGGGCAACCACATCTATCGCACCCAGCATTACGTCAAGGTTCTGGCCGAGGCGGCGCGTGAACGCTTTGCCGAGCAGCTCGACGATGCAACTATCGATCTGATCTTCAAATCCGCGCCGCTGCACGATATCGGCAAGATCGGCGTGCCCGACAAGATCCTGCTGAAGCCCGGCAAGCTCGACCGCGATGAATTCGCGATCATGCAGACCCATACCGAGCTTGGACGCCGCACGATCGAAGCGGCCGAGCGCCGGCTCGGCACCAGCACCTTCCTGTCGCTTGCCAAGGAAATCGCTTATACGCACCACGAAAAATGGGACGGTTCCGGTTATCCCACCGGTCTTTCCGGCGGCAACATCCCGCTCTCCGGCAGGCTGATGGCGATTGCGGATGTCTATGATGCCCTCGTCTCCGAGCGCGTCTACAAGCAGGCGATTCCGCATCAGGATGCGGTGGATCTCATCGTCAGCGAAAGCGGCCGCCATTTCGATCCCGACCTTATCGAGATCTTCTCGCAGGTCGCCCCTGCCTTTGCGACGATCCACTCGCAGTTCGTCGACCGGTAAGTCCCGTCTCCTCTTATGTTTCGGCCGTTCCAAGGCCAGGCAACGCCGTCGATAAGCGGCGCTCATGTGCGCATGACAGCTACTTATTTGCACCGCAGCATGTCGCACCATAGGTTTTCCTCATAGCCCGCAAACAAGACGGGCGCCGCGACGGGTAAACGCATCTGTCTCCAGAGAGGAATTTCCATGTTCAGAAAACGTATGTTTCTGGCAGCGACGACGCTTGCCTATGGCCTTGCCCTTGGCGCTGCCTTCGCCGTCGAGCCGATTTCCGTGATGAGTTTCGGCGGCGCCTATCAGGAGGCGCAGCGCAAGGCGGTGTTCAGCGCCTATGCGCAGGCCGAAGGCCGGCCGGTCTCCGAGCAGGAATATGGCGGCGAGATCGCCAAGATCAAGGCGATGATCGACAGCGGCAACACCACCATCGACGTGGTCGATGTCGACGCGCCCACCCTGCTGCAGGGTTGCGACGAGGGCATTTTCGAGCAGATCGACTGGGACAAGATCGGCCCGAAATCGGAATGGCTGGCCGGCACCACCTCGGAATGCGGCGTCGGCACCATCGTCTATGCGACGATCCTGTCCTTCGACGAGCAGAAGCTTGCGAACAAGCCGACGAAGCTTGCCGACCTCTTCGACCTAAAGACCTTCCCCGGCAAGCGCGGCCTGTGGAAGAACCCGGCGACCAATCTCGAATTTGCCCTGCTGGCCGACGGCGTGCCGCCCGGCGAGGTTTACAAGATGCTGGCGACGCCTGAGGGTCTCGACCGCGCCTTCGCCAAACTCGACACGATCAAGAACGAAATCGTCTGGTGGGAAGCGGGCGCACAGGCGCCGCAACTGCTCGCCTCCGGCGAGGTGACGATGACGACCGCCTGGAATGGCCGCATCTTCAACGCCAACAAGGAAGGCCGCAAATTCGGCATCGTCTGGGACAACCAGATCCTCGATTCCAACTACTGGGTCATCCCCAAGGGCGCGAAGGATATGACCGCTTCGCTCGACTTCATCCATTTCGCCGTCGAGCCGAAAATCCTGGCCGGCATCGCGAAGTACATCCCCTACGGCCCGGTGCGCAGCACGGCCGCCGCCGAAGTCGCACCGGACGACGCCAGGAACCTGCCGACCAGCCCGGCAAACCTGACGACGTCGCTGACCCTCGACAATGGCTTCTGGGCCGATCACGGCGACGAGATCCGCAAGCGTTTCACCACCTGGCTTTCCAACTGAGGGGCGAGATGATGAACACGATGACATTGGAAAGGCGGCGCCTCGACGAGGCGCCGCCGCTGACCCCGGAAACCATGGTCGCCTTCGAACGCGTGCAGAAGACCTATGACGGGCGCACGCTCGTTGTCGAGGATCTCAATCTTTCCGTTCGCCGCGGCGAATTCCTGACCATGCTCGGTCCCTCCGGCTCCGGCAAGACGACGACGCTGATGATGCTCGGCGGTTTCGAGCAGCCGACCAGCGGGCGCATCCTCTTGGAGGGACAGGCGGTGGAGCGCCTGCCGCCGGAGCGGCGCGACATCGGTTTCGTCTTTCAGAACTACGCCCTCTTCCCGCATATGACGGTCGCGGAAAATGTCGGTTTTCCCTTGCGTTATCGCGGCGTCCGCGGAGCGGAGGCGGCGCGGCGCACAGCGGAAGCGCTGGCCATGGTCAAGCTCGGCGGGTTTGGCGAGCGCCGCCCGGCCCAGCTTTCCGGCGGCCAGCAACAGCGCGTGGCGCTGGCCCGCGCCATGGTGTTCAATCCGAAGCTGATCCTGATGGACGAGCCGCTCGGGGCGCTCGACAAGCAGCTTCGCGAGCACATGCAGGTCGAGATCCGCAAGATCCAGCAGAGCCTCGGCATCACCATGGTCTATGTCACCCATGACCAGTTGGAAGCGCTGACCATGTCGGATCGCATCGCCGTCTTTCATGAGGGCCGCATCCAGCAGCTTTCCGATCCGGTGACGCTCTACGACCAGCCGGAAAACCGCTTCGTCGCCGGTTTCATCGGCGACAACAACACGCTCTCCGGCGAATTCCTCGGCACCGAGAACGGTTTCGGCGTGGTGCGGCTTGCCGATGGCAGCCGGCTTTTCGCAACGGGCGCAGCAACAGGCCACGGCGCCGGCGTCACCGTTTCCCTGCGCCCCGAACGCCTCTCGCTCGGGAGCGGCGACCTCCAAGAGATGGACAACCGCATCGCGGCCCGCGTGCTCGACCGGACATTTCTCGGCGACCGGGTGCGCCTCTCGCTGGAGGCTTTTGGCGATGCCGCGCTGGTTGCGTCGCTGCCGGCGGCGGCCGGGGCGGCGGCAATGCCGGGCGATACGGTGACGCTTTGCTGCCGCGCCACCGATTGCAGAATGCTGACGAGGTAGCCATGGCCGAGACGATCTCACTGACCACACCGTTTACCGGCCCCGATCTCGGCGCCGCACTGCGCCGGGCCGAACGGCCGGGCCGCCTGCGGGCGCTGGCGCTGGCGCTGCCGGCGCTCCTCTTCCTGCTCGTCACCTTCGCCGCGCCGATCGGCGTATTCCTGACGACCGCCCTGCGCAATCCGGAAGTCGGCGATATCCTGCCGGCGACCACGCAGGCGCTTGCGCATTGGGACGGACGCACGACGCCGGGCGACGATGTCTTCGCAGCGCTTGCCGCCGATCTCACCCGCGCCCGGCAGAACAACACCGCCGCCACGCTCGGCAAGCGCCTGAACTATGAAAGCGCCGGCATGCGCAGCCGCATCATGTCGGTAACGCGCAAGCTGGACGGTTTTTCCGCCGGCCCGCTCGCCCCCCAATTCGCCGCCATCGATCCGGTCTGGCTCGAACCGGATCTCTGGGCGATCATCAAGCGCAATGCCTCCCCCGTGACACCCTATTATCTGCTGACGTCGGTCGATCTCGCGCAGGATGCCAATGGCGGCATTGTTTCGGTCGCGAAGGATCAGGCCGTGTTCCTCGATATTCTCGGCCGCACGCTGTGGATCGCCGGTCTGGTCACCGTCGCAACCCTGCTGCTCGGTTTCCCGACCGCCTATGTCATCTCGCTGGCGCCGGCGCGCATCGCCGGCGTCCTGTTGCTGATGGTGCTGCTGCCGCTCTGGACCTCGCTTCTGGTGCGCACCACCGCCTGGGTTGTGCTTTTGCAGACCGATGGGGTGATCAACCAGGCGTTGCTGGCGCTGGGCCTGACCACCGAGAAACTGCAGCTCATGCTCACGCGCTTCGGCACGGTGACGGCCATGACCCATATCCAGCTGCCCTTCACCATCCTGCCGATCCTTTCTGTCATGAGAACCATTCCCGAGGGCCAGATGCGGGCGGCCCGATCCCTTGGCGCACCGGCGATCTCCGCATTCTGGCGGGTCTATGCGCCGCAGACATTGCCGGGCGTCGCCGCCGGCTGCCTGATGACCTTCATCCTGTCGCTCGGCTATTACATCACGCCGGCGCTGGTCGGCGGCCCCCGCGACCAGATGATCTCGAACTTCATCGCCACCTATATCAACCGCGACCTGAACTGGGGCATGGCGGCGGCTTTGGCCTGCCTGCTGCTGGTCATGACGCTTTCCATCTATCTCCTGTTCCTGCGCCTCGTTGGCGCGGAGCGCATCAAGCTTGGATGATCCTCATGTGGCTTCCTTCCTATGCGACGCGCAGCGAGCGGCTTTGCCGTCTCGCCGTCGTCGCCTTCGCCTTCGCAGTGCTCGCCTTTCTCATCGGGCCGCTCTTCGTCGTCTTTCCGCTGTCGGTATCGAAGGACCCGTTCTTCACCTTCCCGATCGCCGAATATTCCTGGCGCTGGTATGCGGATTTCTTCGAGAATGCGCGCTGGACGCAAAGCCTCTTGAACAGCCTGATCGCGGCGACCTTCAGCACCCTGCTCGCCACGCTGCTCGGCACGCTGGCGGCGCTCGGCATCGCCAGACCCGGCTTTCCTGCCCGCAAGGCGGTGATGGCGCTGATGATCTCACCGATGATCATGCCGGTCGTCATCGTCGCCGTCGGGGCATACATGTTCTTCGGCCCGCTGGGACTGACCAATACGCGCACCGGACTGGTGCTTGCCCATGCGGGCCTCGCCATCCCCTTCGTCGTCATCACGGTGCTCTCGTCGCTCTCGACCTATGACGCCAACCTGACGCGGGCAGGCTCCAGCCTCGGGGCCGGACCGGTCAGCGTCTTCTTCGCCGTCACGCTGCCGCTCATCCTGCCCGGCATCGTTTCCGGCGCGCTGCTCGCCTTCGCCGTCTCCTTCGACGAGGTGATCGTCGCTCTCTTCTTGACGGGCGCCGAGCAGCGCACCCTGCCGGTCCAGATGTTTTCCGGCATTCGCGACCAAATCAACCCGACGATCATGGCGGCGGCGAGCCTGCTCACCACCGTTTCCATCACGTTGTTCCTGGCCCTGAACCTCATCCGCCGGCTGCGGCGCGGCTGATCAATCTTCGCGGGTGCCGGCGAGAAAGGCATCCGCGAAATGCGCCGCGAAGCTCTCGGCCACCGCCGAACGCTTGCGATCGGAGCTCAGATAAATGCCGACGACGACATCCGCCAGCCTGGGAAGGCCGAGGGTGTCGTCGAGTTTCGCAAGCTTTGCCGGCACGATGCGCCGTGCAAGAACCGTATTGCCGAAACCGGAGCCAACCGCCGCTTCCAGCCCGGCAAGGCTGGGGCTGGTATAGACGAGATCGTAGCCGCGCCCGTCCCGCTGCAGCGCGGTCAACATGGCGCGGCGGTAAAGGCAGCCTTCGGGATAACAGACGATGCGCAGATTGGCATTGCCATCCGTAACCACAGAGGTCGCATCGTCGCCGACCCAGGCCAGCGGCTCCTTCCAGGTCATGAACGCGCCTTCCGCCGGCCCGTCCGGCGTCATCGCCACGACGATGTCGTAAAGCCCGTTGCGCAAGCCCTGAAGCAGCACATGCGAGAGATCGCAGACGACCTCGAAACGGAAATCATGGCCGCTGCGCGCCAGGCGCGGCATCAGTTTCGGCAGGAAATGATCGGCATAGTCGTTGGGAATCCCCAAGCGGATCTTGCCCTGCTGGTCGCGCTTGGAGAGACGCAGAACCATCTCGTCGTTGAGCGTCAGCATCTGCCGCGCATAGCTGGCGACGAGTTCGCCAGCTTCCGTCGGCTGGGCGCTGGCATCCTTGGCGAAGAGGGGAACGTTGAGAAGCTCCTGGAGCTTCTTCATTTGCAGGCTGATGGCCGGCTGGGTGCGGCCGAGCTGTTCGGCGGCACGGGTATGGCTGCGCAGGTCGATGACCGCGAGGAAGGTGCGCAGGAGATCGGTCGGAATGTTTCTCAAGGGCTCGGCACGCTTCCAAAAGGAAACGGGCCGATCGGGCGGCCCGTTTCAAGTTGCCCGCGGACGGGTCAGGCGGGAAGGATATTACGCTCCGGGCCGAAGGGGAAGCCCGTGATGTTTTCCGAACCGGTCTCGGTCATGACGAGGATATCGTGCTCGCGATAACCGCCGGCGCCCGGCATGCCCTCGGGGATCGTCAGCATCGGTTCCATGGAAACCACCATGCCGGGCTGCAGCACGGTGTTGATGTCCTCGCGCAGTTCCACGCCGGCCTCGCGACCGTAATAATGCGAAAGCACGCCGAAGGAATGGCCGTAGCCGAAGGAGCGATAGCCGAGCAGGCCATGCTGGCGGTAGATTTCGTTCAGCTCCGTCGCGACATCGCCGCAACGCGCGCCGGGCTTCAGAAGCTCGAGGCCGCGGCGGTGAACGGCGCAGTTGACCTCCCAGATGCGCAGGTGTTCGTCGCTGGCATGATCGAGGAACAGCGTGCGCTCCAGCGCCGTGTAGTATCCCGCGATCATCGGGAAGCAGTTGAGCGAGAGAATGTCGCCCTTCTGCACCCGGCGCGAGGTCACCGGATTATGCGCGCCGTCGGTGTTGATGCCGGACTGGAACCAGACCCAGGTATCCATCAGCTCGGCATGGGGAAAACGGTTGGCGATATGGCGCACCATGGCCTGCGTTCCCGCCAGCGCCACCTCGTATTCCGGCACGTTTTCCCGCACAGCCTTTGCGACCGCCTCGCCGCCGATATCGGCCGTGGCAGCCCCTTCCTTGATAAGGACGATTTCCTCCGCCGACTTGATCGTACGCAGCCACATGGTCGGCGAGCCGATATCGACGAATTCGACAGTCGGAAACGCCTCTTCCAGCAGACGGCGCAGGTCGAGGTTCACCTGATCGAACTCGATGCCGATGCGCGACACCTTGGGCAGCAGCTGTTGCAGCGCATGGAAGAAATTGTCGCGCTGCCAGTCGGTATAGGTGATGTTGTCGCCGAAGGTGCGGCGATAGGGCTGGCCGGCATCGATGCCGGCGGTAACCGAGGTCGCCTTCTGCGGCGTGATGACGAAAGCGTAGCGCCGGCCGAAAGAGCAGTAGAGGAAGTCGGAGAAGTAGCAGATATTGTGATAGGAGGTCAGGATCGCCGCATCGAGCTTCAGCTCTTCGAGGATACGGCGCATGGCATTCTGCCGCCGCTCCATTTCGGCCGCGGAAAAGGTCGGCTGGACCTTTTCGCCATTGTGCATCTCCTGCAGCCGCAGAAGCTGGTTCGGCATTCCCCTGGCAAACATATTCATTCGAAAACTCCCTGATCCCGCGGCAAACCGCATCCATTCGACGAGGATCAGGGTAGAAATCTTTAGCAGCGCTGGAAAATTAGAAGTTCCAATGCGGGCATAAGGAACGGCCTTTTGCAGCGTGCCGACGCTTCAGGTCATATCGCCCTGATAGCGGTTGAGGAAAATATCCATCTGCGTGGAGCGGCGATGGATTTCGGCCATGACGGGTTCGAAGATCGCATTGCGGCGCTCGAGTTCGGCATGCTCGGCGAGATAGGCGGGCACCAGCTCGGCGATCTCGTCAAAGACGGCTTCTTCGTCCACCGTCGTCAGCCGGCCCTCCTGCATGACGATCCGACCCGCGACCATGACCGTCTCAATGGAGGAACCGTTTTCCGAATAGACGAGATGCCTGGCGATATCGTTGAGCGGCGTAAACGGATAGCGGCGCAGATCGAGCACCAGAAGATCGGCCGCCTTGCCGACCTCCAGCGAGCCGGTGACATGCTCCAGCATCGCAGTCCTCGCGCCGCCGATGGTCGCCATGGTGAGGATTTCCTCCGCCTTCAGCCACTTGTCGTAGTCGGGACCGGCAGCGCTATGGACGAGGCCGGCAACGCGCATGACGTCGAAAATGCGCGAGGTATCGTTGGAGGAAACGCCGTCCGTCCCGAGGCCGATCGTCACGCCGGCATCGAGCAGGCGGCGGATGGGGGCAAAGCCCGCGCCGAGCTTCAGGTTCGACGCCGCATTATGGGCGACGGAAACGCCGGCCTCGCCCATCAACCGGATATCCTCGTCGCTGACCCAGACGGAGTGGGCAATGGTGGTGTTGCGTTTCAACAGGCCGAGATCGCTGAGATAGGCGATCAGCGACTTGCCGTAGAGGATCGGGCCGGTCACGCCTTGCGTCTTGGTTTCCAGCACATGGGTGTGGAACGGCACCTGCTTTTCGACCGCCAGATCCATGCAGGCCGCCATGAGATCGGGCGTGCAGCGCTGCGGCGCGGAGGGCGCGATCATGAAGTTGACGCGTCCAGACGTTCCATGCAGGCGGTCAAAGGCCGAACGGCAATAGTCCATATAGGCCTGCGCCGTCATCGGCGGGCCGAAATCGAGCAATGCCTGCAGCTTTTCCGGCATGACTTCGCGCGCGAAGGGCAAGGCGTCCAGCGTATGGACGTTCATCGCGGCACTTGAGACATTGGCGCGGATGCCGGCATCGTCATAGGCGCGGAAGACGGCGGCGAGACGGTCGAGATCGTGCCGGGGCGGGTCGAAGAAATCGTCGCACAGCGTCGTCACGCCATTGCGCAGCGATTCCATCGCCAGAAGCAGGCTGCGCAGATAAAGCAGGCGCTCGCCGATGGGATCGTTCATCAGCAGCGGATAGGCATAGAGCAGCCAGACCTCCAGTGGCATCCGCTCGTAGCGTCCGCGCAGGAAGGTCTCGCTGGAATGGGTATGGGCATTGACCAGTCCGGGCATGACCAGTTTGCCGCGCCCGTCGACAACCTGGGCATCGGAGGAAGCGGCAAGGCCTGTGCCGATCGCTGTGATGCGACCGTCCTCGATCAGGAGATCGCCGGCAAAGGGTGTCGCGCCATGGGTGGCGTCCATGGCCACGATGGTCGCATTGCGGATGAGGATTTCGCGCATGAACGGTGTCCCGGAAAAGTCGGTTGATCGGAGCCTATTGATCCCGAAGTTCGGCAAAGGAGCTTGCCGCCTTTGCACCGCCGCGCAGCTTGCCGGAGAGCCAGACGCCGAAGATGGTGGCGAGATAGGGCAAAGCCTGCAACAGGTCATGCGGGATCCGGTCGCCGAACATCAATTGCGCGCGGATGCCGATGGCGCCGACAACGGCGAAGAAGAGAGCGGCGAAGGTTGCGGCGACGGGATGCGACGCACCGAAGATGACGGCGGCGAAGGCCATGAAGCCGCGTCCGGCCGTCATGCCCTGCGCGAAGAATTGCAGGCTGCCGGCTGCCAGTTCCGCCCCGCCGATGGCGCAGAGCACGCCGCCGATGCAGAGCGCCACGAGGCGCATCCGCGACGGATTGGCGCCGACGCCGCGCGCGGCAAAGGGATGTTCGCCGCAGGCAGCAAGCCGCAGGCCGAAGCGGGTGCGCCGGAGAAGCAGCCACATGCCGAAGACGACGAAGGGCATGGCCGCGACCGCAACCGACAGCACGCCGTAAGCGCCGAAGGCAGGCCCCAGCTTGGGAAGACCGAAGGGCGCGGTAACCGTCGCCTGGCTGCCGAAGATCGATTGGACCGCCAGCGCCGTGCCGCCGACGCCGAGCCCCGTGAGTCCGAGGCCGGCGATGATCGGATTGGCCTTCAGCCTGTCGATGACGAACCAGAGCAGGATGGAGGCCAGCATGCAGATCACGATTGCGATGAGGAGCGCGGCGGCCACGGATTTCGTGACCATGATGCCGACGATCGTGGCGCAGGCGCCGATGATCATCAGGCCTTCGAGGCCGAGGTTCCAGACCCCTGCCCGCTGGGCGATGACGCCGGCAAGCGTGACGTAGATCAGCGGCGTTCCCGAACGCAGGATAGCGATGATGATCTCGTTCATTGCGCAGGTCCTCCCAGACGCAGCACCTTGTCGATGAGTTTCGAGCGTGCGGTGATGAACAGCGCGATCGCCGCATTGATGATATCGATTGCCGCCGCCGGCAGGCCGGCCATGATCGGCAGATAAAGTGCCGCCGAGGCGAGACCGCCGAAGAAGATGGAGGCGACCGCCGTTCCCACCACCGAGAGATTGGCGACGAGCGCGATCAGGATCGCGGTGAAGCCATGCGCCGGCAGGAAACCGGAGGCGATGCGCCCGTTCGGCCCCATAAATTCGATGGTGCCGGCGAGACCCGCCAGCGCACCTGATATCAGGAAGCTCGACAGGCCGAGTTTCCACAGGCGCGCGCCCTGCCATTCCACCATCGTGCCGTTGCGTCCGGCCAGGCTCGCCAATACGCCAAAGGCGGTGCGGTTGACCAGAAGCCACATCGCGATGCCGACGATGACGGCGATGGCGATGATCGTCGGCGAAAGCCCCAGCGAATTCGACAGGCGATAGGCGGCATCGAGGGGACGGCTGGAGGCCTGCTGGCCGGAGCCGGACGGGTCCTTCAGCGGCCCGGAGGTAACGTAGACCAGAAGCAGCCCGGCGAGGAAATTGCCCATCAGCGTGGTGATCACCTCGTCGGTGCCGGAGCGCAGACGCAGCAGGCCCGGCCACAGCGCCCAGAGCGCGCCGCCCGCCATGCCAGAGATCAACAGCGCCGGGATGACCAGCCAGGCCGGCCCGCCCTTGAAGGCTTCCGCCGCAAAGGCGGCGCAAATCGCCCCGACATAGAACTGGCCCTGTGCGCCGATGTTGAAGAAGCCGGCGCGGAAGGAAATGCTGACGCCGACGGCGGTGATGAACAGCGGCAGCGCCCAGCGCAGGCTCTGCTCGATGGCGCCACTGCGCAGGAAGGCGCCATCCAGCACAGCCCACAGCATGACGGGCGAATTATAGCCGGCAAACTGGAAGACCACCGCGCAGAGCACCAGCGCGAAGACGACAAAAATCAGGCTGCGGACAACGGTGTTGAGACTGTCTTTCATGCGTGTGCCCTCGCAGCAGCACCGGTCATGGCCGCGCCCACCGAGGCGATGTCGAAGGGCGCGCGGAATTCTCCGTTGATGCGCCCGGACAACATCACCACGACGCGGTCGGAAATATCGAAAAGTTCGTCGAGATCGGAGGAGATCAGCAGGATCGCAGCACCCCGGTCTCGCGCTTGCCTGAGCGCCTGCCAGACGAAGGCCGTGGCGCCGATATCGAGACCGCGCGTCGGCTGGGCGGCGATGATCAGCTTGGCATCCGCATCGACCTCGCGCGCGAAAATCACCTTCTGGGCATTGCCGCCCGAAAGCGAGCCGGCGCGCTGGCCGCAGCTGTGATAGTGGACGCTCCATTGCTTCAGCGAACGGTCGCAGGCCTCGCGGATCGCGGCCGGGCGGATCACCTTGAGCAGGCTGCCTTGCAGCAGTTCGCGCGCGCTCCAGTTCTGCCACAACGAACTTGTCAGGCTCAGGCCTTCGACGTTGCGCTCGAAGGGAATGATGCGCAGGCCGACGGCGCGGCGATTGGCGAGCGGCTGCGTCGTCACGTCCTGGCCGGCAAGGCCGATAGTGCCGGTAGCCAGATCGGCAAGCGCCGAAATTGCCCGCACCAGCGTTTTCTGGCCATTGCCCTCGACGCCGGCAATGCCGACGATTTCGCCGGGGCGAATATCGAGGTCGATGCCATCAAGCGCGATGCCTTCATTGTCGGGGCGGGTGGAAACGGCGCGCATGGCGAGAACGGTGGGGCCACTGGCCTTACCGGGCCCTCCGACATCTTCGCCCGACGCAGGCCGTGTCCCGACGAGGGCGTCGCGATCCTGCTGCCCCAGCGTCTTGGCGATGGCGTCGCCGACGATCAGGTTGGCCAGCCGCTCGGCGGAAACATCGGCGATATCGAGCGGTCCCTCGACCTTGCGCCCACCACGTAGCACCGTCACCGTATCGGCGATGCCGAGCACCTCGCGGATCTTGTGCAGGATAAGGATGACGGTAACGCCGCGCTCCTTGAGGCGGCGGACACGGGCAAACAGCATCTCTATCCCGGCAGGCGAAAGCACGGCCGTGGGCTCATCGAGGATGAGTACACGCGCATCGGTCACCAGCGCACGGGCGATCTCGATGCCCTGCTGGGTTTCGATCGGCAGGTCGCGAATGCGTTTGTTGAGATCGACCTGCACGTCGAGACCGGCCAGATGCGCCCGCCATTTGTCGGCCAGCCCCTTGCGGCTGTAGATGCCGCCCTTGCCGGTGGCACCGAATTCCATCGCCTCGGCCACGGTGAAGGAGGGCGGCAGCGCAAAACTCTGATGCACCAGCTCGACGCCCGCCGCGCGGCTTTCGCCGACATGGCCGGTGCGGATCTCCCGGCCCATCACATCGACAGCGCCGGTCGTCGGCGAGACCAGCCCTGCCGTCACGCGGGCAAAGGTCGTCTTGCCGGCGCCGTTCTGGCCGACGACCGCATGGATCTGGCCGGCCGCAAAGGCAACGGAAACACCCGACAGCGCGGTGACGTCGCCGAACTTCACGGTGACATCACGGCATTCCAGCGCGGATTTCGGAAGGTTGGACATGCTATCGATCCCATCAGAGAGCAAGGGCCGCGACCGTCAACGCTATCACGTTCGCGAACCCGCCGACTTTGTCGCCAAGGCTTGCCAGCCGGCCCCGAAGGGCCGGCCTGGACAAGCTCAGAGCGTGGTATTGAACGGAATCTTGATCGATCCGTCCAGAATGCCGGCGCGCACCTTGTCGACTTCGACGAGAGCCTCCTTGGCCTTGGCGGTCAGCGCCGCCGGCCCCTGCTCTGCAAAGATCGGCGAGGGAATGAAGTCGATGACGCCGGTGCCGAGGCCGGTATGTTCATGCACGCCGCCCTTCCAGCCGGAGCCGACGGCATTGGTGACTTCGTTGTAGAGCGAGACGCCGAAATCGAGGCCGACGATGGAGATGACGGATTTCGGGCCGAGCTGGAACTGCGCCGGCGCCAGGCAGCTGACCATGCGGCCTTCCTGCTCGCTGGCGGCGGCAATGATGCCGCCATCGGTAGCGGCCGCATCGGTCTGGATGTAGTCGATGCCGCTATTGTACATTTGCGTGGCGATTTCCTGGCCCTTTGCCGGGTCCTGGAAGGAACCGGCAAAGGCGGCGGTCACCGTCGCATCGGGCTTGACGGACTGCACGCCAGCCTTGAAGGCGTTGAAATCGGCATTGATCGGCGGAATGGAAATGCCGCCGATGAAGCCCATCTTGCCGGTCGTCGACATCCGCGCGGCAAAGACGCCGGAGAGATAGCAGCCGAGATAATAGTCGTAAGAAACAGTCACGACATTGGGGATGGCGGGTTCGAAGGCATCGCCGAACAGCTGGATCCACTTGGTATCCGGATAGGACGGCGCCAGCGCCTTGAACGGCTCGGCCACCTCGTTGAAGGTCGAGACGATGATGGACGCGCCGGCATCGCCGAGCGTGCGGAAGACGGTCTCGTAGGTTGCCGGATCCTGCGCATAGATAGCGCGGTATTCGAAGCCTTTTTCCTCTGAAAGCTGCTTCAGCTTGGCGATCATCTGGTCGACCGGGCCATTGTCGCCGGCAGCCTGGGTGTGAACAAGCGCGACCAGCCCGCCAGCGGCTTTGGCGAAATCTGGAAGGATGGTGGCGGCGAAGCCGAGCGCTGCCGCGCCGGCGCTCACCTGGAGAAATGCACGGCGGTTCATGGAATGGTGCATCGGCGTCCCAGTCTTGTCTGTCATGTCGGTTCCCTTTTCTTTCTTGAGGTTTATCGTTGGTCAGGCGTTGTCACAGCGGCGGCGAATACGAAGCCGGATTCATGATCATCACCTCCTGCTTCTGGATCGCATCCAGCGCCCAGACCTCGGAGATGAATTTTTGCCAGTCCGGATCGGCATACATGGCCGAACGGCGCGCCTCGCGATCGGCCAGACTGTCATAGGCCCACATCAAAACGGTGGTGTGCAGCGTTCCGATTTCGGAAGCGTAAAGGCCGACGAACTTGTTGAGGTGACGCTTCTGAACCGGCAGACCGTCGGCCTCGTATTTCTTCATCCATTTGTCGACCGTGCCGGGCTTGAAAGTATAGGTGCGGTGTTCGAGGATCATCGATCTCTCCTTATGCATTCAGGATGAATTCGGCGCATTTTTCGCCGATCATGATGGCGGGCGCATTGGTGTTGCCGCTGGAAATGACCGGCATGATCGAGGCATCGGCGACCCGAAGACCTTCGATGCCATGGACCTTCAACCGTGCATCGACCACCGCCATGGGATCGTTGCCCATCTTGGCGGTGCCGACCGGATGGAAGGTGGTCATCGCCGTCGCCCGCAGCCAGCGCGTCAGCGCCGCATCGTCGAGGGCGGTGGGACCGGGGGCCAGTTCATTGCCGCGATAACGGTCGAAGGCCTGTTGGCCGACGATCTCGCGCGTCAGCCGGATGGCGTCGATCATCGTGCGGATGTCGAACTCATCCTTGAGATAGTTGGCAAGAATCTTCGGCTTGTCGGTCGGGTTCGCCGAGCGCAGCGTGATTTCACCCCGGCTGACCGGATTGACCGGACCGACGCGGATCGTAAAGCCGTGATTGGCCTCCACCGCCTGCTTTTTGGCGAAAGGATTGGGGAAATGCAGGTTGGCGGTCTTTTCCAGCGCCGGCATGAAATGCAGCTGGATATCCGGCGCGACGAGATCGTCGCGCGAGCGGATGAAGGCGCCCGCCTCATATGGAAAGGTTGTGGTGATGCCTTCGCCGAACAGCATGCCTTGCGCCACCGCCGGAATGAGCTTGTCGGCGCGCAGATCGCCAAACAGGGTGATCGGCTCGCGGCATTCCCAGCTCATCACGCAATCGACGTGGTCCTGCAGGTTCTTGCCGACGCCGGGCAAGTCATGCACCGGCGCAATCCCGAGCGCCCGCAATTCGTCGGCCGGGCCGATGCCGGAGAGGAGCAGGGCCTTGGGCGAATTGACAACGCCCGAAGACAGGATGATCTCGCCGCGCGAAAAAACCTTTTCGAGCTTGCCGTCCTTCAGATATTCGACGCCGCGCGCCCGGCCGTTTTCGACGATGAGGCGCGTGGTTTCCGCGCCCGTCAGCACCGTCAGGTTGGGGCGGCCAAGGGCGGGGCGCAGGAAGGCCCATGAGGTCGACCAGCGCTTGCCCTTTCGGATGGTGAAATCGTAGCGGCCGAAACCTTCCTGGCTTGCGCCGTTGAAATCGTCATTGGCGGGATAGCCGGCCTGCTGGCCCGCTTCGCAGAAGACGTCCATCAGCGGATTATGGCCACGCGCCCGGCAAACGGTCAGCTCGCCATCGGCGCTGTGGAATTCGCCATTGCGCTGGACATGGGCTTCGGAGCGTCGAAACGCCGGCAGCACCTCGTCATAGGACCAGCCCGGCAGGCCGGATTGCGCCCAGCGGTCGTAATCGTGGCGATTGCCGCGCACATAGATCATGCCGTTGATCGTCGAGGTTCCGCCCAGAACCTTGCCGCGCGGCCAGTAGAGCGAACGGCCGTCGAGAGAGGGTTCCGGCTCGGTGTGGTAGTGCCAGTTGTAGATGCCGGAATGGAACAGCTTGCCCATCAGCATCGGCAGGCGAAAGAGCGGATTGCGATCCCTGCCGCCGGCTTCGAGCAGCAGCACGCGGTTTGCGGGATCCTTCGACAGACGGTTGGCGACGACGCAGCCCGCCGAGCCGGCACCGACGACAATGAAATCATATTCAGCGGAAGAAGCCATGGTTCACCACGCGACGGGCTGAGCGCCCATCGTCTCCAGATAGGAATTGCAAAGAAGGAACGGGTTTTCGCGGCCGAGCACCTGATCGGCAAAGGCCGGATGGGCGCGCTGGACATAACCGACGGAGCCGGACAGCCCCTCGCGAATGCCGGACGCGGCAAAAATATCCGCCGCCGCATCGCCAAAGCCGAGAAAGACGATCGGCTCGCCTCGCGCCAGCAGGCGTTCGACAACCCGCAGCATCAGCGGACGCCAGAAAGGCAGATGTCCGCGCGACTGATGCGGGTCGATATCGACGCGAAAGCGCGACAGCGTCAGCGAGGCATTCAGGAGCAACACGCCTTCGTCGACCCAGCGATCGGCGACCGCGCTTGGCGACTCAAATCCAGCTGTAGGATCGCAAAGCAGGCGGCGCACATCGGGCCAGCGGTCGAAATCGCGCGACAGCGTTTCATCGCCAAGGCGCGCTGCCGCGATCAGTTGCATATAGGCGCGGATGCTTTTGGAAAACATCTTGTCGAGCTCGGTCCAGCCCGCGAGATTGCCCGCCTCGAAGGCGCGCCCCGTGGCGAAACCGGGCTCCGGATAGGGGTCTTGGCCAAGGATCATGCAGCGCACGCCGCCTGGCGCAATCCCGTCGAAGGCGGCGAGGATATGCGCACCCTTCGGCTGTCCGGGAAAGGTCTTGTCGCGCCGTGCCGGAAAGATCGGCTCCCAGGCCTCGAAATCCAGATCCGGATCGACACGGTCGAAATCGTCGCCGATGTAGCCGAGTGCGGCGCGCCAGGCCTTAGGCAGGTCCGCCTCCCAGCCGGCGAGCGTCTGCGCCATCGCTTCTCTCAGTCTTGCCGGCATCCCGCGCCCTCCCCGCTCGTCCATTGACCCGGAGACTAGACAAAAGCTGACCAAAGTGTCAACTTTCAAAAAGCATAAAAATGACGAGTTGGTCAGATTTTTTTGACCAACTCGTCAAGTTTGTGCGATAGGGACATTGCTTGCATTTCGCTCGAAAAGGCGGGAATTGCGAAAGAATCAAGTCGCCACCACGCAGGATTGCTGGCAGAAACGACGGCGGAACGGAGGCCAAGACGCATGGCAAGGGCAGCACGCGATCCGGAAGAGCGCATTCGCGAGCGCAACATCAGGCTGATCATTAAGGCCGGGATCGAGATTTTCGCGCGCAAGGGCTTCGACGGCACGCGCATTGCCGAAATCGCCGAGGCCTCGGGCCTGCCCAAGGCCAATGTCTATTATTATTTCTCCTCCAAGGAAGAGATTTATACCGCGATCATCGCCCATCTTCTGGCGAGCTGGGACGATGCGCTGAAATACATTTCGCCCGAACGCGAGCCGGCGGAGGCCTTCAACCTCTATATCAAGGCGAAGCTGGACTATACGCGCAAGAACATGGCCGAATCCCGGCTGTTCGCCAGCGAGATCATCCAGGGCGCCCGCTTTCTGACCAAGAAGGATCGCGAGCATATCCGCAAGGTGACGGACAGCCATGTCGCCGTCGTCGAGGGTTGGATTGCCGCCGGAAAGATGCTGCCGGTCGATCCGCGCCACCTGTTCATCATGCTATGGGCCGCGACCCAGTTCTACTCCGACTTCGAGCCGGTGGCCGTCGATGCGCTGAGGAAACCGCGCCTGAAGGCGGAAGATTACGACAAGGCCGCCACGACGATCGCCGAAACGATTCTTCGCGGCATCCTGCCCGATCGCCAGGATTTTTGAGGGTAGATGCGGGGCCGAAACGCGTCGTTTCAGCCCATGCGTTCTGATGCATATGAGCCGGGGCTGGCCGGGAAGACCACGGTGCGGTTGCCGTTGATGAAGGTGCGGTAGTGGATATGCGCATGCACAGCGC
>CAMFHE010000012.1 GCA_945952045.1 uncultured Rhizobium sp.
AGCCCCGATCTTCCAGGTCGCCGACTACGGCCTCGTCGCAGACCTCTTCGAAGCCCTGCCGGAATTGCAGAAGGCGCTTTGAGCGCCTTTCAACTCTTCTTTTCTCCCGATTGACACTCCAGGGACCGACCGGGCGACATGCCGGTGGCCGAACGACGGATCAGCTCGATGACCAATATTCCCACAAAGGCACGCGTCGTCATCATCGGCGGTGGTATTTCCGGATGCTCGGTGGCCTATCACCTCGCAAAGCTCGGATGGACCGACATCGTTCTCCTCGAACGCAAGCAGTTGACCTCCGGCACCACCTGGCATGCGGCCGGCCTGATCGGCCAGCTCCGCGCCTCGCAGAACATGACGCGGCTGGCGAAATATTCGGCCGACCTCTACGTCAAGCTGGAGGCCGAAACCGGCATCGCCACGGGCATGCGCCAGAACGGCTCGATCACCGTCGCCCTGACCGAGGAGCGCAAGGAAGAAATCTATCGTCAGGCAAGTCTTGCTCGCGCCTTCAACATCGACGTCCAGGAAATTTCGCCGCAGGAGGTCAAGACCCTCTATCCGCATCTGAACATTTCCGACGTTCTCGGCGCCGTGCATCTGCCGCTCGATGGCCAGTGCGATCCGGCCAATATCGCGATGGCTCTGGCAAAAGGCGCCCGCCAGCGCGGCGCGAAGATCATCGAGAACGTCAAGGTCACCGCCGTTCACGACCGCGACGGCCGCGTCACCGGCGTTTCCTGGGCGCAAGGCGCGGAGCAGGGCACGATCGAAACCGATCATGTCGTCAATTGCGGCGGCATGTGGGGCCGCGATCTCGCAGCGCGCTCGGGCGTGACGCTGCCGCTGCATGCCTGTGAGCACTTCTATATCGTCACCGAAGCCATCGAAGGCCTGTCGCGTCTTCCGGTACTGCGCGTTCCCGACGAATGCGCCTATTACAAGGAGGACGCCGGCAAGATGCTGCTCGGCGCTTTCGAACCGAAGGCGAAGCCTTGGGGCATGGAGGGCATTCGCGAAGATTTCTGCTTCGACCAGCTGCCGGAAGATTTCGAACATTTCGAGCCGATCCTCGAAAAGGCCGTGAACCGCATGCCGATGCTGGAAACAGCCGGTATCCATACTTTCTTCAACGGCCCGGAGAGCTTCACCCCCGACGATCGCTACTATCTCGGCGAGGCTCCGGAACTGAAAGGCTATTGGGTCGCGGCCGGCTATAACTCGATCGGCATCGTCTCCTCCGGCGGCGCCGGCATGGCGCTGGCGCAATGGATGAATGACGGCGAAGCGCCCTTCGATCTCTGGGAAGTCGATATCCGCCGCGCCCAGCCTTTCCAGAAAAACCGCCTCTATCTCAAGGACCGCGTTTCGGAAACGCTCGGCCTTCTCTATGCCGATCACTTCCCCTACCGGCAGATGGCGACCTCGCGCGGCGTGCGCCGCTCGCCTTTACATGAACACCTGAAGGCGCGCGGCGCCGTCTTCGGCGAAGTCGCCGGCTGGGAGCGCGCCAACTGGTTCGCCAAAGAGGGCCAGGAGCAGGAATATCGCTACTCCTGGAAGCGCCAGAACTGGTTCGAAAACCAGAAAGAGGAACACCTCGCCATCCGCAACGGCGTCGGCCTGTTCGATATGACCTCGTTTGGCAAGATCCGCATCGAAGGGCGCGACGCGCTCGCCTTCCTGCAGCGCGTTTGCGCCAACCAGATGGATGTCGCACCCGGCAAGATCGTCTACACCCAGATGCTGAACGAGCGCGGCGGCATCGAGAGCGACCTGACCGTGACCCGCCTTTCGGAAACGGCATTCTTCGCCGTGGTGCCCGGCGCAACGCTGCAGCGCGATCTCGCCTGGATGCGCAAGCAGCTCCGCGCCGACGAATTCGTCGTGATCACCGACATCACCGCCGCCGAATCCGTGCTCGTGCTGATGGGCCCGAAGGCGCGCGACGTGATTTCCCGCGTCAGCCCGAATGATTTCTCCAATGACGCCTTCCCCTTCGGCTCGGCGCAGGAGATCGAGATCGGCATGGGTCTCGCCCGCGCCCACCGCGTCACCTATGTCGGCGAACTTGGCTGGGAACTCTACGTCTCCAGCGACCAGACGGCGCATGTCTTCGAGGCGATCGAGGAAGCCGGCCGGGAATTCGGGCTCAAACTCTGCGGCCTGCACACGCTCGACAGCTGCCGCATCGAAAAAGGTTTCCGTCACTTCGGCCACGACATTACCGACGAGGATCACGTTCTCGAAGCCGGTCTCGGCTTTGCGGTCAAGACCGGCAAGGGCGACTTCATCGGCCGCGACGCCGTGCTGCGCAAGCGCGCGGAGGGGCTGAAGCGCCGCATGGTCCAGTTCAAGCTGAAGGATGCCCAACCGCTGGTTTTCCACAACGAGGCGCTGGTGCGCGACGGCAAGATCGTCTCGATCATCACCTCGGGCAATTACGGCCATTATCTCGGCGGCGCGATCGGCATGGGTTATGTGCCCTGCGAAGGCGAGACCGAAGAACAGGTTCTGGCCTCCCGATACGAGATCGAGATCGCCGGCGTTCGTTATGAGGCGGAAGCCTCGCTGCGGCCGATGTACGATCCCAAGGCCGAGCGCACGAGGATGTAACGCCTTCGCCGCAGACGCCAGAACCGACCGTCGACAACCGACGTCAGCGGCTCAAAGCGCCGCCGTGATACCACCATCCACGTAGAGGATATGGCCGTTGACGAAGGATGAGGCTTTGGAGGCGAGGAAGATGCAGGCGCCGATGAGCTCCTCGACCTCCCCCCAGCGACCGGCCGGCGTGCGTTTTTCGAGCCAGGCGGAAAACGTTTCGTCGGCGACGAGGGCGGCGTTGAGCGGCGTTGCGAAATAGCCCGGCGCAATGGCGTTGCATTGCAGACCGTATCTGGCCCAGTCGGCGGCCATGCCCTTGGTCAGGTTGCCGACCGCACCTTTCGTTGCCGTATAAGGCGCGATGCCGGGGCGGGCGAGCGCGGTCTGGACGCTGGCGATATTGACGATCTTTCCGGCGCCGCGCTGGATCATATGCCGCGCCACCGCCTGGCCCACATTGAAAACGCTGGAAATATTGGTTTTCAGCAGCTGTTCGAAGGCCTCCGCCGGAAAATCCTCCAGCGGCGCGCGGTGCTGGATGCCGGCATTGTTGACGAGGATATCGATCGGCCCGGTCCCGGCTTCGAAACCATCGACCGCCAGACGCACCGCTGCGTGATCGGTGGCGTCGAAGGCAAGACAATGCGCGCCGGGCAGGTTTTGCGCCGCAAGCCGAAGCTTGGCCTCGTCGCGGCCGTTGAGGATCACCTCGGCGCCAGCCTCGTGAAGCCCTCGCGCCAGCGCAAGGCCGATGCCTTGAGAAGAGCCCGTGACAAGGGCACGCTTGCCGGTCAGATCGAACAATTGAATGCTCATATGCGTTCTCCGCTCCGTCTCAGCCGAGCTTTGCGCCGTTCGTCGTCAAAAACACGGCGTAAAGCGATGTGGTGGCGGTGATGAACAGCCGATTGCGTTTTTCGCCGCCGAAGGTGAGATTGGAGACCAGTTCCGGCAGGCGGATTTTTCCGATCAGCGTGCCATCCCGATCATAGCAATGCACGCCGTCGCGGGCGCTCGCCCATATGCGGCCGGCGCGATCGACGCGGAAGCCATCGAACAGCCCGGCGGTACAGACCGCAAAGACGCCGCGATCCTCCAGCCGCCCGCCATCATGCACGGCGAAACGGCGGATGTGTCGCGGGCCGTCGTCACGATGCGAGCCGCCGGTATCTGCGATGTAAAGCAGGCTTTCATCGGGGGAAAAGGCAAGGCCGTTGGGCTTGTCGAAATCGGTGGCGACGGCAATGGTTTTCCCCGTTGCCGGATCGTGGCGATAGACGTGGCAGCTGCCGATTTCTTCGTCACCATAATCGCCCTCGTAGTCGGTAAGGATGCCGTAGGGCGGGTCTGTGAACCAGACGGTCCCATCCGATTTGACCACGACATCGTTGGGCGAATTCAGCCGCTTGCCGTCGATGCGGTCGACCAACACGCGGGTCGCGCCGTCGAAATCGGTACGGGTGACGCGGCGGGTGAGGTGTTCGCAGGTGATCAGACGGCCCTGATTGTCCACCGTATTGCCATTGGCATTGTTGGAGGGCTGGCGGAACACGGCAACCGCACCGCTGGCATCGTCATAACGCAGCATGCGGTTGTTGGGGATATCGGAGAAGACCAGGTAGCGGCCGGCAGCAAACCAGGCGGGGCCTTCCAGCCAGCGGCCGCCGGTCCACAACCGTTCCACCTTGGCATGATCGACGATACAGGCCTTGAACCGCGGATCGAGAATCTCGAAACCCGCGTCTTCCACATGTCCGATCACGCTTGCCTCCTCACGCAAGGGTGGCGCGCTTACGCCTTTTCCCTTGGTATCGGGATCAGCCGTTTGCGGCAAGCGCCCAAACGGTCTCGCCTTCGCCGGCCCGCGCCAGAAGATGTTCGATATCGTCCGGCGGCACCGCGCAGGAGAAGAAATGGCCCTGGGCATGATGACAGCCGGCCTGGCGCAGGAAATCGAGTTGGTGGCGGAATTCCACGCCTTCGGCGACCACGTCGAGATCGAGGCTGCGGCTCAGATTGACGATCGCCAGCAGGATCGCCGCATCCTGCCGATCCTGCGGCACATGCGCGATGAAGGACTTGTCGATCTTCAGCCGCGTCAGCGGGAAGGACTTCAGCGTCGCGAGGCTGGAATAGCCGGTGCCGAAATCGTCGAGCGCAAGCTCGATTCCCATGCCGGTCAAGGCGCGCATCGTCCGTACCGAGACGGCGATGTCGGTCATGATCAGGCTTTCCGTCAGTTCGATTTCGAGGCGGGATGGTTCCAAGCCGCTTTCAGCGAGGGCAGCGGCAACCTGGCGCGTCATCGACGGGTCCTGAAACTGCCGCGCCGACATGTTGACGCCGATGCGGATCGGCGGCAGGCCCTTGTCTTGCCAGCGCTTTCCGTCGCGACAGGCCATTTTCAGGACATGCGCGCCGAGATCGACGATGATGCCGATCTCCTCGGCGAGTGGAATGAAATCGTTCGGCTGAATAAGCCCTTCGTCCGGATGCATCCAGCGCACCAGCGCTTCGACGCCGGTCATGTCGCCCGTCGCGAGATTGTATTGCGGCTGGTAGTGAAGGACGAATTCATCGCGCGTCAGCGCCCGGCGCAGTTCTTCGGCGCGCAAAAGCCGGCGCTGCGCGGCCTCCGCCAAATCGGGCGAGAAAATCTGCAGGCCGTTGCGGCCGCTGTCCTTCACCCGGTACATCGCCATGTCGGCCGCCGCCATAAGCTCCGAGACCGTGCTGCCATGCGTGGGGAAATAGGCCATTCCGATGCTGCAGGTCACATGCAGTTCGATGGTGTCGAGCGCCACCGACTGACCGATCATCCGGCGGATATGCTGCAGGCGAGGCTCGAATCCGTCACTGTCGCCCTGAAGGACCAGGATGAATTCGTCACCGCCGATGCGCGCGACCAGACCCTCCTCGCCGATAGCGGCGGTTAGACGCGCCGCAACCGTCTTCAGAAGCGCATCGCCGGTGCCATGCCCCTGCGTATCGTTGATCAGCTTGAAATTGTCGAGATCGAGGAAGCCGATGGCGACATGGCGCGCATTCGCTTCCGCGTCTTGCAGGATATGCGCCAGCCGGGTTTCGAGAAAGCCGCGATTGGGCAGGCCGGTCAGCGCATCGTGTTCGGCAAGGAAACGGATACGCTCTTCCGCGCGCCAGCGATCGATGGCGATGCCGGCCATGCGCGCCGCCGCCGACAGCAATTCGCGAAGGCTGCGATCCATCCGTCCCGGCGGCATCGAAAAGCCGATGCGCCCATGCGCGCCGCCATCGGCCGCAGGGATCGACAGATAAAGACAATTGTCGCTGCCTGGTTCGGACGGTGGCAGCGAGCCGGCGACGATCGGCTCCCCGCCGGCAATGTGGATGCAGGCGCGCGCACCGGTCGCAAGCGCCTCCAGAAGGCTGGCAAATTCCAAAAAGAAGGCGTCCAGCTCGACGCCGCCGACGATCATTTCAAGAATGCGCGCCTGGGTGCGCATCAATCGTTCTGAACCTTTGCGGGCCGTGATGTCGCGCGAGGCGCCGACGACGCCCATGACATTGCCGGCCTTGTCGCGCAGTGGCACCCGCGACATCATCAGCCAACGATCCGGCCCGCCGCGCAGGGCGCGTTCCTCATAGCCGAGATCGGGCTCGCCGGTTTCCATCACCCTGCTTTCGATTTCGGCGATCTTGGCGTCGTGCGCTGCCTGGCCGTGCAGGTCGGTATCGGTGAGGCCGATCAGCTGTTCGACGCAGGAAAGGCCGTTGGCGCTGACGACGGCCTCGTTGGCGAACAGGAAGCGACCGGCGCGATCCTTGGCATAGATGAAGTCGGGGACATGGTTGATCATCGCTTCCAGCCAATCGTAACGGCTGGCGAGATCGGAGGCGACCTCTCCGGCGCGGCCGGACCTGTCGCCAAGCGACGATCCGTCCTTCATTTCCTTGGCATCGCAGCGTCCCGTCTGCCTCTTGGGCATCGTGCTGTTTTCCCTATAGATCTCGCCAGTGAGAGCATTCGACACTCATATACCCCTGCGAGCCGAATGCGTCATTATCTCCATGTCGAGGCATGAAACCTCGACAAGCAACTGTTGGTCCCTGCCCAAACCTATACGAACCCAAAGATAAGGAACATTTAAGGGGTTGGTAAAATTCAATGCTCAATACCGAGACAACTGCGGTTGGAAGATCGGCCGCGGCTGCAAAACACGCCTCGCCTATTTCACAGCGTAAAGATCGCCATAGGTCTGGCGCAGGACATTTTTCTGAACCTTGCCCATGGTGTTGCGCGGCAGATCCTCCACGAAGATGACGCGTTTGGGCTGCTTGTAGCGCGCCAGCCGGTCCTGCAATCCGTCGAGCACGGCGCGCTCGTCGATATCTGAGCCAGCCTCGCGAACGACGATGGCGGTGACGCCCTCGCCGAAATCGGGATGCGGCACACCGATGACCGCGCTTTCGACGACACCCGGCATGGCGTCGATTTCGCTCTCCACTTCCTTCGGATAGATGTTGTAGCCGCCGGAAATGACGAGATCCTTGCCGCGCCCGACAATGTGGACATAACCGCGCTCGTCGATCTTGCCGAGGTCGCCGGTAATGAAGAAACCGTCGGCGCGGAATTCGGCGGCCGTCTTCTCCGGCATGCGCCAATAGCCTTTGAAGACGTTGGGACCCTTGACCTCGATCATCCCGGTTTCGCCGTCGGCGACCGGCTTGCCGCTATCGGCATCGACCACCCGGACAGAGACGCCCGGCAAGGCAAAACCGACCGTGCCGGCGATGCGATCGCCCTCATAGGGGTTGGAGGTGTTCATGTTGGTTTCGGTCATACCGTAGCGTTCGAGAATGGCATGGCCGGTTTTTTCCGAAAAACCGCGATGGGTTTCGGCAAGCAGCGGCGCCGAGCCGGAAACGAACAGGCGCATCTTCGCGGTCGCCTCCCGCGTCAGGCCGGGATGCTGGACGAGGCGGACATAGAAGGTCGGAACGCCCATCAGCACGGAGGCCGATTGCATCAGCCGCAGCGCCTCGTCGGCATCGAATTTCGACAGCAGGATCATCGACGCGCCCGAGAGCAGCGTCACGTTCGAGGCGACGAACAATCCATGGGTATGGAAGATCGGCAAGGCATGGATCAGCCTGTCGGCGCTGCTGAAGCGCCAGTGATCGCGCAGCGTCGCGGCATTGGAGAGCAGGTTGTCATGGCTCAGCATCGCGCCCTTGGAGCGGCCGGTGGTGCCTGAGGTATAGAGAATAGCGGCGAGATCGTCTGGGCCGCGCTCGATATCGGCGAAATCGGCACTCGCCTTGCCGGCGAGATCGAGCAGCGAGCCACCGCCCGCATCGTCCAGCGTCTCGACCCTGGCGCCGTATTTGTCGGCGATCGCCCGCACGCCGTCCAGCGATTTCGGTGCGACGATCACGAGGCGAGGCTCGGCATCGCCAATGAAATAATCGAGTTCGGCCAGCGTATAGGCGGTGTTCAGCGGCAGGTAGACCGCGCCGGCGCGAACACAGGCGAGATAGAGCATGAGGGCTTCCGGGCTCTTTTCGACCTGCACGGCAACGCGGTCGCCGGGGCTGACGCCAAGCGTCACGAGCGCGCCGGCAAGCCGGGCGGACAGATCGAGCATGTCGCCATAGCTCCACCGCCGTCCATCCGTCGTTTCGATGAATGGCGCCTGGGGATCGGCGGCAGCGCGGATCGCGTCGAAAAGATGGTTGCTCATGGGTCCTCTCCCTTTGGCCTTTTTCTTGATCGTCTCCCGCCTGAGGGGCGGGACTGGCGAACATCTCTCGCCGCCTCGTGCGCTTGTGTAGCATAGACGCCCGGGAGCGGCAGGATCGCGAACGCTTTCCGCGCGAAATTTAATAGTTGAAGCAAAATGTCATATTTAGTAGGGAGCAGGCACCAAGAACCGATCGCCGCCAGGAGCCTGCCGATGAGCGATGATGAGACCAGGCCAGCCGCCGCCCTCCGCTCCGGCGCTTTCCGCGTCGAGAACATCCGCCTCGATATCGGCGGGCGCACCATTCTCCATGACGTGACGCTCGACTTTCCGGCCGGCGAAATCACCGCGCTGGTCGGCCACAACGGCTCGGGCAAATCCTCGCTTTTGAAGATCATGGCGCGGCAGGTGGCGCAGACGGCGGGCCAGGTCGCATTCGACGGCCGCACCGTTTCCAGCCTCGATTCGCGCGAGTTCGCGCGCAACGTCGCCTATCTGCCGCAGGATGTCAGCACGGGCGCCGGCATGACCGTGCGCGAACTGATCGCCTGCGGACGCTATCCCTGGCATGGCGCGCTCGGCCGCTTCACGGCGGATGACCGGCAGAAGGTGGAGGAGGCGCTGGCGCTCACCCATCTCGAACCCTTTGCCGACCGTCTCGTCGAAACGCTGTCCGGCGGCGAGCGTCAGCGCGCCTGGATCGCCATGCTGGTGGCGCAGGACAGCAAATGCCTGCTGCTCGACGAGCCGACCTCGGCGCTCGATATCGCCCATCAGATGGAAGTTCTGTCGCTGGTGCGCCGCCTGTCGCATGACAAGGGCCTGAGCGTCGTCATCGTCCTGCACGACATCAACATGGCCGCCCGGTTCTGCGACGGCATCCATGCGTTGCGGCGCGGCGTCGTCGCCGCCAGCGGCCGTCCCTCCGCAATCATGCGTGGCGAAACGCTGCGCGACATCTACGGCATCGCCATGGACGTCATGCCGCATCCCTCGCTCGACCTGTCGCTCGCCTATGTTTCCTGACCGGATCGCCGGCGCGCTTCTTTCCCGCCGCCGCCTGTTGCAGGGGGCGGGCGCCATGGCCTTGACGCCGCTGCCGGCGGCCGCTGCCGGGCCGAAGATCGTCAGCCTCGACTACGGTCTTGCCTCGACGCTTCTGTCGCTCGGCGTGGTGCCGGCGGCGGTGGCTTCGCTCGCGGATTGGGACAAATGGGTGATCGAACCCGAAATGCCCAAAAGCGTTATCGATCTCGGGAGTTCCTGGGAGGTGAATTTCGAGATACTGGCGGCGCTGAAGCCGGACCTGATCCTGACGACACCTTATCTCGATCCCTCGCTGCAACGCCTGCAAAGCGTCGGCAAGGTGCTGCGCCTCGAAACCTATCAGCCGGATGGCGGCGACATCCTACCCTCGGTGACGGCAGCGACTCGCAAGCTGGCGGCGGAAATCGGCCGCGAGGCGGAGGGCGAGCGTTTTCTTGCGCAAGCGGACGTCTTCTTCGACGACTGCCGCGACCGCCTCGCCCGCAAACCGCGCCCGCCGGTGGCGCTCGTCAATTTCATGGATGCCCGGCATGTACGCGTCTATGGCGCGCCCGGCCTTTATGACGCCGTTCTCACGCGCATCGGCATCGCCAATGTCTGGAAAGGCCCAGCCAATTACTGGGGTTTCGAGACCATTGGCATCGAAGGCCTGGCGCGGATCACCGATCCCTCGACGCAACTGATCGCGCTGGAACCGGTGCCGGGCGATGTCTTGCCGAAGCTGGCGCAAAGCCCGCTCTGGCAGGCCTTGCCCTTCGTCAAGCCCGGCCATTTCAGCGTCATGCCAAGCGCGCTGATTTTCGGCATGATCAACGAGGCCATGCGTTTCGCCCGGCTGATGACGGAACGGCTGGAGGAAACCGCATGAGCAGCATGCGCTTCGGCAACCATGCCGGATCGGCCGCCATCACGGCCGCCCTTGCAATCGCCGCCGCCCTGATCGCCTGGGCACAGGTCACGCCGGCCCTGCAAAGCGCACCTGCGAACGGCTACGACGTTGCCCGCATGGTGCTCTTCTATGCGACGCTGCCGCGCATGGCCACCGCGCTGCTGGCCGGCGCTGCCCTTGCCTTATCCGGCGCATTGTTCCAGCAGGTGTTGCGTAATCCGCTTGCCTCGCCGACGACGCTCGGCATTTCCGCAGGCGCCAATCTGGCGCTGGCGATCGCCACGCTGTTTTTTCCCGCGCTTCTCGGGATCGGGCGCGATCTGGTGGCCTTGACCGGCAGCGCGGTCGCAGCCGGGCTGGTCTTCGCCATCGGCGCGCGGCGCGGCTTTTCGCCGTTCTCTCTCGTCCTGTCCGGCCTTGTCGTCGGCCTGTGGTGCGGGGCGTTTTCCGCCGTTCTTCTGCTGCTCAACGAGCGCTACCTCGTCAGCCTGTTCATCTGGGGCGCGGGGTCGCTGTCGCAGCAAAGCTGGGATATTCCGCTTTCGCTGCTGCCGAAACTCTGCGTCATCGCGCTTCTCTCCGCTTTCCTGATGCGACCGCTGGCGCTGCTCGATCTGGGGGAGGGAGGAGCGTCGGCGCTTGGCGTATCCGTCTCGCAATTGCGCTTCATCGCCGTCGCGGCGGCAGTGGCGCTTGCCGCTTTCGTCACCAGCGCCGTCGGGGTGATCGGTTTCATCGGCTTGGTCGCGCCGACGCTGGCGCGGCTTGCCGGCGCCAACCGCCCGCGTGAATTGCTGTTGTGGTCGAGCCTGATCGGCGCCGCCCTGCTATGGCTGGCGGATGGCGCGGTGCAATATTTCGCCGGCTCCCTGTCGGACTTTCTGCCGACCGGCGCCGTCACCGCGATTTTTGGATCGCCCTTGCTGCTTCTGCTGCTGCCACGCCTGAAAATCCGCCATCGCGGTGTCGAGGCCCCACGCCAACGGGCAAAGCGGCGCGGGCTGGATCGCAAGCTCGCCCTGCCGGTTCTGCTCGGCCTGATCCTGGCTCTGACGATCGGGCTACTGCTCGGCCGTGGTCTCGATGCCGCATGGGCCTGGCTTGATCCGCTATCATCGGGCGACATTCTCTCCTTGCGCATGCCAAAAGTGTTTGCGGCCTTTGCATCCGGGGCAGCACTGGCTGTCGCCGGCACCATCCTGCAACGGCTGACCGGCAATGAGATGGCGAGCCCGGAAGTGCTCGGCATCAGCGCCGGCGCCACATTCGGCGTCGTGATTGCCGTCTTTGTCGTGGCTTCACCGGGTCTTTCGGCACAGCTCGGTTTTGCCGCTCTCGGTTCGCTGGCGGTGCTGGCGATTATCTTTCTCATGGGGTTGCGCAGCGGCCTTGCGCCGGAACGCGTGCTGCTGGCCGGCATTGCGCTCAGCGCCATGGTCGATGCGGTCGTCGGCATTCTCTCGGCGACCGGCGATCCCCGCGCGATCTTCCTGATGCGCTGGATGAGCGGCTCGACCTACAATGTCGATGCCGCAACCGCAGGGGCCGTTGCCATCGTCGCCGCAATTCTGATCGTCGTGGCGGTCTCTTCGCGGCGCTGGCTGGATATCCTGCCCCTCGGCGCTTCGGCGGCCAGCGCGCTCGGCCTGCCGCTGACCTTCGCGCGGCTGATGCTGTTCGGTCTTGCCGGACTTTTGAGCGCCGCGGCCACCTTGAGCGTCGGCCCCTTAAGCTTCATCGGACTGATGGCCCCGCATCTGGCGCGCGAGGCCGGCTTTTTTCGCGCCCGGCCGCAGATGATCGTAGCGGCGGCCTTCGGCGGCGGCCTTATGGTGCTGGCCGATTGGGCCGGGCGAACGATCGCCTATCCCTACCAGATTCCCGCCGGTCTCGTCTCCGCCCTGATCGGCGCGCCGTTCCTGATGCTGATGTTGCGCCGAAAGGCTTGATTCACCGGCAATCGAACGCTTTTCCGGCTGGCGCGTTCTGTTTCACAGCAAAAACTGAAGGACAGAACGATCGCAAGGAGGCGAGACGATGACCAATATCCGTACGCATGGTTTCGATACGGAGGCACAATTGCAGGAACATCTGGCGGAAATGGAAGCCGAAACGACGGGAGAGGCGGATCTCGCCGTCCGTCCCGTCGATCTTGCCCAGATGCGCGAGGAACGCACGCTCGCCAAGCTGCGCAGCGATATCGAAACCTTGCGGCGACAGGTGGCGTTGGTCAAGGAAGAGACGGCGATGCTGGCAAAGAGCAGCGTGCAACGCGTCGATGACAACGCCCATCGCCAGCTTGGCGACTATCCCTGGCTGAAACTCGCCGGCGCCATGGCGGCAAGCTTTCTGGCCGGTCGTCTTCTCCGGAAGCTGCCTTTCGGTTCCCTTGCGACCGTTGCCCTACCGCTTGTCACCGCGCGACTGGCAGACCGCTCCCGCTGACATAAAAAATGCGCCGCATGTTTCCATGCGGCGCAGTCTCAAACCCGTCGGGCCGATTAATAATAGGGCGAACGGCATTCGGCGCGAATGCCGGCGCGCGGCACATAGGTATTGTCCGAAGCGCGATACGTGCGATAGCGCGAGGCGCACCAGTCGTAGTGACGCGGATTGACGCCAGCTTCGGCCGGGCGCGAATCGGCAATGGCGCCGCCGATCACCGCACCGGCGCCGAAGGCAGCCAAAGGATACCACCAGCCGTCCGAATGACGACGATAGCCAGGCCGATGATAGCGATAGCCGCGCTGCCCATGATACCAGCCGCGACGATCGCGATACTGGACCGTCTCGACATCGGTCTGCTTATGAACTTGCGGGACGACGAGCGGCGCAGCGCTGACCGGAATGGCAGAGGTTGCAGCCATCAGCGCCGCCAAAGCACCGGCGACCCATGTCTTCTTGAATATGGGCATGATCATTCTCCTGTGGGGACACAGGCTATTAATCCATTCGGGTGGCGATGGTTCCATTGAATGTATGCATACGAAAAGGCCGTCCCGACGAGGAACGGCCTTGATTGCTTTAAGATTGGCTGAAGTATCAGGCTGCCTTCGCCTTGCTGTTCGCTGCGGTTTCGGCAAGCTGCGACAGCTTTTTGTCGGTCGCCTGTTCTTCCTTCAGCGTGGCTTCGAGAAGTGGCACAGCCTCCTTGAGTCCGAGCTGTTTTGCCCAGGCGATCAACGTGCCATAGCGCGCCATCTCGTAATGCTCGACGGCCTGGGCCGAAGAAATCAGGCCAGCATCCAGCGCCGGAGTGCCCTTGAATTCCTCCGAAACTTCGTCAGCCTCGGCAATGATCCCCTGAATGGCCTCGCAGGTCTTGCCGCGCGCCGGCTTGCCCAGCATTTCGAAAACCTGCTCAAGACGCTCGATTTGGCCCTGGGTTTCATCGCGATGCTTCAGGAAGCTGGCCTTTCCTTCTTCCGACTGGGCCGCGCGCGCCATCTTGGGAAGGGCTTTTAGAATCTGCTTTTCCGCGTAATATATGTCTTTGAGCGTGTCTAGGAACAGATCGTTCAACGTCTTTTCGGTGGCCATGAATTCCTCCTTCAGGATGGGATGCACGGCGAGTCAAACACTGTTGTCCAAGCTTTGTTCCAAGGCAGTTTCAGTCGGCGCAGGCCCGACCGAGCCGCGTGCGATCAGAACGGTTTCGAGCGTCACATGCGAGGGCGCGCCACCTTCGCCCTTCAGCCGGTCGATCAGCATCCGCGCTGCGGTTTCCCCGATTTGGTAGACCGGCTGGCGGATGACCGTCACCGGCGGCGAGGTCACCGAGGTCCAGTCGGCGTCGTGGAAACAGACGAGCGACAGATCCTGCGGCAATTGCAGGCCAAGCTCGCGGGCAAGCCGAAAGATTTCGAGCGCGATCAAGCTGTCCGACGCGATGATCGCCGTTGGCGGCGTCTTGGCCTCGAGCAGGCTGCGTGCCTGCGCGCGGGTCTGTTTCACGCTCGTGGCCCCGAGCTTCACGAAGCTGCCCATGCCCTCGATGCCAGCCTCCGCGCCGGCCTTGAGAAAGCCGGCAACGCGGGCACGCACCGATCCGGTATAGAGATCGTCGAGTGTCTGGAAACGATGATCGGGCGTATCGCAGGCGGTGAGATAGACGATGCGGCGATGACCCTGGCCGACCAGCAGCCGCGTCACCGCTTCGCCCGCCTGGAAATCGTCGGCGGTCACCGCATCGACAGCCAAGCCCTCGACGGCGCGGTCGAGCAGAACGAGCGGGCGGCCCGAGCGCTCGATGTCGCGTAGATGCTCGATATCGCTGTCGCGGGCCGGCGAGACGATCAGCCCGTCGACCCGCTTGGCGACCAGCGTCTTCACCGCTGCCTTTTCCGCCGCGATCTCCTCGCCGGAATTGATGAGGATCACGTTAAAGCCGGCCAGCCGCGCCGCATCGGTGATGCCGCGCACGGCCGAGCTGAAGAACGGGTTTTCGATATCGCCGACGACAACCCCGATGGTGCCGGAGCGGCCGGTGGTCATGCTGCGCGCCAGCTCGTTCGGGCGGTAGTCGAGCGTTTTCGCAGCGGAGAGAACGTCTGCGCGCACCTTGTCGCTGACGGTTCCGTATCCGCCGAGAACGCGCGCCGCGGTTGCCTTCGAAACGCCGGCGGCCCGCGCCACGTCGGCGACGGTCACGGAGGGCGCTTTGCCTTGATCCTGTTCCATGACCGAAGCTTTACAAGAGATATTGACGAGCGGTCAATGCGAATATAACAATCGTCAAATCAGAAAGAGACCGGTCTCAATGAGGAAAGAAACCGGTCTCAGAGGGATAAGCACTGAATCCGGACGGCAGCAGCGGGCAGCCGGACGCGCGGGTCGACGCTGCCGTCCGCCAGCGACCTTGCGCGTTCGTTCGCCCGGCAAATAACCACCAGAGCAGGAGAACAAACTGATGACCACTGCAGCTACAACTCGAGGCATTGTCGGCCGGATGCGCGCCGCAGCCCTTGCCCTGACGCTTGCCGTTTCCGGCGGCCTCGCCAACACGGCGCTCGCCGACGACAATCCGCTCGGCCTCATCGACGCCAAGACGATCAGCGTCGGCACCATGGGCGACGCCAAGCCCTACACCTTCACCACCGCCGACGGCAATTTCACCGGTTTCGACATCGAGCTTTTCCTGAACGTCGCCGAGCGCATGGGCTTCAAGAAGGATCAGGTGATCTTCACCGGCCAGGAATTCTCGGCCCTGATGCCCTCGGTCGCCAATGGCCGTTTCGACGTCGCCGTCGCCGCCATCGGCACGACGGAAGCCCGCAAGAAGACCGTCGATTTCTCCGATGGTTACCTCGCCGGCTACCTCTCCGTTCTGACCCCGGAAGCGGCGATCAAGGATGCCTCCGGGCTCAAGGGCAAGCGCCTCGGCGTCGTGCAGGGCACGCTGCAGGAAATCTACGCCCAGAAGAACTTTACCGATGCCGATCTGGTGAAATTCCCCGACAACAATTCCGCCGTCGTGGCGCTCAACAACGGCACGGTCGATGCCCACTTCCTCGATTACGAGGCCGCCAAGGACTACACCACCCGCTATCCGACGCTGAAAGTGGCGATCAACATCCCGAGCTTCGACGCACCGGCCGGCTTCGTCATTCGCCAGGGCAATGACGCGCTGAAGGCCGCGCTCAACAAGGCGCTGCATGAGGCCATGCAGGACGGAACCTGGAAGACGCTTTACGAAAAGTGGTTCCCGGGCTCGCCGATGCCGGATGAATATCTTCCCAAGAAGTAAGCCGCGCGGCCCCGGTCCGTGCGCGGGCCGGGGCCATGAACGCCCTGAGACCTATTGCGATCCCTGGCGCTGATCCCGGCCCGGGATCATTCAAAAAGGCGGCTACGGCCTGCGCTTTCCTGAGGGAATTTTACGGATGAACTGGCTCGAAAACCTGCGCCGAAGCTTCCTCGATTGGGATGCGATGGCCGAGGTGCTGCCGACCATGATCACGGTCGGCCTGAAAAATACGCTGATCCTTGCCGCCGCCTCCACCGTGCTCGGCGTGATCATCGGCATGATCCTGGCGATCATGGGCATTTCGCGCTCGCCCTGGCTGCGCATTCCCGCCCGCGTCTATACCGATATCTTTCGCGGCCTGCCGGCCATCGTCACCATCCTCTTGATCGGGCAGGGCTTTGCCCGCATCGGGCGCGATCTCTTCGGGCCTTCTCCCTATCCGCTCGGCATTCTCGCGCTCAGCCTGATCGCCGGCGCCTATATCGGCGAGATCTTTCGCTCCGGCATCCAGAGCGTCGATCGCGGCCAGATGGAGGCCTGCCGGGCGCTGTCGATGAGCTACGGGCAGGGCATGCGCCTCATCGTCGTACCGCAGGGCATCCGCCGCGTGCTGCCGGCGCTGGTCAACCAGTTCATCGGCAACGTCAAGGATTCGAGCCTTGTCTATTTCCTGGGCCTGCTGGCCTCCGAGCGCGAAATCTTTCGTGTTGGTCAGGACCATGCCGTTGTCACCGGCAACCTGTCGCCGCTGCTGATGGCTGGCGTCTTCTATCTCGTCATCACCGTGCCGCTCACCCATCTCGTCAATTTCATCGACAACCGCCTGCGCATCGGCAAGCAACGGCCATCCACCGTCACCAGCGGCATGGAGGAAGTCAGCGAGCTCGAGGGCGCAAAACGCGGAGAGGCCGGCCCGGTGTTCAAGGGCGGCAGCCTCGACGTGCGCAATCTCAGCATGGCCTATGGCGAGCTGGAGGTGCTGAAAGGCGTCGATCTCACGGTCAAGCCCGGCAGCGTCACCTGCATCATCGGCCCCTCGGGTTCGGGCAAGTCGACGCTGCTGCGCTGCCTCAACCGCCTCGTCGAACCCAAGGCTGGCGACATCCTCATCGATGGCGACAGCATCCTGACCATGAAGCCGGAAAAGCTGCGCCGTCGCGTCGGCATGGTGTTCCAGCATTTCAACCTGTTCCCGGATCACACGGCGCTGGAAAACGTCATGCTGTCGCCGAACAAGATCAAGGGCCTGTCGCAGGAAGAGGCCGAACGCATCGCCAAAGCGCGGCTGTCGGATGTGGGTCTGGCGAGCCGCCAGCATCATCGCCCCGGCGGCCTCTCCGGCGGCCAGCAGCAGCGCGTCGCCATCGCCCGCGCACTGGCCATGGAGCCGGAAGTCATCCTCTTCGACGAGGTGACCAGCGCGCTTGATCCCGAACTGGTCAAGGGCGTGCTGAACCTGATGGCCGATCTCGGCAGCCAAGGCATGACCATGGTGGTCGTCACCCATGAAATGGGCTTTGCCCGTCGCGTCGCCGATCAGGTCGTGTTCATGGACGAGGGCCGCATCGTCGAGGTCGGCCCGCCCGACCAGATCTTCGACGCGCCGCAGAGCCCGCGCCTCAAGCGCTTCCTTGCCGAAGTGCTGTGATCGCTCCCCAATACTCCCGAAATGAAAGCACACATCATGTCCGCAACAAAAATCTCGCATGTGGTTATCATCGGCGCCGGCATTTTCGGCGTATCGACCGCTGTGCAGCTCCAGCGCCGCGGCATCGCCGTCACGCTTCTCAATAACGGTTCGGCCGGCAACGGCGCATCCGGCCGTTCGCTCTCCTGGCTGAATTCGGCGCGCATGCGCTCCGACGCCTATCACCGGCTGCGCATGGCCGGCCTCGACCGTTACCGCACGCTGGCCAGTCGCGTCGGCAAGGTCGACTGGCTGTCGTTCGAAGGCGGCCTGACCTGGGATGCGGACGACGCCAAGAACGAGATTGCCGCCGCCTACGCCTATGAGGTTTCTCTGGCTTACGACGCGCTGCATCTCGCCCCTGAAAATGTCGGAAGCATCACGCCTGGCATCGATGCCGCCACGATCACGAAGCAAGGCGCGATTTTCAATCCCGGCGAAGGCTGGGTCGATCTGCCGTCGCTGATCGCCCATCTGCTCACGGAGTTTTCGGCCAATGGCGGCACACTGATCACCGATCAGGGCGCGGCGAAGGTAATCGTCGAAAACGACCGTGCGGTCGGCGCGCAAACCGCCGCGGGAAACCGTTTCGAGGGTGGCGCCGTGCTGCTCGCCACCGGCCCTTCGGTGCCGGCCATGGCCGCGGCGGACGGCCAGCGCATCGATGACGGCACGCCGGTGGCGCTGCTGGTGATGACCAAGCCGCTCGACCATCCTCTGAAAGCGGTGCTGAACACGCCGCGTGTCGCCGTTCGCCCTGCACCAGATGGCGGTTTCTCTGTCGATGCCGATTGGGCGGCGGACGAGGTGGTGACCAATGCCGACGGTTCCTACACGGTCAAGCAATCGACGCTCGACAACCTGCTGGCCGAGGCCTCGAAAATTCTCGACGGTCATCCGAAGCTTGAGGTCGCGGCCTATGGCGCCGGCCGCAAGCCGATCCCCGGCGACGGCGAGCCGGTCATGGGCGAATTGCCCGCCATTCCCGGCTATTACGTCGCCTTCAGCCATAGCGGCGCGACGCTTGGCCTGATCGTCGGCGAATTGCTGGCCTATGAAATCGCCACGGGCGCGCGTCACCCGATGCTCGCCAGCTTCCGGCCGGAACGCTTTTCCGCCTGAACCTAGCCGGCCGACAGATGTTCGTGGACGGCGAGCCAATGCTCGCCGTCGCGGCGCTGGAAGATGATGGTTTCGCGCTCGCGGCTCGTCATGCGTTCGCCGCCCATCTCCAGATCGGTGACGACGGCATGGATAAAGACGGCGGCATCGGGGCCGAGACCCTGCACGCGCCGCTCTTCGGAGCGGCAGCCATGGATGCGAAAACCGTCCCGTTCCACCCACACATCCCATTCCGCTTCGTATTCGGCCCGGCTTTCCAGCCGGCGGTCGAGCGAATGGAAGATGAAGCTTGCCTCCGGGGCGAAAGCGGCGAAATAAGCGTCGCGATCATGGCGCGCGAAGGCGGCGACCAGCCGGTCGGCGGCGGCCAGCACGGCCTGTTCGGTATCGGTCATGTCTTGTCCTTTCAGGTGGCGCAGCTGATCAGCTGCGCGATCGGGCGGTTCTGCGCGGCAACGCGGCGCTTGAGATCGTCGAGCGGCATGGCCTCGACCTTGCAGAACTCGGTGAACATCATGTTGAGATTGTTGAAGACCACCTCGCCGATCGCCTGAACGTCGATGCCGGCGCGCACGGCGCCCTTGCGCTGCAAGGTGGCGATCAGCTCCACCACCTGCGCGCAAAGCCTGCCATCCAGCTCTGTATAGCGGCGCGACAGCGGCATGTCCGGCTGCTGGATGGAAATCGCCATCGCCGTTCGCCACATCGCCTTCGAGAGATAGACGAGCGAATGGTCGTAATACTGGTCGATCAGCGCCGTCAGCGCTTCCTCGACGGTATCGGGCGGATTGCGCACGATCGCCGTGCCACCCTCCAGCACCTCGGTCACTTCCATGGCGACGGTGGCGACGAGGATATCGCCCTTGTTCTGATAGTAATTGTAGAGCGTGCCGACCGAGACCTCGGCCATATCGGCGATATCCTCGATCCTGGCGTGCTCATATCCCTGCTCGCGGAAGAGCGCGGTCGCCGCCTGCAGGATGCGGCGGTTCTTGTCCGCCTTCTGTTTTGCCCGCAATCCGGCCATGACTGTCTCCTGAATCTCCTCAAAAATGAGATTGACTTAAAAAATGAACTCGTTCAATCTTTTTCTCAAGACGCCGAAACGAGCGTCATGTCGATCAACGCGGAAGGTCTCGACGGGAGCCTTCGATCCGAGGGAAACAAAATGAGGAAAACCGTTTCCGGCACGCTCACGCGCCGCCTGCTGCTCGCTACCGCCGCCACCATCTCGCTTGTCGGCGCCATGCCCGCCAACGCCAAGGACGAGCTGAACGCGCTCGTCTGGTGCGACCATACCGATCCCGCCCTGATCGAGCCCTTCGAGAAGGCCAACAACGTCAAGGTCAACCTCAAGGAATATGAAGGCACCGGCGCCGGGCTTTCGATTCTCGAGCAGTCGCGGCCGGGCGACTGGGATGTCTTCGTCGTCGATGGCGTCGATGTGCCGCGCGCCGTGGAAATGGGCCTGATGGCCGAGCTTCCCGCCGATGCCGTGCCGACCGCCGACATCTTCCCCGAAGTGCGCATGGAAGCCAACAACATGAAGGACGGCAAGATCTACGCCGTCACCGAAAAGTTCGGCTACAACACCATCTCCTTCGACAAGACCAAGGTCGATCCAGCCGACATGGAAGATCTGTCGGTGATCTGGTCCGAAAAATACAAGGGCCGCATCGCGCTTTACGATTATTACCTGCCGATGGTCGGCCTGACCGGCATGGCGATCGGCAAGAAGACGGCTGACCTGACCGAGGCCGACCTTCCGGCAATCAAGGAAAAGCTCTTCGAGATGAAGAAGGTTTCCCGTCAGGTGAGCGATGTCGTCGCCTCGCAGACGGCGCTCGCCACCGGCGAAGTCGATATTCTCGTCGGCGGCGGCGAATGGATCACCGCCGGTCTCTCGGCCGAAAAGCCGAACCTCGACTGGACGGTGCCGAAGCAGGGCGCGCTGCGCTGGGCCCAGTCGATCGGCGTCTTCAAGGATTCCACCAAGAAGGATCTGGCGATCAAGTTCGTCCAATATATCCTCAGCCCCGAGGGTCAGGCGCGGCTTGCCACCTCCTCCTGCTACTGGGCGATGCCGGCCAACAGCAAGGCGGGCGCAAATCTCACCGATCATCAGAAGGCGGCCCTGCGCTGGGACAAGCAGGCCGAATATCTGAAGAACACCCAGCTCTATCCGGTCGCCAATGCCGAACTCGACGCGGCCATGCAGGATATCTGGACGGAAATGCTGCAGCAGTAAGCGTCGGCTAGCCGGACCGATTGCGGCAGGCCGCACGTCAAAGACCCTTCCCCGATCTGCGGGGAGGGCGCCCGCACGCTTTTCAGCGCGAACGGAGAACTCAAGCCATGACCGCGACACCCCTCGAGCGCGCCGCGCGACGCAAGGCATGGGCCTTTGCCCTGCCGGCGCTCGTCTGGACCGGCGCCTTCTTCCTGGTGCCGTTTCTCTATACGGTGGCGATCAGCTTCTGGAGCCGGCAGGGCCGGGAGATCGTCGCCACCTGGACGTTCGACAACTATGCCGCCTTCTTCGGCAAGGCGCATCTCTTGAAGGCGCTGTTCATCTCGCTGGAGATCACCGCGACGGTGACGGTGATTTCCGTCATCCTCGCCTATCCGCTGGCCTGGATCATCGCCGAGCGGGTGCCCAAGCGCTGGCAGCGGCTGGCGCTGATCATGGCGATCCTGCCGTTCTGGACCTCCTATGTGGTGCGCTCCTATTCCTGGCTGCTGGTGCTGTCGAAAGGCGGCGTCGTCAATCAGGCGCTGCTATGGACCGGCCTTCTGGCCGAACCGCTCGATCTGTCCGCCAACCGCACCGGCACCGTGATCGGCTTCGTGCATTTCTTCGTCATGCTGCTGACTTTTACCATCTATGCCAATCTCATCCAGCTCTCGCCGAATTATCGCCGCGCCGCGGCCGATCTCGGGGCCAATGCGCTTCAGACCTTCTGGCATGTCATCCTGCCGCTGACGCTGCCCGGCATCATGGTCGGCGCGTTCCTGACTTTCGTGCTTTGCATCGGCGACTACATCACGCCGCAGATCCTCGGCGGCAACAACGAGCTGGTACTGCCGCAGGTCATCATGCTGCAGCTGGGCCGACGGGCGGATTTCCCGATGGCGGCGGCGCTGTCGCTGGTGCTGATGGTCGTCGTCACCATTGCCTATCTCGCCTGCGCCCGCTGGCTGAAAATGGAAAGGACCTGAGCCGATGCGCGCTCTCCAGACCCTCCTTTCCGTGCTGTATGCCGGGGCGATCTATGTTTTCATCTTCCTGCCGGTCGCCGTGCTCGTCCTGTTTTCGTTTCAGGATGGCAGCCTGCCGGTGCCGCCGCTGAACGGGTTGACGCTGCGCTGGTATGGCGAGATCTTTTCCGACAGCCGGCTGATGTCGGCGCTGCTGCATTCGCTGGTCGTCGCGCTCATATCGTCCGCTGTCGCCTGCCTGCTCGGCTTTCTCGCGGCATACGCCTTCGCGCGCTACCGCCTGCCGGCGTCCGGCCTGCAACGGGCGTTGCTGGTCGCGCCGATGACGGTCAGCACGCTGATCATCGGCCTCGGCCTGCTCGTCGTCTTCAACCGGCTGAACCTGCCGCTGTCGCTTGTCACAGTCGGCATCGGCCATGTCGTCATCAACATGCCGCTGTGCTTTGCCATCATCTATGCATCGATGGGCGGTCATCAGGTCAATATCGAGCGCGCGGCGCGCGATCTCGGCGCGCCCGACTGGAAGGTAATGGCGCTGGTGACGGCACCGATGCTGATGCCCTCGATTTTGGCCGCCTTCTTCCTGTCGGTGACGTTCAGCTGGGACGAATTCATCGTCGCCTTCCTGCTGTCGCGCTTCGACGTGACCCTGCCCGTCGAGATCTGGAGCATGCTGCGCTCCGGCCTCGATCCCAAGACGAATGCCATCGGCTCCGTCGTCTTTCTCATCTCTGTGGCCTTCCTGCTGGTGCTGGAACTCGCCGTCTTCCGAAAAACCGGGAAACCCTCATGACCGCAGACGTCTCCATCCGCAATGCCTCCAAGGTTTTCGGCGCGTTCCGGGCGCTTGACGACGTGTCGCTCGACATATCCGCCGGCGAATTCATCGTCCTGCTCGGCCCGTCCGGCTGCGGCAAGACCACGCTCCTGTCGATCCTCGGCGGTTTCCTCGAACCGACATCCGGCACGATCGCCATCAATGGGGCCGATATGACGCATGTGCCGCCGGCCAGGCGGCCGACGACGACGATGTTTCAGGATTACGCGCTGTTTCCCCATATGCGCCTTATCGACAATGTCGGTTTCGGACTGCGGATGCGCGGCATCGCCAAAGCTGAACGTGACGAGAAGGCGCTGTCCTTCCTCGATCTCGTCGGCCTCAAGGCATCCGCGAGCAAGAAGCCGCACGAGCTTTCCGGGGGCCAGCGCCAGCGCGTGGCCCTCGCCCGCGCGCTCGCCGTCGATCCCGACGTGCTGTTGCTCGACGAACCGCTCGGCGCGCTCGATCTCAAGCTGCGTCGGCAGATGCAGGACGAGTTGAAGGCGATCCAGAAACGGGTCGGCACGACCTTCGTTCACGTCACCCACGACCAGGAGGAGGCGATGGCCATCGCCGACCGTATCGTCGTCATGAACCAGGGTCGCATCGAGGATGTCGGCGCGCCATCCTCGATCTACATGCGGCCACGCACGCTGTTTTCCGCCGGCTTCATGGGCGAGGCCAATTTCCTGCCCGCCACCGTCCGCGATATCATGGGCGACGAGGCGGCAGTGGAGACGGCGCTTGGCCGCGTGGCGCTGCCGGCAAATGCCTGGAGCGCCGGGACGCCAAGGACGGGGGCTTCGGTCACGCTGTGCATTCGGCCCGAACATTTTCGCGCCGGCTCCCCGGAGGGCCGCACGGTTTCGCTCGGAACCGCCCGGATAGCCGACAGCGCCTTTTTCGGCACGCATCACCGCTGCCACCTGCAGGCGCCGTCGGGCGAGATGCTGACCGCGCATCTGCCGCAATCGCACGAACCCCTGGCTGGCGCCGAACTCGACCTGCGGCTGGCGCCCGATAGCGTCGTCGTTCTCGAAGGCGCGTAAACGTGTTTGCATTGTCAGCGACGGATTGAGGAAGAAAGCCATGCAGCGCATCCGCCCCGAGGACTGGTACCGAATTCGCCATCTCGACGACGGCGTCACCTTCATCGACGAGCCGCATATCCAGGAATTCTACCGCTGCAATATCTGGCATGTGCGCGGGCGCGACCGCGACATGCTGGTGGATAGCGGCATGGGCGTCGTCTCCTTACGCGAATGGGTGCCTGAAGTCAGCGAGCGCGATCTGATCGCCGTCGCCAGCCATACCCATTTCGACCACATCGGCTGCCATCACGAATTCGAATGCCGCGCGGTGCATGAGGCCGAAGCCGACCTGCTGGCCGAGCCGACGCGAATCAATACGCTGGCCGACCCTTACGTCACCGACGAGATTTTTCACTCCCTGCCGCCCGAACCCTATTGCTCGCAATGCTATGCCGTCAAACGCGCGCCGGCGACGCGCATCCTGAGAGATGGCGACCGGATCGACCTTGGAGACCGCAATTTCGAGGTCATTCACACACCCGGCCATTCGCCGGGCGGCATCGCCCTGTTCGAGGCGACAAGCGGCATCCTGTTTTCCGGGGACATCCTCTATGACGGACCGCTGATTGAGGATACGTATCATTCCAATGCGGCCGATTATGTGGCTTCTATGGAGCACCTTCTGACCTTGCCGGTCCGGCTGGTCCATGGCGGCCATTTTCCCAGTTTCGATGGCGAGCGATATCGCGCGCTCATCCGCAACTGGCTCGATGAAAAACAGACGTAAGAAAGCGACGGGAGAACGAAATGCTCGACAAGCGTAAATTCTATATCGACGGCCAGTGGGTCGATCCGCTGAAGCCCAACGATCTCGAGGTGATCAACCCGGCGACCGAAAAGCCGGTCGCGGTGATCTCGATGGGCACGGCCGCCGATATCGATCGCGCCGTCGCCGCCGCAAAGAAGGCGTTCGCCACCTACAGCCAGACCAGCATCGAGGAACGCGTCGCGCTTCTGGAAAAGCTGATGGAAGTTTACAAGCGCCGTTACGAGGAAATGGCCCAGACGATCACGCTGGAACTCGGCGCCCCGATCACCATGAGCCGCGAGCAGCAGGCCGATGTCGGCGTCGGCCATCTCCAGGGCTTCATCGACGGGTTGAAGCGCCTGAAGGGCCGTGAAGTCCTGCCGAACGGCGACGTGCTGCGCCGCGAGCCGATCGGCGTCTGCGGCCTCATCACCCCCTGGAACTGGCCGATCAACCAGATCGCGCTCAAGGTCGTTCCGGCGCTGGCGACCGGTAGCACCTGCGTGCTGAAGCCCTCCGAATTCACGCCGCTCAACGCCCTGCTTTATGCCGAGATGGTGCATGAGGCCGGCTTCCCGGCCGGCACGTTCAATCTCGTCAATGGCGATGGCATCGAATGCGGCGCGGCGCTGTCCAAGCATAAGGATATCGACATGATGTCCTTCACCGGTTCGACCCGCGCCGGTATTGCCGTCAGCAAGGATGCGGCCGATACCGTCAAGCGCGTGACGCTGGAACTCGGTGGCAAGTCGCCGAACATCGTCTTTGCCGATGCCGATCTCGAAGATCGCGTCGCCGGCAGCGTTGCCGAATGCTTCAACAATTCCGGCCAGTCCTGCGACGCCCCGACCCGTATGCTCGTCGAGCGCTCCGTCTACGACAAGGTGCTGGAGATCGCCGAACGGGCAGGCCGCGAAGCGACCGTCGGCAATCCGGTGGAAGAGGGCGGCCATATCGGCCCGCTCGTCTCGCATATCCAGTTCGGCCGCGTCCAGGCGCTGATCGAGGCCGGCGTCGCCGAAGGCGCACGCGTTCTCGTCGGTGGCCCGGGCAAGCCGGAAGGCTTCGAGACCGGCTATTTCGTCAAGCCGACAATCTTCGCCGACGTCAACAACGAGATGCGCATCGCGCGTGAGGAAGTGTTCGGCCCGGTTCTGTCGATCATCCCCTTCGACACCGAAGAAGAGGCCATCGCCATTGCCAACGACACGGCCTATGGCCTTGCCGCCTATCTGCAGACCGGCAATGCCGACCGCGCCGAGCGCGTCGCGTCGCGCCTTCGCGCCGGCATGGTGCATATCAATGGCGGCCCGCACCGCTATGGCAGCCCCTTCGGCGGCTACAAGCAGTCCGGCAACGGCCGTGAAGGCGGTCTCTTCGGTCTGGAAGACTTCCTCGAAGTCAAGACGGTCCACCGCCCCGACGCCGCCTGATCGGCGCCGACGAAAAAGGCCGGCGTCGAGAACGCCGGCCCGGAATGCGACGGCACCGGGAAACCGGTGCCGTTCTTCATTGTGGTCATTGGGCCAGCGCCTTGGCGATCTCGTCTTTCAGAGCCAGCCGCTGCTTGCGCAGCTTCACCTCTGCCTCCTGGCTGATGGCGTCGAGGCGCGTTTCGGCGCGGTGAATCTGATCGTTGACCGCATCGTAATCGCTGAGAATGCGGGCGAAATGCGCGTCCGTGACCTTGAGAGCATGAATGGCGTCGAGCTGGCCGGGAAATTCCTCTCCCAGCGTGTGGGGCGTGTTCGACATGGAGGCCTCCTTTCTTGTCGTTTCGCGGCAAGTCTGTCAGCCTCCTGCCATCCTCTCTTTGATCGATCTCAAAACATCGGCCAAAATCTCACGCTGGCCGCAGATTGGCTTCCTTGACCGATTCCATCACCACGAAGGTCGAGGTGCTGGCGACATGCGGCAGGGTCGAGATATATTCGCCGAGCACCCGGCGGAACCGGCGCATGTCGGCGGTGCGCACCTTGAGCAGATAGTCATAGGAACCGGCGATCATCTGGCATTCCTCGATCTCCCGGATGCCGCGCACCGCCTCGTTGAAGGCATGCAGCGCCGCCTCGCGCGTATCGGAGAGTTTCACCTCGGTATAGGCGACATGATCGAGACCGAGTTTCTGCGGATCGAGCACGGCGCGGAAGCCCAAAATATAGCCATCCTTGATCAATCGCTTCAGCCGCTGATGGCACGGCGTCTTCGAAAGACCGACCTTCTCCGAGAGATCGGTAATCGACAGGCGACCGTCATCGACCAGCGCCTGGATGATCTTGATATCATAGCTATCCAATTCGCCTGAAATCGAGGCTTGAACCATCTTTTTTCACTCCGAATTGCGACTAAATAAGACGAAATGCGCTGTAATTCGCCAATCTCCAGTACGCATATCGCGTGGCGATGTGATATACAATGCCGCAGAGCCGGAAAGAGGGGGATGGCGCGCGGCCTTGCGCAAGCGTCACGCGAGGGCCATTCTCCCATTCCGGAAATCACGCCATTTGCCTCGAACTTCGACGGAGACCTTTCTGTGTCGACTCCCAAGCCCTTTGCTGATTTTGCGCCCTCCATCCGCCCGCAATCGCGGCTGCGCCAGGCGATCACCGCAGCCTATCGCCGGCCCGAGGCCGAATGCGTCGCCACGCTGCTCGAACAGGCGACCCTGCCGGAAGACACACGCAAGGCCGTGCGCGCCACTGCCCGCAAGCTGATCGAGGCGTTGCGCGCCAAGCACAAGGGCGCCGGCGTCGAGGGGCTGGTGCATGAATATTCGCTGTCGAGCCAGGAAGGCGTGGCGCTGATGTGCCTGGCCGAAGCGCTGCTGCGCATTCCCGACACCGCCACCCGCGACGCGCTGATCCGCGACAAGATCGCTGAAGGCGACTGGAAGTCGCATATGGGCGGCGGTCGCTCGCTGTTCGTCAACGCCGCTACCTGGGGCCTCGTCGTCACCGGCAAGCTGACCTCGACGGTCAACGACCGCGGCCTTTCCGCCGCGCTGACGCGCCTCATCGCGCGCGCCGGCGAGCCGGTCATCCGCCGCGGCGTCGATATGGCGATGCGCATGATGGGCGAGCAGTTCGTCACCGGCGAGACCATCGACGAGGCGCTGAAGCGCGCCCGGCCGCTGGAGGAGCGCGGTTTCCGCTATTCCTACGACATGCTCGGCGAAGCCGCGACCACGGCTGCCGATGCGGAGCGCTATTACAAGGATTACGAGACCGCCATCCATGCCATCGGCCGCGCCTCGGCCGGTCGCGGCATCTATGACGGCCCCGGCATTTCCATCAAGCTTTCGGCGCTGCATCCGCGCTACGTCCGCGCCCAGGCCGCCCGCGTCATGGGCGAACTGCTGCCGAAGGTGAAGGCGCTGGCGCTGCTGTCGAAGAAATACGATATCGGCCTCAACATCGATGCCGAGGAAGCCGACCGTCTCGAACTGTCGCTCGACCTGCTGCAAAGTCTCTGCGAAGACCCCGACCTCGCCGGGTGGAACGGCATGGGTTTCGTGGTGCAGGCCTATGGCAAGCGCTGCCCTTATGTGCTCGATTTCATCATCGATCTTGCCCGCCGCACGCAGCGACGCATCATGGTGCGCCTGGTCAAGGGCGCCTATTGGGATGCCGAGATCAAGCGCGCCCAGGTCGACGGGCTCGAGGATTTCCCGGTCTATACCCGCAAGGTCCACACCGACGTCTCCTACATCGCCTGCGCCCGCAAACTGCTGGCGGCGACCGATGCCGTCTTCCCGCAATTCGCCACCCACAACGCCCAGACGCTGGCGACCATCTACCAGCTCGCCGGCCCGGATTTCCAGACCGGCAAGTATGAGTTCCAGTGCCTGCACGGCATGGGCGAGCCGCTCTATGACGAAGTCGTCGGTGCGAGCAAGCTGAACCGCCCGGCCCGCATCTATGCGCCGGTCGGGACCCATGAGACGCTGCTGGCCTATCTCGTCCGTCGCCTGCTCGAAAACGGCGCCAACTCCTCCTTCGTCAATCGCATCGGCGATAAGTCGGTCTCCATCGACGAACTGGTGGCCGATCCGGCCGATGTCGTCCGCTCCATGGCCGTCGTCGGCGCCCGCCACGACCAGATCGCCCTGCCGGACGACCTTTTTGGCGCCCGCAAGAATTCGGCCGGTCTCGACCTGTCGAACGAGACGGTGCTGGCCGAGATTTCGGCAACGCTGGACGGCTCCGCCACCCGCGAATGGCGTTCCGGCCCGACGCTCGGCGAAGGCGAGGCCAGCGGCGTGAGCCGCCCGGTCCTCAACCCCGGCGACAACAGGGATGTGGTCGGCACGGTGACCGAAATCGCCGAAAGCGAGGTCGCCAAGGCGATGCAGATCGCTGCGTCTGCCGGCGCAAGCTGGGGCGCGACCGCGCCCGCCGAGCGTGCCGCCTGCCTGGAGCGCGCCGCCGACATCATGCAGCGCGACATGCCCGTCCTGCTCGGCCTGATCATGCGCGAGGCCGGCAAGTCGATGCCGAACGCCATTGCCGAAGTGCGCGAAGCCATCGACTTCCTGCGCTACTACGCCGAACAGGCGCGCCGGACGCTGGGCGCAACCCACAAGCCGCTCGGCCCCATCGTCTGCATCAGCCCGTGGAACTTCCCGCTCGCCATCTTCGCCGGCCAGATCGCCGCGGCGCTCGTCGCCGGCAATCCGGTGCTGGCAAAGCCAGCCGAGGAAACGCCGCTGATCGCTGCGCAAGGCGTGCGCATCCTGCATGAGGCCGGCATTCCGCTCGCCGCGTTGCAATTGCTGCCGGGCGACGGCCGCATCGGGGCGGCCCTCGTCGCCGCGCCGGAAACCTGCGGCGTGATGTTCACCGGTTCGACCGAGGTCGCCCGCCTCATCCAGGCGCAGCTCGCCGCGCGCCTGCTGCCGAACGGCAAGCCGATCCCGCTGATTGCCGAGACCGGCGGCCAGAACGCCATGATCGTCGATTCCTCGGCACTGGCCGAGCAGGTGGTCTTCGACGTCATCGCCTCGGCCTTCGACAGCGCCGGCCAGCGCTGCTCGGCGCTGCGCGTGCTCTGCCTGCAGGAAGACGTCGCCGACCGGATCCTCACCATGCTCAAGGGCGCGCTGAAGGAGCTCTCCATCGGCCGCACCGACAGCCTCAAGGTCGATATCGGCCCCGTCATCACCGACGAGGCCAAGGGCATTATCGAAAAGCATATCGCCGGCATGCGCGGCCTCGGCCGCAAGGTCGAGCAGCTGCCGCTTGGGTCCCAGACCGAAAACGGCACCTTCGTTGCGCCGACCATCATCGAGATCGGCTCGCTGAAGGATCTGCACCGCGAAGTCTTCGGCCCGGTCCTCCACGTCCTGCGCTACAAGCGCGACGATCTGGAGCGGCTGATCGAGGACATCAATTCGACCGGTTACGGCCTGACCTTCGGCCTGCACACCCGCCTCGACGAGACGATCAGCCATGTGACCGGCCTCATCCGGGTCGGCAACGTCTATATCAACCGCAACGTCATCGGCGCGGTGGTCGGCGTACAGCCCTTCGGCGGCCGTGGCCTGTCCGGCACCGGCCCGAAAGCCGGCGGCCCGCTCTATCTCGGCCGTCTGGTGGACAACGCTCCGGTGCCGCCGCGCCACAGCTCGGTGCATACCGATCCGGCGCTCACCGATTTCGCCCGCTGGCTCGGCCAGCGCGGCCGCAACGAGCTGGCGCGGGATGCGCGCGAGACCGGCGGCGTTTCCGCACTCGGCCTCGTGACGGATCTGCCCGGCCCGGTCGGCGAGCGCAATATCTATGCGCTGCATGCGCGTGGCCGCATCCTGCTCGTCCCGCAGACCGAGGTCGGCCTCTATCGTCAGTTGACCGCAGCCCTTGCGACCGGCAACGAGGTGGCGATCGATTCCGGTTCGGGTCTCGAAGCCTCCTTGCGCGACCTGCCGGCCAGCGTCGTCGCTCGCATCACCTGGAGCAAGGATTGGGCAGCAAACGCGCCTTACGCCGGCGCGCTGATCGAAGGCGATGCCGCGCGCATCGTCGAAGTCGGCAAAAAGATCGCCGCCTTGCCGGGCCCGCTGGTGCTGGTGCAGGCCGCAACCAGCGCCGAACTGGAAGCCAGCGCCGAGGCCTATTGCCTCAACTGGCTGCTGGAGGAAGTCTCCACCTCGATCAACACGACGGCGGCAGGCGGCAATGCCAGCCTGATGGCCATCGGCTAAATCGATTCAAGACCTTACGCCCGCTCGCGGGGCGGTCGACAGGCCGCCTTTCGCAAGCTAGGGTGCCGGCCGCCGTCCTGGGGGAAAACAGGGCGGCGGCCTTTCTGTATCTGGTTGTCGTCGGGGGATTGACAATGTCCGGGGAATTCAATGCCGAATTGCATGCGCGTCCGTCCACCTATTTCACCGGGCCGGCCTTCGTCGAACATCTCGCCTTCATGCCGACAGACGATCAGGGCTGGCATAGCGCCGCGCTGACCACCGCGCGCCCCACCCATGTTTCGGCCGGTGTCCAGACCCGCGTCGAGTTTCACACCGAATTCGTCACCGTCACCCGCGTCACGACGCTCGCGACCAATGCCGAGCGCTGGCCGATGCCGACGCTGACGGTAGCCGATGCCGAGCGCGAGGCCGGCGTCTCCGCCGCCCATGTCGTCTATCGACTGGCCGTTCTGGTCCGCAACGCGATCCCGGACGATCTGGCGCCCTATCTGACGCAATACGGGTTCAGCGATGCCGCTGCGTCCCATATCGGCGGCGATGCCGCGCAGATCTGCTCCGATTTCCATGACACGTCCGAACATGGCTGCCGCGTGGTCCTCTTCAATCGCCATCTGAACAGCTACAGGCTGGGACGCATGGTGCGCCGTCTGTGCGAGATTGAAACCTATCGGGCAATGGCCCTGCTTGGCCTGCCGCAGGCGCGCAAGCTGGGGCCGGAACTGGCTTCCTACGACCGGCGTCTTGCCGATCTCGCCAGCCGCAATCGCACGGTCGAACCCTCTGACCACAAGCAGCTTCTGAACGAGATCTCAACGCTGTCGGCGCACCTCATCTCCGCTGCGGCAGAAACCCGCAATCGGTTCGGCGCAACCGCCGCCTATGCCAAGATCGTCGAAGAGCGAATTGGCGACCTGCGCGAGACCCATGTGCCGGGCTTTCAGCGCTTCGGCGTTTTCATCATGCGCCGCTTCCGACCGGCGGCCCGAACCTGCGAGGCGACGGCGCTGCGGCTGGAGCAGCTTTCACAGGCAGCCATGCATATTCTCGACCTGCTTCAGACCCGCATCCAGGTGGAGGTCGAAGCGCAGAATGCGGTGCAGATCCAGGCGCTTGCCGAACGCGCCGCGACGCAGCTCAAGATCCAGCGCGCCGTCGAAGGCCTGTCGGTCATCGCCATCAGCTATTACCTGCTGAGCCTGATGAAGACCGCCATGGAAGCCGCCGACCATGCCGGCTACCACATCAGCCCCTTCGTCATGCTGATCTCGATCCCGATCGTCATTTGCGCCGTGGCGCTGGCGATCTTCCGGGTGCGTGAGGCTTTCGAGAAAGAATAAGGGCGCTAAAAAGAAAAAGGGGCCGACGATAAAAATCGCGGCCCTTAAGGTGTGAAGGTCTAAACCTCCAGAGGGGAACAGCTGAAACGACGGGTCTGGGAGGAAACCGTCGATGTGCTTCAGCTGCGTGCTATTTGCCTTCGAATTGGGCACAAGGCAATCAATTTTTGTGCATTGCAGCTATGCATTTTGAGGACATCAAATGGAGGCCGATATGCGCCTCCATCTGGATTTGCCGGAAATTTCAAAGCGCTGCGCCGAGCTTCAAGCCCTCGAAAACCGCTTCCTCCGCCGTGCGCGGGGCCAGACAGTCTCCAGCCATGCGAATCTCGACGTCGAGACCATCAAGCTCATGCTGCAGCGCATCCTGAGGCTTGTGACCGAGACAGAGGACGAGCGTATCGATGTTTTCGAACAGGATCGGCTCGCCGCTGGCGGTGTGCTGCATGTAGACCGTGCCGCTATCGGCGCCGAACAGGCGGGCATAGGGTGTTATGCGCACCTGCAGCTTGTGCAGCTCAGCGACGAGATTGTCGCGCACATACAAAGGCAGGGCTTCGCCGAGATGCGTGCCGCTGAGCGCCAGATCGACTTCGCAGCCATCCTTGGTCAGAAGCTCGGCAATGCCCGGTCCGATCCAGTCGCTGCGCCATTCGGCGACGACGACACGACGGCCGGGCTTGACCTCGCGGCGCAGGATCTGCCAGGCATCGACGACCTGCACGCTGCCGTCATCGGCAATCTTGGGCCGATAGGGCGCAGCGCCTGTGGCGATGACGACGCTGTCGGGCCGTTCCCGCTCGACCAGTTCGCGATCGACCGTGATGCCACGCTGGACGCGCACCTGCGCCAGTTCCAGCTCGCGCGACAGATTGGTGACGATTCCGCCGAATTCCGAGCGGCGCGGCAGCAGTTGCGCGAGGTTGGCCTGACCGCCGAGCTGGCGGTTTGCCTCATAAAGCGTCACGTCATGGCCGCGCTTGGCGGCGGTGATCGCCGCCTTCATGCCGGCCGGACCGCCGCCGACGACCATCACCCGCTTGCGCCGCGCGGCCGGCGTCAGCGTGCCATAGCGCAGCTCGCGCCCGGTTTCGGGATGCTGGATACAGGAAATCGGCAGGCCGCGATGGAAATGGCCGATGCAGGCCTGGTTGCAGGCGATGCAGGCGCGGATATCGTCCGGGCGGTTGTCCTCTGCCTTTGCGGGCATCGCCGGATCGCAGATCAGCGCCCGGGTCATGCCGCACATGTCGGCTTGGCCCTTGGCGACGATCGCTTCCGCTTCCTGCGGCTGGTTGATACGGCCGGCGACGAAGACCGGGATCTTCAGGCCCTGCCGAAATCGATTGGCATCGCTCGCGAGATAACCGCTCTGGAAGGCCATGGGCGGGGCGATATGCACCGCGCCGCCCAGCGTCGCCGAGGTGCCGGCGGTGATGTTGACATAGTCGATCAGGTCTTCGAGCCCGCGACAGCACTCCATCGCCTCTTCCTGCGTCAGACCTTCCTCATCGCGCTCGCTGGAGCTGATGCGCATGCCGATGACGAAGTCTTCGCTGGTCGCGGCGCGCATGGCGGTCAGCGCCTCGCGGGCGAAACGCAGCCGGTTTTCCAGCGTGCCGCCATAGGCATCCTCGCGACGGTTGACGCGCGGATTGAAGAACTGCGCCGGCAGATAACCGTGGCTTGCGACGAACTCGACGCCATCGAGCCCGGCCTGAAACATGCGCCGCGCGGCGGATACATAGCCCTCGATGATTTCGCGAACCATCCGCAGATCCATCGCACGCGGCATAACGCGGAACCGCTCGTTCGGTGAAACGGAGGGCGCATAGGCGACTGCCAGCAGCCCGTCGCCGCTTTCCATGATCTCGCGGCCGGGGTGGAAGAGCTGCGAAAACACGGTGCAACCATGGGCATGGCAGACATCGGCGAGTTTTCGATAGCCTTCGATGCAGTCATCGTCGGTCGCCATCAGCATATGCGAAGTGTAGCGCGCCGTCTCGTGTACGCCCGCGACCTGGGTGACGATCAAGCCGACGCCGCCCTTGGCGCGGGATTCGTGATAGGCGATCAACGCCTCGTTGACGAGGCCGTCGGTCGGTAGCGTCGTGTCGTGGCCGGTCGAGAGAATGCGGTTCTTGATCGTCGCGCCGCGAATGGTGATCGGCGAGAACAGATGCGGGAAAAGCGCCTCGGTCATTGGCCGTCTCCGCGCTTGGCGGCGGCGATTGCCTTCCAGTCGACCGGCGACAGGGCGTAGAACACGGTGGCGCCGTCGCCCTCGTAATGCAGGCTGGTGTTTTCCGGGATCCATAGCACATCGCCCGGCCCCGCCTCATGCACCGTATCGCCGACGCGTAGCCGGAACGTGCCTTCGAGTGTGACGATCAATTCGTCATACAGCACCGTCCAGGCGATGGAACAGTCATCGAAGCGGGCAATGCCGGCCCCCATCGAGCGGCTGATCTCGGGGCCGACAAGGCGGCTGATCGCGGCGCGCGCCGGATCGTTGCCATAGGGTTCGAACGTGCGGTCCGCCTTGCGGAACAGAAGGACGTCATTCATCGGGGTTTCTCCTCCCGTCATTTTGAAAGGGGCGTCTCCGCCCCTCGATTTCGCGGATCAGACGCCATTTGCGACCATCGTGTAGATCTTGCGGGTCTGTTCATGGATCGTCCATTCGCCACGCCAGCCAAGCGGCAGCACGAACATCTCGCCGGCGGAGATCTCGCGGCTGGAGCCGTCGCTGTTGTGCAGCGTCACGCGGCCGCTCAGAAGGTGGCAAAGTTCGGCCGTGTTGCTGCGGTCGGCGGTGAAACGACCCGGCGTGCATTCCCAGATGCCGGTTTCCATCTTGCCGTCGGCGCTGGTCCACAGCGATTTTGCCGCCTCGCGCTGATCGCCTTCGATCGACGTCGGCTTCGGCTCGAACGCCCCGATATCGAGAGCAAGGAGGTCGCCGAAGTTTTCAAAAGATATCATGGTCTTGTCCTGTCAATAAAGGATGGCGGCTCAATGGCCGGTGATGCTGTCGGCGATGCCGGCGAGCTTCGAGGTGTGCGGCAGGCCGGCGAATTCGCGTTCGTCGGCGATGCGGTAAAGCTGGTACATGGAGTGGACGCCGAGCCAGCGGAACGGCTCCGGCTCCCAGGGGCGCACGGTGCGGTTAACCCAGGGAAGCGCCGTCAGATCCGTCTCGCGGTTCAGCACGAGATCGGCCAGCGTGCGGCCGGCGAGGTTGGAGGAGGACACGCCGAGCCCGACGTAACCGCCGGCCCAGCCGATGCCGGTCGAACGGTCGAAACCGGCCGTCGTGCACCAGTCGCGCGGCACGCCGAGCACGCCGCACCAGGCATGGTCGATCTTCAACTGGCGCGTCTGCGGCAAGAGACGGGTGAGAATGCGATGCAATGCCTCGATGGTCGCCTGCTGCGTCTGGCCGTTGACATCGGTCTTCGAGCCGAAACGATACGGCACGCCGCGCCCGCCCATGGTGATGCGGCCCTCGCGGGTGCGCTGGGCATAGCAATAGGCATGCGCGGCATCGCCGAGCAATTCATGGCCTTCCCAGCCGATCTCCTTCCAAAGCGCTTCCGGTACCGGTTCGGTGACGATCTGGGCGCTGTTGAGCGGCAACCAGGTGCGCTCATGGCCGGGGAAACCGGCGGTAAACCCTTCCGTGGCGCGAATGATTTTTGGCGCACGGACGGTGCCGCGGTCGGTTTCGACGCGGCCTTTTTCGAAGCGGGTGACCGAAGTGCCTTCGAAGATCGACACGCCGAGGCTTTCGACGACGCGCGCCAGGCCACGCACCAGCTTGGCCGGCTGCACACGCGCCATGTCACGGATGACGAAGCCGCCCTTGAGATTGGCGATGCGGATGCGCTTGGCCGCCTGTTCGGCCGACAGCATCTCGATCTGGTCCGCCGGCATCTGCCAGTCGAGATAGAACTGATATTCCTCACGGGCGCGCTCGAGTTGCGGCGCATTGGTGGCGACGGTGAGGTTGTCGGCGCGCAGGATATCGGCATCGATGCCCTCGGTTTCCGTCACGCGGATTACCTCGTCGACCGTGCCGGCCATGGCGCGCTGCATATCGATGACGGCGCCGCGGCTTGAGGTTTTGAGATACTTTTCCCGCGACCAGCCGAAGCCGCCCGACAGCCAGCCGCCATTGCGGCCGGATGCGCCAAAGCCGGCGAATTCACGCTCGACGACGACGATGTTGAGGGAAGGATCGGCCTTCTTGAGATAATAGGCGGTCCACAAACCGGTAAAGCCGGCGCCGATGATGCAGACATCGGCGTCGCGGTCGCCGGGCAGGGCAGGGCGCTTTTTCGGAATGCCGCCGATATCGGCATACCAGAAAGAAATATCGCCGTTTTTCTTGACGTCCATTGGGTTTGCTTTCGATGGTTCAGGTCAGCGTCACATCGGCGCTGGCGTCGTCTGGAAGAAGGGTAAGGTCAGCGGGCGTGAAGGTCAGGTCCACGGCATCGCCGATCGCGAAATCGGCGCTGCCCAGCGGTGCGCGAACCACCGCGACCGTTCCGTCCTTCAGCCGCACCTCGTATTTGGAGCCGGACCCGAGATAGATCGCCTCGGCCACGGTGCCGGAGAGCCGGTTTTCGCCGCTGACGGCATCGGCTCCGGGACGCTTCAGCGCCACGCGTTCCGGCCGCAGCAGAACCACGGGCCTGGCATCGCCGGCAAGCCGTCCATGGGCCACGAATTTGTCGCCGCCGATGTTCATCACCGTATCGCCGCCCGATATCTCCGCCGTTCCGCGCAGCACGGTGGATTCGCCGATGAAGCGGCCGACGAACAGGGTCGCCGGATTGTCGTAAAGCTCGCGCCCCGTGCCGATCTGCTCGATGCGGCCGCCATTGAAGACGGCGATGCGGTCGGAGAGGACGAGCGCCTCCTCTTGATCATGCGTGACATAAACGAAGGTGGTGCCGAGTTCGCGATGGATGCGCTTGATTTCCAACTGCAGCCATTCGCGCAGCTTCTTGTCGAGCGCGCCGAGCGGCTCGTCCAACAACAAGAGCGGCGGATCGAACACCAGGGCGCGGGCCAGCGCCACGCGCTGCTGCTGGCCGCCGGAGAGTTCGTTGGGGTAGCGATGGGCGAAATCGGCCATCTTCACCATGTCGAGCGCCCGCTTCACCCGGCGCTCGCGATCCTCGCCCTTGATGCCGCGCAATCCGAGCGGATAAGCGACGTTCTTGCCGACGGTCATATGGGGAAACAGCGCGTAATGCTGGAAAACGACGCCGATATTGCGCTTGTGCGAGGGCAGGCCGGTGACGCTCTTGCCACCGATTTCGAGGGTGCCGGCGCTGATATCGGTGAAGCCGGCGATCAGGTTGAGCGTCGTCGTCTTGCCCGAGCCGGAGGGGCCGAGCAGGGTCATGAATTCGCCGGGGCGAATGTGCAGATCGATATCGCGCAAGGCCACGAAGGAGCCATAGCGCTTGGAGGCCTGGCGGATTTCGATTGCGGCGCCCGCGGAGCGTTGGGGAGCATTCATGGGATCAGGTCCTTCCGCGGCGCATGCCGAGCAGCAAGCCAGCGATGATGATGAACGATGTCGCGACGAACAGCAGCGTCCCGACAGCGGCGACGGTCGGATCGGCATCGCGGGTGATCGACGAGTAGATCTGCACCGGCAGGGTTTTGAGATAGGGGCTGGTGATGAACAGCGCGACGATGATCTCGTCGAACGAGGTGATGAAGGCAAACAGCGCGCCCGAGAGAATGCCCGGCAGGATCAGCGGCAGCGTCACCGTGCGAAACACCGTCAACCGCCCGGCGCCCAGGCTGGCGGCGGCCGTTTCCAGGCGGCGGTCGAAGACTTCGAGGCTCGCCTGCACCGCGATCAGCACGAAGGGAATGGCAAGCATGGTATGCGCCAAGGCAAAACCGGTGACCGTGCCGACCAGATGCGCATCGAGATAGACGGCATAGATGCCGATCGCCAGCACGACGCCGGGAACCACCATGGGCGTGATCAGAAGGGCGCGCAGCAGGCCGCCGGTGCGCGCCGCCGCACGGCTGACGCCGAAGGCGGCGAGCGTGCCGATGACGGTCGCGACAACCGCCACGATCAGGGCGATGATCAGCGAATTGGTAAAGCTCGTCGTCCAGTCGGGATTGGTGAAGAAATTCTCATACCATTGCCAACTGAATCCGACAGGCGGAAAGGCGAGCGACTTGTTGCCGTTGAAGGACATGGGGATGACGACCAGCGTCGGCGCCAGCAGAAGGATCGCCACCAGGAGGCAGAACAGGCCGAGAAGTGTGCGTGAGAAGGACATGGGCGTCAGGCCTCCCTGCGCGCGCGCGCATGTTTCTGGCGCATCAGGGGGGCGGCGAGGGCAAGCAGGACGAAGGTTGCGACCAACAGCACGACGCCCATCGCCCCGCCGCGTCCCCAGTTGAGCAGGCTCAACACCTGGTTCTGCACCAGCGACGACAGCATGGTGCTGCGCGGGCCGCCAAGCAGGGCAGGGGTGATGTAGAAACCGAGCGAGAGGATGAAGACGATGATCGCGCCGGCATAGACCCCGGGCAGCGACAGCGGCACATAGATCTGCAGGAAGGCGCGCCAGGGCTTGGCGCCAAGGCTGCGGGCGGCCTGCAACAGGCGGGTATCGATGCCCTTCATCACGGAGTAGATCGGCAAGATCATGAAGGGCAGCAACACCTGCGTCATGCCGATGACGACGCCGGGCAGGGTGCGGATCAGCTTGACCGGCGACAGGCCGATGCCGCGCAGGATGGAATTGATGACGCCGGAATCCTGCAGCAGGATCACCCAGGCAAGCGTGCGCACCACGCCGCTCAGCCAGAAGGGCACGAGCACGCAGAGGATCAGCGCAAGGCGCAGGTTCTTGCCGGCAATGGTCATGGCATAGGCGTAAGGATAGGCGCAGATCAGCGAGGCGAGCGTCACCCAGGCGGCAACGACGAAGGTGCGCTGCAAGACCGTGCGGTTAACCGCAGACTGGAAGAACCAGACGTAATTGTCGAGGCCGGGCGCCGGATCGGTGAAACTGCGAACGACGACGATCGCCAGAGGATAGGCAAGTGCGACGAGCAGCACCAGAACGGCAGGCGCAGCCAGCCAGACGGCGCCGCGCAGCCGGAAGCGCGAAAGAAAAGAGGGCCGTTCAAAACCGGCGCCGGAACCGGTTGGCGAGCCCTGGTCGGGCATGGCGGTCAAGGGGAAGCTCCCGTCTGTCTGCTCGTTTACGGATGGCGCAGGCCCGGCGGATCGCCGGGCCTGCGCCCCTCAGGCGTTTAGTTGCCGGAGAGAACGGCGGCCCACTGTTCGCCGGCCTTGTCGAAGTTCTTCACCCAGAACGGAATGTTCTGCTGATAGCCCTGAGCGATGCGCTCCGGCGTCGAGGTAAGGAAAGCCATGGTGTTGGCATCGACATTCGGCTTGGCGTCGAGATTGATCGGCGTGTAGGAGGTCTTTTCGGACAGGACTTCCTGCGACTTCTTGCCGAGATAGGCATTGAGCAGCGCATAGGACGCATCGGTGTCCTTGACGCCGACCGGAATGGTCAGCTGATCCATGACGACCAGCCAATCCTGCCAGACGGGCGTGTATTTCGCGCCGTTCTTGACGGCGGTCATGGCGCGGCCGGTCCACATCATGATCATGTCGGCTTCACCGGACTCGGCCAGCTGCTGCGATTCAGCACCGGTCTTCCAGTAGATCGTATCGGGGCCGAGCGCGCGGATCTTGTCCATGCCCTTGGCGATATCGGCTTCGGTCATCGCCTTCGGATCGCCGCCGGCTGCCTTGAAGGCCTGCTCGACGAGGCCGCCGGTCGGGTCGCCGCTGCCGTCGATGGCGCGCGTGCCGGGGAACTTTTCGGTGTCGAAGAAATCCTGCCAGTTCTTCGGCGGATTGTCCTTGTAGGTGTCGTTCTTGTACATCAGCACGACGCCGTAGTTCATGGCCGGAACCGAGCATTCGCCGACCTGGCCGGGCGGGATCTTGGAAACGTCGAGCTTGGTCAGGTCGAGCTTCTGGAACAGCGTGCCGCAATGGACGTAAGGCGGCAGGTCGGCGGTATCGACCACATCCCAGGTAACGTTGCCGGCATCGACCTGCGCCTTCAATTTGGCGATTTCGGTGGGGCCGTCATTGAGCAGGGTCACGCCGGACTTGTCGACAAATTCCTTCAGCGCGGCGACCTGGCCGTCCTGGTAGATACCGCCATAGGAAACGAAGGTCAGGGTCTTGCCCTTGAGCGAGCCTTCCTTCACCTCGCCGGCGACGGGCTTGTCCTGTGCAAACGCCGGCAACGCCAGGGCGCACGTCATCATCAGGGCGAGAGCCCTCGAAACAGATTTCATTATTGTTACTCCCAGTAGCGCTCGCTTGGCTTTTCCTGCCCCGGTTACGAGCCGGGCCGTGGCAGGTATTGGTCGAGATCATCCGCGACGCTGGTCGGCGGCGCGATCATCCACATCACTTCGGCCGGTTCCTTGCCGATGTTCACGGTCTTGTGCGGAACCGAACTTGGATATTCGATACTGTCGCCGGCCGAAAGTTCATGACGCTCATCCCCGAGCGTGAGTTCGACATGACCTTGGATGACGAAGAACAGTTCATGCGAAGCCCCGTGGCTGTAGGGCTTGTCGCCCGTCGAGCCGCCAGGATCGAATTCGCCGATATAGACTTCCATGTCGCGGATTGGGCGCCGCGACAAAAGCATCTTGCGATAACCCTCCGCCGGCGGCAAGGCCGGACGATCCGCCTTATGCAGCACGCGCCCGACAGGCGGCGCCGTCTCTTCGAACAGATCCGTCAGGCTGATGCCGAGCGCGCCGGCGATGCGCATCAGCGTGCTGATGTTGACGCCGCTCAAGCCGCGCTCAAGCTGACTGAGAAAACTCGCCGTGGTCCCCGTCGCCTCGCCAAGCGCCCGCAGCGACATGCGACGCGCCGTCCGAAACGCCTTCACCTTCTCGCCGATGGCATCCTGATTCTTCGTCGCTATGGCGATTTCATCCATGGCCTCGCTCCCTACTTAACAGCATATTAAGTGGTCTTGCCCTTGGCAACAGCGAAAATCGCAGGTGTCGTATTTTTTCTCGCTGAAAACAGAATACGGCGACACGCAAGCCGCAAAGACCATCCGTCCGGCACGCGCATTTTGCAAAAAGGTCCGCCTCTGCAAGCAGAGACGGACCTTCTCCTAACCAGAGTCTCGCCGACGCTGGAGTTCAGGCGCTATGCGGGCTGTTTGCCATCTACGATCTCGATACGACGTGGCGAAACCGCATTGGCGTGACCGTCGAAACCCTCGTAACGCGCCAGCATCTCGGCCTTGGCGGCGAAGCGCGCATAGCCTTCGCTGGAGACCGAGGCGATGGAGGTCCGCTTCAGGAAATCGAACACGGCCAGCGGCGAGGTCGTCCTGGCCGCACCGCCTGTGGGAAGGACGTGGCTCGGGCCAAGCACGAAATTCGCCACGCTGATCGCCGAGTGGGCTCCGAGCAGAATTTCGCCGGCATGTTCGAATTTCGTCAGATATTGCCAGGGGTTATCGGCAAGAACGGCCAGATGCTCCGGCGCGTAGTCGTTGACGAAATCGAACGCCTCCTGCAACGAGCCGGCGACGACGATGCCGCCGCTCTTGCCGGTCAGCACGCTGCGGGAAAATTCCGCGCGGCTGTCGCTCATGCCCGCCCAATGGTCGGGAATGCGCGCCGCCACGTCCCTGGCGAACGCCTCGTCCGTCGTCACGAAGAAGACCGAGGAATCCGGTCCATGCTCGGATTCGACGCAGAGATCCATGGCGACAAGGTCAGCCGGAACTGACGAATCCGAGAAGACGATCAACTCGCTGGGACCTGCCGGACTGCCGGGATCGATGACCGACGACAGCTGCTTCTTGGCCGCGACGACCCATGGGCTGCCCGGGCCAACGACCTTATCGCATTTCGGCACCGTCTCGGTTCCGTAAGCCACGGCCGCAATCCCCTGCGCGCCACCGCATTTGAACACATCCTCGATGCCGGCGATTTCGGCGGCGACGAGCGTTGCCGCATCGATGCTGCCATCCGGTCCGGGCGGCGTGATGATCACGATCTTCTTCACGCCTGCGACCTTGGCCGGAATGGCGGTCATCAAAACCGTGCTCGGGAAGGAGCCTTTGCCTCTCGGCACGTAGCAGGCGACCGAAGCGATGGCGTTCCAGCGGTCGCCGACGATGACGCCCGGATGGGTTTCATGCAGCGCAATCGCCTCCGGCATCTGCTTTTCATGAAAGCGGCGGATGTTTTCGGCGGCGAATTCCAGCGTTTCGATCAGTTCGGCCGGCACTTTGGCGCGCGCCTCGGCAAACTCCTGCGGCGTCGCGCGCAACTGGTCCGCGGTCACATTGGCCTTGTCGAATTGCCGGGCAAAGGCGGCAAGCGCCTCGTCGCCGCCGGTGCGGACAGCCTCGATGATCGGATCGACTTTCTCGATGAAGGACGACAGGTCGTGTTCGGCGCGCTGCAGCAGCGCCGTCCGCTGGGCAGGCGACAGATCCTGCAATCTGTGGAACGAGATATTGGATTCAGACATGAAGTCCTCCTGGGAGCCGGCGGCCCCCTCTGATGTTTGGAAATGGTGCGGAGAAAGATTGCGGTCGGGACCATGTGCCGGCGGGCGGGCGACGCGACGGAATGAACCGTCGCGTCATCGCGTCTCGACCGCCTCTACCGGGCGGCCCGGAAAACGACCGTTCGTTAGCGGTCGCGCATTTCGGAGCGGATGCTGCCGAGCACATCCGCCTGAAGGGCTGCGAATTCCGGTAGACGATGCGTTTCGGGGCCGCGCGGACGCGGCAGCGGCACATCGTAGATCTTCTTGATGCGGCCAGGGTTGGAGGCCATCACGAAAATCCGGTCGGAGAGGAAGACCGCTTCCTCGACGTCATGGGTGACGAAGATGACGGTGAGCTTTTCGCGCTCCCAGACATCGGTCAGCAATTCCTGCATCTGCACGCGGGTCAGGGCGTCGAGCGCGCCGAACGGTTCGTCCATCAAAAGCATCTTCGGCTTGTAGGACAGCGCACGGGCAATCGCCACGCGCTGCTTCATGCCGCCCGAAAGCTGGGCCGGAAAGCGTTCGGCGAATTTCTCAAGCCCGACGAGCTTCAGCTGGTTCATCGCCATGTCGCCGATGTCGGCCTTGGCATGGCCGGTGGCTTCCAGGGCGAATTCGACATTCTTTTTCGCCGTCAACCAGGGCAGAAGCGTATAGCTCTGGAAAACCACGCCCCGGTCGGCGCCGGGGCCGGTGATATCATTGCCATCGACCTTGAGGTCGCCGTCATCGCGCGTCTGCAGGCCGGCGATGATGGAGAGCAGCGTGCTCTTGCCACAGCCGGAGGCGCCGACCAGCGAGATGAACTCGTTTTCGCCGATGGAAAGCGATACCTTGTCGAGCACCGTCAGGCGGTCCTTGCCGGATTTTCCGGCCGCAAAGGTCTTGGAGAGGTCGCGGATAAATAGCTTTTCCATCAGTGCTTGGCCTCGTAACGGAACATGCGCTTGCCGGCGAATTTCATGATCTGGTCGCTGAGCAGGCCGAGAATGCCCAGAACCACGATGTATCCGATTGCGGTGTCGGTCTGGAAATAGCGCTGCGCCACCGTGATGCGGTAACCAAGCCCGCTATTGGCCGCGACAAGCTCGGCCAGAACCACCCAGGTCCATGCCCAGCCGAGCGAAACGCGCAGCGTATCCCAGATCTGCGGGGCAGCCGAGGGAAGGATGATTCTAGTGACGATCTTGCGGTCGCTGAGGCCGACGGTGCGGCCGAAACCGATGAAATCCGGCGGCACGCGCTTGATATTGTCCATGAACATCAGCGCCTGCTGGAAGAAGGTCCCGATCCAGATCACCAGAAACTTCTGGGTGTCGGTGGTGCCTGTCCACAGGATCGTCAGGGGAACGAAGGCGACGACCGGCATATAACGGACGAAATCGAGAAACGGCTCGATGGCCGCATCCCAGAACTTGTAGTTGCCGATCAGCACGCCGACGGCGAGCGCGCTGACCGAGGCAAGGATGAAGCCGACGCCGATGCGGTAGACGCTGGCGGCGACATCCGAAAGCAGCGTCCCGTCTGACGCCAAGATCATCAGCCGCGAGACGACCGCCCCCGGCGAGGGCAGGAAGATCGCGCGGATCAGCCCCGATTGGACAATCAGCGTCCAGATGGCGAAGAAGAGGACGAACGAGCAAAGCGAGATGATCGCGTAGGTCGCCGGCGAAATCTCAGCCTGCATGCTTAAGATCGATATTTTTCTAGGCTTGGCCATTGCCTTGCTCTTTCGTTTCGAAATGCCGGGCGCTTCGGCCCTTGCATAGATTTGTATGTACAATCCCCGTCGCGCTTTGCGGACATGGGCGGTCAGGACTTCACTCTGCGGTGCGCTTGCTCACCAGGCTGTAGGTATCCCCGGGATAGGTGAAGGTACTGAGCGTCACCGCTTTTTCCTCCACCCATGTGCGCCGGGTCAGGATCATCACGCTTCTCGGCTCCCGGAACTCGAGAAGCGCACAGGTATCGGCATCCGCCGTGGAGGCGTAGACGGTGTGCTCGACCTTGGTCGCGTCCGCGATGGAGCGCAGAAACCGGGTCGACGGCACCGCCAGAAAATCATGGCTCAGATAGGTTGGCGCAAAGCTCGGCAGCACCAGGCGATCTTCCACCTGAACCGGAACGCCATCCTCGAAATTGACGATCACCGAATGAAACAGGCGAAAGCCGCGCGGAATGTCGAAATAGGCGCAGTGTTCCGGTTTCGGCCGGACGGATTCCAGTGTCTTGACCGCCTGCGTATGCCTGTTGCCGCGCGCCTTGATGTCGTCGGCGATATCGCGCAGTTCCATCAGTTCGGTCTGCGCCTTGGGCGCCGAGACGAAGGACCCGACGCCGACGACGCGGTCGATGACGCCGGCTTCCGAAAGCTCCCGCAACGCCCGATGGACCGTCATCCGGGAGACACCCAGCTGTTCCACCAGTTCGTTTTCGGAAGGCACCCGCACGCCATGCTTCAGATGGCCACGCCGTACCTGATCGACGATGTGCTCCTTGACCTTCTGATAGAGTGGAAGCGGTGCCTTCCGATCGAGAATGCGCGACATGATAGGGGATCCCGGTGGCCCTGCGGGTCGCGCAGGGCCGCTTCTTCGATTACAGCGACGACAGCGGCGCCATGTCGATGACATCCTTCGCGTCGAAACCCTTGCTGATCAGGCCAAGCTCAAGGCTGACCGCATTGACCGCCGGGAAGGTCTTCGAGGCGAATTCGCCGGCGAGAAGCGCCTTGTTTTCCTCCAGCGTATAGTAGTGAACGCCCTCGAAGGTGGTGCCCAGCTCGCTCGGGTCGGAACCGACGCCCTTGGCGATGATCGCCTGGCATTCGCTGGGGTTCTGGTTATAGGCCGCGACCGCATCGCCCCAGCTCTTCAGCATGGCGCGCAACTGGCCCGGACGTTCCTTCAGCGTATGCTGCGTGACGACGAAGGCATCGCTGATCAGGCCCGGATTTTCCGCCGCCGTATAGATGCGCTTGAGATCGGGATTGGCCTTCAATGCAGTCGAGATGTAAGGCTCGTAGGTGACCATCGCATCCGTCGAGCCGGAAAGGACGGCAGCCGCTGCCTGCGCCGCCGGCGTCTTGACCCAGTTGATGTCGCTCAAGGTAAGACCCGCGCGCTTCAGGGCGTCGGCGATCAGAATGTGGCTCGTCGAGCCTTCCTCGAAGGCAATCGACTTGCCCTTGAGATCGGCAATCGACTTGACGCTTTGCGGGCCGACGATCGCATCAGCCGTGGTGCTGTAATCTTCGATCAGCACGATGCGGTAGTCCGGCGATTCCTGAAGATGCTGGAGGACATTCTGGGTGCCGCTATTGGTGCCCTGAATTTCGCCGCTGGCGAGGATTGCGAGGTTGGCCGCGTCATCGGTGAAGGGCACGAACTCGACGCCTTCCAGACCGTTGGCGGCGAAAATGCCCTTTTCCTGGGCCACATACCACATGCCGTAACCGATCCATGGCTGGATCGACATCTTGAAAACGCCGGGTTCGACGGCGGTCGATGCCCTGGCCTTGGACGGGATGATATACGGCGCTGCAAGCGTTCCGCCCATCAGCGCCAGCATGTTGCGACGAGAAATATTGATCATTGCATTCCCCTGTATCATTGGTGGTTTCGACAAATTTCGTTCACGATTTCTGTATGTTAAGCGCCAAATCCGGCCGCCAGGTTCTTCATGATCGTCCCGACGTCGTTGCTTTCGCCGCGTGCGGGTAGCGCGCCGATCCAGGCAACCGAGCCGGTGCAGAAAACCTGCCCGCCGCCGGCGTGGCGATAGATCGTCATGTCGGCGCAGCGCAGCGTTTCGCGCTCGACCTCGCCATCCTGCAACCAAACCTCCGGCCGCACCTGAAAGCTGGCGTCGAAATCATCCGCCGTGGCCAGCCTTACCAGATTTTTCGGCGTTTCCTCGGAGCGCACAATCGCATCGACCTCATAGCCGGCAGCGCCGCCGAGAACCGTTCCGGTTTGCCCGATCGGCTCGTCCGAGACACCGTCGAACAGCCAGCCGAATTCGGCGGCGCGGCTGCCTTCGAGGCGTCTGTAGGGGCGGCTCGGACCAAAACTCATGATCAGATAGGTGACGCCCAGATAGGCTTGCGGATTGTGCAATCCCCGGTCTTCCCAATTGCCGCCCGGCTCGCCGGTGATCGACATATGCGCTTCCCCCGGACGGCCGCTCCAGATATCGCTCTTGACGCGGCGAAGCTCCATCGTCTCACCCTGATAGGCCACGACCCAATAGAAGCCGTTGCCGCCGAGATAGGCAAGGTTGCCGCCGCCATCGAGATAAGCATGCAGCGCCGCCATCATGCGCGCCGACCAGTATTCCGGATGGCTGCCGGTCAGCACGCCCCTGAACGGCGTGAGCGCAGCGAGACCGTCGTCATGCAGATCGCGATCCGTGACGATATCGATGGCAATCCCCTCGCGCGCATAGAATTTCAGCAATTGCAGATCGACGGAGAGCAGGTGCGGGCTGTTCGAGAGCGGATAATGATAATCGTCGCGCAGTGTCGCGCGCGGCCGGCGCGCCGAGGTCAGGCTGACGCCGCTGACATCGCTATGCACATCGTAGAGACAGAGGAAGCCGTTATCGATGGAAAAGACATGGCCGCGATCCGTGCCATGCCAGGGATAGCGCACCGGCGGCAGGCGTTCGTCGGCATAGGCGAGATAGGTCGAGGTCGGAACGAGAAAGGCAAGCGCTGCGCCCGGCTGGCCCGACCGGACGAAAAACGGCAGGCGCTCCACGCCGTCCATAGTCGTGATCTCGACGGCAAACACGCCGGAACGGGCATCCTGCGGGATGGATATGGTCAGGTCTGCCGACCAGTCGAAACCGCCGAAATCGTCGTCATGCAGATGGATGGCGTCGAAATGCGACGGCTCCAGACGCGGATCGTGGATCTCCGAGGTAAACCGGCAGGATGCGACGGCAAATGTCGGCATGTTGTGGATGGCAATCGACACTGCCTCGTCTTCCAGCGATGCCAGCGTCTCGACCGGCCCGCGCGCCGGAAACCGCCATGAATAGCGCCGGTCGTCCGCCTCGAGCGAAATGTGGCCGATGCGGCCGTTCAGCGTTGCGCAAGCCGCGCTACCATCGGAGCCAATGGCAATCTCCGCCGCGCCATCGAGCGGCATGCCCAATTCGACACGCGTAACGGCCCGGCCCGAAGCGGTCGTCACCTCGATCACGGCCCGGTCGCGTGTCCGTTCCAGTCTCAGGCGATACCAGCGCTCATTGGCGAGCCTTCCCAGCACCTGCGACACGCCATCGGCAACGGCGGACAGGTTGCCGGTTTCGTCGATGCGGAGGCGCAGATTGCCGAGCGCGGCAATCGTCTTGGCCTCATCGTTCTTCGTCAGGAGGAATTCGACATCCAGCACCAGCCGGGCGGCGTCAGCGGCGAGAGCCGGAAGCGCGATCCACGAGCCAAGCTCATAGGAACGGACGGAAAAGGCGCTGTCATGCCGTGCGACATCCCAGCCCATCACCTCCTGATCATCGCGATCGATCGAGACGATACGGATGGCGGCATGGGGATCGCGGCATGAAATGAAGGCCTGCGTCTGCCCGCCGGTCGTGGCGCTCCATGGCTCCACGAAACCGCTCGCCGGCATCGCCGAATGATTCAGCTCTCGTTTCATCGTTACCCCTAATTCTTCGCGGCACTATTCGCTGTGCCTTCGCCGGATGTGCAGGTTTGTCTATACAAGTTCGGTCAGGCCGCGCTTTCGCCGATATGCGCCGGCGTCCCAATTGCGCCTGTGCATATGAGCTTGGCTTCTATAACCCTTCAGTCTATGGTTTTCGAGCATAAGTCATACTCGGGAGGGGCATATACCCCCGTGGGGGTATAGGGAATGAGAAAGTTGGTCCTGGATGCCCTGGCCGCCGCCCTCGATGCCGTGGGCACGGCGGATTTCTATCGCCTGTTCGGGGATTATCTTCGCGAATGCATCGATTTCGACAACATCATCGTCGTCATCTATAACGGCCAGGAAAAGCCGCATATCGCCCATTCCCGGGTTCATGGTCCGAATGTCTTCCGCCATGTCGAGGAGCAATATCTGTCGGGCGCCTATCTGCTCGATCCCGTCTATCACTTTCATCTGAAACGCGGAGCGCCCGGCCTATACCGCCTACTGGACATTGCACCCGACCAGTTTCGCAGCAGCCGCTATTTCAAATGGTATTACGGGCGCATCGGCATCACCGACGAGATCTCGGCTTTTCTTCCCGTCGATGACGATATGACGATCACGATTTCGATGGGCAAGGACACTTCCTCGGGAACGGTGTTTTCCCCGAAGGCGGAGCTTGGATTGCGGGAGCACGAGGCTGTCATCATGGCGGTGCTGCGGCGACACTGGCACACGCTCGATGTCGCCGGCAACCAGATCGCGCCATCGACCTCGCTGACCGAAAACATCCGCCGCGAGCTTCAGACGCATCATGGCATCGATATCAGCGCCCGTCAGGCGGAGGTCGCCTTCCTCATCCTGCAGGGACACTCGTCCCCCTCCATCGGCCTGCAACTCGGCATCAGCGCCCAGACGGTGAAAGTCTTCCGCAAGCAGCTCTATACGCGCTGCGGAATTTCATCCCAGGCCGAGCTGTTCACGCTTTTGATGCCCATGCTCGGCAAGGTGAACCCCATCAAAGCTTAAACCTGAACGGGCGGTCATTTCGCCCCACCTTATCAAAACCTTTCCCAAAAAGTTCTCTCTCGCTCAGCCTGCGTCGTTCTTTGGGCCAGTGAAATCGAAGGAGAGGCCGGCATGGCTTTCGCCGCGGCCGGCCTTTTTCTGGCGGCCGCGCCAGAGATGGGTGGAGCCATCGATCCAGCGCGCCAGCTGGTCGACCATCTGCAGGCGCAGGCCGTCGCGGCGCACCTCTTCTTCGAAGACGCGGTCGATATCGACGGCGAGGATGCCGCTGGCGGTGCGCAGCCTGTAGCCGTCGGTTTCCATGAGTAGGCCGCGTTCAAGGATCGTGGGGGCATTGATCTCGGATATCTGCTCACCATCGTCGGCAGCCAGTTGCACCAGCGGAATCCAGCCGCCAGGCACCCAGGTCGCCACCTGATAGGCCATGTCGGGCTCCTTCGCGCCGGCGGGAAGTTCGCCGTAAGCGATGGGCGGCGGCGTTCCCGGATCGATGGGAATAGAGCGGCCGGCGGCGCCGAGGATCGATTTCTGGATGATCCAGGCGAGATTCGCCTGCTCGTCGCGCTCGATCAGCAGATCCTCCAGCGGCTGGCTCTGCTGGCCGTAAAGGGCGGCGGGCGGAATGAACAGATAAGGGATGTCGGCGGCCTGATCGTCGGTGGCGGCAAGCTGGAACATGCGTCCGGCCTTGTCTTGCGCCTGGGTCTGCGGCGTTCCGACAAGCGTGCTGACGCCGAACGTATCGGTGACGGTGATCCATTCCAAGCGCGCCAGCGAACCGACCGGGAATTCGACCGGCACGACATACCAGTCCGGGCTGTAGATCACCGCATATTCGGTGGCGAGCATGCGCGCGAGATCGGTGGGGCCGGCATCGATGGCGCCGAGGTCGATCTGGCCGTCCTCCATCTCCCAGAAGCGGTCGGCCGGCATTCCGGGAAACGAGACCGATTTCGGCAGGAAATGCCGGGAGCGTGCGTCGGTCGCAGCTTGCCCGCCGGCGACCAGCGCCTCGCCCGGCGAGACATCGACATGATACCAGTCGAGGCCGGCGCCGTCATAATCCGATGCGGTCAGGGTCTGGGCCGAACCGAAGCCGGGGCTGGCGATGGAAAAGGCATATTCGAGGCGTCCGGCCTGCCAGGCCGGCGGGGCCGCGGGCTCGGCGGCATTCGCGGCGCGCATCGCCGCCGCCCATGTTTTCAGGGCCTCGGCGAAGGCCTGGCGGTCGGGCGCATCCGCCGCGATCCGCGCCATGGCCGGCTGGTCGAGCGCGGCGAAGGCGGCATGCCCGTCCGTCGCGCCGGCGAAGACGGCGAGGTATCGCGCCTCGCTCTCTCCCGATTGCTCCGGCTTGTCCGTGACAGGCGAGAAGGGAAAGGCGGCGCGCAGGGCGGTGATGACGGCCGGCTGCTCCGAAAAATGCTGTTCGAGCCGCAGCCCCCAGATCGCGGCCGCGCGCCAGTCGGTCCCGGGCCGGACGGGCTCGCCTTCGACCAGCCGTTCCAGCGGCATGGTATCGACGTCGTAATCGACGGCGGGGTTGCCTTCAGTCGGCAGGCCGGGCCGGTAGCGCGTGATCGGCGCCGAGGAGGCGAGCAATTCGACATCGATGGGCGAGCCGCCGTCGCTGCCGGTGAATTCGCCGAGCTGAAGCTGCCGGCCGAGCAGCCAGAGAGGATCGGCGATCTCGGCGGCAAGGCCGACATTGATGTCGGTGGTCGTCGCATGCGGCTCGATCCGGGCCCAGGTCGCAAGTTTCCGCTCAGCCATCTCCAAGCCTCACATCCATGTTCGTCTTCGAAAAGCGGATTGCCGCCGAGAGCAGCCATTCCCGTGCGATGCCATGCAGTTCAGGAACATTGGGAACGCCGTCGCGCGCATAGATGGCGGGCAGATACTGGTCGATCGCGGTCGGGCCGAGCTGGGTGATATCGACCGTGCGCAACCGCGCCAGTTCGATCGTGTCGAGCAGCATGGCCTCCATCCTCGCCCAGGACCAGGGCTGCTCGGCATCCGGGTTCGGATGCAGCGCCAAAAGCAGCGATTGCGGCGCGCGCGCATTCGGCGCGTCGTAATACAGGCCAACGCCGGTGGTCTGCACCGAGGACGGAATGACCTCCGTCCACTGGTCGACGACCAGCGCCTCAATTTCGGGCGCGACCGGGCCGTCGCCGATGGCGACGACATGGGTGAGCGCGCCGCCAAACGTCTCGAAGCGGCGCAGGCGGTTCTTCCGGTCGCCCTCGGCAAAATCGCGCTTTTTCAACGGGCCGCCGAGCCAGTGTTCCTGTCCTTCGGGAAGCTGGAAAACCCGTGGTTGCGGGCCGGTGCGCTGGCCGATCATCTCCGAGAAGGCGCGCAGATCCTCAAGGTTCATCAGCGCCGGGCGGACGCGGCCGTTTTGCGACAGCCAGGCATCGAGGCGCGCCGGTCCGGGATCGTTCGCCACCCCGTTTCCCTGAAGCTCCGGCGATCTCACCCGGATCGTCGCCAGCGCCAGCGGCCCGAACAGCGCCTTCATCTCGGCGGTGAGGATTTCCAGCGGATCGCGCTTCTCCTTTTCCGGCTTGCCGGCTGCGACGGCGGCCACGGCGTTCAGCCGCGCCCGGCCCGCGCCCATGGCCGCCCGGGCCATGGCGACGAGATCGGCGGGATCGGAAAACACCGCGCTTGGGATGCCGTAGCCGGCAAGGCATTTCAAGCTGTCGCGCAGGATGTTTTCATCCGCGGCCGGCTGATCTGCATCGTTTTCGAAGGCCTGTTCCAAGGCGGCGACGGCGGTTTCGGCAGCCTTCCGCAGCGCATCGAAGGTCTGGCGGATGGGTTTCACCTCCTCCGCCGTCGGACGCGTCGGGGCGGGATCGTCGGGGCGCTTCAGGTCGGCGCGGGTGAGCGGGCGGCAGGCCGCCAGCACGTCCTTGGCAGTGGCGGCGAGGGCGCAGAGCCTGTTCCACATGATATCCTCGACGACGCTGCGCTTTGCGCCGGCCACGGCGGCGATGCGTTCGGCCAGGGGCGATATCCTGCCGGAGCCGCCGGAAACCTCGCCGATCACGTCCAGCGCACAAACCGGGGGGACAAGGTTCGCGAGGGAGACGGTTTCCGGCTGGCCCGCGGGCTGGATGCGTATCGTCCATGTACCGGCCGGTCCCAGAATGGCGCGCGCCCAGTTTTCGAGCGCGGGCATCAGCTTCGCCCGGGGCGCATCGTCGCTCCAGCCGCCATGGCCGGCGCGGGCGGGGCCAAGCGGCATGATCACCCGATGGGTGATGGCCTGGCCGCTGCGCGGTGTCCTGATGACGTCGAATTCCGGCGGCAGGGTTCCGCCGGTGGCGATGGCATTCAGCGACGCCGCCGCGCGCCGGTGATTGCCGGTGACGATGCTATGCACGCCATCGGCGACCAGCAGGTCGGCGACGGCTTCGACCAGCGCATCGATATCTGCCATGTCCTTGTCGACAGGTGCAAACAGGGCGTCGTAAAGCGGCCGCCGATCGCCAGCCGTGCCGCCTTTCCAGGCCCGCCAGGCGCTCCACGCCTGCTCGCCATCGACGACATCGCGCGGAACGACCTGTTCCGGGTCGTTTTCGGCCGCCGGAACGCTGCGTTGCGGGAACTGGGCGCGCAGCGTGTTGATCGCCTGGAATTTCTGGCCGTCCTGGAGGCTGCGTTCGAGGCGATAGCCGAGGACTGCGCCGAGCGGCTGGCCGTTTCGCACGGCATCGAGCAGGGCGCTGGCATAGCGCATCCGCGCCGAGGTCAGGTCGATGCGGGCGACGGTGCTGTCGAGACCGCCATGGCTCAGCTCCGCCGAGCGCAGGATGGTTGCCGTTTGCGCCTGGCCAAGCGAGGGGGCATGCACCCAGCCGACCTGCCGCGCCGGCGCGACCAGCGCGCCCGTGGCCTCGCGCCCGGGCGGATTGTCCGGCGGCGGCGCCTCGGCCGGCTGTTTCGGCAAGTCGAGCAGCCAGCCATAGGCGCCGATCCTTAGGCCTTCGGCCTTGCGCCGGCGCAGGGTTTCCAGCCGGCAGGTGGCGATGGAGGTGATCCAGGCATCCAGCCGGGTGCTGTTCAGCGCCAGCGTCTCGCCCATCAGCCGGGCAAGCGTATCGGGCGACGGCGCGGCCTCGGCAAGGGCGGCGATGGCGCTTTGCGTATCGACGAACATGCGCGCCGGTGGCGGGCCGGCATCCGGCTCCTCGACGATGGCGCCGATGAAATCATGCGGCCGCCCGGCAAGCTCGGCCAGGCTGAAATCGCCGACGCGGGCGTCGGCAATGGCAAAGCCGCGTTGCCCGGCAAGCGTGGACAGACGTGTCTGGATGGTGGTGAAGGCGGAAGTTGTGGCGGCCGTGTCGACGGCGAAGAATTCGCCGCGCCCCACCGTCACCGTGTCGATGAAGGTCTTCGGCAGGAGGCTCCTGGCGATTGCCAGCGCCGATTGTTCGTTGGCGATCAGCAGCGAGCGGATCAGCAGGTTGTAGAGCAGGTCGCGCGGCGGCTTGGCGTCGCCCCACAGCGTTCCCCTGGTGATGGCGTCGACCGAGGCGGCACCCAGGGTTTCGAGATAGGGCACGATTGCGGCGGCGTCATCGACGGCGGGGATCGTCAGCAGGACGGAATCGCCCATTTCGTAATTGAGCAGGCGGGCGCGCGGCGGAATGCCGGGAATGGCGGCGAGCATCAGCTTGTAGAGCTTGAACTGCGCGGCGGCCGCCAGCGCCGTGGCGCCCTGCACGGAGCCGACATCGATGAGATCGGGATGGGTGAGCGAGCGCGCCAGCGTGGCGTTTTCGCCGGTCACGGTGCGGATGCCGTAGCTTTCGGGATGCGGCACGGGGCCTTGCCCGAGGATGGCGACGAGATCGCGGCTGGCGGCATCGAGGCCGGCGACGTCGGACGACAGTTTTGGCGTCAGTTTCGACGCGTGTTCCCAGAAGGGCCGCAGCTTGCGCAGCAGCGATGACAGTTTTTCCAGCATCGACGGCTCGCCGCGCGCCCGCCTCCATGCCCCGCTATCGGTGATCGGCAGGACGCCATAGGGCTGCTTGCCCAGGAGTATGGCGGGCAGGGGACCCCGCGCCCGCACGAAATCGCGGAAATGCTGGAGCGCGAAGGAATTGGCGGCGCTGAGCGCCGGGATCAGCCCGTCGTCGGTCGGCGATTCGATCATGTTGGGCAGCATGAAATTGCCGATCATCTCGCCCCAGGTGACCGGAAACAGCGCCTCGTTCATCAGGCGGGCAAGCGCCTGCTCCTTCAGCTCGCCATTGGCAAGCCCGCCGAGCTGGCCGGGCTTCAGGCCGAACGCATAGGCCAGCACCTCGGCATTGCTGCCATCGCCGCGCAACACCTTGTCCGGGAAGCCGGCATCGGCCGGCGCGTTGGTCGGGCGGGCCGCGAAGGCATCGGGGCTCAACTTCCAGGGGGAGCGCACGCCGCGGAGATTGTTGGTCGGCGTGCCCTGGGCGAGAAAGCGGGCGCCGTGATGCAGATTGTGCCGCTCGATGAGATCGAGAAGCTCCGCCGCCTGCGCCTCCGCCGTCATTTCCGGCCCGAGGCCGCGAATGCCGAAGGCGAGCAGCCGGGTGATGTTTTCATCCGGCCCGAGATGCGGATTGCCCTCGACGTTGAGCAGGTCGAGGGTGACGGCCATGCCGACGGCTTCGGCCTGTTCGTAATCGCCGAGCCACAGGGTCTCCTTGTCCAGCTTCAGGGCGCCGGCCGGATCGATGCCGAAGCGCAGATCCTTGTCCTGCGTGAGGCCGACGGCGAGATCCGGCTTGACCGGCCCGCTTGCGCCGATGAGGGCGCGCCGGTCGCCGGTCCAGCCGGTGACGACCCACTGGTCCGGAAGCAGCGACGCCAGCAGCGGGCCGGAAACGGGGCGCGCCGCGCCGCCATAGCCGTTTTTCGTCTGGCTGGCGACGGTGGGCGCGCGATAGGCGCCGACCTCGCGCGCCAGCCGCTCCCAAGCCCCGCGCTCGGCCACCGGCCGGGATTCGTCATTGGCGAGGCCGGTGACATCGCGCCAGTATTCTTCGCCTGCCGACACTTCCCCCGCGGTGAGCGCGCTGCGGTCCTTGGTGACCGAGATGTCGTCGGGATAGATCCGCACCCGCAGCACGGGAAACCGCAGGTCTTCGAGCGCCCGTGTCCCGAAACGGACTTCGAGGCGCACCGGCAGCAGGGCCACGGGTAGTTCGCGGTCCAGTCCGGCAAACGGGTTCGGGTCGATGTCAGCCAATGTAGTCACTCGCCTTGAGGAGAACCTGGAACGGTCTTTGGTAGAGAAGCGATGCGATCTGGCCGGCATCGGCGTCGGGGCCCCATGTCGCCCGGGTGGCCGGCGCGCCGGCATCCCATCCGTCGCGCGGCTGGCCCTGGATGGCGATGCCGGCGACCAGATGCTCCCGAACCGTCTGCGGCGCCATGTTCTGCCAGGACATGTCCCTTGCGGCGGCCGGCGGCGGAACAGCGCCGCCCGAAACCTCCGCTTCGTCGAGGCCGAATTTCAGCTCGTCGGCGGGCTGCGTCAGGGCGATGTACCAGCATTCCGCGCCATGGACCGCCCGCAACGCGTCGCGCGACATGTTGAAGCCGGCGACCGTCATGTCGGCGCCGAGCGGCTGGCGATAGGAGGGCGGCACGCTTTCTGTAGCGACCAGCTTCCCCCCGGCGATGGTGCCGCGCACGGCGGCGATATCGGTGTTCGGATAGAGGCGCAGCAGGTCGCCGCGAATGACGACCACCGTGTCGTCGCCCGGATGGGCGTCACCGGCCGGGCCGTTCTTGCCGAGCGGCCGCTCCCAGAGATGGATCGGCGCGATATCGTCCGATGCCGCCGACCAGAAGCGCGTGAAGCAGGTGCCCATGAGATCGGTGGGGTAGCGCCGCCATTGCAGCTCGCGCATCATTTCGTAATTGGCGCCGACCAGCAAGGCTTCGACGAAGCGGGAATTGCTGACGAAGATGCTGATCGAATTGTTCGGAAGCTGTTCGCCATGGCCGAGAACCCAGTTGCTGTCGAGACGCTTCAGCCGGTCGTACATCGGCTGCGGGAAGCGCGGCGCAAACAGGATCTGGTGGGCGGGGGAGCGCCGTCGCGGTTCGCCGATCCGCCGTCCGTCGCCGATCGGGATCGCCCAGTCGAGCATCGCCTCGTATCGGCGCACCGGCTCCAGCAGCGTCACCACCTGCGTCTTGGCGGCCTCGGCGTCGAACCGCGCCAGCGGCGGAAACGCGGCGCGCTGCTCGGCGAGCGTCACCTCCGGCGGCAGGGTCACGAAGATCGCCGCCCCCTCGTCGCCGAGTTCGGCGAGGATCGGCGAGGCGCTGACGTCGGTGGCCGGATTGAGCTTCAGCTCCAGCGCGCTCTTGACCCGGGCATAGTCGCGAAACGACTGCGCCGTGTCGGCATTGTCGGTCATGAGGCTGGCGACGATGTCGAAACGGCGCTCGGTGAGATCGGAAACGACCATCTGCTCGGTCGTGAAGGCGGGGACGATGTCGGGGTTCTGTTCGAGCAGCATCGGGATGGCTGCGCGGTCAATGGCCATGGCCTCGTGCAGCCCGCCGTCCTCATTGAGAAGCTGCATCCGGTTCCGCGCCCGGAAGGCATGGGTGCGCGCCCGGGCCTTCAGCAGACTGAACTGATCGGCCGTCACGGTCACGGTCGGCTGGATCGCGGTATTGGTGATGCCTTCGCCGACCAGCACGCCCGGATGCTCGATCTGCTGGATGATCACCTGGCCGCGCCGCAGACCCGCCTGTCCCTCGGCGACCGGGTCCGGCCGGACCTGGACATGCTGCTCCGGCGCCACCCGTATCGTGTCGCGGATGCCCCGGATGATCGCCGGAAGATCGGCCACCTGCTCGGCGATGCCGTCGAAGGAAGGCGCGCCGAGATATTGGGTGACCTCATCGCGCAGGGTGGCATCGACGAACAGGTCCTTGAACCGGGCCGGCTCCAGATAGTGGGGCGGCGTGAAGCGCGGCGTAAACAGCGCCCCGCCATCCAGCATCTTCGGGACGATGCTGGTCATGACGCCGATGGAGGCCGAAAGATCGCGCTGGCCGCCGAGTGCCAGCGCCTTGGCGGCATAACGTGTCGCGCGGGCGAAACCGGCGCTGATGGCCGCCTGGGGCAGGGCGGTCGCCGCAAGCCTGTCGGCGATCGTCTCCTGTTCCACATGCAGGCGGCCGAGTGAGGGCCTGGCGAGCAGCAGCACATTGGTCGGCGACCGCGCGGCCAGCCGTTTTTCATGCAGCTTGATCGAGGCGGTCATGTAGACCTGGCCCCAGCGGGCGAGCCGGTTCGCCTCCGCCACGGCCTGCAACTGCCGCCAGGCATCGGCCATCAGGACTTCCTGGTCCATCTGCACGATACGGGTTCCAAGTGCGGCGGCGGCGCGCATTTCCGGGTCGAGGTTGATTTCCTCCAGCCAGCCGGCCTGCGGCGCGCCGGTGTCCGGATCGTAGGTGATCTCCTTCGCCTGCGCGTGCCATTTGCCGTAGAGCGGCGGGCCGACGACATGACGGAGCTTGCCGTCGGCAGGATCGCGGGCGGTGTCGAGATTGACGAGTTTTTTCAAGGATTTCTGCAGCTCGGCCCGGCCTTCCGCGCCGTCCCCGTTGATCGGAGAAAACGGGCCGAGCGTGGACTTGCTGGCAATCGCCGTCTCCATCTCCAGCACACGCGGAGGAAATACGGTGCCCTCCGGCAGGCGCGATACTCTGGGGCCGACCAGCACGCTTCGCCGCCCGGCCTGCGTGTCGGCAGGATTGAAGGCGAAGAGGCGTTGGGCAAGCGTTTCGAAATCGCCGGCCGGGCCGGTGCGGAAATACCAGTGATGGAAGACCGGCAGCGTCACCGGTTCGGCCGAGGCCGGCGTCCAGGCCCAGCCCGCATCCTCGCCCGGCCCCGGCAGCTTGCCGAGTCCGGCGATGCGGCCGGGCTCGTAGGCCGGAACGACGCAGGCCAGATAATCCCTGTGCGGCCTGAGATGGCGCGGGCAGATCAGCCGCGAGACCTTGCCGGGCGCGTACCCGGCCTGGAGGATATCGGTGATGTCGTCGTCCCGCCCGGCGGTCACATGCACATGCGCCCAGGCCCAGCTATCGGCGAGATCCGCAAGCTCGGCGGGGGACACGGTGATGGTCGGGTTGGGCGAGGCGGGTTTGACCTTCGGCGCATTGCCGCCCTGTTCGATGACGACAAGGGCGATCCACGGCGGAAGCCGGTCCTTCGCCTTCAGCGGCGTGAACAGCCAAGGCAGGTCGGGATGGGAAAATTCGATATGCGCCAGATAATTGGCAGAAGCGACATCGCTGCCCGGCGGCGGCGACATGCGCAGGATTTCGCCGCGGTCGAAACCAATGACATCGCCCGGTCCGAGGATCTCGAAATCATGGGGAATATCCCCGACCGGCATTGGCGCGCCGCCGGCGGGCGTTTGCGTCACCGTCAGCGAAACCCTGGTCTTCGGCCGCCGCCGCGGCACGTCTTCGTCCAGCAGCATTGCAGCGCCGCGCCGTGACCAGGGGAAGAACCGGAACAGGTAATCGGTCATTGCACCGCAAGCTCCCATTGAGGAATCTCGGTCATCACCTGGCCGATAGCGTCGGTGACATGGGCGGCCGGGTTGCGAACCGTCAGCCCGGGATCCTTCGGCACGAAGGGCGGCTTGACCTGGAGCGGCTGCACATGCAGGTCCGGCCGGGTGAACACGCCCGCGAAATCCGGCCGCTCGACGAACAGCGGCAGCGGCAGTTCCTTCTGTAGCACCTTGATTTCGTAGTCGTCCGTGCAGCGCGACTCGGGACCGAGTGCCACCGCCGCCGGCGAGAGATCGACGCCGCCCGGCAGCTCGCGATAGCCGCTTTTCGACAGGCGCTGGTTGTCGTCGAGCGTGAAGAAGCGGTCGGGGATGAATTTCTCCATCAGCACCGCCCCCTTGCCGAGGCTGAGCGTCACCGGGGTTTCGAGGGACACGCCGTCGACGCGCTGGAGCTCGGTTTCGAGCGGGATGTTGTTCTGCCGGAAGGCGACGGCGCCGAGCGGATGGCAGACGGCCGCGTCGCCGGGGCCGTTGCGCAGCCGGACGATCTTCGAATTCTCCGGGTTGATCGCCATCCAGTTGTCCGGTTCGGCAATCGCCTGCCGCAGCACGGCGACCGGATCGCGGCCGAATATCTTCGGCTCGTCGCCCGCGCCCCATTCGATGCGGGGAAGGTCGATATCGACATCGAACAACAGGATCTCGATCGTAGCATGGCCGGAAAGATGCCAGCGCGCCGGACCGCCGATGGTGCCGTCGAGGCGGATCGAGGCGACGTCGAAATCGGCGCATTCGACGCTCACCGATGCCTGGAAACCGACCTCGAACCGGAAGGGCTCGGTGTTGAGGAAGGCATCGAGCTGGATGCGACCGCGAATGCCGTAGCCGTCGACGCCGATCTGCATCTCCACCGCGCCGCCGAACTGGATCGAGCCGGTGGTGATGGCGAGATAGGCTTCGGCGCGCAGGCGCATCAGCGGGTTGGGCGAGAGATCGATGCTCAGCCGCCGCATCGGCCCGATGCCTTGCGGCGGCGCGAAGCCCGGATAGAAACCGCCCGCCGACAGCGCAAACAGCGGCTCGCCCGGCCCGGTGATCATGCGTAGCGCGATGTCGCCGTCGACCGGCATGAAGATGATGCGCGAATTGTTGAGCGTCGCGTCGATGCGCACGCCCCACTGGTCGATATCGCCTTTGAACAGCGCCTGCAGATAGACGAGCGGCGCCGCCTCCGCCGGCAGGGTGACGGCGAGGCGTCCGAGGACGATCGCCTTGGCATCCGCCGTGGACAGGATCACCGCCACCGTCGCCGACAGCATGGTCGGCGTGCCCCAGCCGAGCTTGAACATCGGCCCGACCAGCAGGCCGCCCGGCTCGTAGGGAAAGCAGCGGTCGGCGACGTCAAGCAGATGCGGGGCCTCGCCGACGGGATCGCGCGGAAACAGCAGTTGCGACAGGTCGCCGTTGCGCATGGCGTCGGTCAGCGCGTTTTCGTCCGCCTTGCGATTGATGCCGACGATGCCGCCGACGCCGACCAGCGTGAAGCCGAACGACAGTTGCAGCGGCGGCAGGAACTCCGCCGCCATCAGCACCAGCAGCGAAAACCGGTCGGTCGCGACGACCGCCATGGCGTTGACGTCGATGATGCCGAGATTGGCGTCGAAGGCTCCGCGAAGGTCGCGCGCCGTCTTTTCGAGATAGCCGCCGCCGGTCACCGGTGGCAGGTCGATTTCGGCGGCCATGCTTTTCGGGAAGACATAGGTGAAATCGATGTTGAACAGGCCGAGATCGTCTCCGGGGCCGTCGAGATCGATATTCGCAAAGTTCAGCGCCACGTCGAAGCCGGCGCCGAAACCGCCGACGCTGGCATTGATGCCCGGAATGCTGAAGGAGGCGGAACTGACGAAATCGATCGAGACCAGCCCGTTCGGGCGGTTCCGGTGCTTCGGGCCGCTGATCACCAGATCGGTCGAGAACTTTGCCGTGTCGCTCATGGGCCGCTCTTGTGGTTGAGGTCGAAATCGGGGGTCGGCTTGCCCTTGCTGGCGGTCAGCGCCGGCTTGTAGCTTTCGCCCACGGGCTCGATGTGGATAACGGCGGCGAGGCTGCCGAGCAGCCGCGACAGATCCGCCTTCGCCTCCAGGCCCGGCTCCTCCGGCGGGTCGGGATTCCCGATCCGGGCGAAGGCCTTCCAGTTAATCGCATCGCCCAGCGCCGCATCGATCTCGCCGCCGATCGTCGGCCGCCCGACCGTCAGATCGATGCCGGCATTCTTCAGGCTGTCGGGGGTGAATTTCGGAGTTTCCAGCGCGATGGAAGCCGAGACGCGGCCGTTTCCGGTCTTTTCCAGCGGGCCGCCGAAGGGGATGAACAGGCTGGCGTCGCCATTGCTGTCGGCCCTGAATTTCAACTGGTTGCCGGCCGAGAGAGCGACGGTGTTTTCGAGGACGATGACGAAACCGTTGATATCGGCATCGCCGCCGCCAAGGGAAATGGCAAGCTTCAGCCGGCCGGTGCCGAGGCCGGTCTCCTGCGTATAGGTCATCAGCAGCGCCTTGGCCCAGCCCGCTTTCGGCGTCCAGACACCCACTTCGAGGGCCGCCCCGACGATCTTCCTGAGTTGCAGCGCGACGAGGATCATCAGGCTCAACCAGTCCGGCGGGTTCAATTGCTGCTTCAGGCGGTCGAGGATATCGCCGGGCGTATCCGCGAGATCGTCGAGCAGCCTGCTGAACCGGTCCGGCTGCGCCTTGGCCGCTTTCATGGCGTCGTCGGCGCCTTTCTGAAACAGCGCGCCGAGATCGTTCGCCAACTGGTCGATACTGGATGCCATCTACTCGATCCTTACACGGGGGTAACGCCGGAGAGGGCTGCATCATTCTGTTGGAAGACCCCGGGCAAGATGCCTGTCCGAGGCTTGCGTCCGGCACCGTTCAGGTCTCACGCACAGACGCGCGCGGTGTCCCCACGATCAATCAATAAAAGCAGATGCGGGTCGCAGTCAGTCGCCGACGCTGGTCACGTAAATCCAGAACTCGTAATTGGCGTCGGCACCGCTGACATTGACGTGGCGATTGGCATCCATCACTTCCGAGAGGTCTATGTAGCCAATGATGTCGTCGCCGGTAACGTCACGCTCCATGATGGTCAGGATACGCTCGCCAACCGGCACGACCTGATTGATATCCATGGCGTAGTCGCCGCCGGCCGGAAACGTGCCGATGTTGAACCTGATCTGGCCGATCGCGCCGTAGAGATCGTCCTGACCGGTATAGTCATTGGTCGCGTTGCACTTCACCCGTGTGATATTGACGCTGTATGGTTTGGACATGCTGCACCTTTCGACTGGTCGATTTGAAAACCATGGCAGGTGGCCAGGCGCAGAGAGTGGCTGCGGCGCTGGTATGTGGATTCGCATGCATGAATCGGCGTATGCACTCACGACTGGCGGCCTGCGGCCGGAAGCCCTCTCGATTGCGTGTAAGATACCGTATCCCACGCGAGATGTGAAAGCGTCATTCCCGTCTGGAAATATGCGTACGGGTTGGACCGAAATGCAAGCATGAATTTCTAAGGGATGAACGAAGTCTCTCGGAGGCCGGTCCCTGCCCATCCAACCACCGGATCCTACGCCGTCTTAATGGCCGTTGGAGGATGTCCTCCTCCAACGGGCTCTTGCGGCTAACGGGGCGGGGCCCGGCATAGCTCCTGTCAGGAAGATGGCTGCCCCTTCATCCGTTTGGGAAGAACGAGATCGTCAACCGAATATGTGTGAAACTCGCTGCGGGAAACAGCATCCAGTCGTCTGAATTTTTCCACGAAGACAGGATCGGAAAAGAACGTATCGACACTGTCCGCGCCCTGAATCGCTTCGATGTTCACGACGGTGAGACCGTCGGTGCTCTTGGCGAGACTGCTCCAGAGAAATCCTTCCTTCCGTTCGGCGACATAGTGAACGACGTCCTGGATGATCTCGAACGCTTCCTGCTGCTTGCCGGGCTGGGCATGGATGACGTTGACGATGAAAATCGTGGGCGAAGGCGCATTGGCGAATGCGGCGATGGGTGTTGATGTCATGAGGGTCTCCATTGATCTGCGCCGCCAAAATCGATGCGGCGTCCCCTGGATATTCGCGAACGAATAGCGGATAAACGGGCTCGAACTCACGACATACCGGACAAAAATTCCATAATGGAGCAAATGTGGACAAGCTGGGAGCACTGGGCATTTTCATTCAGGCAGTGGAAGCCGGCAGCTTCGTTTCCGCAGGGCATCGACTGGGGATTTCCGGATCCGCCGTTGGAAAGGCGATCGCCAGGCTGGAGGAGGAGCTTGGAGTGCGCCTGTTCAATCGGTCGACGCGAAGCATGGCGCTCACCGAAGATGGAAGTTTCTTCCTCGATACCTGTCGGAAGATTCAGGCGGAACTGGAGGAGGCGCAGGCAAGGCTGTCGCGATCGCAGGCCATTCCCCGCGGGCAGTTGCGCGTCAGCCTGCCGCTTGCCGGCACGCTGCTGATGCCGACGCTTTCCGCCTTCATGCGGGCCTATCCCGAGGTCAATGTCGATCTCGATTTTACGGACCGTATCGTTGACGTCATCGAGGAAGGTTTCGACGCGGTCATCCGCACTGGAGAGGTGAAGGATACGCGCCTGATGAGTCGAAAGCTCGGCTCCTTCCGGCACGTCATTGTCGCCTCACCCGACTACCTGGCTGCCAACGGATATCCCAAGGCGCCCGAGGATTTGCTTGGTCATCGCTGCATGCATCACCGTTTCGCAAATTCAGGCAAGCTCGAGGCGTGGCCGCTGTTTCGAGACGGGCATGAGATCAGGCTCGATCTGCCGATCACCACAGTGGCGAGCACGCTCGAGCCGCTCGTCTATCTCGCCGAGCGATCCTTCGGCATCGCATGCCTGCCGCCTTTTGCGGCGGAGCAAGAGATACGGGCCGGCAAGCTCGTCTCCCTGCTGGACGCCTATATGGCTCGAACCGGAACGTTCAGGATACTCTGGCCGACCAGCCGCTACCTTTCGCCCAAGGTAAGGGTTTTCGTGGACTTTATGGCGGCCAATCTCTTCCGCCCGTGAAATGCCGCCCCTGTTCTCCCGCCAATGTGGATTGGGCAAGTTCGGCGCTGGCGCCATGGCGATCCGGGATTTGTCTCCTTTTGTCTTTCTGCGACCGGACCGCTTTCCCTCCGTCGCCAAATCCACTAGGCGTTATATTTCATCAAATATAACGAAACGAGAAAGCGCGTGCTGATCAGACACCTCCGATTTTTCGCCGTGCTGGCGGAAGAGCAGCATTTCGGGCGCGCCGCAGAGCGCTGCAGCGTCACCCAGCCGACCCTGTCGCAGGCTATTCGCAACATCGAGGAAGAGCTGGGCCTGGCGCTCATCATCCGCAGCCATCGCTTCATGTCGCTGACGCCGGAAGGCGAGAAGGTTCTGCGCTGGGGGCGCCAAATTCTCGCCGATTACGACAGCCTGCATGACGATCTCTCGGGAAAACGAAAGGGCGGACTTACCGGTACGCTGCGCCTCGGCGTCATTCCCGCCGCCATGCCATCGGTCTCCTTCCTCACCGAGCAGTTCGAGGAACGCAATCCGCTGGCTCAAGTCGAGATCCGCTCGATGTCCTCAAGGGCAATCGAGAAATCGCTGGAGAATTTCGAGATCGACGGCGGCATCACCTATCTCGACAACGAGCCGCTGGAAAATGTCAGCCGTTATCCGCTCTATCTGGAACGCTATGTCTTTGCCTGCCGCAGCGACCACATCCTGGCCAAAGCGGGGAGGGTGACTTGGGCGGAGGCGGTCGCGCAGCCGCTTTGCCTGCTCTCCGAGGACATGCAGAACCGGCGTATTCTGAACGGCATCGCCGCAAGCGCCGGCGTCGAGATGAGGCCGAAAGTCATCAGCAATTCGTTTCTCGGCGTCGCCTCGCATCTGCGCCATGGTCAATGGTGTGCGATCGTTCCCCATAGTTTCGGCTTCGTCTTCGGCGATGCCGGCGATCTGGCGCTGCTCGACATGGTCGAACCCGAGCACCAGCAGATGATCGGCCTTGTCCTTGCCGACCGCGTGCCGCAATCGCCGATGGCGCTCGCTCTGCAGGAATGCGCAAGCAAGGCCGACATCGAACGCCGCATCGAGACCGTCTTCGACCGCCGCTCCACAGCGCCGGCGATGCAGGCGAGAGCCTGATCGACCGGAGAAACGCCTTACCGCCGCCACAGAGACGCGGAATTTCAGGAAACAAACCATGACGACGCATTATCAGGAATTCAGGCTAACCGACCCTGCCGTGGTCGCGCGCATCGTCTCGCGCTGGCCGTTCGCGGCAATCATTGCCAATGGCCCGCAATGGCCGGTCGTCGCTCATGCGCCGCTGGTTGTCTCGAAAACTGCCGAATTAGCCGATACGGGACCAGGCGCGGTTGAATTCCACCTGGCGAAGATCAATCCGGCGATGCCGCATCTCGGCGATGGCATGGCCGTGACGCTCGACGTGCAGGGGCCTTCGGCGCATGTCTCGCCTTCCTGGTACAAGGGCCGATTTCAAAACGATGACGCCGACCGCAGCCGTACCGCGCCAACCTGGGACTACCTGACGCTCACCATGCGCGGGCGTCTTGCCGTTCTCTCCGATGCAGAGCTTGCCGCGCATCTTGTTGATCTCGTCGGCCAGAGCGAAGAGGAAAACGGTTGGAGAATATCAGAGATCGACCCCGGTTTCTTCTCCGGATTGCGAAACCATATTCTGGGTTACCGGGTGCGGATCGAAAGTTTCGAATGCATCGCAAAATTCAGCCAGGACGAGAGCGAGACGGATATTCTGGGCATCATTGCCGGCCTGTGTCGGCGCAATCGCGGACAGGACCGCTCGGTCGCCGAACTTATGGTAAGCCTTGCGGCTGTCACGGGATGATCGCATCCTGACGCCATCGCGTTCATCTATAGCCGCAACGATACGCCGTCGCGCTTCACCGGGAAAGACGCATGGATATGCCCAAGCCGACATCGCTTCACGACGCTCTGGCGTTCATCGCGACCTATGTCGAAACCGCGCTTCAGCCGGTGCGCATCGCGCTTTCGGCGGCCTATGGTCACATGCTGGCGGAGGATATCCTTGCCTCCGTGCCGCTGCCGCGCTTCGACAATGCCGCCATGGATGGCTTTGCGGTGCGTGCCGACGATCTTGCCCCGGATGGTACGGCGACGCTCAGGATCGGGCAGACGATCACGGCCGGTCGGAAAGAGATCGATGCGCTGCGCCCCGGTGAGGCGGCGCGCATCATGACCGGCGCACCCGTTCCCGACAATGCAGACCGCGTCATCGTGCAGGAGGCCGCATCGGTCGAAGGCGATGTCGTTCACCTGCGGGCCATACCCGGCGGAAAACCGCATATCCGCCGCATCGGCGAGGATATCCCCAGGGGAGACGTGCTGTTGAAGACCGGCACGCGGATCGGCCCCGGCCAGCTGGGGTTGCTGACGGCGCTTGGCCTGCGCTCCGTTCTGGTCGTGCCGCGACCGAAGGTGGCGCTTCTGTCCACCGGCAACGAACTGGTCGACAGTCCCGGCTTTCTGGAAAGAGGCCAGATCTACGATACGAACCGGCCGATGCTGGCGCGCATGCTGCAATCGTCAGGCGTCGAGGTCACCGATCTCGGCATCGCGCCGGATGATCCTGAGGCGATCCTCGCCAGACTTGTCGATGCCGCTGCCGGTCACGACCTTCTGATTTCCTCCGGCGGCGCCTCCGTGGGTTTTGCCGATCATCTGACGCAAATCGTCTCCCGTCGCGGCTTTCTCGAATTCTGGAAGCTCGCCCTTCGCCCCGGCAAGCCGATCGGCTTTGGCGATATCGACGATTGCCCGATCCTGCTGCTTCCGGGAAACCCCTTTGCCGCCGCCGTCGGCTTCAAGCTGATCGGCCGCGAAATCATCGCCCGCCTCGAAGGACGAGGGTCTGCACATCACGACATCCGGTGCCTTCCGGTGACGGCTCCGATTTCCAAACGCCAAGGCCTGACCCAGGTCCTCCCGGGCCGCCTTCAGCACGAGGCCGGTCGCATGACGATGGTCGAGCCGATGCCCTACGAGGGCTCAGCCAGCCTCCGCTCCCTCGCGCTCTGCGATGTCATGATTATCCTCGATCTCGATCAGACGGATATCGAGGATGGTGCGCTCGTCAAGATTTTACCGATGTAATCCGTCGATACCCGCTGGAGTTTTCCGGGGGAAAGCAGAAGCCGGACTTCCCAAAAAGACAAACGAAAACAAAGAATTTTAGACGATGTCCGGCTCGGCATGATCCTGAATTGCGCTAGGCCCCATGCAGCACATGTGTCGCCTTCACAGCCGCCGAAGCGCGGTTCTCGACACCGAGTTTTACATAGATCTGTTCGAGGTGCTTGGTCACGGTGCGGGCGCTGAGGCCTAGGATCTCGCCGATATCACGGTTCGACTTGCCCTTGGCGATCCACAACAGGACTTCGGATTCGCGATGGGTGAGCGTGAAATGCTGGCGCAGCATCTCGTCGTCGGATTTGCGGTTTTCGGCGGTGAGGCGGAAGAGGTATTCGTCGGCGCCGATGGTACCCAGGAGGGAAAGCTGCAGGTTCGCCTGACCTGCCCGACGGATGGTGAAGGGGTTTTCGCGCGCGCTGTCGCGCGTCTTCATCCAGGCGCGGATATGGGTGGAAACGGTGTCCAGCCCCTCGTCGTTTCCCATGGCCGCATTCACGAGACGGGTTGCCTGCGGCGTCGACCAGCGGATGTTTCCCTCGCCGCCCACGGCAAGCAGATGACGGCCCGCCGCATCCAGCGCGACGCGGGCGCTCTGCGCTGAGCGGGCATTGGTGAGATGCACGCGGATCCGCGCCCGCAACTCGTCGATGTTGATCGGTTTGGTGAGATAATCGACCCCGCCGGCTTCCAGCGCGCGCACCACATGTTCCGTCTCGGTCAGGCCGGTCATGAAAACGACGGGCACCGGGCTGATCGCCGGGTTGGCCTTGAGCTTGAGGCAGGTCTCGAAACCATCCAGGCCCGGCATGACGGCATCGAGCAGGATGATGTCGGGCGTGATGCGATCGACGATGTTGAGCGCCGAGGTGCCTGACGTGGCGATCAGCACGGAGAACCCTGTCTGTTCCAGCGCTTCGGTCAGGAAACCGAGGGCCTCGGGAGAATCGTCGACGATGAGCACGATGTCGCGCGGGCTGGCTGTCTCACTCACGGGGCCGCGCCTTCCTGTCGGTGCATGGTTTTCAAAAAGGCATCGTAGCCTGCGAGGTCAAAGACCTGCACATAGGCGCGCACCGCGTCGGTGAAGGGCTGGTGCTCGGGCGTGCCGGCGATCTCGGCAAGCTTTGCCTCTATGCCGCGTACATAGCCGATCTCGCCAAGGCGGATCAGTTCATTGACATGGTTTTCCGCGGGGATGACGATGCTGGTCTTTTCCGGCGCGTCGGGCTTTGCCGGATCATGATAGGTCCATTCCAGGCCCATCTGCAGGGCGAGCTTATCGGTCAATTGGCGCAGGTCGAAAGGTTTTGCCAGCGTATCGTTGTGGCCGGTCTGGGCTGACGCCACCGCGCCGTCGCCGATATTGGCGGAAAGCATGACGATCTGGCCCGGCTGGCCGAGCGCGCGCAGGCGTGTCACCAGCTCCCAGCCATTCATGCCCGGCATGGAAATGTCGATCAGGAACAGGTCCGGCTTCAGGCCTTCGACAAGCGCCAGGCAATCGGCGCCGTCCTTTGCCGTGAGCACGGTGAAATCGAGCGGCCGCAACACCTCTTCCATGAGATTGCGATGATCGGCATTGTCATCGACGACGAGTATGCTGCGGCGTCGGCCGACATAGCCCTTGATGCGCCGCACGGCATCCTTTGGACCCGTCGGCCGGTCGATGGCCGACAGCATGAGCCGCACGCGGAATTCCGCGCCCTTGCCGCGCTCGCTTTTCACGGAGATTTCACCGCCGAGCGTCTGGGTCAGCAGGCGCGTGATCGTGAGGCCGAGGCCGAGGCCGGGCATACGGCCATGTTCGGCATCGCCGCGCTGGAACGGTTCGAAGATGCGCGGCAGATCCTTTTCGAGAATGCCGCGTCCGCTGTCGGTGACGGTGAAGGTGGCGACCTGGCTGCGATAGGCGACGTCGAGGCGGATTGCGCCGTCATCGGTGAATTTCAGCGCGTTGGAGATGAGGTTGACGAGGATCTGGCGCAGGCGCTTTTCGTCGGTGCGCACATAGGCGGGAAGGTTGGCAGGCCGGCTGTGCTCGAAGGCGACGCCCTTGGCCTGCGCCTGCGGCCGGAACATTTCGACGATCTGGTCGAGGAAATCATGGATATGGATTTCGTTGGAATAGACCTGCAGCTTGCCGGCTTCGATCTTGGAAATGTCGAGCAGACCGTCGATCAGGCCGGAAAGGTGATCGGCGCTGCGCTTGATGACGCGGATCGCGCCCTGCCGCTGCGGCGGAATGCTCTCGTCGCGCTCCAGCACCTGCGCGTAGCCGAGCACGGCATTGAGCGGCGTTCGCAATTCATGGCTGAGGCCGACGACATAGCGGCTCTTGGCGCGGTTGGCGGCTTCGGCGGTTTCTTTGGCGTGCTGGAGGGCGGCGTCGGTTTTCTTGTGAGCGGCGATTTCCTTCAGCAGCAGGGTCGTCTGGCGGGCGGATTCCTCTTCCGCCACCACGCGGCTGTCATGGGCCAGCACGTAGAACCAGCAGACAACGCCCGCCACAACGGCGAAGACGAAGAAGACCACGGCGATGGTGCGCTCCACCACGGCTGCCGTTTCAGGCGAATGCGTGCCGACCTGATGGGCGATCAGGGCAAGTATCAAGCCCATGCTCGTGACCGACAACACGGTCGCAATGCCGTAACGACCGAGGCGGGTGGCGAGCGCCGCCATGACCGGCGGCGGCAGGATGGTTTTGGCGACGCCTGCGACCTGGGCGTTGAAACGCGCCTTCGGCTTGCAGAGATCGTGGCAGCGACTGTCGAGCGAGCAGCAGAGAGAGCAGATCGGCGCAGCATAGGCCGGGCACCAGGCCATATCTTCAGGCTCGAACGGGTGTTCGCAGATCGAGCAGGTGATGGTCTGCTGCTGCGCCCAGCTTTTTCGCGGCTTTCGCGCGAGATAATACTTGCCGCGTGTTCCCCAGGCGATCAGCGGAGAGGCGACGAAGGCGGCAAGCGCGGCGATGTAGGGCGCAAGCGAGGCTGCGATCTCGCCGAATGTCCCGAAATGCGCGGTCAGCGCGACGACGGCGGAAAAACTCATCGCGCCGAGGCCGACGGGGTTGATGTCGTAGAGATGGGCGCGCTTGAACTCGATGCCCTCAGGCGACAGGCCCAGCGGCTTGTTGACGAACAGATCAGCCGAAATGGTGCACAGCCACGCCATGGCGATAATGGAGAAGACGCCGAGCGTCTCCTCCAGCAACCGGTAGATGCCGAGTTCCATCAGAAGCAGCGCGATCGCCACGTTAAAGACCAGCCAGACCACGCGGCCGGGATGGCTGTGCGTCAGGCGCGAGAAGAAATTCGACCAGGCGAGCGAGCCGGCATAGGCATTCATCACGTTGATCTTCAGCTGCGACACCACCACGAAGGCGACCATCAGCAGAAGGGCTGCGCTATCCCAGGGCAGCATGTAGCCGAAGGCGGTGTAATACATCTGCGCCGGATCGGCCGCCCGCGTCGAGGGCACGCCTGACGACAGCGCCAGCACGACGAGGAACGAGCCGGCGATCAGTTTTGGCGCGCCGACGATCACCCAGCCGGAGCCGGCGAGGAAGACGGCGATGCGATGATGCAGCTTGCGCTCACCGTCCGGCGGCAGGAAGCGTAAAAAGTCCACCTGCTCGCCGATCTGCGCCATCAGCGCGAAGATGACGGCCGAGGCGGCGCCGAACTCCACGAGGGTGAAGGGCGCATAGGTGCCGGGCGGGCCGGAGGCATGATGCATGCCGGAATAGGCAAGCCACGCGCCGACCTTCTCCCAATCCGCAAAGGCGATGAAGACGAAAGGCAGGATGTTGAGCACGATCCAGAACGGCTGGGTGACGAGCTGGAAGCGCGAGATCAGCTGCACGCCATGCGTCACCAGCGGGATCACCACCACGGAGGAAATGATATAGCCGATCCAGAGCGGCACGCCGAGCGCCAGTTCCAGCGCGCCGGACATGATCGACGCCTCGATGGCGAAAAGGATGAAGGTGAAGCTAGCATAGATCAGCGAGGTCAACGTCGAGCCGATATAGCCGAAGCTCGCGCCGCGCGTCAGCAGGTCGATATCGACGCCGTGGCGGATGGCATAGCGGCTGATCGGCAAGCCGATCAGCAGGATCATCAGGCTGGCGACGAGAATGGCGGCAATGGCGTTGGTCGTGCCGTAGGAGATGGTGATCGCACCGCCGATGGCCTCGAGCGCGAGGAAGGAAATGGCGCCGATGGCTGTCTGCGAGATGCGATCGGACGAGAAACGTCGCGCGCTCTTCGCGGTAAAGCGAAGCGCATAGTCTTCCAGCGTCTGGTTGGCCACCCAACGATTGTATTCGCGCCGGATCGGTATGATGCGCTGGCGTGCGGCCATCGTGTCCTGCTGTTCCCCATCGCCGTTTGCCGGCTGTCTGATCGTCGTAACACAGATGGGCCGGCGCCGAAATTGGTGCGACGCGGCAAATGCTTCCTGATTACCCCCGGCACCTACGTAGAATGACGTATGTGCGATGCAGCATGTCAGGCCGATAGTCCCTGTCAGCAACGGTTAAAAACCAATCCGCTCCGTTGCGGTCAAAAGAACAGAGGGGTTCAGACCATGTCCATCAAGGCGCGCGCCACCGGCGCATTGCTCGCAGCCATTCTCTCGACGACGGCGTTTCACGGCGCGTTCGCGGCCGAAGACACGATCAAGGTCGGCATCCTGCATTCGCTTTCGGGCACGATGGCGATTTCCGAGACGACGCTCAAGGACGCCATGCTGATGCTCATCGACGAGCAGAACAAGAAGGGCGGCCTGCTCGGCAAGAAGCTCGAAGCCGTCGTCGTCGATCCCGCCTCCGACTGGCCGCTTTTCGCCGAAAAGGCGCGCGAGCTGATTTCCGTCGACAAGGTCTCTGCCGTCTTCGGTTGCTGGACCTCGGTCTCGCGCAAATCGGTTCTGCCGGTCTTCGAAGAGCTGAATTCGATCCTCTTCTATCCTGTCCAGTACGAAGGCGAGGAAAGCCAGCGCAACGTCTTCTACACCGGGGCCGCGCCGAACCAGCAGGCGATCCCCGCCGTCGATTACCTGATGAACAACGAAGGCGTCGAGCGCTGGGTTCTCGCCGGCACCGACTACGTCTATCCGCGCACCACCAACAAGATCCTCGAAGCCTATCTCAAGTCCAAGGGCGTGAAGGCCGAGGACATCATGGTCAACTACACGCCGTTCGGCCATTCCGACTGGCAGACGATCGTCTCCGACATCAAGAAATTCGGCTCCGCCGGCAAGAAGACCGCCGTCGTCTCAACCATCAACGGCGACGCCAACGTCCCCTTCTACAAGGAACTCGGCAACCAGGGCGTCAAGGCCGAAGATATCCCGGTCGTCGCCTTCTCGGTCGGCGAAGAGGAACTGGCCGGCCTCGATACTGCGCCGCTCGTCGGGCATCTTGCCGCCTGGAACTACTTCGAATCCGTCGACAATCCCGCCAACGCCCAATTCATCAAGACCTGGAAAGCCTTTACCAAGAACGACAAGCGCGTCACCAACGACCCGATGGAAGCGAGCTATATCGGCTTCAACATGTGGCTGAAGGCCGTCGAAAAGGCCGGCACCACCGATACGGACGCCGTGCTCGACGCGATGATCGGCGTCTCCGTGCCGAACCTCTCGGGCGGCTATTCCACCATGATGCCGAACCATCACATCACCAAGCCGGTGCTGATCGGCGAAATCCAGGCGGACGGTCAGTTCGAAACGGTCTGGCAGACCCCCGGGCTCGTCGCCGGCGACGAATGGTCCGACTTCCTGCCGGACTCCAAGGATCTGATCGCCGATTGGCGCAAGCCGATGAGCTGCGGCAACTTCAACGTCGCCACCGGCAAGTGCGGCGGCAAGGGCTCCTGATTTCCTGTAGCGATCCTCACTGCATCCCGGCGTTCGATGCGCCGGGATGCCTTCCTTTCCCGAGTGTTTCGAGGCCATGAGATGCAGACGCAGCCCATCCATCGTTTCCTGCAATGCCTGCTCGCCGCCTTCGGTCTTGTCGTGACGCTGCTTGCCACCGACCTCAGGGCGGCGGACGATCTGCGCGCCATGATCGACGCGCTCGGCAAAGGCAATTTTCAGGAAAACCAGAAGCAGGTCGAGGCGCTCGCCAAGACCGGCGATCCGAAGATCGTGCCGGCGCTCGAAGCGCTTTCCGATGGCGACCTTTACCGGCGCAAGGCCGATGGCATCGTCTTCATCGTCAAGCCGGCCGGCGACAATCTCACGCTGGTCGACGCGCTGTCCGGCGAGCAAGCCGGCGAAGAGGCCAAGGCCGCGCTCGAAAAGATCAAGGTCAACAACGGCCTTCGCCGCGCCATCCGCGCCGCCCTTGGCGGATTGACGCTGATGAGCCCGGATGTCGCGGTGCGGCTGCAGGCTGCCGGCACGATCCTGCGCACGCCCTCGGCGGACGCGCTGGACGGCCTCGAAACCGCGCTGGCCGCAGAAACGGACGGTACGGTGAAAACCGTGCTCGAACGCGCCCGCGCCGCGTCCATCCTCGTTTCAGACCGCCCCGTGTCGGAGAAGAAGGCGGCCATCGCCACCGTCGTCGAGACGGGCGGACGCGACTCGCTGTCGCTGCTCTCAAGCGCGCTTGCCTCCGCCGATGACAGCCTGCGCCCCGATATCGAGGCCGGCATACGCCATATCGAGGACCAGCTGGCCTTTTGGGCCGCCGGACAGAATATCTGGTATGGCCTGTCGCTCGGCTCAGTGCTCCTGCTTGCCGCAATCGGCCTCGCCATCACCTTCGGCGTGATGGGCATCATCAACATGGCGCATGGCGAGATGGTCATGCTCGGGGCCTACACGACCTTCGTCGTGCAGCATGTCATCCGCACCGCCTATCCCGGCCTGTTCGACTGGTCGCTGGCGATTGCGCTGCCGCTCGCCTTCCTTGTTACCGGCGCGGTCGGGCTCGTCATGGAGCGCGGCATCATCCGTTTCCTCTATGGACGGCCGCTGGAAACGCTGCTCGCCACCTGGGGCGTCTCGCTGATGCTGCAGCAGGCGGTGCGCTCGATCTTCGGCCCGACAAACCAGGAGGTCGGCAATCCCTCGTGGATGTCCGGCGCCTTCGATCTCGGCGGATTGACGATCACCTGGAACCGCCTGTGGATCATCGTCTTTTCGCTCGCCGTCTTTGCCTTCCTGCTGTTCCTGCTCAAGAAAACGCCGATGGGACTGCAGATGCGCGCCGTCACCCAGAACCGCCGCATGGCGTCCTCCATGGGTATCCGCACACCCTGGGTCGATGCGCTGACCTTCGCGCTCGGCTCCGGCATTGCGGGGATCGCCGGGGTGGCGCTTAGCCAGATCGACAACGTCTCGCCCAATCTCGGCCAGGGTTACATCATCGACAGCTTCATGGTCGTGGTCTTCGGCGGCGTCGGCAATCTCTGGGGCACGCTGGTCGGCGCCTTCACGCTCGGTATCCTCAACAAATTCCTCGAGCCTTATGCCGGCGCGGTGCTCGGCAAGATCCTCGTGCTCGTGCTGATCATCCTCTTCATCCAGAAACGGCCGCGCGGCCTCTTCGCACTCAAGGGCAGGGCGGTGGAAGCATGATCACCTCGTTTATTCTCAAGGCGCTCGACCGCAACATCGTTATCGTCGTCGCGATCCTGCTTGCCATCGCCACGCTTGTTCCGGCGCTGAACCTGCTGACGGCGCCGGACCACCCGCTGCATGTGCCGACCTATATCGTCTCCTTGTTCGGCAAATATCTCACCTATGCGCTGCTGGCGCTGGCGCTCGATCTCGTCTGGGGCTTCTGCGGCATCCTTTCGCTCGGCCACGCCGCCTTCTTCGCGCTCGGCGGCTATGCCATGGGCATGTATCTCATGCGCCAGATCGGCGCGCGCGGCTCCTATGGCAATCCACTGCTGCCGGATTTCATGGTCTTCCTCAACTGGAAGGAACTGCCCTGGTTCTGGCAGGGCTTCGACATGTTCTGGTTCGCGGCGCTGATGGCCATCGTCGTGCCCGGCCTGCTCGCCTTCGTCTTCGGCTGGTTCGCCTTCCGCTCCCGCGTCAACGGCGTCTATCTGTCGATCATCACCCAGGCGATGACCTTCGCCCTGCTGCTTGCCTTTTTCCGCAACGACATGGGCTTCGGCGGCAATAACGGCCTGACGGACTTCAAGGACATCATGGGCTTCAACATCCAGTCGGACGGCACGCGGTCTGCGCTTTTTGCCGCTTCCGCCATCGCCCTGGCTCTGTCGCTGGTGATCACCTCGGGCATCGTGCGCTCGAAATACGGCAAGGTCCTCGTCGGCGTGCGCGATGCCGAAAGCCGCACGCGCTTCCTCGGCTACCGTGTCGAGCACATGAAGCTTTTCGCCTTCGTCGTCTCGGCCATGATGGCGGGCGTTGCCGGCGCGCTCTATGTGCCGCAGGTCGGCATCATCAATCCCGGCGAATTCGAGCCCGCCAATTCCATCGAGGTCGTCATCTGGACGGCGGTCGGCGGGCGCGGAACGTTGATCGGCCCGATCGTCGGCGCCATCCTCGTCAATGGCGGCAAGAGCGTCTTCACCGCCGCCTTCCCGGAATTCTGGCTCTTCGCGCTCGGCGGCCTCTTCGTGCTCGTCACGCTGTTCCTGCCCAAAGGCATCGTCGGCACGGCGCGACAGGCCGTCGTACGGCGCAAGGAATATCGGAGGGCGAAGGAAGCGGAGGCGGAAAGCGCCTTCGCGGCAGAACCCCGGGCGGCGGAGTAACCGGCATGAGCACGCTTATCAACAATTCCAAACCGACGAGCATCCTTTATCTCGACGGCGTCTCCGTCTCATTCGATGGTTTCAAGGCGCTGAATTCGCTCTCCTTCGTCATCGAGCCCGGCGAATTGCGCGCCATCATCGGCCCGAATGGCGCCGGCAAGACGACGATGATGGACATCATCACCGGCAAGACACGGCCGGATACGGGCGAGGTCTTCTTTAAAGGCACGATCGATCTCACCCGGAAAGACGAGGCGGAAATCGCCCAGATCGGCATCGGCCGAAAATTCCAGAAGCCGACGGTCTTCGAAAGCCACACGATCTGGGACAATCTGGAACTGGCGCTGAACCGCAAGCGTGGCGTCTTCTCCACCTTGTTCTACCGCCTGACCGCCGAGGACAAGGCCCGCATCGAGGATATCCTCGCGACCGTACGCCTGACCAGCCGCAGGAACGACTACGCGGCCAATCTCAGCCACGGCCAGAAGCAATGGCTGGAAATCGGCATGCTGCTCGCGCAGGAGCCGGAACTGCTGCTGGTCGATGAGCCCGTCGCCGGCATGACGGATGCCGAGACGGCGGAAACCGCGATCCTTCTCAAGGAGATCGCCAAGACCCGCTCGGTGGTCGTTGTCGAACATGACATGGGTTTCATCCGCGATCTCGGTGTGAAGGTCACGTGCCTTGCCGAAGGTTCGGTTCTGGCGGAAGGCTCGATCGATTTCGTCAGCGCCGACCAGAAGGTCATCGAAAACTATCTGGGGAGATGAGGCGATGCTGACCGTCGAGAAAGCCAACCTTCATTATGGCGCCGCGCAGGCGCTGCGCGGCGTCTCGCTGACGGCCGAGATGGGCAAGATCACCTGCGTCCTCGGTCGCAACGGCGTCGGCAAATCCAGCCTCCTGCGCGCCATCACAGGTCAGCATCCGCTGTCGGCGGGTTCCATCCGCTTCAACGACGCCGAACTTGATGGTTTGGCGCCCTATGGCCGCGCCAAGCGGGGCATCGGCTATGTTCCGCAGGGCCGCGAGATATTCCCGCTGCTGACCGTGAAAGAAAATCTCGAATCCGGTTATGCGCCGCTGAAACGCGCGGAGCGCTTCATCCCGGACGAGATATTCAGTCTTTTTCCGATCTTGCACACCATGCTTGGCCGACGCGGCGGCGATCTCTCCGGTGGCCAGCAACAGCAGCTTGCCATCGGCCGGGCGCTGGTCACGCGGCCGAAGATCCTCGTGCTGGACGAACCGACGGAAGGCATTCAGCCGTCGATCATCAAGGATATCGGCCGCACCATCCGTTATCTGCGCGATTCCACCGGCATGGCGATCCTGCTCGTCGAGCAATATCTCGATTTCTGCCGCGAGCTTGCCGATCACGTCTATATCATGGATCGAGGGACGATCGTCCACGAGGGGCCTGCTGAAACACTCGATCACCCTGAGGCCCGCAAGCACCTGACGGTGTGACAGGCCCCGCTCTCACCAGCCGGCAAAGCGTGAAAGCACGTCGTCCGGTACGCTGGAAAGTTCGGAGAAGGCCTGGTCAAGCAGGTCCACCGCTTGACCGATCTCGTTTTCCGAGATGGTCAGCGGCGGCGTCATTTCCAGGACGTTGCCGTTCAATCCCACATAATAAAGGACGAGGCCGAGTTCGTAGGCGCGGTAAATGAGCTTCGCCGTCTCGGGTCTGGCCGGTTCACGCGTCTTTCGGTCGGTCACCAGTTCCAGACCGCAGGCAAGGCCCCGACCGCGAATGTCGCCGATCAGGTTGTGACGTCGCGCAAGCCTCGTCAGGCCGTCGCGCAGCATCTTGCCCTTGCGCTCGGCGCCGGCCACAAGATCTTCGCGGTCGATCGCGTCGAGAACGGCAAGGCCGGCTGCGGTGGAAACCGGGTTTCCGTGGAGGGTCTGCATGGCGAAGGCGCTGGCGCAGTCGAGGATTTCGGCCGGCGCGATGACGGCCGAAAGCGGCAATCCGCCGCCCAGCCCCTTGCCGAGCACGAGGATGTCGGGAACGAAGCCTTCATGTTCGAAGCAATGCAGGCGCCCGCTGCGAGCAAGGCCGACCTTGACCTCGTCGCAGACGACGAGAATGCCGTGCGCGCGGCAGATTTCAGCGAATTTTCGCAGGAAACCATCGGGCGGCACGATCAGGCCGCCATCCGACTGGATCGGTTCGATGAAGGCGGCGGCGATGGAGCCGGCCGGTACGGCGGCCAGTTTTTCCGTCAGAAGCGAAAGAACCGCTTCTCCGGTCGGGTCGTCCCGATAGGGCCTGTAGGGATCGGGGTAGGGCAGGAGGATCAGGCCATCGGCCTTGGCGGCATCGGCCTGCACGCTATGGCCGGAAAAGGCCATCGAGCCGACGGTGCAGCCGTGATAGGCGCCGACGAAGGCGATGACGCCGGTGCGGCCGGTGGCCTTGGTAATTGCCCGGTAGGCCGCCTCGTTGGCGTCGGAGCCGGAATGGCCGAACCAGACCTTGTGCGTACCCTTCCCCGGAAAACGCGCCAGGAGCTGTTCGGCAAGCGCCACAGCCGGCGCGTTCGAGGCGGAAAGAATGCTGGCGCCGGCGGGATTGGCGACCGCGCGGGAAACGGCCTCGACGATGGCCGGGTGGCCGTAGCCGAGGCTGGCGGCGCCCCATGCGCCCGAGAGGTCGATGAGTTCCCGCCCGCTTTCCTCCACGAGGCGCGCGCCCCTGCCGCCGGCAATCGCCAGCGGGAAGAAACGCAGTTTCTGCAAGCTGCCGATGGCGCCTGCATCGCGTTCGTAGAGGGTATCCGTCATCATCCAAACTCCTTGAGAGCCGCCACCAGACAGCGGGTGAGGCGGTCGCCCCATTCTCCGACGCCGGAAAGCGTGTCGATCAGATCGTGGCGCACTTCGATCAGCGCGCCGGGAAGGCCACGGGCATCGGCATGAACCGGCACTGTATAGTCTTCGTCGGGATGGATGTTGTAGGGCTCGTTATCGCCGATGGTCAGCGACGCCTCGTTTTGCAGTTCGCGCACCAGCGTCCGGCCGAAGCCGGTCGCCTCGCCATGGAGAATGCCCGCATGCCAGGGACGTTGCTTGCCGAAATAGACGGGCGTGAAGGAATGGATGCCGACGACGAGCGGACGCTTGCCGTCTGCCTGCAGGCGGTCGAGCCGCCGCGCGACGGCGTCGGCAAAGGGCGTGAACAGCGTGTCGATACGCTGCTGTTTCTCGGCCTCCGTCAGGTCGAGATTGCCGGGAATGTCCGTCGTCTCGCTGGTTTGAGGAATGGCCGAGGGTGCTGCAAGCGGCCGGTTGCAATCGATGACCAGCCGCGAATAATTGGTCATGAACAGCGGCGCGTCGAGCGCGCGGCTGAGATGCTGGGAAAGCGCGCTGACGCCGATATCCCAGGCGATGTGACGCCGGCGCTCGGCCTCGGGCAGGCCGAGATCGCCGAGCGCGCGCGGAATACGGTTCGAGGCGTGTTCGCAGAGCAGCAGATAGGGTGAGGCCCCGTCCGGATTGACGACGGCGTAAGGCGGCGGCTCGTCGATGGCGAGCAGCGGCTGGCCGGGATCGTGCCGCCACCGGTTTTCGGGGCGCGGAATGGTCTTGGTCGAGCTCATGACCTGCCCGCTCAATACACGGCCGCGTAACGCGCGCAGAGCGCCTCGGGCGAAAGCCCCTCGACGATTTCGATCTCCTTGCGCTTCATGGCGAAGTAGCAGTCGAGGAAATCCTGCGAGAACCAGCCCATGACCACCTCGTCGGCGGCAAGCGTGTCGAGCGCTTCGCCAAGGCTCGATGGCAGGCGGCGGATGCCGAGCTTCGCCTGTTCTTCGGCGGAAAATTCCGAAGGGTCGGAATTGATCAGCGGCGGCTGTTCCAGACCGGCGCGAATGCCCTCGAGGCCGGCGCGCAGCAGGACAGCCAGCGACAGATGCGGGCTCGCACAGGCGTCGGCCGCGCGATATTCCATGTTGAACTGTTTGGCCGGATTGCTGCCGGGCAGGTCGAGCGTCGGGCAGATGCGCAGCGTCGCCTCACGGTTCTTCTCGCCAAGGCAGGTATAGGCCGCGCTCCAGTGATGCGGCACGAGGCGCATATAGGAGAGCACCGAAGGCGCTGTAAAGGCGACAAGCGCCGGCAGATGCTTGATGACGCCGGCGGCAAACGAGCCGGCGACCTTGGAAAGCCGGCCGGGACGGGTGGCATCGAAGGTGACGGGATTGCCGTCGAGATCGGTGAAGCTGACATGCAGATGGACGCCGTTGCCGACGCCGTCGGGATCGGTCTTGGGCGCGAAGCTGGCGTTCCAGCCGAAGAGGGCGGCGACCTCGCGGGTGACGGCGCGGATCGTCGCGCCGCGATCGGCAGCAGCAAGCGCCGGCGCCGGACGGCAGGTGACTTCGAACTGGTCCTTGCCATATTCCGGCAGGAACATCTCCGGCTCGGCGCCGGCTTCCTTCAGCGCCGTCATCAGCAGCGAACCGAAGGGCTCGGCGCGACGCTGGGCGCGCAGGCCGAAGGCGGGGGCGGCGGGCCAGTCGGCGCCAAGCACCTGGAATTCCTGCTCGACTGCGCTGATGACCTTGAGGCCGGCTTCCTTCTCGAAATCGGCCAGCGTCGCCTTGAGGAAGCTGCGCACGCAGCAGTTCCAGGGTTCGCCCTTCAGGTCGGTAATGTCGGAATGGTAGAAATGCAGCGGCGTCTCGTCCGGCAGGCAGGTGACGCGCGCCTTGCTGTCGGGATCGGCCATCAGCCGCAGGTCGCCGGCCGAACCCCAGGGGTTGGGGTCGGCGATGAGGTCGAAGGGCGTCAGCGCCAGATTTGCCGGCACCCAGCCGACGCCCTTGCGCAGGTAATCCTCGATTTCGGATGCGGCAAAGCTGCGGCCGCGGGTGATGCCGGCAATATCCGTCGTGACGAAGGTCGCAAGTTCCGTCAGGCCGGAAAGCGCCTTGCCGTTGCTGCTGTCGTTCATGATGCTTCCCTTCTCAAACGATCAGGCTTGGCCGAGACCGGCAAGGCGGCGAAGGACGGTTTCGGTATCGGTGATCCAGCAATAGCCGGAATAGGCGCGCATCGCGGCGTCGTGGCGTTCCCGGCTGTAGGTGGCGCAGGCGTCCTCGACGACCGTCACCAGATAGCCGCGATCGGCGGCATCGCGCACGGCCATGTCGACGCACTGGTCGGTGACGACGCCTGCGATGATCAGGTAACGCGTGTTGAGATTGCGCAGCACGTAATCGATGTTGGTGGAATTGAAGACGCCGGACGAGGTTTTCGGTAGCACGATCTCGTTGTCGATGGGCGCCAGCGCCGGGATCACCTGACCCTCGGGCGAACCCTTGGGCACATGCATGTCGGAAAGCTTGTGGTCGAGCGAGCGGTCGCGACCGTCGAGCGTCAGGCTTTCGATGATCGTATGCAGTACGTTGCAGCCGGCCTTGCGGCCCGCTTCGAGAATACGCACCTGGTTCGGGATGACCGTATCGCGCAGGCGGCGATGGTAATAGCTGTCGGCATCCTGCGGATGGGTGGGATCGAGGTTCGGCTCGCACCAGATGCGCTGCATATCGACATAGAGCAGGGCGGTCATGCCGTCCTCATAGGCGCTGTCGCGCCGCAGCAGGTCCTTGCCGTATTGCACTTCAATCGCAGTCATGTCTGTCCTCCAATGGGTCTCGGTTCGCCGCTGCGGGCGGAAATGTCATGGGTTGCCGTCAACGGGCGTGCCGTAGGCGTCCTCGGTGATGCCGTAGCTGCGGCGCAGATCTTCCAGGCGCTCGATACGACTGCGCGACTGGCTGGCGAGACGCGCCGTCAGGCCGGCGATCAGCGCCTCGGTCTGGGCGATGGCAGGCACCATCGTGTCATAGGGCGAGATCGTATCCACCGGCGCCATCAGCGTGACCGAGGCGATTTCGGCAATCGGCGACAGCCAGCGGTCGGTGAACAGCACGATGCGCGCGCCCTGCCTGGCCGCCTGGCGGGCGAAACGGATCGTGTCGATCTGATAGCGCCTGTAGTCGTAGACGAAGAGCACGTCGCGCTTGCCGAGATCGACGAGCCGATCGACCTGATCGGCCTGCGCGCCGTTGATCCACTGGGTTTCGCCGCGCAGCTGCTTCATATGCGACCAGAGAAGCCCGGCGAGAAAGCCGCTGAAACGTCCGCCCAGGCAATGAACCCGCATGCTGAGATCGGCCGCGGCATCGATCGCCGCCTCGAAATCGTCGGGCGGCAGCATCTGCATCGAGGATTCGAGCGCATGAATGCTGGCGCGCAGGAAATGCTGATAGAAATTCCCCTCTTCCAATGAGGGTTTGCGCGTGTCGAGCATGGAGAGCGGCGAACTCATGCGCTCCTGCACTTCGCCGAGCAGTGCGGCCTGAAATTCCGGATAGCCTTCGTAACCGAGCTTGTTGGCGAAACGCACCACCGTCGGATTGCTGACGCCTGCCGCCGCCGCCAGATGCGCGACCGTGTTGAGGCCGGCAGCCGGATAGTTCGACAGCAATTGCCGCACGATCTTCAACTCCGCCCGCGTGAAGGCGATTTCTCCGCCCGTGAGGCGATCTCGAATGGCCATTGTCTGCCTCCCCCTCGTGATCGGCTTTCGTGGCGCGATTTTAATTTTGTTACATTATTGCTAGCAGACAATAAAAAATGAAACAAGATTGACATGTAGGATTTTGCGATTAACGTTTGTTGCGGGAACGGGCGCCGGGAAACGGGTCCACAAATCGGGAGAATGCTGATGGTGCGCATAAGGCGCGGAACCGTCGTCGGGATCGTCGCGACGGTGCTCCCCCTGGTGGTCGCGGCCCTGGTGGCGAAGGGCCTCTTTCCGGGCGCGGGCGAACGGCTTGTGACGCTGTTCCTGATCAACGTGATCGCCGTCATCGGCATCGGCGTCTATAGCGGCAATTCCGGCATCATTTCTTTCGGCAATGTCGGCTTCATGGCCATCGGCGCCTATGCCTCCGGCCTTCTGACCATCAATCCGGTCGTGCAGAAGACGGCGCTGCCGCATCTGCCCGAATGGCTGATGGGCTGGGGCATGTCCTTCCTGCCGGCGCTTCTCATCGCGCTCGTCGTCGTCGCCCTGGTCGCGATCGCCATCGGCATTCCGGTTGCCCGGCTCGGCGGCTCCTCGGCCTCGATCTGCACGCTCGGCTTTCTCGTCATCGTGCATGTCGTGCTGGTGGCGTCGAGCGATTTCACCCGCGGCAGCCAGACCTTTTTCGGCATTCCGCGCGCGGTCAACATCTGGGTCGCGCTGCCCTTCGCCATTCTCGCCGTCGCCATCGCCCGCATCTACCGTGACAGCGCTGCCGGCATGAAGCTGCGCGCCTCGCGCGAAGACGAGATCGCTTCGACGGCGGTCGGCGTCAATGTGCGCCTGCATCGCTTCCTCGCCTGGGTGCTCGGTGCGATTCTGTCGGGCGCGGCCGGCGTGCTGTTTGCTCATTTCATCGGCGCCTTCTCGCCGAAGGATTTCTATTTCAACCTCACCTTCATGCTGCTCGCCATGCTGATCCTCGGCGGCATCACCACCGTCTCCGGCGCGGTCGTGGGCGCGGCAGTGATCATGGTCATCGTCGAATTCCTGAGAAAGCTCGAAGGCGGCGTCGATCTCGGCGCGCTTTCGCTTCCCACGGTCTTCGGCCTCACCGATATCGGCATCGGCCTCGCGATCCTCTTGGTGATGTACCGCCTGCAGGACGGACTTCTCGGCGTGCGCGAGATCGACGAGCAGTTGCCGTTTCTCAAGCGCCTGTCGGCCGGCGCGGCCAAGCCGGTTGCAGAGCGGCCCGCCGAGGCCCTGGCTGAAGGCACGGGGCTGTTGCGCGTCGAAAACGTCAGCAAGCGTTTTTCCGGTCTCGTCGCGTTGGAAAATGCCGATTTCGAAATCCGCCCCGGCCTCGTTACCGGCCTGATCGGCCCGAACGGCGCCGGCAAGTCGACCCTGATCAACAGCGTCTCCGGCGTCGTGCCGCCTTCGAGCGGCCGGGTGATGATCGACGGCGCGGATGTCGCCTCGCTGCCGGTCTACCGGGTGCCGGTCGCGGGCCTTGCCCGCACCTTCCAGAACATCCGCCTGTTCAAGAACCTGACCGTGCTGGAAAACGTGACAGTTGCCGCCAGCGCCGTCGCAGGCGAGCGCGATCCCGTCGATCTCGCCCGCGAGGCGCTTTCGGAAGTCGGGCTCGGCGATGTCGCCGGGCAGCTTGCCGGCACGCTCTCCTATGGCGCGCAACGGCGGCTGGAAATCGCCCGCGCATTGGCGCTGAAGCCGCGTTACCTGCTGCTCGACGAGCCCGCCGCCGGCATGAACCCTGCCGAGACGCAAGAACTGATGACCGTTCTCGATCGCATCCGCACCAAGCATCGCCTCGGCCTGCTGGTGGTGGAGCACGACCTGAAGCTGATCATGCGGCTCTGCGACATCGTCGTGGTGCTCAACAAGGGCCAGCAGATCGCCATCGGCACGCCGGCGGAAATCCAGGCCAATCCCGCCGTGATCGAAGCCTACATCGGCCGCCGCCGCCGCGCGGATACGCCGCCATCGAACGATGCCGCCCTGCCGGTTCTCGACCCGCACGCGGCCGGCAAGCCCGCATAACCATCCAGAGGAGCAAAACAATGAAAACGACGATGAAGGTTCTTTTCCTGTCCACCGCGCTCGGCGCGCTTGCCCTGCCGGCGCTGGCCGAAGATCTCGCCATCGGCCTTGCGACCGCGCAGACCGGCGCGCTCGCCCCCTATGACCAGCCCTCGCTGAAGGGCCTGCAGATGGCCGTCGACGAGATCAACGCCGCCGGTGGCGTCGCCGGCAAATTCCCGATCAAGATGATCGCCAAGGACACCCGCTCGGATGCGGCGCAGACCGCGCTCGTGGCACAGGAACTGGTCGACGAAGGCATCAAGATCCTCATCACCCCCTGCGATGCCGATCCCTCGATTGCCGCCGGCCAGATCACCCAGGCCGCGCAAATCCCGGCCTTCTCCTTCTGCGCCACGACGCCGACCATGCCGCTCGCCGTCGGCGACTACATGTTCGGCAACTACCCGGCCGACAACGTCCAGGCCGCGGTTCTGGCGAATTACGCCAAGGACAAGGGCTTCAAGACGGCTTATGTGATGAAGTCGCCGGATACCGCCTATACGCTGAAACTGCCGGAATATTTCGCCACCAGCTTCAAGGGCAAGGGCGGGCAAGTCATCGGCGAGGGCACCTACAGCATGGGCCAGCAGGATTTTTCCGCCGAAGTCACCAAGATCAAGGCGCTGAACCCCGCGCCCGACGTCATCATGACCGCCGCCTATGAGCCGGACTTCCCGGCTTTCATCCGACAGTTGCGCGGCGCCGGCGTCACGACGCCGATCCTCGGCAGCGACGGCATCGATTCCCCGACCACCTTTGGCCTCGGCCCGCTGGTCGATGGCGTCGTCTTCACCACCGCCGGCTTTGCCGTCGAGGGCAGCCCGCTCGCCGCCTTCAACGCCAAGTACAAGGCGAAGTTCGGCCAGGATCCCGATACCGTCTACATCGCCAATGGCTACGATCTCGGCAAGGTCATCGAGGCGGCGGTCACCAAGGCCGACAGCATCGAGCCGACCGCCATCCGCGAAGCCGTCGCCTCGCTCGATAATGTCGAGGGCGTCACCGGCAAGATCAGCTATGTCGGCACGCAGGGCATGCCGCTGCGCTCCGTCTCGCTGGTGCGCATCGAGGGTGGCAATCGCTCGCTGGTCAGCCAGGGCGTTCCGGCCGCTGCGGACGTTCCCTCGCCCTGATCTTCAGGCAATGCCCTCCGGTGATCGCCGGAGGGTTTTCATCATCCCGTATGGCTGAGGCGGACAGGCCCGATGACGCGTGACAATCCCGACCAGACCCCCTTGCTCAACGTCAGCGGCCTTAAGGTCGCCTATGGACCGGTCGAGGCACTGAAAGGCGTCGACCTCAAGGTTCGCAAGGGCGAGATCGTCACCCTGCTTGGCGCCAACGGCGCTGGCAAGAGCTCGACGCTCAACGCGCTTGTCGGCCTCGCCGCCAAGCGGGCAGGGCGCGTCACATTTGGCGGCAAGGACATTTCCGGGCTGCCGCCGGAGATGATCGTGCGCATGGGCATGACGCTGACGCCCGAGGGCCGCCGTATCTTTCCGACGCTGACGGTCGACGAGCACCTGCTTCTCGGCGGCGCCATGCACAAGGGCAGGGGGCAGATCGATGCGGTGCGCGAGGACATGCTGTCGCGCTTCCCGATCCTCAAGGAGCGCCTGCACCAGAAGGCCGGCTCGCTGTCCGGCGGCGAGCAGCAGATGCTGGCGATTGCCCGCTCGATGATGTCATCGCCCGACCTGCTGCTTCTCGACGAACCCTCGCTCGGCCTCGCGCCGCAGATCGTCGACAAGATTTTCGAGTTGATCGCGGGCCTGCGCGAGCGCGGGCTGACCATCCTGCTCGTCGAGCAGAATGTTTCGCTGTCGCTGGAAATCGCCGATGCCGGCTATGTCATGGCGAACGGCCGCATCGTGCTGTCAGGCTCCGCCGCCGACCTGCGCAATTCCACCGAAATTCAGGGCGCCTATCTCGGCGCGTGACCGGCAAGAAGGAAAACCATCCATGGACATGTTCCTGCAGCAACTGGTCAACGCGCTCAGCCTCGGCGGCACCTATGCTCTGCTCGCGCTCGGCCTCGCCGTCGTCTTCTCGATCATGGGGCTGATCAACTTCGCCCATGGCGAGTTGATGACCGCCGCCGGCTACGGCCTCTGCTTCGCGCTGCTTGCCGGCGTGCCGTTCGGTCTTGCCGTGATCGTGGCGCTGGCGGTTGCCATCGTGCTCGTGCTGCTGATGGAGCGGACCGCCTTCCGCCCGGTGCGCGGGGCGAGCGGCACGACGCTTCTGCTGACGAGCTTTGCCGTCAGCGCCATCCTGCGCGTGTTGTTTCAGAATTTCATCTCGGCGCGTCCCAAGCCCGTGCCGATGCCGATGAGCCTGTCCGGCACGATCGAGATCGCCGGCCTGCAGATCGGCGTCATCCAGGCGACCTCCATTCTCGTCACCGTCATCATGCTGGTCGGGCTGAACCTCTTCCTGCGCACCACAGTGCTCGGCCGCGCCATGCGGGCGGCCTCGGAGGATTTCGCCATCGTGCGCCTGATGGGCATCCGCGCCAATGCGGTCGTGGCCACCGCCTTTGCGATTTCCGGCCTTCTTGCGGGCGTCGCCGGCATCCTCTGGGTGGCGCAGCGCGGCAGCGTCGATCCGCTCATGGGTTTCCTGCCGGTTCTCAAAGCGTTCATCGCCGCGATCATCGGCGGCCTCGGAAGCCTCTCGGGCGCCGTCGCCGGTGGCTTCCTGCTCGGCTTCATCGAGGTCTTCCTGCAGGCCTACCTGCCGGAAAGCCTGCTCAGCTACCGCGACGCCTTCACCATCCTCCTGGTCATCGCCGTCCTGCTCTTTGCCCCGCAGGGCCTGCTCGCCAGAAAGACGATCGTGAAGCTATGACCAGGACGGGGTGGGCAGGGACCTTAAGGGATCCGGCCCCTGCATCCATCCTCCTGAAACCATGGCCATTATTGTCCTCGTTGCATTTGAAAATGGAACCTGCCCCCAGGGCCAAGTCCCTGCTCGATAATCTGTCTTATGGAACTAAACTGCACCCGAAAAAGACATCACCGGTCGACAGGATCACGTTGCCGATGTTACATCAGGACCAATGGATGGCATGAGGATTGTGGCGTGAAGCGGGATGAGCGCAGACAGGAAATCATCAACCTGCTGATCGAGCATCATGCCGTCGATCTCGACGATCTCGCGCATCGCTTTGCCGTTTCCAAGATGACGATCCACCGTGATCTCGATGAGCTGGAAAATGCCGGCGTTCTGCGCAAGGTGCGTGGCGGCGCGACGATCGATGCCGGCACGCAGTTCGAGAGCGACTTCCGCTTCCGGCAATTGCAGGAGGCGGACGTCAAGCAGGCAATCGCGCAGGCGGCACTCGATCTGGTGGAACCTGGCATGACCGTGATCGTCAATGACGGCTCGATGGCCGCTGTGCTCGGCGAAGCCTTGCTGGCCAAGCGTCCCTTGACCGTCGTCACCAATAATGCCGCGATCATGGAGCGGATGCAGGGCGAAAGCGGCGTGACGCTGATTGCGCTTGGCGGTGTCTATTCCGACAAGTTCAACGCCTATTTCGGTCTGGTGACCGAGGAGGCGCTGTCGCATCTGCGCGCCGATATCGCCTTTATCTCCGCGCCCGCCGCTGCCGGCGGCTTTGCCTATCACATGGACGAGCGCATCGTGCGCGCCAAACGCGCCATGATTTCCGCCAGCCGTCAGGCCTGCCTGATGATCAACAGTCGCCGGCTTGGCCATACCGCCCTGCATGTGCTGGCGAAACTGAGCGAATTCGAAACCATTGTCTCCGACAATCCCCTGCCCGCGGACATGATGAACGCCCTGGAGGGACTTGCGGTGACGGTGAAGATCGCCGCTGCGGCAACAGAAGAAACCTGAAAGGCCAAGACATGCAGGACCTGCCGACTATTCGCAAGGCAACCGCCGACGATGCGGAACTGATATTGTCGGCCATCAACATTATCGGCGACCATCTCGGCACGCCCGAGCGCATCACCGCAACGCCCGGGGATTTCCGGCGTCATGGCTTCGGCCCCTCGCCTGCCTTTACAGCACTGATTGCCGAAGCTGGCGGCGAATTCGCCGGTATGTGCCTGTTTTTCAAAAGTTTTTCGACATGGCGCGGCAAGCCTGGCGCCTATATCCAGGATCTCGTCGTCGCTGAAAAGTTTCGCGGTCAAGGTATCGCCGAAGCGCTGCTGCGCGAGACGGCCCGCCATGTGCGCGCCGATGGCGGCAGCTACCTTCGCCTTTCCGTCGATACAGCCAATGCAGGCGCCCAACGCTTCTACGAACGCATCGGCATGGCGCTTCAGCCGCAGGAACGCATCCACGCCATCTACGGCGATGCGTTCGACCTTCTGGCCGGGCTGGAAGAAAGCGGCGTCTGAAGACTCTTTTCGTCGCAATTCCGGACGGAAAACCGCTTCACACTTTTCCTGGAATTGCTTTAGAACGCCGTAAACGTCAGCGTCGTCAGCGACCGGATAATGCCCGGAATGCTGGCGATGTTCTCGCTGATGAATTTGCCGATATCCTTGTCTTCCTGCACATAGACCTTCATCAGCAGGTCGTATTCACCGCTGGTGGAATAGAGTTCGGACACGAGTTCGGTCTTGTAGATGGCATCGGCGACCTCATAAGTCTTGCCGGGAACGCATTGAAGCTGAACGAAAATGGGTTTCATGACCGAATATCCTGCGAAATCGAAAGCTCGCTTTCCTTACGCCAATCGCGGCCCGCTGAAAACCGTTTAGAGTTTGTCAGGCAAAAGTGGGAACCGGTTTTCCCGAAAAGACAAACGAAAAAGAATATCAGCGTCTGTCTGGTTCAGAATGAACCTGACAGACTCGAGAGCATTTTGCCCTCATCCTTCGCCACCTCGGCGATCCAGTCGCGAAAGGCGGCGAGCGGTGGATAGGTGAGCCGCTCGGTCGGGCAGGCAAGGAAATAGCGCCCGCCGCCGTCGATTTCTCCGTCGGCGAACGCTTCGACCAGATCGCCACGGCGCAGTTCCTCCTCGAACAGAAATCGCGGCAGAAGCGCGACCCCAAGCCCGGCCACCGCAGCCTGTGCGGCGGCGCTGAACTGGTCGAACAGCATGCCATGTACCGTCGGCTCCGGCACGTCATGGCCGATCAGCCATTGCTCCCAGGCATCCGGCCGCGAGGTCAGATGCAGGAGCGGCGCCTGCAGGAAGTCGCCGGGCGTTGCCAGTTGGTGCCGGTCGCGGAATTGCGGGCTGCAGCACGGCATGATGCGTTCGCCCATCAGCGGCGTCAGTTCGGCGCCCGGCCAGACCGCATCGCCGAAATGGATCGCAGCGTCGATGGAATCGAGCTTGAAATCGAAGGGCGACAGCCGCGTCACCAGATTGACGGACATGCCGCGGTGATGCTCCAGAAAACCGGCCAGCCTTGGCATGAGCCAGCGGCTGCCGAAGGCCGGCAGCACCGCCAGCGTCAATGTGCCGCCATCCGGATTGGCGCGCAAATTCAGCGACGCCGCCGAAATACGACGCAGGGCTTCGCGGATCTCGCGCGCATAGGCGTCGCCCGCCAGCGTCAGCCGGATGGTCTGCCGCTCGCGCACGAAAAGCTCGACGCCGAGCTGGCTTTCCAGCGCCCTGATCTGGCGGCTGACGGCGCTTTGCGTCAGATCCAACTCGCGCGCGGCCACCGTGACGCTTCCCGTACGCGCTGCGGCCTCGAAAGCGGCGAGCAGCGACAGCGACGGCAGGAAACGGCGGGCATGCAGCATGGCGGGGTTATTCCTTCACGGAATGAACTCTTGAGAATATGTCGATATTCATGACGCTGGCGTCACTGTAAAGCCTGAATTGAGGGAAGACGTACCGAATTGCGCATTCATGCGACGGTAGACGGCATTCCGCTAAGGTGACGAACGATGCTGAACGATCCCCGCTCCCACGGCCTTTGGGAAAAGACCGCTCCGCCCGCCCCTGCCGCCGCGCCGCTGAAGGGCGCGACCACGGCCGATATCGTGGTGATCGGCGGTGGCTATACCGGTCTGTCCTCTGCCCTGCATCTGGCGGAAGCCGGAAAGCGGGTCGTGCTGCTGGAAGCGGTCGATTTCGGCTTCGGCGGCGCCGGTCGCAATGTCGGTCTCATCAATGGCGGCATGTGGGTGATGCCGGACGACCTGCCGGGCGTTCTCGGCTCCGTCTATGGCGAGCGGGTTCTCGGCCTGCTCGGCGGCGCGCCGCTCGTCGTGCGCAACATGATCGAAAAGCACAATATCGCCTGCGAACTGGAAACCGGCGGCACCCTGCATTGCGCCGTCGGCGCCGATGGCTTCAAGGAACTTGAAGAGCGCTATCGTCAATGGTCGACGCGCGGCGCACCGGTGCGCCTGCTCGATGCCAATGAAACCGCCGCCCGTCTCGGCAGCAATGCCTATAGCGGCGCGCTGTTCGATCCGCGCGCCGGCACCCTGCAGCCGCTCGCCTATGCCCGAGGCCTGGCGCATGCCGCACAAAAGGCCGGCGTCGAACTGCATGGCAACAGCCGCGTCGAAAGCTGCGAGCGCGCCGGCAATGGCTGGCAGGTTTCGACCGCCCAAGGCTCGGCCACCGCGCCCTGGGTGATCGTCGCGACCGATGCCTATTCCACCGGCCCCTTCGCCAGCGTGCGCGAGGAGCAGGTGCATCTGCCCTATTTCAATTTCGCGACCGCGCCGCTCGGCGACAATCTCAAGCATTCGATCCTGCCGGGTCGAGAAGGCTGTTGGGATACCAAGGAGATCCTTTCCTCCTTCCGTATGGACAAGGCCGGCCGGCTGGTCTTCGGCAGCGTCGGCGCCCTGCGCAACACCGGGCTTGCCGTGCACCGCGCCTGGGCGCAACGTTCGCTGAAGCGCATTTTCCCGCAACTTGGCGATATCGGCTTCGAGGCCGAATGGTACGGCAAGATCGGCATGACCACCGACGCCGTGCCGCGCTTCCATCGCTTTGCCGATGGTATCGTCGGCTTTTCCGGCTATAACGGCCGCGGCATCGCGCCGGGCACCGTGTTCGGCCAGACATTGGCCCGTATCGTCCTCGGCGAGATGAGCGAACAGGATTTGCCGCTGCCGCTGACCGATCCCGCTCCTCAGCGCTTCCGCGCCATCAAGGAAGCGTGGTATGAGGCCGGCGCCCAAGTGGCCCATTTTGCCGGTGAGCGTTTCTGAACGCGCCGGACCGAACAAGACAACGACAACCCACGGGGGAGACATCCATGACCGTTGCTAAACTCGACCTCGCCGCAGAGGTGAAGTCCATCCTGAGCGAACTCGGCGTTGCCGAAAGCGCCTTCACCGGCGGTACGCTGACCGTCACCTCGCCGGTCAATGGCGAAGTCATCGGCCGCCTGCCGGAAGATTCGGCCGAGGCCGCCAATCGCAAGATCGAAGACGCGCACAACGCCTTCCTCGAATGGCGCAAGGTGCCGGCGCCGAAGCGCGGCGAACTGATCCGCCTGCTCGGCGAAGAACTGCGCGCCGGCAAGGCCGCACTCGGCCGCCTCGTCTCGCTCGAAGTCGGCAAGATCACCTCCGAAGGCCTCGGCGAGGTCCAGGAAATGATCGACATCTGCGATTTCGCCGTCGGCCTGTCGCGCCAGCTTTACGGTCTGACGATCGCCACCGAGCGTTCCGAGCACCGCATGATGGAAACCTGGCATCCGCTCGGCGTCGTCGGCATCATCTCGGCCTTCAACTTCCCGGTCGCCGTCTGGTCGTGGAATGCGGCGCTGGCGCTGGTTTGCGGCAACGCGACCGTCTGGAAGCCGTCTGAAAAGACCCCGCTGACAGCGCTTGCCTCGCAGGCACTGCTGGAGCGCGCCATCAAGCGTTTCGTCGCTGACGGCGGCGTTGCACCGGCCGGCCTCTCGTCCGTCCTGATCGGCGGTCGCGCCATCGGCGAACTGCTTGTCGACAACGACAAGGTGCCGCTGGTTTCGGCCACCGGCTCGACCCGCATGGGCCGCGAAGTCGGTCCGCGCCTCGCGAAGCGCTTCGCCCGTTCGATCCTCGAACTCGGCGGCAACAACGCAGCAATCGTCTGCCCGAGCGCCGATCTCGACCTGACGCTGCGCGGCGTCGCCTTTGCCGCCATGGGCACGGCCGGTCAGCGCTGCACGACGCTGCGCCGCCTCTTCGTCCATGACAGCGTTTACGACGCGCTCGTTCCGCGCCTGCGCAAGGCTTACGGTTCGGTCACCGTCGCAAGCCCGCTCGAAAACGGCACGCTGGTCGGCCCGCTGATCGACAAGGCTTCCTTCGACGGCATGCAGAAGGCCCTCGACGGCGCCAAGACCGCCGGCGGCAGCATCACCGGCGGCGACCGCGTCGACGTCGGCGCTGAAAACGCCTATTACGTCCGCCCCGCCCTCGTCGAAATGCCGTCGCAGACCGGCCCGGTCGAGCACGAAACCTTCGCGCCGATCCTCTATGTGATCAAGTATAGCGATTTCGACGAAGCACTGCGCCTCAACAACGCCGTGCCGCAGGGCCTGTCCTCGTCGATCTTCACCAACAACATGCAGGAAGCCGAAACCTTCGTGTCCGTTCGCGGCTCCGATTGCGGCATCGCCAACGTCAATATCGGCCCGTCCGGCGCTGAAATCGGCGGCGCCTTCGGTGGTGAGAAGGAAACCGGCGGCGGCCGCGAATCCGGCTCGGACGCCTGGAAGGGCTATATGCGCCGGGCAACCAACACCATCAACTACGGCAAGACCCTGCCGCTGGCCCAGGGCGTCAAGTTCGACGTCGAATAAGCTGGTTTGAGATGTAAAAACCCCCGCACGGCATGGCCGTGCGGGGGTTTTTTGTTCTGACGCGATCTCGACGGCTCGGCTACAAAAATTCCGATTGGTTGCGACGGGGATTTTGCCCTTTGAATATACGGGCTTGGCGTCAAGGTTCTGCGCAAGCATTCCCATTACCTCGATGAGAGCGCCGGGCGCAATTTCGAAAGACCGCTCAACGGTGCGAGTCTCTCCACGAACGTTGTCGGTGAGATTGAAAATTGTAGCCTGCCCTTTGCGAAACGCGCGGATTATCTCGAAACCGGTGATGGTCGCTTAGGCCCTTCGAATGTCTCGAAACACCGGGCATGTTTGATCCGTTTCTTCAGCTTGCCATGATCGGCCACGGCAACGTTGTTCAGACATTTGACCTGCCGGTGGATAAGTTCTTTCGGCCTTTGCCATCACCTTCCGTTCCGAGGCCGCGATGCCTTGTCAGCGCCTCGCCGGTGTTGAAGACCATCGGCTTTTCCCAGTTTTCGAAGCCATTCAACGCCTTAACCAGGAAGCGCTTGGCTGCCTTGGCACTGTGGCGGCAATCTCGCTGAAAAAGCCTGCCCTCAAGCGGACATCAACGAGATTTTTGCAAGAGAGCCCCGATGCTTCGTAAACCGCAATTGACAAATCATCGATCGATAACTCATATATGAATTAAGAATTTACATAGGAATTATTTGAGCAGTATATAGCTCGAGACGAGGTTTGGGATGGAGACCGATAGCGCACTTCTTGAGGGATTGACGGTCATCGACATGAGTCAGTTCCTGTCTGGCCCCTACTGTTCACTGCGATTGCTGGATTTTGGCGCCCGCGTCATCAAGGTCGAGCGACCGGACGGCGGCGACCTGTCAAGGCGACTTTATCTCAGCGATACAGAGGTTGGAGGCGACTCGACGCTGTTCCATGCCATCAATCGCGGCAAGGAAAGTCTGGCGATCGATCTGAAGAACGATCAGGATCTTGCCTTCCTGCGCAAACTGATCGGCAAAGCGGACGTCGTGATTCAGAACTTTCGACCGGGCGTGATCGAAAGACTCGGGCTCGACTACGAGGCGGTCAAAGCGATCAATCCAGCGATCGTCTACGCGTCGATCAGCGGCTACGGCGAGGATGGACCGTGGGTCATGCGCCCCGGCCAGGACCTGCTTGCCCAGGCGCGCTCCGGCTTGATGTGGCTGAATGGCGACGAGCAGCATGGACCGGTTCCATTCGGACTTGCGGTCGCCGATATGCTGGCGGGCGCCAATGCCTGCCAGGGCATTCTTGCAGCATTGGTCCGTCGGGGCATCTCCGGCAAGGGCGCTCATATCCAGACAAGCCTCCTGGAGGGGCTGATCGACTTCCAGTTCGAGGTCCTGACCACCCATCTCAACGATGGCGGGCGGAGGCCCAAACGCTCCGGGTTCCGAAGCGCCCACGCTTATCTCGCAGCACCCTATGGCGTTTATCCCGCGAAAGACGGCTACCTGGCCATCGCCATGACGCCGATCGGCAAGCTTCAGGACCTTTTGCAGATCGAAGAGCTGTCCCCATATCGCGACGACAGCAAGGCCTGGTTCACGAAGCGTGACGACATAAAGCAGATCATCGCTGCGCGCGTCGCGACCGAGACGGTGGACTATTGGCTCTCGGTTCTGGAGCCGGCCGACATCTGGTGCTCGAAAGTCCTGGAGTGGCCGGAACTTCTCTCAAGTGACGGCTTCCGTCTCCTCGATATGCTCCAAACTGTGACCCGAGATGACGATGTCGCCGTCGGCACGACCCGTTGCCCCGTCCGCGTCGACGGAAAGCGCCCGAAAATCGGTCGTGCTGCGCCGCTGATCGGAGAACATACCAACTTTATTCGCGCGGAGTTCGCATCATGACGATCAAGCTCAAAGGCATGACCTGGAACCACCCGCGCGGCTTTGATCCCATGGCAGCCTGCTCAAAAGACTGGTTTGCAAAAACCGGCGTCTCCATCGACTGGGACAAGCGCTCGCTACAGGATTTTGAAAGCTTTCCGGTCGACGAACTCGCCCACGCCTATGATCTGATCGTCATCGACCACCCTCATGTCGGCCAGATCACAGCGGAAAACTGTTTGGCGCCGCTTGATTTGCCTGATCGCGAAGCAGCCTATGCACAATTGGCCGCTGGCACCGTCGGCAAGTCTTTTCCCAGCTACAATTGGCAAGGGCGCCAATGGGCATTTCCAATCGACGCGGCAACGCAGGTGATGGCCTACCGCGCGGACAGGCTGACCTCGGCACCTGAACAATGGTCGGATATCCTCACGCTTGCAAAAAAAGGCGAGGTTCTGCTGCCGCTGCGCCCTCCTCATTCGCTGATGTGTTTTTTCACGCTTTGCGGCAACCTCGGTCGCGCCTGCTCGGTTGAGCGGGCCGGCATCTTCGCCGATATCGAGATCGGTTCTCGCGCTATCGAAATGCTCCGGGAAATCGGCTCATTGGTCGATGCCGCATGCCTGACCATGGACCCGATTGCGGTGTTTGACCGGATGACCGAAAGGGATTCACCCTATAGCTTGACGCCGCTGATCTATGGTTATGTGAGCTATTCGCTTGAAGGCTTTCGAGACCATCGCCTTGCCTTTGCCGATATGCCGACGGCGGGCCCGGCAGGCAAATCCGGCTCGGCGCTCGGCGGAACCGGCATCGCCGTTTCCGCTTACTCATCACATCAGGATGCAGCGGTCGATTTCGCCTATTGGATTGCAGGCCCGGAGGTCCAGTCGAAACGTTACTGGCAAACCGGCGGTCAGTCGGGCCATGCCGCCGGGTGGGACGATGAAGAAGCCAATATCGCTACGCTCGATTTCTACCGTGGCACGCGGCGCACGCTCGAAGGCGCGTGGCTACGCCCACGTCACGACGGCTACATGCCGTTTCAGGAGGCCGCCTCGCAACGGATCAATGTGGCGCTCACTGGCAAGGAACCCGCAGAAGACGCCGTCCGCGACCTTAACGATCTCTTTGTCAGGAGCTTCGGTTAGAGCATTTCCAGCCGAAGCGGGATCGCTTCGGCGTCGGATATTGCAGTAAGAACAAATGGTTAGAGTATTCCGGTTCAGCGGAATACTCTAACCATCGAGATTCCAGAGCTTTCCGGCATTTTTCGATAGAACACATGCCTTGTTTTCCGGGCTTACGCCCGAGAACAAGGCATGCGTAGCCGCCACCCATGTGGAAAGGCCGCCGCCGAGCGTGCAGACAGGCCAGTCGCTGCCCCAGACCATGCGCTCAAATCCGAAGCTTTCCACCACATGGGCGAAATAGGGCTTGAGGTTTTCGAGCGTCCAGTCCTGCGCCCCGTAAGCCGGCAATCCCGAAAGCTTGACCGTCACGTTTTCACGACGGCCGATCTCGGCCACGGGCGATTTCCAGACATCAAAACCACCACCCTTGATATCCGGCACGCCGCAATGGTCGAGCACAAAGCTGACCTCGGGCGCCAGATCGGCAAGCGCTATCGCCTTTTCGATCTGATGCGGCAGAACGCATAGGTCAAAGGTCAGCCCGGAGCCGGACAGTCGGCGTATATTTTCACGGAAAAGCGCGCCCTCGGACAGGTCATCCGGCATGACATGCAGCACACGGCGAAAACCGCGAACCAGAGTATTGGCCTTGGCGGTTTCCAGATATGCTGGAAAAGCCGCACTTTCGGGACGGCAGGCGGCAATCATGCCCACCAGCAAGCTGTCGTCGTCACCCGCCAGTTCATCAATCAAGGCCGTTTCTTGGCCCATATGCTGCTCGGCAACATCGACCTCCATATGGAGAGCGCCGGAAATACCAAGACGCCGCGCCTCCCGGGCATAGGCGTCGTGTGTGAAATCCGCATTCAACGGCGGCGCGTCCGCAAGCCACGGATAGGCAAGCCTGTCCCGGTATATCAGGTGCAAATGGCTATCGATCATCATCGGCGTCTCCTCTTGCCATGAAGATTGCCACAGAGGAATGATCCATTCAAATACAAATCAAGGCGATTGTTCGTTGAAGCCCGCGCCGGCCATTTCGGAAAGCTTGCGCGTCGTCTCGCCAAGCATCTGGATGGTCGTCGATATATCGGGCGCCGATGGCGCGTTGATCAGCGTGATATACGGCACGGTAAGCGCCGCGATAGCCATACCATCCGCCCCGATAACCGGCGAAGACAGGTTCATGACGCCCGCCGTTTGAGCGCTGGGCATCATTTCGTAACCGCGTGAGCGAATGAGATCGAGGCGCGACAGGAAGTCAGCGCTAAAGCGCGAATCCTTTTCAGCGCTTCCGACATGTTCCGCAATCATGCGCTGGCGTTCGGTCTCCGAACGAAACGCAAGCAGCACATGGCCGGAGCCGGTGTCAAAAAGACTGATCCGCGATCCGACACGAATCGAAATGCCCCAGTAACCCGGCGCTTCCTGCTGGGCGATCACAACGGGATTTCCCCGATCAAAAACGACGAGCTGGTTCGCCTGGCTGGATTCTTCCGCCAGTTCGCGCATGAGCGGCACCGCAAAAGAAACCAGCCGCCTGACGGGCGCATGCAACTGCGCGAGACCGAACAGCTTCAGGGTGAGGGAGAAGCGGTCCCCGTCGATGCGCGTCACATAGCCCCGTTTTACCAGGCGGTCGAGCATCCGGTAAAACTCATTCGGACTACGGTCCAGCCGTTTGGCGATTTCCGCCTGCGTCAAACCACCATCAACGCCGGCCAGCAATTCGAGGATATCGAGCCCTTTGTCCAAGGCTGGCGCTCTGTAGCGATCACTGTCTTCTTCACTCACCCGATACGCCCCCTCAGTAAATCAATCAATTCATATGCGAACAGAAAAACAATGACAATTGGAAATCGCCAACCAAGGCTTGACGACATATAAATAATTCGTTCTTATATGAATGAACGTCGCTTTTGGGAGCCTGGAGCGACATATGGAGGAGGACAGCATGTCAAGATTTCTAACAAGCGTTGCTGCAATTGCCATGGCCGCCGCATTGGCAGGCCATGCGTCGGCAATGGACCTGCCCGGCAAGTTTGATGGCGTCACAATCGACGTAAAGCTGGTTGGCGGACAGCAGTATGAGGCGCTTTACGCACGGATCGCCGACTGGGAAAAGGCAACGGGCGCGAAAGTGAACGTGCTCTCGAAGAAAAACCACTTCGAGCTCGACAAGGAAATCAAGTCCGATATTGCGACCGGCAACATCACTTGGTGCGTCGGCTCCAACCATTCGTCCTTCGCCCCGCAATATCCTGATATTTATACGGACCTCTCCGCTTTGCTCCCGAAGGAGGAGCTGGACGCTTTCGTTCCGGCAAACATCAAGGCGTCGACGCTCGACGGCAAGCTGGTCATGCTGCCGCGCGCGCAATTCGACGTGTCGGCCCTCTATTACCAGAAGAGCCTTTATGCAGATGAAGCCAAAAAGGCCGCTTTCAAGAAAAAATACGGCTACGACCTGACGCCGCCCGATACCTGGCAGCAGGTCGCGGACCAGGCGATCTTCTTCTCCAGCCCGCCTGATTTCTACGGCACGCAATTCGCCGGCAAGGAAGAGGCAATCAATGGCCGCTTCTACGAAATGCTGGTTGCGGAAGGCGGTCAATATCTCGACGCGGACGGCAAACCGAGTTTCAACTCGGAGGCCGGCGTGCGCGCCCTGGATTGGTTCGTCAACCTCTATAAGGCCAAGGCCGTGCCCGCCGGCACGACCAACTATCTCTGGGATGATCTGGGTCAGGGCTTTGCGTCCGGCACCATCGCCGTCAACCTCGACTGGCCTGGCTGGGCATCGTTTTTCAACGATCCGAAGTCCTCGAAGATTGCCGGCAACGTCGGCGTGAAGGTGCAGCCGGCGGGTTCGTCGGGAAAACGGACCGGCTGGTCCGGTCATCATGGTTTCTCCGTCACCGAGAAGTGTGCGAACAAGGAGGCCGCCGCCTCTTTCGTATGGTTCCTCACCAATGAAGACAGCCAGAAGCTCGAATCATCCGCCGGCCCATTGCCGACCCGCACGGCCGTTTGGGAAGCCAACATCAAGGCTGCCGAAAACGATCCCTACAGGAAGGAAGTTTTGACCGCCTTCCAGCAGGCGGCGCAAAACGCTTTCCCGGTCCCGCAGACAGCTTCCTGGATTGAAATCTCCAACGCCGTCTATCCCGAGCTTCAGGCCGCCATTCTCGGTGACAAGACCTCCAAGGAAGCGCTCGACGCGGCAGCGCAGAAAGCGACGCAGATCCTTCAAGACGCCGGCGCTCTCTAAAACATCCGGCGCTGCCTGCATCCAGTAGGCAGCGCCTTTTACATCGATCCGATTCACATCAGTGGGCTGGCGGGCTTCCTCGCTGGCATTACCCCCGCATTTCATGAAACAGGAGAGGCCGATATGAAAGGCTGGAGGCCATCGGCACCATTTGTGCTTTTGCTGCCCGCCATCGTCGTGCTCGCAGCCGTCGTTGTCATTCCACTTCTCTTGTCGCTCTATTCGAGCTTCACGCCATTTCGTCTGACCCAGCCGGCGTCGCTCTATACCTTCATCGGTTTTCGCAACTATCAGCGCCTGCTGGCCGATAGCGAATTCTGGCTGGCGTTCGGGCGCACGGTGCTGCTGCTGACCATTGCTCTCAATGTCGAGATGGTGTTGGGGCTCGGTCTTGCCCTATTGGTCGCGAAAGCGACGAGCGGCCAGAGGTTGCTCAGAACCATCATGATGTTTCCAATGATGTTTTCTCCCATCCTGGTCGGCTTCCAGTTCAAGTTCATGTTCAATGACAATATCGGCCTGGTAAACAATGCCCTCCAGTCTCTGGGCCTTACGGATCAGGCCATTCCGTGGCTGATCGACGGGTCGCTCGCCTTCTTCGCCATTCTCGTCGCCGAAGTCTGGTCCTCCACATCCGTCTTCGCCATCCTTATCCTTGCCGGCCTTCTCGCAATGCCGAAAGAGCCGATTGAGGCGGCGCGTGTCGATGGCTGCACGCCATGGCAGACGTTTCGATACGTCACCTGGCCATTTATCATGCCCTTCGCCTACATCGCCATGACGATCCGTTCGCTCGATGTCGCGCGCGCCTACGACATCGTGAAGATCATGACGGATGGCGGACCGGCAAAGCGCACGGAACTCCTGTGGACGCTGGTTTCACGCACGGCTTATGCCGATGCCCGTATGGGGCTTGCCAATGCGATGGCCTATTTCGCCATCTTTCTGTCCATCCTGTTCACCGTCTATTTCTTCCGCAAGCTTGCGGCGGCCCGGACGCAGATCGGCGCGGAGTGGTGATATGAACGAGAACGCCAAAGCCCGCGCAAAAAGCCTTGTTCTGTCGACCGCCCACAAGATCGGCCTGTTTCTTGCGATGACGGTCATCTGCCTTCCCGGCTTGTGGATCGTGCTTGCCTCTTTCCGGCCCACGGTGGAAATCATGGCAAAGCCGCCGGTGTGGATACCGCAGGACCTCTCGCTCGACGCCTATGTCGCCATGTTCTCCGGTGTCGGACAGGGCGGCATCCCGATCTACGAATATTTCCGCAATTCCCTCATCATCTCCGTGACGTCGACACTGATCGCGCTCATGATCGGGATGGCGGGAGGCTACGCATTTGCCCGCTTCCGCTTCAAGGCAAAGTCCTCGATCTTTCTCGGCCTGATGCTGACGAGAACCGTTCCCGGCATCGCCTTGTCACTCCCCCTGTTCTTCGTGTTCTCGAAGCTCGGCATCATCGACACGCATTTCGGCCTGATCACTGCCTATGTCGCCTTGAACGTTCCTTTCACGATCTGGCTGATCGACGGTTTCTTCCGGCAAGTGCCAAGGGACCTGGCCGAAGCGGCGCAAATCGACGGATGCACACGCTGGCAGGCCTTCTGGCAGGTCGAATTTCCCTTGGCAGGTCCAGGCATCGCATCGGCCGGCATCTTCGCTTTCCTCACCTCATGGAACGAGTTTGCGCTTGCCTCACAGCTCACGCGTTCCGTCAATTCGAAGACCCTGCCCGTCGGCCTGCTCGACTACACGGCGGAATTCACCATCGACTGGCGCGGCATGTGCGCGCTGGCGGTCGTGATGATTATTCCAGCCCTCGTACTGACCTTCATCGTTCAGAAACACCTCGTATCCGGCCTTACCTCCGGCGCAGTCAAAGGATAATCCATGGCAACCGTTTCACTCGAAAAGCTGGTTAAGCGCTATGGTTCGCTCGAAGTCGTCCATGGCATCGACCTTGAAGTTGCCGATCGCGAATTCATTGCGCTCGTCGGTCCCTCCGGTTGCGGTAAGTCCACGACATTGCGCATGATTGCAGGGCTTGAGCCGATTTCGGACGGAAATCTGAAAATCGGCGGTCGCATCGTCAACGACCTGCCGCCGCGGTCGCGCAATCTCGCCATGGTTTTCCAGTCCTACGCGCTCTACCCACACATGACTGTGCGCGAGAACATGGGCTTCTCGCTTAAGATTGCCGGGTTGAAACCGGAAGAAATCGCGCCACGCGTCGATGAGGCGGCGAAGACGCTGGATCTGACGCACCTTCTCGACCGCCGCCCATCGCAACTGTCCGGCGGCCAGCGCCAGCGCGTCGCGATGGGCCGCGCCATCGTTCGCGATCCGGATGTTTTTCTTTTCGACGAGCCGCTATCCAATTTGGACGCCAAGCTTCGAACGCAGATGCGGGTCGAGATCAAAAAGCTGCATGCCAAGGTCCAGTCCACGGTCATTTACGTCACCCACGATCAGGTCGAGGCCATGACGCTGGCCGACCGTATCGTCATCATGCGCGACGGATATATCGAGCAGGTCGGCACGCCAGAAGAGGTTTTCCATCGACCGAAATCGAAATTCGTCGCCGGCTTCATCGGCTCGCCGCCGATGAACCTGAAGGATGCCGAGATTGCGGACGGGCATGTCGTCTTCGCGAACGGCGATCGTCTTCCGCTGCCGGTCAAATTCAAGGATCGCGTCACGGCTGGCCAGAAGGTGGCTTTCGGGCTGCGTCCCGACGATCTCTACCCCGCCGGCCACGGCATCCATTCCGGCTCGGAGGCCGATGTTCACGGTCACGACCTGAAGATCATGCTGACGGAGCCGCTGGGCAATGAAACCCTCGTCTTCTCGCAATTCGGTGGCGAGGAATGGGTCGCCCGCATGCTGAACCCGCGACCGCTCAATGTCGGCGATGCTCTTCCTTTCTGCTTCGACCTCGCTCAGGCCCATTTGTTCGACCGCGACAGCGGCAAAACGTTGCGAGGCTGATATGGCAAGGATTGAACGGATCGAACTCAGAATGGTTGACCTTCGCCCGAAGGTCGAGCGCACCGACGCAATCCAGAGCTTCGTCAGCCAGGAAACGCCGCTGGTGACGATAACCGATAGCGATGGCGCCAGCGGCACCGGCTACAGCTACACGATCGGCACCGGTGGCTCTTCGGTCATGCGCTTGCTTGCCGATCATCTCGCGCCCCGGATCGTTGGTCGCGACGCCGACCAGATCGAGGCGATCTGGCACGAACTGGAATTTGCCACCCATGCGACGACGATCGGCGCCATTACGTCGATTGCGCTTGCCGCCATTGACACGGCGCTCTGGGACCTGCGCGCGCGCAAACAAAACATGCCGCTCTGGAAACTCGCCGGTGGCGCGAAGGACCGCTGCCCGCTTTATACAACCGAAGGCGGCTGGCTGCATATCCCGGTGGAAGCCTTGGTCGAAGACGCAATCGAGGCCAAGTCGAAAGGCTTCACCGGCTCGAAGGTGAAGATCGGCAAGCCGCATGGCTCGGAGGATCATGCCCGCCTCGCAGCGGTTCGCAAAGCCGTCGGCGACGGATACGAAATTTTCACCGACGCGAATCAGGGTTTTTCCATCGATGAGGCCATCCGGCGCGCAGAGCGCCTGCGGGAGCTCGACCTCGGCTGGATCGAGGAACCGTTACCGGCTGACGATATTGACGGGCATGTCCGGCTGAACCGCTCGACGGCAACGCCGATCGCCATTGGTGAATCCCTTTATTCCATCCGCCATTTTCGCGAATATATGCAGAAAGGCGCCTGCTCGATCATCCAGGTCGATGCCGGGCGCATCGGCGGCATCACACCCTGGCTTAAAGTCGCCCATGCCGCAGAAGCCTTCGACATGCCGGTTTGCCCGCATTTTTTGATGGAATTGCATGTCAGCCTGACCTGCGCGATACAGAACGGCAAATATGTCGAATATATCCCGCAGCTTGACGACATCACCACCTCGCGGCTGACGATCGAAAACGGTTTTGCCGTCGCGCCGATGACGCCCGGCCTCGGTATTGACTGGGATTGGGATGCGATCCGCGCGCGCTCAATCGTCGAATTCGAACGCGAAATCCGTCAGGGAGCGTAAGTCATGCGGCGCTACGGCATGGTGATTGGTGTGAGGCCGGAAAAAATAGAAGAGTACAAGCGCCTGCACGCCGCCGTGTGGCCGGATGTGCTGGCGATGATTTCCGCCTGCCATATCAAAAACTATTCGATCTTTCTGAAGGAGCCGGAAAATCTGCTGTTCTCCTTCTTCGAATATCACGGAGAGGATTACGAGGCAGATATGGCGCGGATGGCCGCAGACCCTAAAACACAGGAATGGTGGTCAGTCTGCATGCCTTGTCAGGCCGCCCTCGAAACGCGCAAGGACGGCGAATGGTGGGCGAACATGCAGGAGGTTTTCTTCCATGCATAGTTTCGATCCGACATCGCTTTCCCAATCCTGGCCATTGCCTTCCATCCCGCGTCCGATCGTGACGTTCGGTGCCGGTTCGATTGTGGGGGATGCGCATTACCCAGCCTATCGCAAGGGCGGGTTTCCAATCGCAGGCCTTTACGATCCCGATAAGGAGAAAGCGAAAGCGCTTGCGAACACGTGGGGCGTCAAAGCTTACGACACGGTGGAAGAAGCGGCGTCTGTCGAAGGCGCGATCTTCGATCTCGCGACACCGCCCGCAGCCCATGCGAGAGTGCTGCGAGCCCTGCCCGACAACTCGGCTGTGCTGATCCAGAAGCCAATGGGCGCCGATCTCGATGCGGCAACGGAAATCCTGACGCTTTGCCGCCGCAAAAATCTGAAAGCTGCGGTGAATTTCCAGCTTCGTTTCGCGCCGATGATGCTTGCGCTCAACGACGCGATTTCCAAGGGCCTGCTCGGCGAGGTCGTCGACTTCGACGTCCATCTCGCGCTCGATACCCCTTGGGGCCTGTGGCCTTTCCTTGAAGGTTTGCCACGCATCGAGATCGCCATGCACTCAATCCACTACCTCGACGTCATCCGCCAGGTGCTTGGCGATCCGATCGGCGTGCACGCAAAATCCATTGGACACCCGGCGCATCGCATGGCGCAGACGCGAACGACTGCGATCCTCGACTATGGCGAAAAGATCCGCTGCGCCTTGTCGATCAACCATGACCACAGGTTCGGCCGCATGCATCAGGCATGCGAGTTCCGGGTTTCCGGCACCGAAGGCGCCGCCTATGTTCAGCTCGGCGTCAATCTGGACTATCCGCGTGGCGAGCCGGACATTCTTGAAATTTATCCGAAAGGCGGAAGCGGCTGGGTCAACGTCTCTCTTGATGGCACCTGGTTTCCGGACGCATTCATTGGCCGCATGGCCAATCTGCAGCGCTATGCCAGCGGCGAGGACCAGATGCTGGTATCCTCCGTGGAAGATGCATGGAACACGATGGCGCTGGTGGAGGCTGCCTATGCCTCTACTGCTGCGCCGGCCACGCCGATCGCGACGCGTCCGTAAAAGACAGGAAGAGACATGGAACAGGTCAGATATTTTGAAGACTACGCGGTGGGCGATGGCCGAGAAACATACGGACGCACGATCACCGAAACGGATTTTGTCGTGCATGCCGGCCACACAGGCGACTTTTTTCCCCATCACATGGATGCGGAATTCATGAAAACGCAGCCCTTCGGGCAGCGCATCGCCCATGGTACGATGGTGTTTTCCATCGGCGTGGGCCAGACAGCAAGCGTGATCAATCCTGTCGCATTTTCCTATGGTTATGATCGCATGCGCTTCATCAGGCCCGTTTTCATCGGCGACACGATCCATACGCGGGTGACGATCACCGGCAAGGAAGACGACCCGAAACGGGCCGGTTCCGGCCGTGTCATCGAACGCACGGAAATCATCAACCAGAGAGGCGAGGTCGTGCTCGCTGCCGACCATATCTATATCGTTGAGCGCCGTCCGAAGGCGGCTTGAGACAGAAGGAGCGATCATGTCGCAATCACTTTTGAACAAAAGGGTTTTGGTTACGGCCGCCGGCCAAGGCATTGGCCGCGCGAGCGTGCTTGCCTTTGCAGCCGCCGGCGCACAGGTCGTGGCGACAGACATCAACCGCGCGGCACTCGAAAGTCTCGAGGGCGAGCGCGGCGTTGAAACCCGCATCCTGGACGTCTTGAGCGATGAAGCCGTGAAGCGCATCGTCAGCGAATGCGACCCGTTCGACGTCCTGTTCAACTGCGCTGGTTTCGTCCATGCCGGTTCTGTTCTCGACATGGCCGACACCGATCTGGACTTCGCCTTCGACCTGAATGTAAAGGCCATGATCCGCACCATCCGCGCAGTCTTGCCATCGATGCTGGAGCGCGGTGGCGGCTCGATCGTCAACATGGCGTCCGTTGCAAGCTCGATAAAGGGCGTGCCCAATCGCTGCGCCTACACGGTGACCAAGGCAGCGGTGATCGGCCTGACAAAATCGGTGGCCGCCGACTATGTAACCCAAGGTATCCGGTGCAATTGCATCTGCCCCGGTACGGTCGAAAGCCCCTCGTTGCAGGACCGCATGAAGGCACAAGGAAACTACGATGAGGCCCGCGCCGCCTTCATCGCCCGCCAGCCCATGGGCCGCCTCGGCACACCGGAAGAGATTGCCGATCTCGTGGTCTATCTCGCTGGCGCCACCTATACGTCCGGCCAGGCCTATTCTATCGATGGCGGCTGGACGATCTGATTTACGAAAGGAAAATCCATGAAACTCATGCGCGTCGGCCCTCTCGGCCAGGAAAAGCCCGCTCTTCTCGACAAGGACGGCAAGGTCCGCGATCTCTCGGCTCATATCAACGATATTGGCGGCGCGGCGATCTCGCCGGAAGGACTTGCCAGGATCGCCGCGATCGACCCGTCGAGCCTGCCTGAGATCGCAGCCGAGCGCATTGGCGCCTGCGTGGCCGGCACAGGCAAGTTCATCTGCATCGGCCTCAACTATTCCGACCATGCCGCAGAAACCGGCGCAACCGTGCCGCCGGAGCCGGTCATCTTCATGAAGGCAACCTCCGCGCTCGCAGGCCCGAACGATGACGTTCTGATCCCGCGCGGTTCGGAAAAGACCGATTGGGAAGTCGAGCTCGGCGTCATCATCGGCAAGACGGCGAAATATGTTTCGGAAGCAGAAGCGCTCGACTACGTGGCCGGCTATTGCGTGTCGCACGATGTCTCCGAACGCGCCTTTCAGACGGAACGCGCCGGCCAATGGACGAAGGGCAAATCCTGCGACACTTTCGGCCCGATCGGCCCCTGGCTCGTGACCAAGGACGAGATCGCTGATCCGCAGAATCTTGGCATGTGGCTCAAGGTCAATGGCGAGACGATGCAGAACGGCTCATCCAAGACCATGGTCTATGGCATTGCCCATCTTGTTTCATATCTGAGCCAGTTCATGTCACTGCATCCCGGCGACGTGATCTCGACCGGCACGCCTCCGGGCGTCGGCATGGGCATGAAGCCGCCGCGTTACCTGAAGCCCGGCGATATCGTGGAACTCGGCATCGACGGCCTGGGTCTGCAGAAGCAGACTTTCAAAGCCGACGTTTAATCCAGACGGACCAGACCCATGACCAAAATCACCTCACTGCGCTCGATCGATCTTCGCTTTCCGACGTCGAAAACGCTCGACGGTTCGGATGCGATGAACCCCGATCCTGACTACTCCGCCGCTTATGTGGTTCTTGAAACGGAGCAGGCCGGACTTGAAGGTCACGGCCTGACGTTCACAATCGGCCGTGGCAACGAAATCTGCTGCGCGGCAATCGACGCTATGAAGCATCTGGTCGTGGGCCTTGATCTGGACTGGATTCGCGACGACCCCGGCCGTTTCTGGCGGCATGTCACAAGCGACAGCCAGTTGCGCTGGATCGGCCCCGACAAGGGTGCGATGCATCTTGCGACAGGCGCGGTGGTCAACGCCGTTTGGGATTTGCTGGCCAAGCAGGCCGGCAAACCTGTGTGGCAGCTCGTCGCCGAGATGAGCCCCGAGGAAATCCTGTCGATCATCGATTTCCGCTATCTGACCGATGCGCTGACGCCGGATGAGGCGCTGGCGATCCTCAAAAGAGCCGAAGCAGGCAAGGCTGAACGCATCGCCATCCTGAAGCAGGAGGGGTATGCATGTTATACAACCTCCGCCGGATGGCTGGGGTATGGCGATGAAAAACTGCGACGCCTATGTCAGGAAGCCGTGGATCAGGGTTTCACACACATCAAGATGAAAGTCGGCCGCGACCTCGAAGACGATAAGCGCAGGCTGCGTATCGCTCGCGAGGTGATCGGAAACGATCGCCACATGATGATCGACGCCAATCAGGTCTGGGAGGTCGATCAGGCGATCGACTGGGTGAACGAACTCAAGCCCTACAATCCGTTCTTTATCGAAGAACCGACCAGCCCGGACGATGTCTTCGGCCACAAGGCCATTCGTGAGGCGATCGGACCGGTGAAGGTGGCAACCGGCGAAATGTGCCAGAACCGCATCATCTTCAAGCAGATGATTGCCGGCGGCGCGATCGACATCGTGCAGATCGACAGCTGCCGGATGGGCGGATTGAACGAAGTTCTGGCCGTCCTCCTGATGGCGGCGAAATACGAACTGCCGGTCTGGCCGCATGCCGGCGGCGTCGGTCTTTGCGAATACGTGCAGCACCTGTCGATGATCGACTACATCGCGATTTCCGGGACGAAGGAAGGCCGAGTCATCGAATATGTCGACCATTTGCACGAACATTTCAAAGACCCGTGCCGGATAGAAAATGCCGCCTACAAGCCGCCGAGCCTGCCCGGATTTTCAATCGAGATGAAACCGCAGTCGATCGAGGCCTATCTTTTCCGCGGCTGACGCCCCGCAGTTGCAACGCATGACAAGGACGGCGTTCGAAAGAACGCCGTCCTTTTTTATGGTTACAGCAGATCGCGTGCTGCGAGGTTGCGCATCAGATGCGAGGCGCCAAATGTCCAGGGTGGGCATTCCGTCGAAAGCTTGACGACGTTCTGCAAGGCGCCGAGTTCCGGGCAGGAAATCCGGACGCGATCCCCGATCTTGTGCGTGAAGCCCTGCCCCACCGCATCGCGATCCTCAACCGGAGCGAAAAGCGTGCCGAGAAACAGCACGAAGCCGTCGGGATATTGATGATGCCGGCCGAGCGTCTGGGCGACCAGATCGAGAGGATCGCGACTGATCTCCTTCATCGAACTCTTGCCATGCATGGTGAACCCGTCCTCGCCTTCGACAAGGAGATCCAGTTCGGCATTGCGGACATGATCGATCGAATAGCTATCGCCGAACAGTCGGACGAAAGGTCCGATCGAGCAGGATGCATTGTTATCCTTCGCCTTGCCGAGCAACAGCGCCGAACGACCTTCGACATCGCGCAGGTTCACGTCATTGCCAAGCGTTGCACCCTTGACGCGTCCCTGGCTATCAACCGAAAGCACGATTTCTGGCTCCGGATTGTTCCACTTCGAGATCGGGTGCAGCCCGACGGCGGCGCCTGTTCCAACCGAGGACATGACCTGCGCCTTGGTAAAGACCTCGGCATCCGGGCCAATGCCGACCTCGAGATATTGCGACCAGAGCCCTTCCTCGATTAGGGCGGCCTTGACGCGCTGCGCAGCCTCGGAGCCCGCTTTCAGGTCGCGCAGGCTTGCGCCGATCAATTCGGAGACCTTGCCGCGAATTTCGGCGGCGCGGTCGGGATTGCCCGCAGCGCGCTCCTCGATCACGCGCTCCAGCATGGAGCGGGCAAAAGTCACGCCGCAAGCCTTGACGGCTTGAAAATCGACCGGCGCCAGCAGATGAAGCCGTGACCGGTCGGCTTCGGCGAGAAACAGCAAGTCTTCAAGCGCGGCGAGATCCCTGCCCTTGTTCTCCCTCACAAATTCCGCCGGAGCATCCATCTCGATCAGGTCACGCATGGTCGGGCATTGCTTCGACGTGATGTCGTAGACGCGCCCGTTATGGACTTTGACCACAATCGGACCATTGTCCTGCGGAGACCATGCGCGACCAACGAAACACCCTGTTTTAAAGCTCGAAATTCCAACGGTCATCGTCAATGCTCCCTGAATGCAAGTGTGAGTATTCTATCTTCGCTCATCTCATCGCGGGAAAGTATGCCCGCAAGTCGCCCTTTCGATAACACCGCAACACGGTCACAAAGGGCCAGAATTTCCGGAATTTCGGACGAGGCCATCAGAACCGACAGGCCCTTTTCCGCGGCTTCGGCGATAATTGTATAAAGGTCTGCCTTCGCCCCGACATCAACCCCATGCGTTGGCTCGTCAAGAAGAAGCAAACGCGGTTGCGCCATCAACGCACGGGCAAAGATGACCTTTTGCTGGTTGCCGCCCGACAATGTGGAGATCGGCTGCAGGTCGCTTGCCATGCGAACGCCGAGACTCGCTGTGTAGGTTGCCATGCGTCCGGCATCTCCTTGCCGGTCGGAAAACACGGCGCCGGCGAAACGGCGAAGGCTCGACATGGCGGCGTTGTCACGCACGGAATGTTGCGGCAGGATGCCGGCAATCTTTCGGCCTTCAGGGACCAAAGCCACGCCATTGCGAACGGCATCGCTCGGATCAGCGGGGTCGTAGCGTTCACCGGCCAGCGTCATCGAACCCGATTTCAGGCGACGGGCGCCATGGATGATCTCGATCAGTTCCGTACGGCCCGCCCCTACCAGACCGAACAGGCCAAGGATCTCGCCCTTTCCGATATTCAGACTGATGCCCTGCAGATGATTTTCGTCGCGAACATCGTCGATCGCCAGCGCAACCTCACGCACACCCCCAGACCGCGGCTTGTAATCGTAAATGCCGGGCTTGCCGGTCATGTCGGCGATCAGTTGTTCGCGGGACGTCTCGGAGGGCTTGCGTTCACTGACGATCGCGCCGTTGCGCAGAACAAGCAATCGATCGCATAGACCAAGCGCTTCCTCGAGGCGATGCGTGATGAAAATAATCGCCGCCCCCGCAGCTCTTGCGGAGTTTACATATGCGAAGAATTTCTCCACCTCGTGCGGTGTCAGGGACGATGTCGGTTCGTCGAGAATTAAAAGGCGGGGCGCGCGCGCCGCCGCCTTGGCGATCTCGATCAGCTGCTGCTCCCCGGCCCTGAGAAGGCTGGTTTCGAGCGACGGATCGATGTGCTCGGCGCCGACGGTTTTCAAAAGATCGCGCGAAGCCGATCGCATCGCCGCGTAGTCCACGAAGCCAAGCCTGGTCTTGGGAAAGCGGCCGAGATGCAGATTTTCCGCAACCGTCAACGCTCCGACCACCGATAATTCCTGATGCACGAAACTGATGCCGGCTTCGATGCCTTCTCCGACATTGGCAAAGCGGACATCCGCGCCGGCCAGCGACAGAGCGCCCGTATCATAGCTCAGGCCGCCCGACAAAATGTGCATCAGTGTCGATTTACCCGCGCCGTTTTCTCCCAGCAGCCCGACCACCTCGCCAGGATAAAGGTCGAGATCGACGGAATGCAGCACCGCGGTGCCCGAAAATGACTTTGCGATGGCACGCGCGCAAACAAGCGGGCGGCGCGACGCAACAGGCGTGTCGGCCGTCTGGCCGGCGGACTGTCCGCCGGCCGGGTCGAGATTGAGATTACTTGACATCGTCGGGCGTCAGAAGCTTGCCGACAACGGGAATGACCTTCGATGGCGGCGCGGTGCCGGCAACAAGGTAGTTGTAAAGCATCACGCTTGCATCCAGCGCCTGCTGGCGCGGCGCCTGATCGAGCAGGCCGACCATTTCGCCGGTTTTCAGATATTGCATGTTATCAGGCGTATGATCGAAGCCGACAACACCGACCTTACCAGTCAGCCCGAGATCCTTCACCGCCTTGGCGGCGCCGAACGGACCACCCGCCGTCACATAGACCATCGAGAGGTCCGGATTGGAGGTCAGCATATCCTGCACCAGCGAATAGGCTTCCTCTGCCTTGTCCTTGTTTTCAAACGGCCCGACAATCTTGATATCCGGGGCATTGGCCTTGAGATAATCAAGCGCGCCATTCATGCGCTGCGTATGCTGGGTCGCACCGAAATAGCCGGTGATCACGCCGAGCTTGCCCTTGCCGCCAAGCTTTTCCTGAATGTATTTGCCGATCTGCTCGCCGGCCGAGGTGGCATCCTGTCCGATAAAGGCAAGACGTTCGGACGGAGCGGCACCTTCGGCGACAATATTGAAGACCGGAACACCGGATTCGGTGGCTTCGTTGATGATGCGGGCCGTGCCGTCGAAGATCGGGACGACAACGATGCCGTTATATTGCTTGGCCAGCGCGCCCTCGATGCCCGCAACCACCGCTTCGGCAGAAAGCTCGTTTCCGAGATCGACGAAATCGACGGTGGCGTTGAAGCCCTTCAGATAGTCATTAGAAGCCTTGGCTCCCTCCGTCACCGGCGTCCAGAACGGATTGTTCTGGAAAGAAAGGAACGCGATCTTGATCGGCCCCTTCGTATTCTCAACCGCCGCCACCGTTCCGCCTTCCGGCGGCTCTGCGGCATTCGCTACCGCCATGAACGAGGCGAGCCCGAAGGCCGCCGCCGATGTCAGTGTCAAAATTTTTCCGATCATTTTCATCTCCTCCACTTCAAACGTTCAGTCGTCTTCGTTGCCGCGCTGCAAACCATCCAGTGCAACGGCAAAGATGATCACCAAGCCCTTGGTGACGACCTGCCAGTATGCGGAGATGCCGAGCAGCACGAATGCATTGTTCAGTAGAGCCATCAGCAGCGCGCCGATGACGACCCCGAGAATCGAACCCCGGCCGCCACTGAGAGCGGTGCCGCCAAGAATGACTGCGGCAATGACATCAAGCTCATAGCCAAGGCCGAGATTGGGGTCGGCACTGGCGAGATTTCCCGAAAGGATCAGCCCGCCAAGACCGGCAAGCAAACCGCAAAAGGCAAAGACGAACAGGCGCGTCGCCTTGAGATCAACGCCTGCAAGGCGCGAGGCCTTCGGATTATCGCCGATCGCGTAGATCTCTCTGCCCCGGACGGTGCGGGCGGCGAAAATATGGACGACAATGGCCAGCACGATCATCAGCAGGAAGGACACCGGAATGCCGGCGATGCGGCCAGCGCCGACGAATTCGGCAAACCCACCCATGGGCACCGGAATGCCTCCGGTCATCAGAAGCGCAATGCCGCGCGCGACCGACAACGTGCCGAGCGTGGCGATGAACGGATTGATCCGCAGGCGGGTATAGAGAAGCCCGTTCACGACACCACAGGCGAGACCGGTGGCCAGGCCCGCGATCAGACCGAGGCTTTCAAGACCCGTATCGCGGATGACCACGGCGGCGATCACCGCCGAGAGGCCGATCACCGATCCGACGGACAGGTCGATGCCGCGGCTGATGATGACAAGCGCCTGCCCCAGCGCAACGATGGCGACCACCGAGGCCTGGCGGCCGACATTCAGCAAATTGCGCGGCGACAGAAAGTAATCGCTCGCAAAGGAGAGATAGAGCGCGACGGCGAAAAGCATCAGAAGAACGGATGCTTCACGATGGCGCCCGAGGCGCCGCATGGTGGCAAGACCAGTATTCATTCGCTGCTCCCTATCGCCTGCGGAAAACCGGCTGCCGCTTTTCCTTGAAAGCCTGCCGTCCCTCCTTGGCATCTTCAGTGGCGAAGCAGATCGTCTGCAGATCGCGCTCGTATTCGACGGCCTTGTCATGCGGCATAGAGACAGCGGCCTTGAGGTTGAGCTTGGCGGTCTCGGCGGCGATTGGCGCGCGCAAGGCGATGGTTTCAGCGATAGCGCGGGCGCGGGCCAGCAATTCGCCCTGCTCGACGACTTCGCTGACCAACCCCCAATCCCGCGCCTTCTCGGCGGAAATCGGATCGCCCGTCATGATCATCAGCGCGGCATTCGAAAGGCCCATGGCATGGACCAGCCCCGCCGCCATCCCTCCACCGCCGATCCAGCCGAGTTTTATTTCAGGTGCGGCAAACTGCGCATTGGCCGAAGCGATGCGGATATCGCATGCCATCGCCGTCTCGAGCCCACCGCCGAACGCATAACCGTTTACGGCAGCGATCGTCGGCTTCAGCAGGGCGTGAAAGGCATCGCAATAGTCCGGCCGGTTGCGGAACTGCCATGGCGTTTCATAGGTATCGAGCTCGCGGATATCGGAACCGGCGCAAAAAGCCCGCTCCCCGGCGCCCGTCAGGATAACGCAGCGGATTGTATCGCTATCGTTGCATTCCTCGACCGCGGCAACGATCGCATCGGCCATTTCAGGCGTCACGGAATTGAGCTTAGAGGGGCGGTTAAGCGTAATGGTGGCGATCGCGCCGTTTACTTCAAAGAGAATATCGTCGGTCATATGTCCTCCTATCGCTCCGCGCCGGGACGACGCGATTGCTGATAGAGATCCTGAAGTTTTCCAAGCACGCCCGCGGCATTGGCGCGCGTTTCGAAAGCGTCTCGCAACAGTGCCGACGCCTTGCTCTGGAAAGCGATATAGCCATTGTGGCGCGGGCGGACGTAGGCCGCTTCCAGGGTCTCAGCCGTGTTCTTGTAAAAATCGCCCCAACGCGCATTGACGCCAGCGTCATGCCAGGCATCGCGGCGGGAAGGCTGGCCTTCATGGTCGGGAATGAAGCCGCTCTGGGTCTTGCGGCTCATCAGCCAGAGAAGATGATCCTTCAGGTCCGGCGTCACCTGGCATCGTCTGGAGATACCGATACCTGTTCCGCCAAGCGTCGAGCCGGGCCGGCCGCCGGGCGTGCGGCGCGGCGCGTTTGCAAAGGTGACCTTGCGCCCCTGTTTTGGAGCCGAATAGTTCACATAACCATAGACCAACGGGCATAGTGCAACATCGTTGTCTTCGGCCATGTGGCCGAGGATGCCGATCGGGTTCTTTGCCCGTACGGACAGAGGCCCGCATGCGGCAAGCTCGGCCATCAATTCGTAAACCTGTTGCCCGATCTCCGTCGAAACAAGCTTGTCCGGATCGACTTCAGCCGGGGGCTCGCCATAAGCGGCGGCAATCGACAAAAAGCTCAAAGCCGCATGGGGACCGGCAAGTGACAGGGCAACCTTGCCCGTGCGTCGCGACAAGTCGAGCACAGCGTCCCATGTCGGGGGCGCAGGTTCGTCAAGAAGATCGGTACGCAAGGCCGTGACCTGGGTCGCAGCATCGAGTGGCAGGGCCCAGTGCCGACCGGCGTAATGATAACTGGAAAGCGAAGGCCCGATACTGTCGGCACCGAGCACGCGCACCGCATCGTCACCAAACACGCTTTCCAGCGACTGAAGGCAATCTCCGGCAACCGCTTCACCGACATGGGGATGATCGATGACGACGAGATCGTAACGATCGCAAAGATCTGCAATCGGATGAGATTCAAACCCTTCCAGGGGCTGTTTTTCCCATTCGATCCGAAGACCCTTGGCAATGACGTCCTCCAGCTTCGCGGCTGCGGCGAGCGCAATGTAGCCGCGCGGATGATCCCAGGTGAGGGCCTTGAAAGTCGCCATGGTCAGATATCCCCCTTGGCAACGGCGCCGGCCGCGACGAGCGAGGCAATCGCGGCATCGTCGAATCCGGCTTCCTTCAGCACCTCCTCGGTATGTTCACCCGTCACGGGAGCACCTCGCTCGACAGTGGAAGGGGTCTTCGAGAACTTGATCGGGAAACCGGGCGTCTTCACACGCCCTTCGGTCGGATGGTCGTATTCCACGAAAGTGCCGTTGTGTTTGATCTGCTCGTCTTCGACGAGATCGCCATAGCCGTAGACAGGTCCGCACCAGATGTCGGCCGCGCGCAGGCGATCCAGCCATTCAGCCGAACTTGCGGTCTTCAGCCGGTCGCGGGTCTTGGCAAATATCTCATCGCGCTTAGCCCAGGTGTCCACCTCGTCGTCCATGGTCAGGAAACTGTCCTCGCCGATGACCTCTCCCAATGTCTTCAATTTCGGGAAAGCGACGATGATGAAACCGTCGCTGGTGGCAAAGGCGCCATAGGGAGCACGGATGTAGACATGGGCATGGGGTTCGGCCGAGCGCTTTTGCGGCTTGCCGCCGACCGTGAAGACCGACAATTCCTGCATCTGGATGGTGGTGATCGCATCCAGCATATTCACCTGCACGAGCTGGCCTTCGCCCGTGCGTTCGCGATGAAACAGCGCCGCCAGAGCCCCTTCGAAAGCTGTATAGGCGGTGATGGCATCGACAAGATACTGGCCCGCGGCAGTCGGCGGCTCGCCCTCGCGACCGGCGGAGAGCATGGCGCCGGACATGCCCTGCAGCACGAGGTCCTGGCCGGGGCGGTTCACATAAGGACCATCCTCGCCGTAACCCGACATGGAAACGTAGACGAGACGCGGATTAATTTTGGACAGGCTCTCATAGTCGACGCCAAGGCGCTTGGCGACACCGGGACGATAGTTCTGCAGAAACACGTCTGCGGTTTTCACCAATTCGAGCAGGACCTGCTTGCCGCCGTCCGACTTCAGATCGACGGCAAGCGAGCGCTTGTTGCGGTTGAGCGAGAGAAACGAGACATTCACCTTGTTGCCGCCCGCCCCGCCGGCCGCAACATGTCGCTGCCACTCGCCGGTGGTTGGCTCGACCTTGACTACATCCGCGCCGAGATCACCGAGACGCTGTGCGGCGAATGGCCCTGCCATGGCGATGGAGCAATCCAAGACGCGAATCCCCGACAAAATGCCCATACGAAACCGACCTCCTGAAAGTCATTTTGAATTTGCCGCAACTTATCGAAGAAATTCCCATTGTCTAGAGTTAGCGCTCACTATTTTATTGCTGTAATGCGGCATTGGGAAATGCGATCACCGACATATTGACGGTTCGATCATTAGCGCTCACTTTATCGTTGACCGCATCGAGAAATGTAAATAAAGAATTCACTAGTGAAGTGACGCGGCAGAGGGGCCGTGGAGGAGGAAAAATGAATATCTTTAAATCGGGCCTTGGCCTGAGTGTGATGGCGGCCGGCCTGCTGACATCGACTGCGATGCCCGCATTGGCGGATGCGCGCTCCGACGCGCTGAAGGCTTTGCCGGAAAACGTACGCGCGCTTTACACCGATCCGGTGGATGTTGCCCCGGCGGATTTCGCCGACTTCAAGACGCCGGCAAAGCCCTGGCGCTGGTGCCATTCGGAATCTTACATGGGCAATCCGTGGCGTGTGACCTTTAACGATGAGCTTGCCCGCCTAGTCAACGGCGCCAAGGAAGCCGGCGATGTCTCCGAATTCCTGGTCTCGGATTCGAATGGCGACGCCACACAGCAAATCTCGCAAATCCGCGCGTTCATCGAGCGCGGCTGCTCGGTCATCACGACGATCGCCGGGTCTTCAACCGCGCTGAACGCGGCGATCGAGGACGCGCGCAAAGCCGGTATCCCCGTCATTACCTCCGCAGGCGCCGTGACCACGCCCGCCGCCATCAACGTTATGCACAACCAGAACCTCTGGGGCTACCAGATGGGCAAGGGCATCGCCGCAGCGCTGCCGAATGGTGGCACGGTTCTGCAGGTGGAGGGCATTTCGGGCCACCCACTGGTCCAGCAGGAAAACGCCGGCCTCGAAAAGGCCGTTGCAGAAAGCGGCAACCTGACCATCGCGCGCAAGGTCAGCGGCGAATGGACGGGAACCACGACCAAGTCTGCCGTTCTCCAGGCACTCGCAACCACGCCACAGCAGATTGACGCCGTTTGGTCGACCGGGAGCGAAGCCCGCTTCGTCGCGGAAGCTTTCCAGCAAGCCGGGCGCCCTCTTCCGCTGATCGCCGGTTCGATATCGGGCGATGCGCTGGGGTACTGGAGCGAGAACAAGGATACGTTCAAGTTCTACGGCGGCGAAGTTTCCCCGCATGTCGCTGCGCAAAACGCATTCCGCGTCGCGCTGCGCATCGTCGAAGGCCAGAAGCCGATCGTCAACACGATCATCGCGCCGATGCCAACCATCACCCAGGCGGACCTTCCGGTCTGGTACAAGGACTGCATGAAGCCGGATTCCGCCGCGATTTTCCCGATCCCGCCGCAGGACCCGTTCCCGGAAGAGTTGCTGAACGCCTATTTCGTCGATGGCAAGGCAACGCCGCTCTACAACTTTGCCAAGGTCCCCGCTTCCTGCTCGAAATAACAGTCGCCGCCGTCGGCGAGGAGCCGACGGCGGCACCGCATGTGCCACGAGAAGGCTCGGTGAATGCTTGAGACAACACATCCGGGGACCGCGGTGCGACAATCCCTGATCCATCAGGTGGTGACTGCCCATGGCGGCGCAGCGCGTCACCACGGCCCTGGCCCGGTCGCGCTTGAAATAGAGCGACTGACAAAGCGATATGGGGAAACGCTTGCGCTATCCGATGCGTCCGTCGCATTTCGCCCGGGCATTCACACAATTCTCGGCGAAAACGGCTCTGGCAAAAGCACACTGTTGAAGATCCTGTCCGGAGTCGTTTCGCCCAGCGCGGGCTCGGTGCGCCTCAACGGCACGCCGATTGCACCGAAAACTCCGAAAGACATGCATGAGCTTGGCCTGTCCACGGTGTTTCAGGAGGTTCTTGTTGCCCCGCATCGCAGCGTGATCGACAATATTTTCCTCGGCTATGACCGCCCGCTCAAACGCCGGATCGCCAAGTCGAATCGTCTGCCGCTCGCAAGCGCCCTGCTTGAAAAGATCTCCTGCTATCCCCTTGCCCTGAATGCGCCGGCGGGCGAGCTCCCGCTTGCCAGCCAGCAATTGATCGTTCTGGCACGCGCGTTTGTGCGCCTTCCTTCCATTCTTCTGCTCGATGAGGCGACCGCTGCTCTCGACTATGCCGATCGGGATCTCGTCTTCGATGCGATCGAGGATTACGCGGCGGCCGGTAACATCGTGATCTTCATCTCGCATCGGCTGGAAGAGGTCAGACGCCTCTCCGATCGCGTCACCGTCCTGCGCAGCGGGCGCGTTGTCGAAACGCTGGAGCGCCAGGACATTACCGCAAATCGCCTGCTGAAGCTCATGGCGCCGGAGGCAGCACACCATGTCTGCTGAAACAATCGCACTTCGCTACGACGATATCGTCCTTGCTCCCGGCAAGAAGCCGTTTTCCGGTGTCGTTCGCGCCGGCGAAATCACCGGCGTAGCCGGTCTCGAAGGTCATGGGCAGGAACAATTCCTGCTGGCGCTTGCAGGCATCACGCGGCTGCGTGAAGGAAGCATCACCACGGATGTCGCTGGCAAGCAGCTTGCATACCGCGACCATCATCAGGCGGCGAAACACGGGATCGTCTACCTCCCGCGTGACCGGCGCGCGAGCGGCATTTTTCCCGCACTGTCGGTTCTCGACAATTTCGCCGTTCCTTCGATGCCGCGCTTTTCATTCGCTGGCATTCTCAACCGCAAGGCGATCAGGGAAGAATTCGCCGCCTATACGGCGTTCCTGTCGATCCGCCATCCTTCGGACGGCGCGCCGATCACGGCACTCAGCGGCGGCAACCAGCAGAAAGTCCTTCTGGCGCGGCTCCTGGCGTTGAAGCCCCGGATCATGCTGCTCAACGACCCCACACGCGGCGTCGATCTTAACACTCGCCTGAAGTTTTACGAGGCATTCCGTTCACTCGCAGCCGATAGCGGCATTTCCTTGGTCATTCTCTCCAGCGAAATCGAGGAAATCCTTCAGCTTTGCCATAGCGTTTCGATCTTCCGGGATTTCGAACTGAGCGGCACCCTCGACCGTAGCTCAATGTCGATGGACCGGGTCATGGCCGGCATGTTTGGTCAGGAAGGGGCAGCTGCGTGAGTACCGGATCGACAACATTCCAAAAACCATCCTTCTGGTCGCGAAGCGAGACACGCCTGGCGGCGATGCTTTTCCTGCTGCTGGTTGTGTTCAATATTGTTCTGAACCCGATCCGTTTTTCACCGGCCAACTGGCCAACCGTTCTCGGTCTCGCAGCCCCGCTGCTGCTTGCAACGCTGGCGACGACACTGCCGTTTCTTGCAGGGAGAGGCTCGATCGACGTTTCCGTCGGTCCGCTGATCGGTTTGATCAATGTCATCATCGTCAAGGGATTGATCGGCGATATGGGTGTCTCGTCGCCATGGATCATTGTGCCGGCGGCGTTGCTTCTCGGCATATTGTCCGGCGCCCTGAATGGGTTGCTTGCGGCGGTGCTGCGCATCCAGCCGATTGTCGCGACGCTCGCCACTTATCTGATCTATACCGGTCTTGCATTATCGATCCTGCCTTCGCCATCCGGCAGCGTTCCCGGCTGGTTTTCCAGTCTTGCGGGTCCCCTTTCGGTCATTCCGGTCGCAATCGTCGTGCTTCTGTGGGTCATCTTCAAGCGGCTGCCGATCTACGACATGCTGATGGCCGTCGGGAGTGACGATCGCGCCGCCTTTACCGCCGCTATCAACGTGACGGCCGTCCGCTTCCTGTCCTATGTTCTGGGTGGTCTGGTCGCCTCCATCGCCGCCCTGTGCCTGACGGCTCTGATCGGCTCGGGCGATCCGAATATCGGCCCCGGCTTTACCCTGATCGCCATCGCGGCAGCCGCGCTTGGCGGCGTCAGCCTTGCCGGCGGTGTCGGCGGATTGCTGGCCGCCTTCATTGGCGCGGCGGATATATTCCTGCTGCAGAACGCACTGACGTCTTTCAACGTCTCCACCTTCGTGCTGCAGGCGACCTATGGCGCGGTGTTGGTGCTTGCCGTTTGCCTCAACTCCCAAACGCTGAAACGGCGCTTCCAGACATGGATGGAAATCCGATGAAGAAACATATTGCATCCAATCGGGCGCTGATCGCCTTTTTCGGGGTGCTGCTCGTTTTTGCCGTCGGCACAGTCCTCATCCCCGGTTTCGCCAGCCCGTTTTCCATTCGCGCCATGCTGATTCTGGCCTCCCTGCTTGCGATTGCAGCTCTGGGACAGACGCTGGTCATGATCCTGGGCGGCATCGATCTTTCGATCCCATTCGTCATCGGATTTGCCAATGTCGTCTTCGCCAGTCTGTACGGAAGCGGCATGCCGGGCTTAGTCGCATTCACCATCGTCATTGTCGCGGCTGCCCTTGTCGGGGCGGTGTCCGGCGCTTTGTCGGCAAGTCTTTCCATACACCCGCTCATCGTTACCCTGGGTGTCGGCACGATCGTGCAGGCAGCCGTGCAAATATGGACCCGTGGACTGCCGACCGGCTCTGCGCCGCCATTCATCAATGATTTTGTTTCCCTCGGCGGCACGATCGGGCCTCTGCCCTTTCCTTGGCTTATTCCGTTCACGCTGGTGTTGACCGGCGCCTGCTTCTTTGGTCTTCGGCGCACAATTTTTGGTCGTCGTCTCTATGCGCTCGGCTCCAACCTGAAGGCTGCCGAACTGGCGCTGGTACGGCCGGTCGCGATGTGGAGCGCGACTTTTGCGCTGAGCGCGGTGTTTGCTGCCGTGGCGGGCATTCTGCTTCTCGGCTTCACCGGATCTTCGAGCGCGACAGTCGGGACGCCCTACCTGTTTCAGACGGTTGCCGCCGTCGTTATTGGCGGGACGGCGCTGATTGGCGGTCGCGGCGGCTTCGTCGGCACCGTTGCCGGAGCAATCGTGCTGGTTCAATTGCGCACCTTGCTGATCGGCCTTGGTCTCTCGGAAGCATTGGTACAGTGCGCCCTTGGGGGACTTATACTCGCTCTCGTCGCCGCCTATGGCCGCGACCAGCATGTTCGCGATCTGATTTGAGGAGCTCCCGATGGACGAACGGCTTGAAAAGACCATCGCCGCAATCCGGGAATGCGGCGCCGACTGGGGTGTTCTGACCAGCCCCGACGGGGTCGCCTACGCGCTCGGCCATGTCTGCGGCATAGAGGCGGGACCGTCGCCGTTTGCGGGTGGCCCAAGCGTGGCGATTGTCGGTCGGGATGGCCAGACCGGCCTGCTTGTCACAAATCTCGAGGAAGCCACCCCGAGCTGGGCGGACATCGTTGTCACGTACACCGGCTTCTCCTATCGGGAACCGACCGACGTTCTCGAAAACTATCTTCTGGAAGCGGGAAATCTTTTCAAACGATTGGGCGTGCGTGGCACAATCGCGATCGAACGACACGCCCTGCCGGCATCACTCGCGTCCCTGCTCGGTGGCCATTCTCTCGTATCCATCGAGCCGGTGCTGCGTCGCCATAGAGCCATCAAGACCAGAACGGAGATAGGTCTGTTGCGGGAGGCGGCATTGACTGCTTCGGCCGGACAAAGGGCATTTCTTGATACGACGCGCGCCGGCATGACCGAACTGCAAGCCTTCGCAGCAATCCGTCTCGCGATGGAAACGCGTGCCGGGATGCGCCTGCCGGTCGCCGGCGATCTGATTTCCGGAAAAAACCGCACCGCGCAATTCATGGGCTGGCCCAACAACCGGGTGATCGACACGGGTGATCCACTGATCTGCGATCTTGCACCCCGCGTCGACGGCTACTGGGGCGATAGCTGCGCATCCGTGATGATCGGCTCTGCGTCTGCCGGATTTCGCCGGCTTTTCGAAACCGGAAAAGCCGCCCTCGATCTGGCGATGACAAGCATCCGTCCGGGGCTTGCCATAGACGTTCTGGATGCAAGCCTGCAAAAACTGGTGGCGTCGAACGGCTACAATTACGCCCATCACTCCGGGCACTCGATCGGCACAAGCGTGCACGAATGGCCGCGCATCGTTTCCTATGAAAAGGAAGTGCTGAAGGAAGACATGGTGATCATGGTCGAGCCCACAGCCTTCGATCCGGAAGTTGGTGGGGTGAGGCTCGAGCATATGTTCCGCGTCACGGCCAACGGTTGCGAAATCCTGACCGATTTCGACCACCAGCCGCAGATAGACTTTTAGGGCCTGTTGAGATTCAGGGTTTCGTTGCTTGACGCATAATGATTCAAGCTCC
>CAMFHE010000013.1 GCA_945952045.1 uncultured Rhizobium sp.
CACCCCACCCAAACAGTCAACACACCAATGTCAAAAAAATGAGATAATGTGGTAAAGGATTGATTTAGTTGAGAAAAATCGAGCACTAGCCCGGAAGATCGATTTCTCTCCTTTAAAAGTGCTAACGAACGAGGCGATCCGAGAGGATGATCGACGACAAGGTGCGCTCGACGCCCGGCAAGGCGCCGATCGTATCGATCAGGGCATCGAGATCGCCAATCGACGGTGAGGCGATGATCGCGATCAGGTCATAGGGACCGTTGACCGAATAGAGCGCGGTGATCTGGCTCAATGCGGTCAGTTCCGTTGTCACGGCCGTCAGCGCCTTGGGCGCGATCGTTATCAAGACGTGGGCGCGTATGAGGCCGGCAAGATAGGCTTCGGAGAGACGCAAGGAGTAACCGGCGATCACCCCCTCCCTTTCCAGCCGCTCCAGCCGGGCCTGAACCGTCGTGCGCGACAGGCCGAGGCGGCGCGCAAGCGTCGCCACAGGCATGCGTGCATTTTCGCCCAACAGCGCCAGCAGCTCACGATCCTTGGCTGTGATTTGCATAATGCCTAAATCCTTCGTCGTTTTGCTCAAACATATACGGCATATTCGTCATTATGTCGCTTTGAATCGACGAGAAACGGCACGAAACTGTTTCAACATTCGCATTCAGCAAGGGAACGGCATATGAAACAAGTAGTCATCATCGGCGCAGGCAAGATCGGCGCGGCAATCGCACAAATGCTGGCGGTTACGGGCGACTATTTCGTCACCGTTGCCGACCGTAGCCAGGCAGCACTGGCCGGTGTGACGCCGCATCAGGCCGTCGCTACCGCCGAAGTCGACATCAGCAATGCCACCGAATTGCTGGCGCTGCTCACCGGCAAGTTCGCCGTTCTCTCCGCAGCCCCGTTCCACCTGACCGGTTTCGTCGCCGAGGCAGCCGTAAACGCCGGCATCCACTATCTTGACCTGACCGAAGACGTCGCCACCACCCGCAAGGTCGAGGCGCTGGCGGAAAAGTCCAAGGGCGCGCTCATTCCGCAGTGCGGCTTGGCGCCGGGCTTCATCTCCATCGTCGCCAAGGATCTGGCCGACCGTTTCGATGCTCTGGACAGCGTGCGCATGCGCGTCGGCGCCTTGCCGCAATATCCGTCCAACGCTCTGAACTATAACCTGACCTGGAGCACGGACGGCCTGATCAACGAGTATATCGAGCCCTGTGAAGCCATCGTCGAAGGACGCCTGATCACCGTTCCGGCCATGGAAGAGCGTGAGGAATTCTCGCTCGACGGCGTTACCTATGAAGCCTTCAACACATCTGGCGGTCTTGGCACGCTTGCCAAGTCGCTGGAAGGCAAGGTGCGGACCATGAACTATCGCACCATCCGCTATCCGGGCCATCAGGCGATCGTCAAGGCGCTGCTGAACGACCTCAACCTCAAGAACCGCCGCGACGTTCTCAAGGATCTGTTCGAGAACGCCCTGCCGGCCACCAAGCAGGACGTCGTTGTGATCTTCGTAACGGTGTGCGGCTGGAAGGACGGCCGTTACCTGCAGGAAACCTATGCCAACAAGGTTTACGCCGCCACAGTTGCCGGCCAGAAGATGAGCGCCATCCAGATCACCACCGCCGCCGGCATCTGCACCGTCCTCGACCTGTTGGCGCAGGATCAGCTGCCGACCCAGGGCTTTGTGCGCCAGGAAGAGATTTCGCTGGAAAACTTCCTCGCCAACCGTTTTGGCCGGGTCTACCAGCCCGACGTCGTTGCAGCCGCCAAGCAGGAACGCCTGCTGGGTGCCGCCCTGTCCTGATGGTCGGCAAATCCGGTCTACCGATTTTCAACAGCCGCCAGAGGTCTCTCTGGCGGCTGTTTTCGTTTGCCTGCGAAACAGCTGACTGAGGCCGACGACGCCGGATTGTACACATTCCTGGGCAAAAGATTTCTTGGCCGATCAAGGATTCACAGAACAGAGAACACGTTTGGGCGCGCGAAGGCATCGTAAACAACCCTTCACGACAGGTATCGCCGAACACCAAGACCAAAACGGCCAATTATCGGTATTCTCTAGGTTTTTTTGTATGCAATTCCGTTGAAAGATCGTCGCAATTATTGTAGACATTTTATATGAGGATGTGCCGACAATTTAGGGAGAACGGTGCCTCATTGCTGAACTTCAGGGAGGGAATATGTTCAGGAAATCTTTGATGGGCTGCTGCGCGGCGATTGTCGCCATTGCTGTCTCGACGCCGGCTTTCGCCGCCTCGACGCTGGAAACGGTCAAGGCGCGCGGCAAGTTGATCTGCGGCGTTTCGCTGGCAAACCCCGGCTTTGCTGCCCCCAACGACAAGGGCCGCATGGAAGGCTTCGACGCCGACATCTGCCGGTCGATCGCGGCCGCCGTCTTCGGCGATGGCGACAAGGTCGATTTCGTTCCGACCAACATCAACACCCGCTTCCAGGCCTTGCAGTCCGGTGAAATCGACGTGCTGTCGCGCCAGACGACGATGACCTTTTCGCGCGACGCCTCGCTCGGTCTCGATTTCGGGCCGACCGTTTTCTATGACGGCCAGGGCCTGATGGTGGCGAAGTCGCTGAACGTTGCCAGCGCCAAGGATCTGGACGGCGCAGCGATCTGCACTCTGCCCGGCACGACGACGGCGCAGAATGTCAGCGATTATTTCCGCTCGGTCGGCGGCAAGTTCGAGCTTGTCGTGTTCGAAAGCCCGGATGAAAACCGCGCCGCCTTCTATGCCGGGCGTTGCCAGGCGATCACCTCGGATCGTTCCGACCTTGCGTCGATCCGTGCGGTCGCGAACAATCCCGACGACTATGTCGTGTTGCCGGAAACCATTTCCAAGGAACCGCTGGCGCCCGCCGTTCGCCAGAACGATTCCAACTGGCGCGATATCGTCTCCTGGTCGGTCTGGATGTTGATGGCGGCCGAAGAGAAGGGCATCACGCAGGCGAATGTCGACGAGAAGCTGAAAAGCGACGATCCGGAAATCCAGCGCATGCTGGGCGCCAGCGAAGAGCTCGGCAAGATGCTCGGCATCGACAACAAGTGGGGCTACAACGTCATCAAGAGCGTCGGCAATTACGGCGAAGTTTTCGAGCGCAATATCGGCGAGAAAACCCGCCTTGGGCTGACACGCGGCCCGAATGCCCAATGGAATGCCGGCGGCCTGGTCTACGCTCCTCCGTTCCGCTGAGATCCGATGATCCCGCCTGCCTTGGCATGACCCTGGCAGGCGGCTTTCAGCCTGGCGCAAAGCGCCTCCGGCACGCCCTTGTTTGCGCGCCGGTTTTCCTGTCCTGACAACAGGTTCCGTCGCGATGATCAATTTCCATGACCAGCGTATCCGTGCCTGGCTCTATCAGGGCGCGGCCGTCACACTCATCCTGCTGATCGGCTGGTCGATGTTTTCGACCGCCAGCGGCAATCTGGCCCGTCAGAATATCGCCACCGGCTTCTCGTTTCTCTGGCAGCAGGCGGGTTTCGTCATCAGCGAGATCCCGATTTCCTATGAGCCGACAGATAGCGTGTTGCTGGCTCTGACGGTCGGGCTGCTGAACACCGTCAAGGTGTCGCTGCTGGCGGCGTTTTTCGGAACCGTGATTGGCGTGCTCGTCGGCATTGCGCGGCTGTCGCCGAACCCGCTGCTCGGGCGGCTGGCGCTGCTCTATGTGGAAATGCTGCGCAATGTACCGCTGCTGCTCTATCTCTTTCTCTGGTACACGTTGATCATCGTCGTGCTGCCGCCGGTGCAAAAGGCGATCACGCTGCTGCCGGGATTCTATCTGTCGAATAGCGGGCTGGCCCTGCCGGCGGTCACCTTTACGCAAGGCGGTTCGCTGCTGGCGATGACCGTCGTGATCGGCATTGCGGCGGCGCTCATTTTGCGACAAGCCCTGCTGGCGCGACGGTTGGCAACGGGCAAGGCCAGTCATTCCGGGCTGATCGTTTTGGCGGCGCTTATCCTTCCCTCACTTCTGTTGTTGGTTTCGGGTCAGGTCTCGACCCTCATCGATGTGCCGGCCGCGGGACGCTTCCGCATCACCGGCGGTGCGCAGATCAAGCCAGAATTCGTGGCGCTTCTGTTCGGGCTCAGCCTTTCGGTCTCGGCAAATGTCGCGGAAATCGTCCGCGCCGGCATCCAGGCGGTCGGTTCCGGCCAGTGGGAGGCGGCCTCGGCGCTTGGCCTGACACGGCAACGCACCATGCGGCTGGTCGTGCTGCCGCAGGCGTTGCGGCTGATCATTCCGCCGCTGACCAACACCTATCTCACCGTATTCAAGAACAGCTCGCTGGCGATCGCCATCGGTTACCCCGATCTGGTGATGGTCTCCAACACCGTCATGAACAAGACCGGCCAGGCCATCGAAACCATCGCCATTTTCATGGGCGTCTATCTGGCGATCTCGATTGCCGTCTCGCTGCTGATGAACTGGTACAACGCGCAAGTCGCCTTGAGGACGCGCTGATGTCGACCGTCGAACTCTTTACCGAAATTCCCCAGCGCGCGCCGCCGCTCGTTGCCCGCAACAGTGCCCTGAAGGCCTATTTCGGCACGCCTGGCAATACGCTGATCAGCCTGCTGTCGCTGACCTTGATCGTGACTGTGCTCTATTATGCGCTGCACTGGCTGGTGATCGATGCCGTCTTCGTCGGCACGCCGGAGATCTGCAAGGTGACGGATGGCGCCTGCTGGCCGTTCATCACCGGTAAGCTTCGCTTCATGCTGTTCGGCTTCTATCCCTTCGAGGAACAATGGCGGGCGATGCTGGCCATGCTGCTGCTGTTTTCGGCTGGCGGCTTGTCGATGCTACCGCGTCTGTGGGGCCGTCGCCTGCTGCTCTGCTGGCTGCTGGTCGTCCTGCCGGTTCTCTATATCCTGATGGCTGGCGGCATTTTCGGCCTCGAATTCGTGCCGACCGCCAAATGGGGTGGACTGCCGCTGTCCTTCATGCTGTCGGTCGTCGGCCTCGCACTGGCCTTTCCGCTCGGCGTCTTGCTGGCTTTGGCGCGCGCCTCGAACCTGCCAGCGATCCGCGTCATCGCGGTCAGCTTCATCGAGCTGGTGCGCGGCGTGCCGTTGATCAGCATCCTGTTCATGGCGACGGTGATGTTGCCGCTGTTCCTGCCGGATGGCTGGACCATCGACAAGATGCTGCGCGCCCAGATCGCCATCATCATCTTCGCCTCCGCCTATATCGCCGAAATCGTGCGGGGCGGCTTGCAGGATGTGCCGGCGGGCCAGGTGGAGGCAGGCAAGTCGCTCGGCCTGCATTACTGGCACATCATGCGCTTCCTCGTGCTGCCGCAGGCATTGCGAAAGGTCATTCCGCCGATGGTCAGCCTGTTCATCGGCTTCTTCCAGGATACCACGCTGGTCAACATCGTCGGCCTGCTCGATTTCCTCGATACGGTGCGCTCGGCAATCCGCGATCCGCAATGGCAGGGCATTGCCGTTCTGGAAGGCTATCTCTTCGCGGCGGCAGTTTATTTCTTCTTCAGCGCATTGCTCGGCAAGTACAGCCGCTTCCTCGAACGCTATTTCAGGACCAGCCATGGATAAGCAGATCACCGTCATCCGCCAGGCGGATACCATCGTCGCCTATGATGCAGCGACCGGGGGCCATGTCTATACGAGAGGCGATGTCGCCTTTGCCGATGGTGCTTTCCTGCAGGTCGGCGGCGCGTATACCGGGCCGGCGCAGGAGGAGATCTCCGGCAAGGACCGAATGGTGCTCCCCGGCCTCGTCAACGTCCATTGCCATTCCGGCGACGAACCTATCGCCAAGGGCATTTTCGAGGATGAGGGCACGACGGCGTTATGGGGCAATGCGCTCTACGAATATTCGAGCCTGATCGACATCCCTGCCGAAGCAGTCGAGGCGACGTTGACGGTGATGCTCGGCGACCTCATGGCGAGCGGCGTCACCACGCTGGTGGATATCGCCGGGCCGAACCCCGCCTGGCTGCCGACGCTGGCGAAAAGCGGCGCGCGCGCCTATGTCGCCCCCGGTTTTCGCGAGGCGCGTTGGCATGTGGAAAACAGCCACCGGCTGGATTTCGTCTGGGACAAGGCGCGCGGCGCCGAGGCCTTCGAGCGGGCGCTTGCCACCGTCGACGAAGCCGAGGCCCATCCTTCCGGCCGCCTGCGCGGCATCGTCGCCCCCGCACAGATCGAGACCTGCTCGCCCGAATTGTTGCAGAAGGCGGCGGAAGCCGCCCGCACCCGTGGCGTGCCGATCACAATTCATGCCGCCCAAACGATGACCGAGCATGAGGAACTGCTGCGCCGCACCGGCATGACATCACCGCAATATCTCGACAGCCTCGGCCTGCTCGGCCCGGATCTCATCCTCGGCCACTGCATCTTCATCGACAGCCATAGCTGGACCCGACAGCGCAGCGACAGCGATCTCGACCTTTTGGCGAAAAGCGGCACCAGCGTCGCCCACAACCCGGTCACCTTCTCGCGCAGCGGCATGATCCTGCAATCGGTCGGCCGTTATCGCCGGCGCGGCGTCAATGTCGGGCTCGGCACCGACAGCTATCCCTTCAACATGCTGGAGGAGATGCGCCAGGCGCTGATCTGCTCGCGCATTGCCGGCGCCAGCGTCGCCGATCTCGATACGTCCGGAATTCTGGAGGTCGCGACACTGGGCGGCGCGAAGGCGCTGGGCCGCACGGATATCGGCCGCATCGAAACCGGCGCGCGCGCCGATTTCTCGCTGATCGACCTGAAGCAGAAGGGCATGCAGCCCAATTACGATCCCTTGCGCAACCTGCTGCATTGCGCTGCCGAACGGGCGGTCAGCGCCGTTTATGTCGACGGCGCCTGTGTCAGCCGCAGTGGCCGCCCGGTCAATCTCGATTACGACGGGGCGTTGGCTGCCCTTCAGGATGCGCAGGATTTCGCCATCCGCCATCTGCAAGGCAATGATCCGCAGAGGCGGCCGGCCAGCGTTCTGGCGCGCCCGTCTCTCGCCTGGAAATAGACCGCACCGGAAGCGGCCGGGAACGTTTCGCCCCCCTTTGCGTTATTCCCCCGATCCTGAGGAGAATGGCGCAAGGGAGCGTAACGCATGGGCGATATCCTTGAGGCGCGCATTCTGGCGCATCGCAGGCTGCTCATCAGCCTTGTGGCGATAATGGCGGACAACCCGCGCTATAAGGCACGTATCGAGACGCTGCTCGATGAAAATCTCATTCCCATGGATCAGGAGGAAGACCCCGGCATCGTTCCGGGCGAGGCCTTTGCCGAACAGGGCCGCTCCGCCGAGGAGATCACCGCGATCCTCCGTCAGGGACTGGCGCGCGCCAATGCTTCACCAACGGAATAAACCAGTCGAAAAGGAAGTCCCGATGGTCAACAAGCCCGGAATGTTCCACGAAACCACGCGGACGCTCGCACCCGACGATCCTCAGGCTGCGCCCCTCGAGAGCGCGGTTGCGGATGCGCTCGCCGTCGCCGGAGGCATCGATGCCTCCGATGTCACGGTCACCGCTGTCGGCAGCGTCATCGTCCTTGAAGGCAATGTGCTGCAACTGGACGAAATCAGCCTCGCGACGGAAATCGCGAGATCGATCCCGGGCGTGACTGGCGTCGACAACAGGTTGACCGCCGCCGGAGTGAACGACGTCTTGACCGGTTACAGGCACTGACGGCGTCCCGCCCCACAGGAGAACATTCACATGACCCAACCGAATTCACCCACGCCCCGTGGCCCGCTTGCCAAAAACAAGTCTCAGGCCCCCCTGCCCGGCGAGCTGAACAGCGAAACCGAGCACGCCCAAGACATTTCGCCGGACGACGTGCCGAATATCGATGCCTTGCGTGAAGCGGCGCGCCAGCGCAACGACACGTTCATCGTCAAGAGCGATCTGGAAGACCAGGATCAGCGCGATGCAGCACCTGGAACGCGCGAACAGCCATAACAACGCACGCCAATTTGCTTGATCGCGCGGTCCCTATCGGCCGCGCGATCCGCCTATCAGGCATATCGCATCTGATGCGAGACGTTCTTGACGATGGTGTAATGCGCAAGGCCTTCCGTGCCGCCCTCACGCCCGTAACCGCTTTCCTTGACGCCGCCGAACGGTGTTTCGGCGACCGATGCTTCCAGCGTGTTGATCGAAAGATTGCCGGCCTCGACGCGCTGCACCAGTTCCTCGACATTGGCCGATGAATCCGTGAAGGCGTAAGCCGCAAGACCGAAGGGCAGCGAATTCGCCCTCTCGATCGCCTCGTCAAGTGAAGCCACCGGATTGATAATCGCCAGGGGGCCGAAGGGCTCTTCATACATCGCACGGGCATCGTCCGGCGCTTCCGCCAACACCGTCACCGGGAAAAAATACCCCTTGTTGTGGATGCGTTCGCCGCCGGCGAGGATCTTGGCGCCCTTCTGGCGCGCATCCGAAACCAGCGTCTCCAATGCCTCGATGCGGCGATGATTGGCAAGCGGCCCCATTTCAGTGGCCGCATCCATGCCATTGCCGACGACGACGCTGCGGGCGCGCTCGACAAAGGCATCGCGGAAAGCGGCAAAGCGGCTTTCATGCACGAAGAAGCGCGTCGGCGACGTGCAGACCTGGCCAGCATTGCGCGCCTTGCGCGTCGCAGAAAGAAGACCGGCCGCTACCGGATCGGCATCGTCACACACGATGACAGGCGCATGGCCGCCAAGCTCCATCAAGACCGGCTTCATATGCCGCGCGGCGATTTCCGTCAGGTGCTTGCCGACCGCCGTTGATCCGGTAAAGGCGACAAGGCGCGTCTGGCTATGGGGAATGATATAGCTCGAGATTTCCGACGGAATGCCGAAGACGAGGTTGAGAACGCCCGGTGGCAGGCCGGCATCGTGCAGGGCGCGGGCGATATGGATCGCTCCGGCCGGCGTTTCCTCCGATGCCTTGAGAATGATCGAACATCCTGCGGCAATTGCGCCGGCAACTTTGCGTGACGGCTGGCTCATCGGGAAGTTCCACGGTGCGAAGGCGGCGACCGTGCCGATGGGCTGGTGCACGACCATGTAGCGGATGCCCGGCTTGCTCGGGATGACGCGCCCATAAAGCCGCACGGCCTCGCCTGCATCCCACTCGAAGAATTCGCAGCCACGGATCACTTCCAGCCGCGCCTGCAGGAATGGCTTTCCGTGCTCCAGCGTGATGGCATGGGCGATCTCGTCGATGCGCTCGCGCATGATCGCGGCGGCGCGCAGCATGACGGCGGCGCGCTCGGCCGGCGCGGTCGCGCTCCAGACCCTGAAGCCACGCTCTGCCGCCGCCAGCGCATCGTCCAGGTCGCCTCTCGTCGCCACCGGCGTCGCTCCGATCACCGTCTCGTCGGCAGGATTGACGACCGGCAAACTGTCGGACGTCTTTCTCCATTGTCCGTCGATATAAAGCTGGATGTCCGGATAATGCGCCATGGGGTGAAGCCTCGCTGCTGGGGCTCAGAAAAAGCTCGGCCCGCGTCTGCCGTGAAGACAACACGACCGGGATATATATATCAATCCTCAATAGTTATATAAATTTATCGAAATATTCGATGAATTAGACGCCGCGCATCTTCTCCGCCATTTCCGACTTTTCGCCAGAAACGGGAATTCCCGGAAGTTTCGCAAACGCTAAAGCAGCAAGGTCGGTTGGACATAAATTGTAAATATCATAATAGCTTAGCACATTCTTAATTCCTATTCCGCATCACTATGGCAAGGTTGTTGCTCTTGCGGATTGCGATGATGTTTTCATTTCATTCAGGTTTTGCCTCTGATTCCCGCTGCGTACTCGATGCCCTCTCGCGTTCGATGGCGCTCATCGAATTCGACCTTCAGGGCAATATTCTCGACGCAAACGATAATTTCTGCCGCACCATGGGGTACGAGCGATCCGAAATCATCGGCAAGCATCATCGAATGTTCGTCGATCCCGCGGAAGCCCGCTCGCCTGACTACGCAGCTTTCTGGCAACGACTTGGCGAAGGCCAGTTCGAAAGGCAGCAATACAAGCGCTACGGAAAGAACAATCGCCCGGTCTGGATCGAGGCATCCTACAATCCGATCTTCAGGGGCAAAAAGCCCTATAAGGTGGTAAAGGTCGCGACCGAGGTTACCTCTGCAAAAGCCGAGGCGCTTGACACCAAAGGCAAGATCGACGCCCTGCTGCGCTCGCAGGCGGTCATCGAATTCCTTCCCGACGGCACGGTGCTCACCGCAAACATGAATTTTCTCAACGTCCTTGGCTATGAGCTGAAGGATATCGTCGGGCGACATCATTCGATGTTCTGCGCTCAGGACTATGTGTCCTCGCCCAGCTATGCCCAGTTCTGGAGACGGTTGGCAGCTGGCGAATTCCAGGCCGGCCAGTTTGCGCGGCGCGCCAAATCCGGCGCCGAAGTGCATATTCAGGCGAGCTACAATCCGGTTTTCGACGAGAACGGCAAAGTCTGCAAGGTCGTGAAATTTGCCAGCGACGTCACCGGCCGCGTCCATGCGATCGATCAACTGGGCGCCGGGCTGCACCGCCTGGCGGATTGCAACATCCGCATCACCATGGACGATCCCTTCGCGCCGGAATTCGAAAGCCTGCGTAACGACTTCAATACGTCCATCGGCAAATTCCAGGAAACGCTGGAGGAAGTGATGGCCGAGACGAACCAGCTCAACACCAACGGCGCGGAAATGCGCCGGGGGTCGGAAAGCCTCGAACATCGCACGCAACAGCAGGTTTCGGCGCTTCGCCAAACCACCGTTGCGCTCGACACGATCACCGAGACCATCCGCGAATCCAATACGCGCACCGTGGAGACCCGCTCCCTGGTCAGCGATGCGCGCAAGGCGGCAACCGAATCGGTCAGCGTGCTCAATTCGACCGTCGAGGCCATGGGACGCATTGAAAGCGCCTCGCGTGAAATCGCCAACATCATCGACGTCATCGACGAAATCGCTTTCCAGACCAATCTTCTGGCGCTGAATGCCGGTGTGGAAGCCGCGCGCGCAGGGGAAAGCGGCAAGGGTTTTGCCGTCGTCGCCCAGGAAGTACGCGAACTTGCACAGCGCTCCGCCAAAGCGGCGCAGGAAATTGCCCGGCTGATTGGCCATTCCTCGCGGGAAGTGACGCAGGGCGTCAAGCTTGTTGCCGATACCGGCGATGCCTTGCGCCGCATCGAGGATTTCGTGCGCAGCATCGACGACAATGTCGCAGCGATCGCCGACACGGCCAACAAACAAACGGAACAGCTTGGCGAAATCAACACCGCCGTCAACGCCATCGACACCATGTCGCGCGACAATATCGCCATGGTCGGCGGCATGAACGAGGTCAGCCATGCACTGGCCGAAGGCGCTGAAAAGCTGGTCGCTCTCGTGCAGCGCTTCAAGCTCAACCGCCGCAAGAAGCGTCGAGAGGCGGTCGTTGCCGAAGCGCCTAAAAAGGCGGCTTAAAGCGCCGTCCTGATTTTGTCAGATCGGCACCCTAAGCTTTTAACTACGACGCATAATCTCGTCGATCCTCGTCGGCGGCAACCGCATGCGGTGTCACCGAGGAGATGGTCAGCAGATGCCGGCGACCGTCATTGGCCGTAAAATCGATGGTTGCGCCGACCGACATGCCGAGCAGCGCCGTGCCGACCGGCGTGAGGATGGAGATACGTCCAGCGGCAATGTCGGCATCGGCCGGATAAACCAGCGTAACCTGCCGCGCCGTTCCGTCATCGGTACGGTACTCCAGCGCCGAGCCCATCTGCACCGTGCCCGGCGGCACGGCCACGTCCTCGACGACGTTGGCGCGCTCCAGCTCGCCGATCAGTTCCTCGGCAAGCTCCGGCTTGCGCTCGATCAGCCCGTTGGCCATGGTCAGCAGGCGCTGATGATCGGTCTTCGCAACGATAATTCCGGGTCTTTCCATGGGATCTGTCTCCTGTGGGCATGGCCAGCCGGAAAAGCCGCCATGCCAAAACGTCGCCCGCCGCCGGATCGTTCATCCGGACATCGAGCGACCATTGTCGAAAAATAGGAAAAGAAAACGCTTCCCCGGTCTCAGCCTGTCTGAGCCGGGGCCGTCATCCCGCGATGGGGACGGGCCTGAACATGGGTTCGCACGTTTTCATGAACCGAAATGTCGGTTCTGCGGCAGCGATTGTCAAGCCTGCCGGCCGCGCACGCGGTGCATGCGGCCATCGCGACCGCATGCAAGGGGGCGGGCTTTCCTTATTCGGCGGGCATCTTGCAGTCAGCGGCGTAGGAATCGCTGTGCGCCGTCAGCACCTTGCTTTCGGTCTTCAGCACCATCTTGCCGTCGGCGCCCTTTTCCGCCTTCAGCGCGTACCAGTCCTGCACCGGATGCTGATTCGGGCCGAGTTTGAAGCTGCCGCGCACCGACTTGATGTCCGAGGTCAGCAGCGCCTTGCGGAAAGCGGGCACGTCTTCGATGCCGCTCCTTTCGAGGCCGGTGCCGATCAGCAGCGCAGCGTCATAACCCTGCGCGGCATAATAGGTGATCGGGCGATCGCCGAACTTTGCCTTCCAGGCAGCAACAAAAGCCTTGTTGACCGGATTGTCGAAATCGTCGTTCCAGTGGCTGGTGACCTTAACGCCTTGAGCTGCATCGCCCACCGCCTGCACGATCACATGGTCGAGCGAGGCCGGATGCACGACCATCGGGATATCCTTGAGCAAGCCGGCCTGCTGGTATTGCCGCATGAAAGCGATGCCGAGGCCGCCGGGCTCGAATTCATAGACGACATCTGGCTTGGCATTGCGAATCTGCGCCATTTCGGCAGCGAAATCTGCCTGATCGAGGCTGGTATAGGTCTCGCCGACCACCTCGCCCTTGTAGAAGCGCTTGAAGGCCTCCATCGTTTCCTTGCCGGCCTGATAGTTTGGCGCAATCAGGAAAGCACGTTTGTAGTTGAGCGATTGGGCGAGCGCACCGGCGCTTTCGCCCTGGCTATCGTCCTGCCAGGAGCTGACGAAATAATTCGGGTGGCAATCCTTGCCGGCAAACGTGGCAGACGCCGTGTTGGCACTGACATAGACCGCGTCATTGTCGAGAATATCCGGCACGGCGGCGAAGGCGACATTGGCGAAGACGATACCGGTGAACAGCTTGATATCCTGTTCCGACAGCATCTTGTCGGCGATCTGTTTGGCATTGCCGGGCTTTAGCGCATCGTCCTCTACGACCAGCTCGACGGGCTTGCCGCCAAGCTTGCCGCCTTCGGCATCGATGGCGAGCTGAAAACCATCGCGGATATCCTGTCCGAGATAGCCGGCCGGGCCGGACAGGGTGGTGATCATGCCGATCTTCGTCGCATCGGCGGCAAAAGCCACGCTCGAAACGGAAAAGGTCAGGCAGGTCGTTGCCAGAAGCCTGCGAAAATTCATGGTGTCGTTCCCCTTGTTGCTGCCCTTCCTGTCGCCCGGCCTTAGCAAGGCAGGTTGAAAGGGGCAGAGTGCATCGAACCGTCATGAAGGGGCGCCCTTCCCGCGGGCAACGGCGCGCGAACGGGCCACGACATGCCGGGAATGGGCCAGCACCCCTCATTGCTGTCCGGGGGCAGGATTTGCGCAATTGAAGTTTCCGTAAATGGAAATCTGTTCGCTCAATTATGAGCAACTGGAATATCAGTGGTTCATCTCTTCCGCCGTGCGGCGCAGGCTTTCCACCAGCAGCGTGGCGGCCGGCGACAGGCGCGATTGCGCCCGCGTGGTGATGCCGATCGGCACCGCCGTCGCCTTCAACGGCACCGGCAAGATGGTCAACGTTCCCGCCGCCTCCTCGCGCCGCGCCACATGGGCGGGAAAAACGCCAAGATAATCCGCATCGGTCAGCAGCGCGCGGTTGGTCAGCAACGAGACGGATTCGACCGCATGTTGCGGCGGCTCGATACCCTCCTGATGGAAGGCGATATCGACCTGCTGGCGCAGGCTGGTTTCGGAGGGCGGCAGGATCCATTCCCAATCGAGCAGATCCGCCAAACCGATTTTGGTGCGCCCGGCCAGCGGATGCCCATGCCGGGCAACGACGCAGGCGACATCGTCCATCAATCCCTCCTGCACGACCTTCAGCTTGTCGCTGTTCTCGGACAGGCGACCGACCACCATATCCAGTTCGCCGGCGCGCAGTGCCGGGATCAGCACGTCGTTCGTCCCCTCCACGATCTTTACCACCAGACGCGGCCGCTCCCGCTTCAGCCGCGCAATCGCTCTCGGCAACAATTCGGCAGACGCCGAAAGCAGCGTGCCGATGGCGACGCGCCCGCCGGTGCCATCGCGCAGGTCGGCCAGATGTTCCTCCGCATGGGAAAGCTGGGCGATGACGAGGCGCGCATGTTCGGCCAGCGCCTCGCCGAACATGGTCGGCACGACGCCGCGATTGGTGCGGTCGAACAGGCGGGTGCGGGTCAGCACCTCCGCCTCCTGCAAGGCTTTGGTGATCGCCGATTGCGTCATGTTGAGCTGCTTGGAAGCGCGCACCAGATTGCCCTCATCGACGATCGCCACCACCATGCGCAGATGACGGATGGTCAAATGGTTGGTCATCGCCTTCATGTTCGCCCTCACTTATTAGTCTTTATTGATATTCCCATTGGTCATCAAAGCTTCCACAGAATTCACTTGCCAGCAAGCCGGCACTGCGGAAATCTTGCCGCAAAGCAGATCGGCGGCCCAATGGCCGTTCCGAGGGGAGTCAATCGATGCCAGAACAGACCAAAGCCCGCCATGCCGAAATCGCCGGCGCGGGCATCGGCGGCCTGACCGCCGCCATCGCCCTAACCCAGCGCGGTTGGAGCGTGACCGTGCATGAGCGCGCGCCGAACCTGCGCACCTTCGGCGCCGGCATCTATATCTGGAGCAACGGACTTCGCGTGCTGAAGGCGCTCGGCGCCTATGACCAGGCGACCGTCGGCGCCCATATCGGCCCGCAATTCCACACCCGCGACCACAACGACACGACCATGGAAGAGATTCCGATCAACGGTCCGGGCGATGCGCGGCTGATCACCATCCTGCGCGAAACGCTGATCAACACGCTGGTCGACGTCGCCCGCAAGAACAATGTCGAGATTCGCACCAATTCCGCCGCCACAGGTGCCACGCCGGAAGGCGAGTTGCTGCTGGCGGACGGCACGGCGCGCAAGGCCGATCTGGTGGTCGGCGCCGACGGCATCAATTCCAATGTCCGCGATTCCCTTGATCTGATGCTGTATCGCAAGCATCTCGGCTATGGCGCGATCCGCATGCTGATCCCGCGCGCCAAGGGCGATGTGCCGCCGGAAGACGAGAACCGCTACATCGAATATTTCACCGGCACGCGCCGCATTCTCTATACGCCGGCCAGCGAAAGGGATCTCTATGTGGCGCTGTGCTGCGCCGCCGACGATGCCGAGGCGCTGAAGGTTCCGGCCGACCGGGACTTGTGGACGCAGTCCTTCCCGCATCTCGCCCATCTCGTCGCCCGCTTCGGCGATGCCGGCCGCTGGGATGCCTTCGAGGTGGTCAAGCTCAAACGCTGGAGCAAGGGGCGCGTCGCCATCCTCGGCGATGCCGCGCACGCCATGCCGCCCTATCTCGGCCAGGGCGGCGGCTGCGCGTTGATGAACGGGCTGGCGCTTGCCGATGCCGTCGGCGGCGCCGCCGACATTCCCCAAGCGCTGGAACAGTGGGAAGAGCGCGAACGGCCGCTGACCGAGCATACGCAGGATACCGCCGAGCGGCTGGGCGACATGAATTTCTGGCCGGACGATATCCGCTCTCAGGTGCTGAAGATCACCGGGCAGAGCCCGGAAATCGGCGCCATCCGCATGCGCACCGCCCGCCATGTGCCCACCGCAGCCGATTTCGACGTTTAGGCGCATATTCTTTTTTCAGGAGATTTTTCATGCAATCCATCCAGATCGGCCACAACACCCTGTCCTTTGACGATGCCGGCACGGGGCCGGTGCTGCTGCTGCTTTCGGGCTGGTGCCAGGATCACCGCCTGTTCAAGACGCTGGCGCCGGAACTGGCGAAAACCCACCGCGTGATCCGCCTCGACTGGCGCGGCCATGGCGAGCATCGCGCGCATGACGGCGATTTCACCACCGACCAGCAGGCCGACGACGTCATCGCCTTCCTCGATGCCATGAAGATCGACACACTCGTGCCGGTCTCCACCTCGCATGGCGGCTGGGCCAATATCGAGGTCACAGACCGCCTCGGCACGACGCGCATCCCGCGCTCCGTCGTCATCGACTGGATCCAGACGACGCCAAACGAAGCCTTCTTCTCGATGATCGACCATATCCAGGATCGTACCAACTGGGAAAACGGTCGCGGCGATTTCTTCAATTACTGGATCGGCGATACCGAAAACCGAGATATCATCGACCATGTCAACCAGGAGATGGCGGGCTACAGCTTCGAAATGTGGGCGCGTTCCGGCCGCGAGATCGCCAAAGCCTATAGCAAATGGGGCAACCCGATGCAGCGCATGGCGGCGATGAAGCAACATCGCCCGATCACCCATATCTATTCGCAGCCCTTCGAGCCGGAATATGCGCATGCGCAGCTCGATTTCGCCGCTGATAATCCATGGTACAAGCCGCAGAAGCTGCCGGGCAAGACGCATTTCCCGACGCTGGAGCAGCCGGTGGTGATGGCCGAGACCATCCGCGCCTTCGTCGCTTGAACCGGAGGGAAGATATGACCGATCTCGCCGCAGAAGCCGGCTGGCCGCGCGAACGCCTCGACCGCGATTACAGCGCCCGGGGCTCCGTCACGCAAACGGTGTTCGACTCCGCCATGGCGGCCTATCGCAGCACCTCCGATGCCGTGCGCCCCGATTGGCTGACAGCGGCCGACGTCGTCTATGACGAAACGAGCGGCCAGGCCATCGACATCTACGGCACGAAAGACGGCGAGTTGCGGCCGGTCTTCCTCTTCATCCATGGCGGTTATTGGCGGATGTTGTCGAAGGCGGAGTCCGCCTTCATGGCCGCGCCGCTCGGCGCAAGCGGCATCGCCACCGCCGTCGTTGATTACCGCCTGTCGCCGGCGGTCGGTCTCGACGAGATCGTCCGCGAGGTGCGCGCCGCCCTTGCCTATCTCTGGACGCATGGCGAAATCCTCGGCATCGACCGCAACCGAATCTATGTCGGCGGCAGCTCCGCCGGCGGTCACCTGACCGGCGCGGTCCTCTCCGGCGGCTGGCAGCGCCAGTTCGGCGTGCCGGAGGATGTCGTCAAGGGCGCACTGCCGATCAGCGGCCTTTTCCATCTGGCACCTATTGCTCGCTGCTTCGTGCAGGATTGGCTGGCCCTGCCGGACAACCAGGTCGCGCCGCTCAGCCCCGCCGAAAACATTCCTTCCCAAGGCTGCCCCATCGTCGTCGCTTACGCCGCCGGCGAGCCGGACGGATTCAAGCGGCAATCGGCCGAATACCACCGGCTGTGGCGCGAGGCCGGCTTCGAAAGCCGCCTGATGGAAATCCCCGACCGCAACCACTTTGACGTTTTGCTCGACCTTGCCGACGGCGAAAGCCTGCTGTCGCGCACGCTGGTCGATTTGATCATGGGGGCGCGCTGAGGCCTCAGCGCCGGATTGCCACTGCGCTCCAACCCTCACTCGACGTCATCCTCGGCCTCGTGCCGAGGATCTGCCGACGCCAAGTCATTAATGTTAAAGGACATGCCTGGCGTGCTTAGATACTCGGCACAAGGCCGAGTATGACGGAGGAGAGGGATGCGGAGGCTTTATTACAAGCCTCTCAACGCGTCTCCTGCGGCGTCAGTTGCTGGACAAACCGGCGAATGACCTGCGAGAAGGCCTGCACCGCCGGCGAGACCGAGCGGCCGCTGGCGTGGATCATCACGATCTCACGGGAGATGACCGGCTCGACCAGTTGCCGTCCGTTGACCTTTCGGTAACGGGCGGCGGCGAGTGCGTAGGTCGGCAGCACCGCGACGCCGAGGCCGGCCTCGACCAGCGCAATCGCCGTCGTCACCTGCGCCACCTCGAAGGCCGGTTTCAGCGGCAGTTCGCAGCTTTCGAACCCCACCTCCACCAAGAGCCGGATGCCGCTGTCACGCGTCAGCGTCACCAGCGGATAATCTGCCAACTCGCTCCAGCGCACCGGTTCGCTGCTGTTGAGCGCGCTTGCCTCATCGCAAAACAGCATCAGGCTGTCGCGCACCAGCGCCACGCGCTCGATCCCCTCTTCCGAGGGTGGAAAGGTTCCGATGCCGCAATCGGCCTTGCCGTTGCGAACGCTTTCGACGATCTGCTCCGTGCCGACATCGGCAATCTGCACCGAAATGCCGGGAAAGCGCCGGCGGAATTCGGCAATCGCCTGCGGCAGGACGACCGCGGCGAGCAACGGCGGGGCGGCGACCGTCAGCCGGCCGCGCTTGCGCTCGGCCAGTTCATGCACGCTCTCGACCGCATGCGCCAGCTCCTCGATCACCTTGGCAGCCGATTGCTGGAATTCGCGGCCGGCATCGGTCAGCTCGACGCGGCGCGTGGTGCGGTCGAATAGGCGCACGCCGAGTTCCGCCTCCAGATCCTTGATCGCCTGCGACAGCGCCGGCTGCGCCGTGTTCAGCCGTTTCGAGGCGCCGGAAAAGCTGCCATGTTCGGCAACCGCGAGAAAGCATTCGATCTGCTTGAGGGTGATTTTCATGATGTCGCCAACTTATCGCGAAATGCTATGAATTAATATCAATATTTGCAATTGCCATATATATCGTATGGGTGTCTTCTGCCATCAACAAAAGAGGGGGCCGCCAAAGAGCGGTTCGAGGCAGAGATTTGAACGTCACCGCAACCAAAGCCATCGGCGATGCCGGGCCGGATGCCATTCCGCCCGCATCCCCGTGCCGTGACGCAACCCGACAGGCGGATTATCGATGAAATACAGCAAGAAGGATGCGAAGGCCCATTCGCGGGCGACGATGATGGGGATTTGGGCTGCGGCGCTGATGCCCTTCACTCCGTCGCTCGCCATCGACGAGGAGGGCTTCCGCCGCAACATCGACCACTGGATTAATGACCTCGATATCGACGGCTTCTTCATCGCCGGCAAGCAGGGCGAATTCTTCTCCATGTCGGTGGATGAGCGCAAGCGCTGCTTCGATATCGCCGTCGATGCCTGCGGCGACCGGGCGCAGACCATCATGTCCTGCTCCGACCAGAACATGGACGTGGTCGTAGACCTCGCCAAACACGCCCAGAAGGCCGGCGCCGACTATATCGTCGTGCATGCCCCGATCCTGCATTTCTTCAAGGAACAGGACCAGACGCTGCTCAACTATTACCGCCGCATCGCCGATCAGGTGGATATCGGCATCGCCCTGTGGAGCCATCCCGACAGCGGCTACCTGATGAGCCCTCAGCTTTGCAACCAGCTGGCCGACATCGAGAATGTTGTGGCGATCAAATACAGCGTGCCGCGGCCGATGTATGCCGAGCTGACCCGGCTTGCCGGCGACCGCATTCTCGTCAGCACCGCTTCCGAAGAAGAGTGGCTGGACAATATCCTCGAACTGAACTGGCAACTCTATCTCTGCTCGTCGCCGCCCTATCTCATCCAGACGGCCAACGACAAGCGCATGCGCGAATACACCGATCTCGCCTTCGCCGGCGAAGCAGAACGTGCGCGAAAGATCCGCGACAGCCTGGAGCCGGTGCGCGCGGCGCTGAAATCCACCCGCCCGGCGGAAAAGCCGCATGCGCACCAAAAATACTGGCAGGAGCTGCTCGGCCAGGCCGGCGGCGCTGTGCGCCCGCCGCTCCTGGAACTGACGGACGAGGAAAAGCGGGCGACGCGCATCGCCTTCGAGGAATGCGGGCTGAAAGTCTGATCGAAACCAGACTGGCGAAAACAGCCGTCAAAAGAGAGGAACGAACCATGTCACGACGCCTATCCGCCTTCAGTTTCTCCAAATGGATCGACGAGCACCAGCACCTGCTGAAGCCGCCGGTCGGCAACCAGCAGATCTGGGAGGATGCGGATCTCATGGTCACCGTCGTCGGCGGTCCCAACAAGCGCACCGACTATCATGACGACCCGGTGGAAGAATTCTTCTATCAGCTCAAGGGCGACATGATGCTGAAGGTCGTCGACAACGGCAATTTCTACGACGTGCCGATTCGCGAAGGTGAAATCTTCCTACTGCCGCCGCATGTGCGCCATTCGCCGCAGCGCCCGCAGGAAGGCTCCATCGGCCTCGTGGTCGAGCCGAAGCGCCAGCCCGACCAGCATGACGCTTTCGAATGGTACTGCTTCGAGTGCCATGAGCTGGTCAAACGCGTTGAAGTTTCGCTGAAAAGCATCGTTCGCGACCTGCCGCCGATCTATCAGGCATTTTATGCCGACGAAAAGGCGCGCACTTGCCCGAAATGCGGTAGCATCCATCCCGGCAAGACTCCGCCAGACGGGTGGGTCAAGCTGTGATTGCACGCCGGCCGTGCCGTCTTCTCCGCTTTGCGGTTTCGCAAAGCCCTGGATGACGGCACGGCCGCGGCCGCGCAAGCGGCGTTTTTCATCAACGCTTTCCAGTCGAGGTTAGACATGAAACCCATTCTGCTTTCCATTGCCCTCGCATCCCTTCTGAGCACCGCCGCCACTGCCGCCGATGCGGTGAAGATCGGCATGATCACCACGCTGACCGGCCCGGCCGGCTATCTCGGTCAGGACATTCGCGACGGCTTCAAGCTGGCGATCGACCTGGAAGGCGGAAAGCTGGGCGGCACGCCCATCGATCTCGTGGTCGAGGATGACGGGTTGAAGCCGGGCCAGGGCAAGCAGATCGCCGAACGCATGCTCGGCGAAGAGGGCATCAAGCTGTTCACCGGCATCGTCTTCTCGAATGTCGCCGGCGCCACCGTGCCGGATATCGTCGACAACGACGCCATCTATGTCAGCCCGAACGCAGCACCTTCGAACCTTGCCGGCAAGGAATGCAACGAGAACTATTTCGTGGTGTCCTGGCAGAACGACAGCCTGCATGAAAGCGCCGGCCAGAACGCCACCAATCTCGGTTACAAGAAAGCCTTCCTGCTCGCCCCGAACTACCAGGCCGGCAAGGATGCGCTGACCGGCTTCAAGCGCTATTTCAAGGGCGAGATCGTCGGTGAAATCTACACCAAGCTCGACCAGACCGATTTCGCCGCCGAACTGGCGCAGGTGCGCGCCGCCAAGCCTGATGTCGTCTTCCAGTTCCATCCGGGCGGCCTCGGCATCACCTTCCTGCGCCAGTACGAACAGGCCGGCCTGACCAAGGAAATCCCCATGGTCGTCGCCGAGCCCTCCATGGACGCCATCATCCTGCAATCGGTCGGCAAAGCGGCGCTCGGCCTCAACGTCTCCAGCCACTGGAACCACGATTTCGACAACCCGGCCAACAAGACCTTCGTCGAGGCGTGGCAGAAGGCCTATAATCGGCCGCCGACCTCCTATGCCGAGCAGGGCTATGAAGCCGCTCTCGCCTATGGCGCGGCGCTGAAGGCGACCGGCGGCAGCATAGAGGATCTCGCCGCCTTCCGCGACGCGCTGCGCAAGGCCGACTTCCAGTCGACGCGCGGCAAGTTCGCCTTCGGCAAGAACCAGCATCCGATCCAGAACTGGTATGCGCTGAAGGTGGTCGAAGGCGCTGACGGCAAGATGGATCTGAAGACGGTCGGCGAATTGTTCAAGGATCACACCGATCCATACGCCGCCGATTGCAAGCTCTAACCGGTCGCGCACCGCAGGCGGCGGGAGCATGATCGCCCGCCGCACCTTCCCCAAGATGCTTTGACTTTTCGCGTGGATCGATGACGCTCTTTCTCGAACAAATGCTCAATGGCCTGCAGTACGGTGTCATGCTGTTTCTGCTGGCCGCAGGCCTGACGCTGGTCTTCGGGATCATGGGCGTCATCAATCTCGCCCATGGCTCGCTCTACATGATCGGCGCCTATGCCGGCACCTGGATTGCAGGCGAGACCGGCTCCTTCCTGCTCGGCATTCTCGGCGCCTTCGCCGCTGCAGCCCTTGCGGGCGTCGCCATCGAATATCTGGTGGTGCGCCGGCTATACGGCCGCGATCATCTCGACCAGGTGCTGGCGACCTTCGGCCTGATCCTGATCTTCAACCAGACGATCACCCTGATCTTCGGCCGCCAGCCACTGTTCGTCTCAGTGCCGGCCATTCTCGATGGCTCCATCGAGATCGTGTCGGGGCTGGAATATCCGCTCTATCGCCTGACGATCATCGTTGTCGGTCTCTTGGTCGCCGCCGGCCTCTATCTGCTGATCAACAAGACGCGCATCGGTATGCTGGTGCGCGCCGGCTCGACCAATCGCGACATGGTGCGCGCGCTCGGCGTCGATATCCGCCTGCTCTATACGCTGGTCTTTGGCCTCGGCGCGCTGCTCGCCGGCCTTGCCGGCTTCATGGCCGGGCCGATCATGGCGGTGCAGGTCGGCATGGGCGAGCAGATCCTGATCACCACCTTCGTCGTGGTCGTCGTCGGCGGCGTCGGCTCGATCCGCGGCGCCTTCTTCGCCAGCCTGTTTCTCGGCGTGGTCGATACCGGCCTGCGCGCCTATCTGCCGGGCCTGCTGCGCCATGTGCTGGCGGGCTCCGAGGCGGATGCGCTCGGCGCCGGCATTTCGTCGATGGGGATCTACCTGATCATGGCCATCGTTCTGTTGATCCGGCCCAAGGGCCTCTTCATGCCGAATACGTGAGCCCATGACGCCCCAGACGGAACATCCTTCGCGACGCCTGCTGCCGGCCCTTGCGGTGCTGGCGCTGCTGATCGCCCTGCCCTATCTCGCGCAAGCAACCGGCTACACCGCCATGACGACGCTCGCCACCCGCGTGCTGATCTACGGCATCGCCGCCGCCAGCCTCAATCTCGTGCTCGGCTATGGCGGCATGGTCAGCTTCGGGCACGCCGCCTTCTTCGGCATCGGCGGCTATACGGTCGGCATCCTCTACCAGCATTATACGCTGGGCGAGCCGCTGTTCGGCTTCATTCCCGGCACCAATCAGCTGCTGATCACGCTTCCCGCCGCCATCCTCGTCAGCGGCCTTGCCGCCGCCGCCATCGGCGCGCTGTCGCTGCGCACCGGCGGGGTGCAGTTCATCATGATCACGCTCGCCTTCGCGCAGATGCTGTTCTTCCTGTTCGTGTCGCTGAAGACCTATGGCGGCGACGATGGCCTGATCATCCGCCGCGCCAACGAGTTGCCCGGTCTCAACATGCGCGACAAGCAGACCGTCTATTACGTCTGTCTGGCGATAGCCGTGCTGTTTGCGCTGGTGTTGTCGCGCATCGTCCGCTCGCGCTTCGGCAATGTGCTCTCCGGCATCCGCCAGAGCGAGAAACGCATGGCGGCCATCGGCCTGCCGGTCAATTCCTACAAGCTGGTCGCCTTCATTATTTCCGGCATGGGCTGCGGCCTCGCCGGCGCGCTGATGGCCAACTTTTTGCGCTTCGCCAGCCCCGACATGCTGCACTGGACGAAATCCGGCGAGCTGATGGTCATGGTCATCCTCGGCGGCGTCGGCACATTGTTCGGTCCCTTCCTGGGTGCGGCCGTGTTCATCGTTCTCGAATCGCTGCTCTCCTCCTGGACGGAAAACTGGCAGCTCGGCCTCGGCATCATCCTGCTGTTTGTGGTTCTCTATACCCAAGGCGGCGTGCAGGCGCTGCTCGGCCGCTTGCGGAGGCGCGCATGACCCCCATCCTTAATGTCCGCGCGCTGGTCAAGAATTTCGCCGGACTGGTCGCCACCGACAATGTCGATCTCACCGTCGAGGACGGCGAAATCCACGCGCTGATCGGCCCCAACGGGGCGGGAAAATCGACGCTGATCGCCCAGCTCATGGGCGAGCTGCGTCCGACATCTGGTACGATCGAGCTGGCAGGCCGACCCATCGATGCGCTGCCGACGGCAGGGCGGGTCTCGCTCGGTCTTGCCCGTACGTTCCAGATCACCTGCCTGCTGCCCGACTATACCGTGCTCGACAATGTCGCCATCGCCGCCCAGGTGCGCAGCGGCCACAGTTTTCGCTTCTGGGGCGATGTGCGCAGGGAGACGGCATTGCGCGAGGAGGCGATGCAGCTTCTGACGCAGGTCGATCTGCAATCGCGGGCCAACGCGCTGGTGGTCAACCTCTCGCATGGCGAGAAGAAACAGCTCGAACTCGCCGTCGCCATCGCCACGAAACCGCGTCTGCTGCTGCTCGACGAACCGATGGCAGGCCTCGGCCATGTGGAAAGCCAGCAGATGGTCGCGACGCTGCGCGGGTTGAAAAACCAGGTCAGCATGCTGCTGGTCGAGCATGACATGGAGGCGGTCTTTGCGCTCGCCGACCGTATCTCGGTGCTGGTCTATGGCCGCGTCATCGCCAGCGGCACGGCGGATGAGATCCGCAACGATCCGGCCGTGCGCGAGGCCTATCTCGGTGAGGGAGACGAACTGTGCTGAGCGTTGCCAATCTGCAATCCGGCTATGGCCCCAGCCAGGTGCTGTTCGACGTGTCGCTGAAGATCGGCGAAGGCGAGGTCGTCACCCTGCTCGGCCGCAACGGCATGGGCAAGACCACCACGGTGCGCTCGATCATGGGCCTGCTGCCGCCGATATCGGGCGAGATCGGCTTTTCCGGCCAGAGCACCTTTGGAATGAAGCCGGAAAACGTCGCCCGACTCGGCGTCGGACTGGTACCGGAAGGGCGGCAGATTTTCCCGACGCTAACGGTGCGCGAAAACCTCGTCGCCACCGCCGGCAACCGGCTGAACCGCAAGGAACCGTGGACGCTGGAGCGCGTCTACACGCTGTTTCCGCGCCTGCGCGAGCGCGCCAACCAAGCCGCCAATACGCTTTCGGGCGGCGAGCAGCAGATGATGGTCGTCGGCCGCGCCCTGATGACCAATCCGCGCTTGCTGATTCTCGATGAAGCGACGGAAGGGCTCGCCCCCGTCATCCGCGCGGAAATCTGGGCCTGCATCGAAGTGCTGAAGAAAGAGGGGCAGTCTATCCTGCTGATCGACAAGAACCTGCAGGTGCTGAAGCGCCTCGCCGACCGGCATTACATCATCGAAAAAGGCAAGACAGTCTGGTCCGGCAGCGGCGAGGACATGAACCGCGACGCCGATCTGGTGCATGGCTATGTCGGAATCTGACGCCGCCCCGCGCAAGCTGCGCCTCGCCTTCATCGGCTGGGGCGCAATCGCCATCCGTGTCTGCGAATTGCTGGCCGAGCGCCGGCCCGCCGGCGTCGAGATCGCGGCGGTCGCCGTGCGCGATCCCGGCAAGCCGCGCCCTGGCCTGCCGGAAACGGTGCGGCTGCTGCACGCGCCGGAGGATCTGGCCGGCCTCGGCATCGACATGGTCATCGAGGTCGCCGGGCGACAGGCGGCAGCCGAATGGGGCGAAGCGGCGCTTCGCCATGCCGGCCGCTTCGTGCCCTGCTCCACCAGTGCCTTCTGCGACGACGCGCTGCTCGCCCGCATGGTCGAGATGGCCGGGCGGCTGGGCGGGCGCGTGCTGGTTCCCTCCGGCGCGCTCGGCGATATCGGCGCGCTGGCCGCCGCCGCGCGGCTGCCGCTGTCGGAGGTCACCCACACCGTCGTCAAGCCGCCGCAGGCCTGGAAGGGAACGCCGGCCGCCGAGACGCTCGATCTCGACGGCCTTACGGAACGCACCGCCGTCTTCTCCGGAAGCGCCCGCGAAGCCGCGACCCGTTTCCCCAACAATGCCAATGTCGCGGCCATCTCGGCGCTGGCCGGCATCGGCCTCGACCGCACCCGCATTATCCTCGTCGCCGATCCGGCGACCACCCGCAACGTCCACGAAATCAGCGCCGGCGGCGCCTTCGGCAAGCTCGACATGCGGCTGGAAAACGAGGCATTGGCGAACAATCCCAAATCCTCGGAAATGACCGCGCTCAGCCTGGTGCGCCTCATCGAAAACGCCGTTTCGCCGCTGGTGATATAGGCCCACGCGGCCGGTTTTACCGTGCGCAGTGCAAAAGGCTGCAGGTAATCTGTTGTATTTGCTGGCGGCCTTTGCTACAGACCCCACCATCAATGCAGGTTTCATCTGCTGGTTGGAAGGGTCGCCATGTCGAACGACGTCCTCATCCAATCGGGGATGGGCTCGATCGACGCCCCCCGAACGGAAGAATTTTTTATGATGCGCGCTCTCTTGGCGCGGTCGGGGAAGCCGAGCGTTAAAACGCCGGTCCGCGCGAACCGTATGCTCGCCACGCGTCTCGGCGTGGCGATGGTTCCGACGTAATCCGGCACTTTCACAGCATCATCACAAAACCCGAATAATCGGGAGCGGCAACGCTTTCGGATTCGGGCCATTGTCATACGCCGCCGGTCCTGTCCGCAGCCGGTTCTCCGCTCCATTTGCCAAGGGATCGAAACCATGTCTTTGACGACCCCCTATTACCTGATCGACAAGTCCAAGCTGCAGCGCAACATGGAAAAGATCGCGCTGTTGCGCGAGCTTTCCGGCGCCAAGGCCCTGCTGGCGCTGAAATGCTTCGCCACTTGGTCGGTCTTCGATTTCATGCGCGATTACATGGACGGCACCACCTCCTCCTCGCTCAACGAAGTCCGGCTCGGCCATGAGCGCTTCGGCAAGGAAACGCATGCCTATTCCGTGGCTTACGCCGATTACGAGATCGACGAGGTCGTTTCCCACGCTGACAAGATCATCTTCAACTCGATCAGCCAGCTGGAGCGCTTTTCCGACAAATCCGCCGGAATCGTCCGTGGCCTGCGCCTCAATCCGCAGATCAGCTCCTCCAGCTTCGATCTCGCCGATCCGGCCCGCCCCTTTTCGCGCCTTGGCGAATGGGATGTGAACAAGGTCGAGACCGTCATGGACCGCGTCTCCGGCTTCATGATCCACAACAATTGCGAAAACAGCGATTTCGGCCTGTTCGACCGCATGCTGGCGACCATCGAGGAGCGCTTCGCGCCGCTTCTGAAGAAGGCGGAATGGGTCAGCCTCGGCGGCGGCATCCACTTCACCGGCGAAAACTATCCGCTGGAACAGTTCGCCGAGCGCCTGAAGCGCTTTGCCGGCGAATATGGCGTGCAGGTCTATCTGGAGCCGGGCGAAGCCTCGATCACCAAATCCACGACGCTGGAAGTGACCGTGCTCGACACGCTCTATAACGGCAAGAACCTCGCCGTGGTCGACAGCTCCATCGAAGCCCATATGCTCGACCTGCTGATCTACCGCGAGAACGCCAAGCTTTCGCCCAACACCGGCGACCATCGCTACATGGTCTGCGGCAAGTCCTGCCTCGCCGGCGATATTTTTGGGGAATTCAATTTCGAGCATGAGCTGAAGGTCGGCGACCGCATCTCCATCCAGGATGCCGCCGGCTACACCATGGTCAAGAAAAACTGGTTCAACGGCGTGAAAATGCCGGCCATCGCCATCCGCGAGCTGGATGGCAGCATTCGAACGGTCCGCGAGTTTGCCTATGCGGACTATGAACAGAGCCTTTCCTAACTAACGCAGACGCATCAAGGAGATTGTCCTTACCATGAAAAAGAACGTGCTCATCATCGGCGCCGGCGGCGTCGCCCAGGTCGTGGCGCATAAATGCGCCCAGCACAATGACGTGCTCGGCGATATCCATATCGCCTCGCGCACGAAGGCCAAGTGCGACAAGATCATCGCTTCCGTCCATGAAAAGAAGGCGATGAAGCAGGCTGGCGTTCTCGAAGGCCATGCCCTCGATGCGCTCGACATCGAAGCCACCAAGGCGCTGATCACCGCGACGAAGTCGCAGATCGTCATCAATGTCGGCACCGCCTTCCTCAACATGTCGGTGCTGCGCGCCTGCATGGATACCGGCGTTGCCTATATCGACACCGCGATCCATGAAGAGCCGGGCAAGATCTGCGAGACGCCGCCGTGGTACGGCAATTACGAATGGAAGCGCGCTGCCGAATGCGAAGAGAAGGGCATCACCGCCATTCTCGGCGCCGGCTTCGATCCGGGCGTCGTCAACGCCTATGCCAAGCTCGCCAAGGACGAATATCTCGACACGGTGACCGACGTCGATATCGTCGACATCAATGCCGGCAGCCATGGCAAATATTTCGCCACCAACTTCGACCCGGAAATCAATTTCCGCGAATTCACCGGCGTTGTCTATTCCTGGCAGAACGGCGCATGGCAGACCAACAAGATGTTCGAAATCGGCAAGGATTATGACCTGCCGGTCGTTGGCACGCGCCGCGCCTATCTCTGCGGCCATGACGAAGTGCATTCGCTGGCAAAGAACATGGACGGCGCCAATGTCCGCTTCTGGATGGGATTCGGCGATCACTACATCAACGTCTTCACCGTGCTGAAGAACCTCGGCCTGCTCTCCGAGCAGCCGGTCAAGACCGCCGAAGGCCTGGAAGTCGTGCCGCTCAAGGTCGTCAAGGCTGTACTGCCCGATCCGTCTTCGCTGGCTCCGAACTATGAAGGCAAGACCTGCATCGGCGACTACGTCAAGGGTTTGAAAGACGGCAAGGAAAAGACCGTCTTCATCTACAACGTCGCCGACCACAAGGAAGCCTATGAGGAAGTCGGTTCGCAGGGCATTTCCTACACCGCCGGCGTTCCCCCGGTCGCCGCCGCCCTCCTCGTCGCCACCGGCGAATGGGATGTGAAGAAGATGGCGAACGTCGAAGAACTGCCGCCGAAGCCGTTTATCAACCTCCTGAACAAGATCGGCTTGCCGACCCGCATTCAGGACGAAGAAGGCGACCGCGCCGTCAGCTTCTGATAGAGGCTTCGCAGGAAATAACGAGGCCGCGCCGGGAAACCGGGGCGGCCTTTTTTATGTCCGGTCCTGGAACTGCTGCAACATCCCACGCGCCGCGGCGCGGCCGGTTGCCATGCAGGCGGTGAGCAGATAGCCGCCGGTCGGCGCTTCCCAATCCAGCATTTCGCCGGCAGCGAAGACGCCCGGCAATCGGTGCAACGAAAAATCCGCGCCGATCTCTTCCCAGGCAATGCCGCCGGCTGAGGAAATGGCTTCGGCAATCGGGCGCGGACGTTGCAGCGTCAGCGGCAAGGCCTTGATGGCTTTTGCCAATTCCTCTGCGGAAAGACGCGCGGCATCGGGCAGGATTTCGCGTAGCAATGCGCCTTTCACACCATCGAGGCCGACCGCTTTTCGCAACCGCGTCGAAAAGCTCGCCTTAGCATTCTGGCGGGCGAGATCGCGCGCCAGCCGTTCCTCGTTGCGGCCGGGGGCCAGATCGACGGTGAGGATCGCCTTGCTCTCCGCTTCGATGGCGTCGCGCAGCGCGGCCGAATGGGCATAGACGAGGCTGCCCTCGATTCCATGTCGGGAAATGACGAATTCGCCGGGGAACCGCCCGGCGGCCGAAGTCAGTGCCACGGATTTGAGCGGCGCCCCGGCAAAGCGCGCGCGAAACGTCTCGCTCCAATCGCAATCGAAACCGCAATTGGCCGGGCGCAGCGGATGGACGGCAATGCCCTTCTCATGCAGCAGTTCGACCCAGTTGCCATCCGAACCCAAACGTGGCCAGCTTGCACCGCCGAGCCCGAGCAGCACGGCATCGGCCTCGACCGTCAAAGGCCCGTCCGGGGTTTCGAAATTCAACGCATTGCTGGAAAAGCCGGTCCAGCGATGGCGCATGCGGAAGCTAACGCCCTGCGCCGTCAGGCGCGCGACCCAGGCGCGCAGCAGCGGCGAGGCTTTCATGACCATGGGGAAGACGCGACCGGAGGAGCCGATAAAGGTTTCGGTGCCGAGGCCAGCCGCCCACCGCCGGATATCATCCGGCGTGAAGGCATCGAGCGCAGCGGAAAGCCGCTCGTTCGCCGTACCGAAGCGGGTGCGGAACTGCTCGTAAGGTTCGGCATGGGTGATGTTGAGGCCGGATTTGCCGGCCAGCAGGAATTTTCGCCCGACGGTCGGCATCGCCTCAAAGACGGTGACCGCATGGCCGCTAGCGGAAAGAAGTTCGGCGGCGGAAAGGCCGGCCGGCCCGCCGCCGACGATGGCGATAGTCTTGCTCATGCTTATCCATGTCGCTTGAATTGTCGCGCCATCAATGGCGCGGACAGGCGCGCCGCACAAGCATGAAACGCGGAAAGCGTGGCTTCACGCTCCCCGCATTGTCTTCAGTGAACGCTCGGCAGCTTGACGAAGGCGGCGAAATCTTCCGCCACCAGCTCGCTGATCGCAATCAGAACCTCTTCGCGGGAGAAGCCGGACGACAATGTTCGATCGATCAGATCCTGGAGATCCATCTCCACGACATCACGGCAATCTTCCAGCCGTTCCTCTGAGACGGTGATGCTTTCCAGCTCTTCCATGGCTTTACTCCCTTCGACGAAGTCAAAACCTCTGAACATTTCCGCACGGAAATGCTCAATAAGTCGTTAGCGGGCGGTTTTTCCGCGCGCGCCGGCAACCAGGCCTTCTCTCTGCAGTTTCTTGCGGGCGGCCTTGCGCTGGCGGGCAACCGCCTGGGCCTTTTCGCGCACGCGACGTTCGGACGGCTTTTCATAGGAGCGACGTTCGCGCATTTCGCGAAACAGTCCCTCGCGCTGCATCTTCTTCTTCAGAACACGAAGGGCCTGATCGACATTGTTATCTCTTACGAGTACTTGCATTCGATTCTCCTTGATGTTTGGCGCCGCCGCTCAACCGAGCAGCGCCGCAACTTCCTGCTGAAGCTCACGACGGGACAGCAGGCACGGATATGGCCGCCAGATCGGCTGGGGCCGGCAGTATCCGCCTTCGCTGACGCGCGGCGGTTGGGTCGCTATCGCGACATGGGGTATTACGGTCTTCAAGAAATGTCCTTCTCGGCGCCTTCGGGCACCGTGAGGACGCGGGAAGTGAATCGGAAACGTGTTTCGATGAACGAACGCCAAGCCGCAGAAGCCATCGCTCTGCTGCAAACCTGCCCGCGTCCGGTTTGAATTCAGGGGTATGCCCAAAAGATAGGGCCGGCGGACCCTCATTGCAAGGTCGCCACGAAGAGGACCTTGTATGGCATCTTTTGCCGTCATGCAACCCCCTGCCTGAAACACATCATGTCACCAGAGATCGCAACACCGCGATCGGCGACATCCAGGGGATAACCGTTCGCACCCGATTACGTTCCGCCTCGTCCCAGTCTGGCAAAAATCGACCAGGCGCAGGCGCTTAGCAGGTGCTAATTCTTAGGCTTCGTTGACAGATAGTCCGCATGCAGGCTTGCCATGCGTTCCTCAAGGAAGCGCGCGAAGCCCGGATCGGAAAGCGTGAAGCGCACCGCCTTGCGTCGCCGCTCGACGGTTCCCAATGGCCGGTCGTCGCTGCCGACAACCACATCGCCTTGTGACGCAGCATCGGCCTTCGCCGTGGCAAGCCGCAACACCTCGGCAAAGCGCTCGTCGCTGCCCATGGCGCGAAAAGCCGCGCTCACCAAACTGTTGCGAACGCGATCCAGCGCCGATGCATCGGTCTTGAAGAGATTATAAAGCGCAAGCCATTTCGTCCGCCCTGTCCTCGGCGCGGGGCCGATCGCGAAGATCACGTCCTCGGGGATTGCCTCCAGCGTCGTACGAAAACGGCTGACGTCCGGCGCATGCATCGACAGCGCCTCCATGACCATCGCCGTCGGATCCTTGCCGCTCTCGCGGGCAAAAGTTTCGAGGCGGCGGGCAAACAGGGCTTTTTCGATCCAGGAGAGATCCTGCCGCGCCGAATTCTCGATGCCCTGCGCGATCAGCAATTCCTCGTCGCTCAGATCACGAACGATGGCGCGCACCTTCTGTCCCTGGCCGAGCCCGGCAATCGCCCGCACCCGGCGGTGGCCATAGATCGTCTGGTAGCGATTGGCGCGTTCGGGATGCGGCCGCACCAGCACCGGCACTTCCTGACCGTTGCGCACAATGGAGGCGGCAAGCTGTTCGATGGCGGCGCTATCTTCCGCCCCGCCGAGCCGGTCCGGATAAGGCGACGGATCGATGACAACGGGGTCGATTTCGACCACGCGCCCATCCTTGGTGATATGCGCCAGCGTGTTGCGCAGCGCGCCAACCGCACCGGCGCTGACGCGCGGATGCAATTGCTCGTCACGCGCTGGCGCCGGGCCGTCCTTGGCGTCTTTTGGCGGCGTCGCCTGCCCCGTCATAAGGGCGCTCAGCATGGTGTTGCGGCTGGACGGTTTGCGGCTCATTTGCGCCCCCAGGATTGCTTCATCAGGTCGAAGACCTCGTCATTGGCGGCGCTGATCGATTCCAGCGCCCGGTTCAACGTCTCGCGGCCGATGGCGGTGCGGTCAATTTCGTAGAGGCTCTTGCGCTCGATGCTGGCATTGGCAATCGCCGTCGTCTCGACGACCGGATGCTTCAGCACGGCCTCGGCAAACAGGCTGCGCAGCAGCGCCACGACATGCAATTGCGGATGGTCGTTGGGATCGTGGCGGGTCAGCACGAATTTCAGGAAATCATGTTCCAGCCGGCCGCCGGCCTCGCGGATCGCCGCCATCAATTCGCCGGCCATCAACAGGAACTGGCTCATCGAGGCGACGTCCAGCATGGCCGGATGCACGGTCACCAGCACGCCTGTCGCCGCCACCAGCGCCCCCAGCGTCAGGAAGCCGAGCTGCGGCGGGCAATCGACAACCACGACATCGTAATCGCCCTCGATTTCCGAAAGAGCATCGGCCAGCCGTTTGAAGAAGAATTCGGCGCCCGCCTCGCGCGCCGCCAAGGCGCGGGGCGTATCGTGCTCGTATTCGGCCAGTTCCAGATTGGCCGGCACGAGGTCGATGCCCTCGAAATAGGTTTTTCGCACGATGTCGGCCATCGGACGGCGGGACTCGTCGTAACGCAGCGCCGCATAGAGCGTCTCGTTTTCGCCGACGTCGAATTCCGGTTGCAAGCCGAACATCGAGGTCAGCGAGGCCTGCGGATCAAGATCGACCGCCAGCACCCGCAAGCCCTGTAAGGCGAGGAAATGCGTCAGATGCACCGCCGTCGTCGTCTTGCCGGAGCCACCCTTGAAATTGGCGATGGAGATGACCTGCAACTTGTCGCCCGGACGGCGGCGCGGAAAAATATCCAGCGCATCGGCCGGATTGCTGCGCCTTGCGGAAAACTGCGCCCGCAGCGCATTGATCTGGGCGAGCGTGAAGGCACGGCGGCCGTTTGCCAGCCGCATCGGTTCCGGCCCCTCGCCGGCAAGATCGATGGTGCGGATGGAGGATTCGGAGAGACCGAGCATCCGCGCCACTTCAAGCGTCGTGAAGGTGCGCAGCGATTTGCGCGCTTCCGGCGGATAGAGCGCATGGCGCAGCGACGTCAGCTTTTCCGAAAGCAGCTCCGCATAGCGGATGATCTTTTCCGGCGTTTCTTCCGATCCGGCGACGACACTTTTATCCATGAGATCCGCTCTATTTTCGCAATTGACGGTTTTGAGGCGCAATCGCGATTATTTCCGTCAATCCCTGTATGTCTCATCGCAAGGCGATTTGTCCATCCATCCGCAGAGAATTTTGCAGGCGCCGTCAAAAAGTTGCGAGCTGCAACGAAAGACCTGATAAACAGCACCGGCAAAATTCCTCCCAAGGATGAGAAGACATGGACGACGAAACACGCCTTCGCATGGCGATTATCGAAAAGGCTCGCTGGATGAATTCCTCCGGGCTCAATCAGGGCACATCCGGAAATATCAGCGTACGCCATGGCGACCAGATGCTGATCACGCCATCCGGCATCGCCTATGACACGCTGACCCCCGACATGATCGCCTCGATGCCGATCGATGGCGAATATGGCGCGTGGGACGGACCGAAGAAGCCGTCGGTCGAATGGCGTTTCCATCTCGATATTCTCAAGGCGCGCCCGGACGTCAAGGCGACGGTGCATACCCACTCCATGTATGCGACCATCCTCGCCATCGCCCGCAAGCCGATTCCGCCTTGCCATTACATGATCGCCGCCTTCGGCGGTTCCGATGTGCGGGTCTGCGATTATGCCAAATACGGCACCAAGGAGCTTTCCAACCATGTCCTGGCCGCAATGGAAGGCCGTAGCGCCTGCCTTATGGCCAATCACGGCATGCTGGCGACCGGTTCCAGCCTCGACAAGGCGATGTGGGCCGCCGTCGAACTGGAAACCATCTCCAAGCAATATTACCATAGCTTGCTGATTGGCGGCCCGGTTCTCCTCTCCGAGGAAGAGATCGACCGGGTGGTGCGGGAATTCCATGGCTATGGCCTGAAAACATAAGCGGAGGAAAAAATGGGATCGACGGAATTCGAGGCGTTGCTGGATCTGTCCGCCGAGATCGGCGCCGATCCCAAGCTGGTTCAGGCCGCCGGCGGCAATACCTCGCTGAAGGAAAGCGGCATCCTCTGGATCAAGGCCTCCGGCCTGTGGCTGGCGCAGGCCCGCCAGCGTGAGGTCATGGTGCCGGTGGCGCTCGAACCCCTGCTCGAAGCCTTGGCGCGTGGCAATCCGGCGGCTGAAAAGGCGCAGGATTTCGTTATCGCCGAGCGCAATCCTTCAGGCCTTCGTCCTTCCATCGAAACCACGGTCCATGCGCTGATGCCGCAAAAGGTCGTGGTTCACGTCCACTGCGTCGAGACCATTGCCACGGCGGCGCTGGAGGATGCGGAACGGGTCACCGCCGAGCGCCTTCATGGCATTCCCCATGCCTACGTACCCTATATTCGCCCCGGCCTGCCGCTGGCCCGGGCGATTGCCGCACGTCTGGAAGACGATACCTGTGTGCTCGTTCTCGGAAACCATGGTTTGGTGGTCGCAGCCGAAACGGTCGAAGCGGCGCATGCCTTGCTCACAAAGGCCTGCGCGCGGCTGGCCTGGCCGGTTCGCCCTGCTCCCTCAGCCGACAAGCCGGCGCTGATGCGGCGCGCTGCCGGCAGCAATTACATGCTCCCTGATGACGACGACCTGCACGCCTCCGCCACCGACCTCGACAATTGCCGCATCGCCGCAGGCGGCAGCCTATATCCCGACCATGTGATTTTCCTCGGTCAGGGCGTCGTCGTGGCAGAGCCGGACGAGACGGCGCATGCCATCGAAGCTGGTTTTGCCGTCAACGATCTGCCGCCACCGCCGGTTATCCTGTTTCCCGGTCAGGGCATTCTGGTGCGCAAGGATATCAGTGCCGGCGCGCTGGCGCTGGCGCGCTGCCTTGCCGATGTCACCGCACGCATTCCGGCAGATGCGCCATTGCGTTATCTCACCGATGCCGAAAATGCCGAACTGCTAGGCTGGGACGCGGAAAAATATCGACAGGCGCTGAACCGCAGCGAAAGGGCCGCCTCATGATCGAACTGCCGCTGGTCATCGGCATCGATATCGGCACTTCCGGCGCGCGCGCCGTCGCCATGGGCCTCGATCATCTCATCGTCGCCTCCGGCGCGGCGAAGCTTGCGGATGTCTCCAGCGATCACCGTGCGCCGGAGGCCTGGGCTGGCGCTGTCGACACGGCGCTCGGCTTCGTTCTCGCCACCATCGATCCCGCCCGCGTCCGGGCAATCGCCATCGATGGCACGTCCGGCACATTGCTGCCGGTCGATAAGGACGGCGAACCGCTGGCGCGACCGATGATGTATAACGATCCGGTCGAGGACGAGGCGATCCTGTCTCCCATCGCTGCGTTTGCACCAGAGGAAAGCGCCGCCCATGGCGCGACGTCCGGTCTCGCCAAGGCATTGTGGTTCCAGGCCCGCGTTTCGCCGCATCGTATCCTGCATCAGGCGGATTGGCTGGCCGGCCGGCTCACAGGACGCTTCGAGATCTCCGACGAAAACAACGCCTTGAAAACCGGCTACGATCCGATGGCGCGCCGCTGGCCGGACTGGATCGACAAGACAGGCATGGATAGGGCGCTGTTGCCCGAGGTTGTCCCGGCCGGATCGCCGCTCGACCTGATCTGCGCCGAAGCGGCCGCGCGCCTCAGGCTTTCGCCGAAAACCCTCGTGGTCGCCGGCACCACGGATGGCTGCGCCTCCTTCCTCGCCACCGGCGCCGATACGCCCGGCGACGGCGTCACGGCGCTCGGCACGACGATGACGGTCAAGCTTTTGTCCGATACGCCGCTATTCGCCCCGAAATACGGGCTCTACAGCCACCGGATCGGCGATAACTGGCTGGCCGGCGGCGCCTCGAACAGCGGCGGCATCGTGCTCGCCAGCCATTTCTCCGATGCGCGCATCGCGGAGCTTTCGAATTCCATTGACCCGGCGCGGGCAACGGGACTCGATTATTATCCGCTGCCCAAGCCCGGCGAGCGCTTTCCCATCAACGACCCGCAGCTTCAGCCACGCATGACGCCGCGGCCGGACGACGATGCGCTCTTCCTGCAGGCAATCTTTGAAGGCATCGCCGGCATCGAAAAACTGGCTTACGAGCGACTGCAAAGCCTTGGCAGCCCGGCCTTGCGCAGCGTGCGCACCGTGGGCGGCGGTGCGAAGAATGCCGCCTGGTCGGCAATCCGCGCCCACAGGCTGAATGTCCCCTTTTCCGCCGTCGCATCCGAAGAGGCTGCGGCCGGCACGGCGCGACTGGCGCTACAAGGCGCGCGCGCGGCAGAGGTGTTGTAATGAAACCCGAAACGATCAACGGCATGTCGGCGCTCTCAGAGCGTTACGATGCTTTCCTCGTCGACCAGTTCGGCGTTCTGCGCAGCGGGCGCGGCCCCTATCCCGGAGCAGCCGAAGCTCTGACCGCCTTGAAGGCGGCGGGCAAGACGGTCATCATTCTCTCGAATTCAGGAAAGCGCGCTGCCGAAAACAGCCGCCGGCTTGCGCAGCTTGGCTTCGACCCGGCGAGTTGGGATGTCTTCCTGACCTCAGGCGAAGTTGCCTGGCGCATGCTGGCCAAGGAAGGGGCAACGTCCAAAACCTGCCTGCTGATCAGCCGCGACGGCGATACCTCGGCCATTGATGGTCTTGGTCTGACGCAGACCGACAGAGGCGAGGATGCCGAAGTCATCCTGTTGACGGCCAGCGAGGGCGATCTCTATCCGCTTTCCCATTACGAAGCTCTGCTCGCGCCAGCGGCGCGGCGCGGCATCCCCTGCCTCTGCACCAATCCCGACAAGGTGATGCTGACGCAGGACGGCACCAGTTTCGGCGCCGGCCGCATCGCCGAGCTTTATGAAACGCTGGGCGGCACGGTGCGCTGGATCGGAAAACCCTTTCCGGACATGTATGCGGTCGCTCGCGAACTGGCCGGCGTGCCGGATGCGCGCATCTGCTGTGTCGGCGACAGCATCGAGCACGATATCGCCGGCGCGGCGGAGGCCGGCTTTGCCTCCGTTCTCGTCACGACCGGTATTCTTGCGCAGGCGACCGAGGCGGAGCGAACACAGCTTTTCGTCGAGCATGGTTGCACGCCAGATTATATCCTGCCCCGGTTTGTCTGGTCGTTAACACCCAGAAAATAACATCATTGCTTAACAAGTTATCGCACAATTATTGAATTCATAACATATCGATGTTATGTTTTTGCTGTCGATCAGGCGAGGAATGCGATCGGACAATCGGCAGAAACGACGCGACAGCACGACATGGCTTCACGGCCGGTCGCACCGGCGCGCAACCGGGAGGACAAGGAATGGCCGCACCGTCATATTGGGTCGGAACAAGCTGGAAGATGAACAAGACGCTCGCAGAGGCCACCGCCTTTGCCGATGCGATCGCAAGCGCCGACACCGCGCGCGATCCGCGCGTCCAGCGTTTCGTCATCCCGCCTTTCACCGCCGTGCGCGAAGTCAAGCAGCGTCTGTCTACGACCAGCGTGAAAGTCGGCGCGCAGAACATGCATTGGGACGATGCCGGCGCCTGGACGGGCGAAGTTTCGCCGCTGATGCTGAAGGATTGCAATCTCGATATCGTCGAACTCGGTCATTCCGAGCGACGCGAATTCTTCAATGAGACCGATGAGCGCGTCGGACAGAAGACCGCCGCGGCTGTTCGTCACGGCTTGGTTCCGCTGATCTGCATCGGCGAAACGCTTGCCGAGCGTGAAGCGGGCGATGCCGACACCGTGCTCAAGCGCCAGGTGGAAGGCGCACTGGCGCTTTTGCAGGGCGAGGACAAGACCAAGCCCGTGCTGCTTGCCTACGAGCCGGTCTGGGCAATCGGCGTCAACGGCATTCCGGCAACCTCCGACTATGCCGACGCGCGTCACCGCCAGATCGCCGAGGTTGCCAAGGCTGCGCTCGGCGTAGCCGTGCCGGTGCTTTACGGCGGAAGCGTCAATCCCGGCAATTGCGAGGAACTGATCTCGCAGAAGCATATCGATGGCCTGTTCATCGGCCGTTCCGCCTGGAACCCCGAAGGCTATCTCGACATTCTCGCACGCGTTTCCAAGGCGCTCGGTTAACATGCCGGCAGCCATCACCCGGATAGAAAGGGCAAACCCATGAAAATCGTTCTCGGAGCAGACAGCGCCGGCAAGCCGCTTCTCGATATCATCGAAGCGCATCTGAAGACCAAGTCCGACCTCGAGGTCGTCAATCTCAGCCAGTCCGGCTTCTATGCCGACCTGTCGCAGAAGGTTGCCCAGACCATCGTCGAGGGCGAAAACGAACGCGGCATTCTGATCTGCGGCACCGGCATCGGCGTCTGCATCTCGGCCAACAAGGTTCCCGGCATCCGCGCCGCGCTGACCCACGACACCTATTCGGCGGAACGCGCCGCCAAGTCGAACAACGCCCAGATCATCACCATGGGCGCCCGCGTCATCGGCCCTGAACTGGCAAAGGCCATCGTCGATACCTGGCTGGCCTCGGAATTCGACCCGAACGGCTCTTCGGCCGACAACGTCAAGGCCATCGACCGCCTTGACGCCGGCCGGGCCGGCTGATTTTTAGCGCGAAAGACATTCGAAATCCTGTTGACGCCCGGCCACCGCCGGGCGTTTTCTTTTCAGGCTTCGAAAGCTTCAAGGATATCCGGCTCGGCCCGGATTGGACGAGAAAAATCCGTGCGCTTTATCAACCCCATCCCCTTCGTCCGCGACATCGATCTGTCCAGGGAGTTCTACCGGAAGGTTCTCAGACTGAGGATCGTGGAGGATTTCGGCACCTTCGTCCTTTTCGAAACAGGCTTTGCCATCCATGACGGCGCCACGCTCGAACGCACAGTGTGGAACGATCTATCGACGGATCCATCGCCCTATGGGCGCAGGAACCTGCTTCTGTATTTCGAACATGACGATATCGACGAAGCTTTCGATCACATCGCGCCACATGTCGAACTGATCCATCCTGTCAAGCGACAGGCATGGGGCCAGCGGGTGTTTCGCTTTTACGACCCGGACGGGCATGCGATAGAAGTCGGTGAGCCGCAGGATCTCGCGGCTCACCAGAAGACCTGAAGGTCTCGATGCCTAATCAATGCGCTCCCGACATATCCCCCAGAACCTCCTTGGAGGCGACGGTGGAGTCGGCATTGAGGCGATAGACCATCGGCACGCCGGTGGCGAGGTTGAGTTCGAGGATCTGTTCCTTGGTCAGGCGGTCGAGGACCATGACCAGCGAGCGCAGCGAATTGCCGTGGGCGGCGACCAGAACCTTCTTGCCCTGCAGCACGAGCGGTAGGATCTCGGTCAGGTAATAGGGCCAGACGCGCGCGCCGGTGTCACGCAGGCTTTCGCCGCCGGGCGGCGGAATGTCGTAGGAACGGCGCCAGATATGCACCTGCTCCTCGCCCCACTTCTTGCGGGCATCGTCCTTGTTGAGGCCGGAAAGATCGCCGTAGTCGCGCTCGTTCAGCGCCTGATCACGGATCGTCTTCAGGTCCGGCTGGCCGACCTTGCCGAGGATGATGTTGCAGGTATCCTGCGCGCGCTTCAAATCCGAGGTGAAGGCGATGTCGAATTTGATGCCGTAATCGGCGAGCGCCTGACCGCCGGCATTGGCTTCCTGGACGCCGAGTTCGGTCAGTTCCGGGTCTTTCCAGCCCGTGAACAGGTTCTTCAGGTTCCAGTCGCTCTGGCCGTGGCGGACGAGGACGAGGGTGCCGGTCATGTAGTGCCTCCTGATTATGAAGAAAGCCCGAGAACGTCGAGCATGGAATAGAAACCGGGCTTCTTGTCGCGCGCCCAGAGCGCTGCGCTGATCGCGCCGCGCGCGAAGATCGAGCGGTCGCCGGCGCTGTGCGACAGGGTGACGATCTCGCCTTCGCCGGCGATCAGGACGCTGTGTTCGCCGATGACCGAACCGCCGCGCAGCGTTGCAAAGCCGATGGTGCCCTTCGGCCGCGCGCCGGTATGTCCGTCGCGGCTGCGCACGGAATGGCCAGCCAGATCGATGCCGCGCCCGCGCGCGGCCGCCTCGCCGAGCAGCAACGCCGTGCCCGAGGGCGCGTCGACCTTGTGCTTGTGATGCATTTCGAGGACTTCGATGTCCCAATCGCTGCCCGGAAGCGCGCGGGCTGCCTGTTCGGTCAGCACGCCGAGCAGGTTGACGCCAAGGCTCATATTGCCGGACTTTACCACCCGCGCATGACGGCCGGCGGCCTTGATCTTCTCGTCCTCCTCGGCCGAGCAGCCGGTGGTGCCGACCACATGCACGATGCGGGCCTGGGCGGCGAGCCCGGCGAAATTCACCGTCGCCGCCGGCGAGGTGAAATCGAGCACGCCCTCGCCATGCAGGAAGGCCGCCAGCGGATCGTCGCCGATGATGACGCCGTTGGGGCCCAGCCCCGCCAGCTCGCCGGCATCCTTGCCGACGAAAGGCGAACCGGAGCGCTCTACGGCGGCATGCAGCACGACGCCCTCCATGGCGGCGATGGTGCGGATCAGGGTCTGGCCCATGCGGCCGGCAGCACCGACGACGACAAGCTTCATTGGCGTTTCGCTCATGGTCATTCCACCTGTCGCTGTTCTTCGAAATCGGCGTCCGCGGGCGGCGCCTGGAGATTGTTCAGGCGAGCGTAAAGGCCGCCCCCCCGCTTCGCAAGGCTTTCATGCGTGCCCTCTTCGGCAACGCGGCCATCCTGCATGACGATGATCTTGTCGGCCTTCACGACCGTCGACAGGCGGTGGGCGATGACGACGACGGTGCGTCCCCCCATCGCCTCGTCTAACGCCCGCTGCACCGCCGCCTCGGATTCATTGTCGAGCGCCGAGGTCGCCTCGTCGAGCAGCAGGATCGGCGCGTGGCGCACCAACGCGCGGGCAATCGAAAGCCGTTGGCGCTGGCCGCCGGAAAGCGTCACGCCGTTTTCGCCGACCGGCGTGTCGTAACCTTGCGGCTGGGCGAGGATAAAGTCGTGGGCATAGGCGAGGCGCGCCGCTTCCTCAATCTCCACATCTGTCGCCTCCGGGCGGCCATAGCGGATGTTGTCGCGGATCGTGCCTTCGAACAGATAGGGCTGCTGCGAGACATAGGCGATGTGTTTGCGCAGCGACGCTTTGGTCACATGGGCGATATCCTGCCCGTCGATAAAGATCTGCCCGGCCTGCGGATCGTAGAAACGCGGAATGAGGGCGATCACCGTCGACTTGCCGGCGCCCGAAGGGCCGACCAGCGCCGTCGTCTCGCCACCCTCAGCGGTAAACGACAGGTCGCGCAGGACCGGCTCGCCATTGGAATAGCAGAAATCGAGGTTGCGGAATTCAAGCTTCGCGTCGGTGATGACGAGTTCCTTGGCGTCGGCGCGTTCCGCCTGGCGGGTCTGCATGTCGAGCAGCGCATAGATCATGCGCGCATTGACGACGGCGCGTTCGAGCTGCACTTGCAGCCTGGCAAGGCGGCGGGCCGGATCGTAGGCCATCAGCAGCGCCGCGACGAAGGCGAAGAACGCGCCCGGAAGCACGTTGCCATAGATGGAGCGGAAGGCCGCATAGGCCAGCACGCTGGAAATCGCCAGTCCCGCGAAGGTTTCGGTCAACGGCGCGGTGCGTTCCGTCAGCCGGGCGATGCGGTTGGCGCGGTTTTCGGCGGCATCGATGATGCCGTTGACCTTGCCGGCAAGCTGGCGCTCCATGGTGAACGCCTTGACGATGGTGATGCCCTGCAGCGTTTCCTGCATTGCGCCCTGCACGTGGCTGTTCAGCTCGACCGCTTCCTTGGTCGCCGTGCGCAGCCGGCGCGAAACGTAGCGCAGCGCATACAGCAGCGGCGGCGCGATGACGAAGACGATCAGCGTCAGGATCGCGTCCTTGGAGATCATCACGCCGATGAGCGCAACGAGCGTCAGCAGGTCGCGCGCCGTCGAGGTCACCGTCAGGTTCAGCACATCGCGGATGCCGTTGACGTTCTGGCTGATCTGTGCGGCCAGATGCGCCGAGCGCGACTCGGCATAGAAGCCGACCGACAGCTTCATCAGATGCTCGTAAAGGCGGCTCTGGTAGCGGGCGACGATGTTGTTGCCGATCTTCGACAGCGTCACCGCCTCGCCATAGGTCGCAAAGCCGCGCAGCAGGAAGGCGAAGAAGATCGAAACGCAGATCATCACCACCAGATCGGCGCGCCGGTTGGCGAAGGCTTCGTTGACCACCGATTCCATGATCCAGGCGGTGAAGGCCGTGGTCGCCGCCACCGTCATCAGGCAGGCGACGGCGAAGGCGTAGCCCCACAGGTGGTCACGACCGTTTTCGGCGATGATCCGCTTCAAGACGCTCGTAACGGTATCGGAGTCGATCGCTTGTGGTCTTGTCTTGTCTTCCAAAAAGCCGGGCTTTCCTGTCGTATGCGGATCCGGGCAGCGCCCGCAGTTCTTTCAAAACTGCGCGGCTCTATAGCGGTTTGGAGCGGATTTGGCCATAGGTTTGACGCGAAAGGCGTGAGCGTCAGCCGCGCCAGTGGCGTCCTTCAGTTTCCAGCCCGAAGCGCGCCGGGGTCTGCGCATAGGCGGCAAGCCCCGCCAGCGCCGCCAGCGGATGCGTGACCACATAGGTCGGGATCGAGCGCATCAGCGCCGTATGCGGCGCCTTGTCTTCGAACGCCGCCCGAAATTCCGGTTTCTTCAGCGCCGGAACGATTTTCTGAGAGATACCGCCGGCGAGATAGACACCGCCCTTGGCCATGAACACCAGCGCCAGATCGCCCGCCACACGGCCAAGATAGGTGGTGAAAAGGGTCAGCGTTTCCGCCGCAATCGCATTCGTTCCGGCAAGCGCTGCGCTGGTCACCTCCGCCGGCTGGGTGAAAAGCTCAGGCTGACCTTCCGCGCCGCAAACGGCGCGATAGATGTTCATCACGCCGCGTCCGGAAAGCAGTTCCTCGGCGGAAATCCGGCCGATCTCGGCGCCGGGGTCGTTGACCGGCGTCAGGAAGGGCCAGATGGCATAGTCGCGGGGCGTGCGCGGGCCGACATCGATGTGACCGCCCTCGCCGGGCACCGGAAACCACTTGTGCTGCGCATGCACGAGCCCGGCAACACCGAGGCCTGTGCCTGGCCCCAGCACGACGCGCGAGGCGAGCGCCTCGCCGGTGGACGGGCCGATCGACTCGCGATGCTCGTCGGCCAGGGAGCCGACCGCCAGCCCTTGCGCCTCGAAATCGTTGATGACCAGCACGTCCGACATGTTGAGATCGGCGATCATCTGCCGTGGCCGCACCACCCAGGGGCAATTGGTCAGCGGAATGTCGTCGCCATTGATCGGACCGGCGATGGCCAGAATGGTCGAGCGCGGCTGAATGGAGGTCTTGTCGAGAACGGCTTTCTGAATGGCCTCCTCGATGGTCGGAAAGTCCGCCGTCTGGACAATGGGAAACGGGCGGGGATCGCCATAGGTGTCGTTGAGAATGGCAAACCGGGCATTGGTGCCGCCGATATCGCCGATCAGGATCGGGAACGGCAGGTGCAGATCGGTGTGATCGAGCGAATACATGTCAGGTTCCCCCGTCGGCATGATTTGCGTTTGCCGGATCGGGAGAATCATTTGCAGCTTTTCCCGCGGCAGCGCTGAAATCGACAAGCCGCTCGGCCGTCGCCCGATTGAGCGCCATCGGTATGTCGTAGACAGTCGCCAAACGCATCAGCGCCTTGACGTCGACATCATGCGGCATGGATGTCAGGGGATCGATGAAGAAAATCAGCATATCGATCTCACCCGTGGCAATCAGCGCGCCGATCTGCTGGTCGCCGCCGAGAGGACCGCTTTTCAGCCTGATCACCTCGAGTTCGGGGCAGGCCTCAAGAACGCGGCCGCCGGTCGTTCCGGTGGCGAAGATCTGATACTGCGACAGGGTCTGACGATGCAGGCGGGCAAAGTCCACCATGTCGTCCTTCTTCTGGTCATGCGCGATCAATGCAATGCATTTTTCCGCAGCCATGCGCCCTCCCCGGCTCGTCTTTCAATCGATTTGGTTTTCTATAACACGTTGACTGTCTTTGGAAAGACAGCCCACGCGTTTTCGGCCGAGACTCAGGGGGCGGCCGGCTTGACCAGCGGGATCGGCACGTCGCCGGCATCGCCCGCATCGGGTTCGACATCGGCCGGCAACGCCTCGGTCGTCGAATCGACGTCCGAAGCCGCAGGCTCGGGCGCGACCGCCTTGCCCATCGTCGCCGAAGCCGCTGAGGGAACCGAGGGCGCTTCGAGGATCAGCGCGCATGCCTTGGGAAGGTCCGACAGCTTCGTGTAGCGCGGCTTGACCGGCTTGGTATCGGGCTTCTTGTCCGGCTTGGCCCAGGGCTCCTTGGTGAACCACCAGGCAAGCGACTTGTCGCAACCGTCGCCCGCCGGCACCGGCGCCTGCGCCTTGCAATCCTTGGCGCCGGCCGGGCAATGCATGCGGATATGGAAGTGGTAGTCGTGGCCGTAATAGGGGCGCACCTTGCCGAGCGCGGTGCGGTCTCCTGTCCAGGTGTCGCACAGCTTCTTCTTGATCGCTGGGTTGACGAAGATGCGTTCGACTTCCGGATAGCTCGCCGCCCGCATGATCAGCCGCGCATGGGCCGGCGTCCAGATGCTGGGATCGACGGTCAGGAAAGCATTCGGTTTCAGCATCGAGCGGGCGGAAATGTTTTCGCGCTCGTTCGAGGACAGGCGACGCGGCGGCATCGGGTTCAGCCAGATATCGGCATCGAGGCCGATCTGATGCGAGGCATGGCCGGTCTTCATCGGCCCGCCGCGCGGCTGGGCGATATCGCCGAGCAGCAACCCTGGCCAGCCGTCATATTTGGCGGCGTCGCGCGACAGGCGCTCGATGAGCGAAATCATCTGCGGCTGGCCCCAGCGGCGATTGCGCGACAAGCGCATTGCCTGCCAGGTCGGACCATCGGTGGGAATGGCAACCGCGCCGCCCTGGCAGCCCTTGGCGTAAAAACCATACGGCGTCGGCTTGCCGCGCGTCGGCAACGTCACCGCGCCGAACAACTCCTTGGCCGGCGTTGCATCCTGAGCTTGAGCGAAATCGGCAGGGGCCGAGGCGAGAAGCAGGGCCGCAAGGCCCGCGCATGTGAAACTGCGAAAGAAATCTGCGAAAGCCAAAGTCTTGTCCCGTCTGCCCGCCGCGAAAATTGATTTGTCCCGGAAAATAGCCTGCAATCGGAATTTGGTGAATCCGTGTCGGCGCAGCTTCCGACCGATTGCTTCGATATTGTATCGAACTTGCCACAGGGGGTTCTGTCTTTTGCCGTTTTTGCCGTTAAAGTGTCGGCGACGCAACAATGAAGGGATAGTCGATGCTGGCAGGGTGGAAAGCAGGTCTTGTGGCGGTTTTTGCGTGCGGTATGGCGTTGCAGCCCGCCGTTTCGCAGGCAGAGGAAGCGCTGGTCTGGCGCCATGCGCTGTCAAGCATCGGCGAGCCGAAACTGCCCCAGGGATTTGCCCATTTCGGCTATGTCAATACCAATGCCCCCAAGGCCGGCACGCTGAACCTGTCCGAAACGGGCACATTCGACACCTTCAACTCCGTGCTGGCCAAGGGCGAACAGCCCGCCAGCGTCGCGATGATCTACGATACGTTGCTGACCTCCTCCGAGGACGAGGTGCTGACGTCCTATGGCCTGCTGGCCGAGGCGGTCGCCTATCCAGACGACATCTCATTCGCCACATTTCGGCTGAGAGCGGAAGCGAAATGGGCGGATGGCCAACCGGTGACCCCTGAGGACGTGATCTTCTCCTTCGACAAGGCGAAGGAACTCGATCCGCGCATGTCCGTCTACTATGCGCATGTCGTCTCGGCCGAAAAAACCGGCGAGCGTGAGGTGACCTTCCGTTTCGACGAGAAAAACAATCGTGAACTGCCGAGCATCCTCGGTCAATTCTCCATTGTTCCCAAGCATTGGTGGGAGGGCAAGGACGAAAAGGGCAATCCGCGCGACATCGCCAAGACGACGCTGGAGCCGGTTATGGGTTCAGGCCCCTACCGCATCGCCGCCTTCTCGCCGGGCTCGACCATCCGCTACGAATTGCGCGACGACTATTGGGCGAAAGACCTCAACATCAATGTCGGCCAGAACAATTTCAAAGTGATCAACTACAATTTCTATGCCGATTTCGATGTCGAACTGGAAGCCTTCCGCGCCGGCAACGTGGATTATCGCCGCGAAAACAGCGCCAGCCGCTGGGCAACGGGCTACGATTTCCCGGCGGCGAAGGACGGTCGCGTCAAGCGCGAGGAGGTGGAAAACCCGCTGCGCGCCACCGGCATCATGCAGGCCTTGGTGCCGAACCTGCGCCGCGACCAGTTCAAGGACGTGCGCGTGCGCGAAGCGCTCAACTATGCCTTCGACTTCGAGGATCTGAACCGCAATCTCGCCTTCAACGCCTTCAAGCGCATCGACAGCTATTTCTGGGGCACGGAACTGGCCTCCTCCGGGCTGCCGCAGGGCCGCGAGCTGGAGATCCTCAACGGATTCAAGGACAAGGTGCCAGCGGACGTCTTCACCACACCCTATACCAACCCAGTCGGCGGCGACCCGCAAAAGAGCCGCGAGAACCTGCGTCAGGCCGTCGGCCTGCTCAAGGAAGCCGGCTATGTGCTGAAGGGCAACCGCATGGTCAACGAAAAGACCGGCCAGCAGCTTTCCATCGAAATCCTGCTCGGCAGCCAGTCCTTCGAGCGAACCGTGCTGCCTTTCGCCAACAATCTCAAGAAGATCGGCATCGATGCGCGGCTGCGCACCGTCGATGCCTCGCAATATACCAATCGCGTTCGCAGCTTCGATTACGACATGATCTACCAAGTCTGGGCAGAGACGCTGAACCCTGGCAACGAGCAGGCCGAATTCTGGGGATCGAATGCCGCCAGTCGGCCGGGCTCGCGCAATTATGCCGGCATCGCAGATCCGGCCATCGACGCACTGATCAAGATGATCATCTTCGCGCCGAACCGAGACGAACAGGTGGCGGCGATCAAGGCCATGGACCGCGTGCTTCTCGCCAATCATTTCGTCGTGCCGCTGTTTTATTCCGGCAACCAGCGCATCGCCTATTGGAACCGTATAACCCACGGGACTTTCCCGGAATACGGGCTCGGGTTCCCCGGTGCATGGTGGTCGACGGACGCCGCGAAGTGACGCCGGTACGGTGAACGGCTTGCGTTCGCCGGGCGACTGGCTACCAAATGAATCGAAACGAATCGCGGCCCCCTATGGCGGCCGCGCGGAAGGAATGACGACTTGAAATTTTCGGGAAGCCCGCGCTGATGGGTGCCTATATCCTGCGCCGCCTGCTGTTGATGATCCCGACCATCGTCGGCATCATGGCGATCTCCTTCGCGGTCATCCAGTTCGCACCCGGCGGCCCGGTCGAACGGGTCATCGCCGATCTCACCGGTCAGGGCGACAGCGCCTCAGACCGCCTGTCAGGCGGCGGCGATCTCGTCAGCCAGCAAGGCGCGGATACAGCCGGCAATTATCGCGGCGCGCAAGGTCTCGATCCCGACCTGATTGCCAAGCTGGAAAAGCAGTTCGGCTTCGACAAGCCGCCGCTCACCCGCTTCGGCGAGATGATGTGGAACTATATCCGCTTCGATTTCGGCGAAAGTTTCTTCCGCAACACGCCCGTCATCGACCTGATTGCCGAAAAGCTGCCGGTGTCGATCTCGCTCGGCGTCTGGATCCTCTTGTTTTCCTACATCATTTCCATCCCGCTCGGCATCAAGAAGGCAGTGGAGGACGGCTCGCCCTTCGACGTCTGGACCTCCGGCGTCATCGTCATCGGTTATGCCGTCCCGAGCTTCCTGTTCGGCATCCTGCTGATCGTCGTGTTTGCTGGCGGCTCGTTCTTCGATTGGTTCCCCTTGCGCGGTCTGGTCTCGGATAATTTCGCCGATCTCAACTGGTGGCAGAAGATCCTCGACTATTTCTGGCACCTTACACTGCCGCTGATCTCGCTGTCGCTGGCGGCCTTCGCCACCACGACCCTGCTGACGAAGAATTCCTTCATCGACGAGATCAAGAAGCAATATGTGACGACAGCGCGCGCCAAGGGCTTGACCGAGCGCGAAGTGCTCTACGGCCATGTCTTCCGCAACGCCATGCTGATTGTCATCGCCGGCTTCCCCGGCGCCTTCATCTCAGCCTTCTTCACTGGCTCGCTGCTGATCGAAAATATCTTTTCGCTCGATGGTCTCGGACGCCTCGGTTACCTCTCGGTGGTCAATCGCGATTATCCGATCGTGTTCGCGACGCTCTTCATCTTCTCGTTGCTCGGTCTCGTCGTCGGCCTTGTGTCCGACCTGATCTATACCTGGATCGATCCGCGCATCGATTTCGACCGGAGGGACGTCTGATGACTGCGACCTCCACCACAACAGTCGAGCGCGAAGCGCCTGTCGCCCCGCCGCGCAAGGGGCTGCTGTCGCCCACCAACCTGCGCCGCTGGGAAAACTTTAAAGCCAACCGGCGCGGCTACTGGTCGTTCTGGCTGTTCATGATCCTGTTCGTGCTCAGCCTGTTCGCCGAATTCATCGCCAACGACCGGCCGCTGATCGCCTCCTACAAGGGCGAGATCCTCTTTCCCGTTGTTATCGACTATCCGGAAGAGAAATTCGGCGGCTTCCTTGCCGAAACCGATTACCGCTCGGATTTCATTCAGGACGAGATCAAGGCGAATGGCTGGCTGATCTGGCCGCCGATTCGTTATTCCTATTCGACCGCCAATTCCAACATCCCGCATTCGGCCCCGACCAAGCCGTTCTGGCTGATGGACAGCCAGGAGCGTTGCTCCGGCTATCCGCAAGGCGTGAACGATCCGCAATGCATCACCGGCAATCTCAACTGGCTCGGCACCGACGACCAGGCGCGAGACGTTGCGGCGCGGATGATCTACGGTTTCCGTATCTCGGTGCTGTTTGGACTGGCGCTGACCATCGCCTCGGCGCTGGTCGGGGTGACGGCGGGCGCCATCCAGGGCTATTTCGGCGGCTGGACCGATCTGCTGATGCAGCGCTTCATCGAGATCTGGTCGTCGATGCCGGTGCTTTACATCCTGTTGATCATCGCCGCCGTCTTGCCGCCCGGCTTCTTCATTCTGCTTGGCGTCATGCTGTTGTTTTCATGGACGAGTTTCGTCGGTGTCGTGCGCGCCGAATTCCTTCGCGCCCGCAATTTCGAATATGTGCGCGCCGCCCGCGCACTGGGCGTCGGCAACTGGACGATTATGTTCCGGCACCTCTTGCCCAACGCCATGGTCGCGACGCTGACCTTCCTGCCCTTCATCCTCTCGGGCTCGATTACCACGCTGACCTCGCTTGATTTTCTCGGCTTCGGCATGCCGCCGGGCTCGGCCTCGCTCGGCGAAATGATCGCGCAGGGCAAGAAGAACCTGCAGGCCCCCTGGCTCGGCCTCGCCGCCTTCTTCACGATGTCGATCATGCTGTCGCTGCTGATCTTCGTCGGCGAAGCCGTGCGTGACGCCTTCGATCCGCGAAAGACGTTCCGATGAGTTCGCCCCTGCTCAGCATCCGCAATCTCTCGGTTGCCTTCCATCAGGGCGGCAAGACCAGCCTTGCCGTCGAAAACGTCTCCTTCGACATAGCCCGCGGCGAAGTCGTAGCGTTGGTCGGCGAGTCCGGTTCGGGCAAATCCGTCTCGGCCAATTCGATCCTGAAGCTTTTGCCGCATCCGGCGGCGAGCTACCCCTCGGGCGAAATCCTGTTCAAGGGCAAGGACCTGCTGAAGGCCAACGATGCGGCGCTGCGCCAGGTGCGCGGCAACGACATCACCATGATCTTCCAGGAGCCGATGACCTCGCTCAATCCGCTCCACACGATCGAAAAGCAGATCGGCGAGATCCTGAAGCTGCACCAGCAGATCGAGGGGCCGGCGGCGCGCACCCGCACCCTCGAACTCCTGCAACAGGTCGGCATCCGCGAGCCGGAAAAGAGGCTGAAGGCCTATCCGCACGAGCTTTCCGGCGGGCAGCGCCAACGCGTCATGATCGCCATGGCGCTCGCCAACCGCCCGGAACTGCTGATCGCCGACGAGCCGACCACGGCGCTCGACGTCACCGTGCAGGCCCAGATTCTCGAGCTTCTGCGCGGGCTGAAATCCGAGCACGGCATGGCGATGCTGTTCATCACCCATGACCTTGGCATCGTGCGCAAATTCGCCGACCGCGTCTGCGTCATGACCAAGGGGCGCATTGTCGAGACCGGCCCCGTCGAACAGGTGTTCACCAATCCGCAGCACGACTATACCCGCCACCTGCTGAACGCCGAACCGACCGGCGAACCGCCGCCGGCTGACGAAACCAAGCCTGTGGTTATGGAAGGCAAGGACGTGCGCGTCTGGTTCCCGATCAAGGCCGGTTTCCTGCGCAAGGTGGTCGATCACGTCAAGGCAGTGGATGGCATCGATCTGAAACTGCGCGCCGGCCAGACGCTCGGCGTCGTCGGTGAATCCGGCTCCGGCAAGACGACGCTGGGGCTAGCGCTGACGCGGCTGATTTCCTCGAAAGGTCGCATCGCCTTCGTCGGTAAGGATATCGAGCGTTTTTCCTTCGCCGAGATGCGGCCTCTGCGCCGGCAGATGCAGATCGTGTTCCAGGACCCCTTCGGCTCGCTGTCGCCGCGCATGTCGGTCGCCGATATCATCGCCGAGGGCCTGCGCGTGCACGAGCCTGCCCTCTCCTTCGAAGAGCGTGACCGGCGCGTCTGCTGGGCGCTGGAAGAGGTCAATCTCGATCCGACCACCCGCTGGCGCTTTCCGCATGAATTCTCCGGCGGTCAGCGCCAGCGCATCGCCATCGCCCGGGCCATGGTGCTGAAGCCGCGCTTCGTCATGCTCGATGAGCCGACATCGGCGCTGGATATGAGCGTGCAGGCGCAGGTGGTCGATCTCTTGCGCGACTTGCAGGCCAAGCATGACCTTGCCTATCTGTTCATCAGCCACGATCTGCGCGTCGTCAAAGCCCTGTCCAACCATGTCATCGTCATGCGTTTCGGCAAGGTGGTGGAACAGGGGCCGGCGGAAACCATCTTCGCCGATCCGCAGGAAGACTATACCCGCGCGCTGATGGCCGCGGCCTTCAACCTCGAAGCCGTCCCCGTCGGCGGCGTCAAACAGTGAATGCGATTCCCATGTCCGACAAAAGCCCCGTCATCGTCGATCTGAAATTCGATCCCGAAACCGTCGCGAAATCGCTTGCGAGCGCTTTTCCCGGGCGCGAGGTCATCAACCTCGCCGACCCCGCAACGCGTGGGCGCGATCTCTCGGGTATTTCGTATGCCGTGGTGTGGAAGCCGGATGGGGACCTGTTCGAACGCGCCCCCGACCTCAAGGTGATATTCTCCGGCGGTGCGGGCGTCGACAGCATCCTGTCCATCCCCAGCTTGCCGGATATCCCGATCGTCCGCTTCGTCGATCACACGTTGACGACCCGCATGAGCGAATGGGTGGTGCTGCAATGCCTGACGCATCTGCGCCAGTGCTTCACCTATGCCGACATGCAGGCCGCGCGACAGTGGGAGGAACTTGCGCAGCCACAGGCGAGCGAAATCACCGTCGGCGTCATGGGTCTCGGTGTCCTCGGGCTCGATGCCGTGCATAAATTGAAGGTCATGGGTTTCGATGTCATCGGCTGGTCGCGCACGCAAAAAACCATCGACAGTCTGGAAACCTTCGATTCCGCCGGCCTCGATGCCTTCCTCGGTCGCACCGATTTCCTCGTCGGCCTGCTGCCGCTGACGCCGGAGACGGAAGGCTTCTACAATGCCGGCCTGTTCTCCAGGCTGCGCCAGGGCGGCGCGCTCGGCAAGCCGGTCTTCATCAATGCCGGCCGTGGCAAAAGCCAGGTTTCGGGCGATATCGTTGCAGCGTTGGAAAAGGGCGTTCTCGGCGGCGCTTCGCTCGACGTTTTCGAGCGCGAACCGCTGGAGACCGACAGCCCGCTCTGGGGCATGAAAAACGTCATCGTCACGCCGCATGCCGCCGCCTCCTCCGACGAGCGGGCCCTGTTCCGCAACGTGGAGACGCAGATCGCAGGCTTCGAGCGCGGTAAAGCCCTGCCCGATCTCGTCGATCGCCAGCGCGGCTATTGAGGGCGGCGGCGAAAACGCATGTCGCTTTTAATCGATTTGGCTGGACAGCGCCGCGTGTTTTCCCGATAACTCCATGACATCATTCGCCGGACGGTCAAGCGCCACGGCACGACAGCAACAGGAATCAGGGCTGAACCCATGGCGAAGACCGATATCGCCCGCCGCGTTTTCAACCACACATGGAAGCTCGATCCGATCATCCGCAGCCTGATCGACACCGACTTCTACAAGCTCCTGATGCTGCAGATGATCTGGAAGCTTTATCCGGATGTATCGGCGACTTTCGCGCTGATCAACCGCACGAAATCGGTGCGTCTCGCCGACGAGATCGACGAGGGCGAACTGCGCGCCCAACTCGACCACGCCCGCACGCTTCGGCTCTCCAAGAAGGAGATGATCTGGCTGGCGGGCAACACATTCTATGGCAAGGCGCAGATTTTCGAGCCGGAATTTCTCGCCTGGCTGTCGAATTTCCAGCTTCCTGAATACGAACTTTCCAAGGCCAACGGCCAGTATACGCTGCATTTCCACGGCAAGTGGGTCGAGACCACCATGTGGGAAATTCCCGCATTGGCGATCATCAACGAGCTGCGGTCGCGCGCGGCGATGCGCGACCTCGGCTACTTCACCCTCGACGTGCTCTATGCCCGCGCCAAGGCGAAGATGTGGTCCAAGGTCGAGCGGTTGAGGCTGTTGCCGGGCCTGCGCATTTCCGATTTCGGTACCCGCCGTCGCCATAGTTTCCTGTGGCAGCGCTGGTGCGTCGAGGCGCTGAAGGAAGGCATCGGCCCGCGTTTCACCGGCACCAGCAACGTCCTGCTCGCCATGGATTCCGATCTCGAAGCCGTCGGCACCAATGCGCATGAATTGCCGATGGTCGCCGCAGCCTTGGCAGAAACCGACGCTGAACTGGCCGAAGCGCCCTACAAGGTGCTGCGCGACTGGAACAAGCTCTACGGCGGCAACCTGCTGATCGTGCTGCCGGACGCCTATGGCACCGCGGCTTTCTTGCGCAACGCGCCGGAATGGGTGGCCGACTGGACCGGTTTCCGCCCCGACAGCGCACCACCTATCGAAGGCGGGGAAAAGATCATCGCCTGGTGGGAAAAAATGGGCCGCGATCCGAAGACGAAGATGCTGATCTTCTCCGACGGTCTCGACGTCGACGCCATCGTCGATACCTACCGCCATTTCGAGGGCCGGGTGCGGATGAGTTTCGGCTGGGGCACCAACCTCACCAACGACTTCGCCGGCTGCGCCCCGAAGACCATCGACGGGCTGAAACCGATCTCCATCGTCTGCAAGGTGGTGGACGCCAATGGCCGCCCGGCCGTGAAACTGTCCGACAACCCGCAAAAAGCGACCGGCGAGCCGGAGGAAGTCGAACGATATTTGAAATTCTTTGGCCAGGAAGATCGCGTCGAGCAAAAGGTTCTGGTATAGGCCCGTCAACTTTCTCGAATATTGCCGGCGTGGCGAGTTGAGTTCCGCGCCGCGAAAGAGCGGTCATGCTGACGAAAAAGGGAAAATACGGGCTCAAGGCCTTGAACGACCTCGCGCGTCTACCGCCGGGCGGCTCGGCGCTGAGCAGCGAAATCGCTGCGCGCAACAATATTCCGAAGAAGTTCCTCGACACGATCCTGCTTGAACTTCGCAACGCCGGCATCGTCCGCTCGAAGAAGGGGCCGGGCGGCGGTTATGCGCTGTCCAAGCCGGCAACCGAAATCCAAATCGGCCACGCCATTCGCACCCTGGACGGACCGCTCGCGCCGATCCGTTGCGCCAGCCGCACCGCATTCGAGGCCTGCGACGATTGCAACGACCCGGAGGCTTGTGAAGTGCGGCGTTCGATGACGCTGGTGCGCGACGCCATGGCCGAGATTCTCGATGGCATGACGCTCGACGTGTTTTCGCGCACGCCGGACGCGGCGGGCGATACCGGCGATCGCACCGCACAGCAATGATCAGAGGCCAAAAAAGGCCGCGTAAAGCTCTGGCTTGAAGCCGATCTGCAGCCCGGGACCGCTTTCCAGCACCGGACGCTTGATCATAGACGGCTGCACCAGCATCAACGCGATGGCCTTGTCTTCGGAGAGATCGGTCTTGTCAGCCTCGGGCAGCGCCCGGAACGTCGTTCCGGCGCGGTTGAGCACCTTGTCCCAGCCGGCCTCCGCGCACCAGCGCTTCAGATGCGCTTCGTCGATGCCTTCGGCCTTGTAATCGTGAAAATCATAGGCGATGCCGTTCTGGTCGAGCCAGCTACGCGCCTTCTTCATCGTGTCGCAATTCTTGATGCCGTAAATCGTGACGCTCACGCGAAAACTCCATTTGAATGATCAAAGACCGGAGGCCTTGGTCAGGTTGATGCGGAAACGGTCGCGATTGCGCTGATACCGCCGTGTCATTTCCGCAGATGCATGGCCGAGTTGCTTCTGGACATGGCGCTCCTCCGCCTCGGCCGCCGTGGCAAGGCCGGCGCGCAGCGAGTGGCCGGAAAATTTCAAGGTGCGCTCGGCCTCGGAAAGATCGGCGCGCACTCCGGCAGCCAGCGTCGTTCGTTTCACCAGTCGCGCCACATGCCGGTCGTTCATGCGCCCGGCGCCGACCTTCGAATCCATGCCGGCAATGGCGCGAAACAGCGGCCCGTTGTCGATCCGACCGAGACGGAGCCAGGTTTCCAGCGCCGCCACCGGGCAGGTCGCGTCCGCGGAGCCGCGCCCGACCTCGACCTCGCGCCAGCCGGTCTTGCCGCGCAGCGTCACGAGGATGCCTTCTCTCAAGATCTCGATCCAGCCGGTGCCGTCCTCGGTCTGTCCGCGCCCGCAATCCAGCCCGACGATTTCCGAGCGGCGCAAACCGCCGGCAAAGCCGATGAGCAGGATCGCCCGGTCGCGCAAACCCCGCAAACTGCCGCGATCCAGCGTTTCCAGCATGGCGATGAGATCGGCGGGCAGGATCGCTTCCTTCTGCATCGGTGGGCGGGCATGGCTGCGGCGAATGCCGGCCAGCACCGTGGCGATATGCCGATCGGCTCGGTCAAGCATCAATCCGCGCTTCGCAAAATTCCAGGACAGCGCCGACAGTCGCCGCTCGATAGTGCCGACCGAAGAGCGGCTACCACACTCGCCGGCCGCAAGGGCTGCGATATAAAGCGCAATCATCTGCGGACGCGGCGGCATCGCCTCCATCCCGTTACGCCGGCACCAGGCGTCGAAATGCCGCCAATCCGAAGCATAGGCGCGGCGGGTATTTTCGGAGGACGCGTTACGGACATAGTCGCGGACGTGATCGGCAAGCCTGCCCAGACGCATCGGCGGCTGCTCCGCATGATCGTTTGCCACCACGAAAAAGGTCGTCTCGCCGTCGATGTCGCCTGTCATCCTGCCGTCTCGAACGTGCCGGCGGAGATCGCAAGTCTCACCCGGCGAATGGAACAGAATCGTGAACGTGCTCTATCTGTCATGGCCCCATGAGCGGTTTCAAGTGCATCACGGCCTTGAATTCTACCGCCGGCCTTGCCAAGTGAGGCGACGAATCGCCTGCATTGAAAGGAGTTTGCCACCCGATGAGCGAAACTGCGGAAAAAACCGTCGAGAATCATGTCTTCGAAGCCGATGTCGCCCGCCTGCTGCACCTGATGGTGCATTCGGTTTATTCCGACAAGGACGTCTTCCTGCGCGAGCTGATCTCGAATGCGGCCGATGCCTGCGAAAAGCTGCGCTACGAAGCGATCACCCATCCCGAACTCTTCGGCGACGATGCCCAGCCGCATATTTCGCTTGTCCTGAATGAGGAAGGCCGCCGCATCGTCATCCAGGACAACGGCATCGGCATGAGCCGCGCCGAGATGATCGAATCGCTCGGCACCATCGCCCGCTCCGGCACCCGCGCTTTCATGGAGATGGTCGAAGCCGCCAAGGGCAAGGACGGCGCACAGCTTATCGGCCAGTTTGGCGTCGGTTTCTATTCGGCCTTCATGGTTGCCGACAAGGTTGATGTCGTCTCCCGGCGCGCCGGTTCGGGCGAGGCATGGCTCTGGTCCTCGGACGGCAAGGGCAGCTATAGCATCGCCGAGGCTTCCGCGGCCGACGCGCCGAAGCGCGGTACGCGCATCACCCTGCATCTTCTGGAAGACGCGCAGAAATATACCTCGCGCTGGAGCGTCGAGCATATCGTCAAGCAGCAATCCGGCCATGTGCCAGTGCCGATCGATCTCTACGAAAAGCCGGATGCCGAACCGAACCGCCTGACGGACGGCACGGCCCTGTGGACGCGCCCGAAATCGGAAATTTCCAAGGAGGAATATACCGATTTCTATCGCGGTGTCGCCGGCCAGTATGACGAACCGGCGCTGACGGTGCATTTCCGCGCCGAGGGTCGACACGAATATACCGCCCTCGCCTTCGTTCCCACTTCGGCGCCGTTCGATCTCTTCGACGCCGACCGCAAGGGACGGATGAAGCTCTACGTCAAGCGTGTATTCATCACCGACGACGCCGAGCTTCTGCCGCGCTATCTGCGTTTCGTGCGTGGCCTCGTCGATACGTCCGACCTGCCGCTCAACGTTTCGCGCGAGATGATCCAGGAAAGCCCTCTGCTCGCCGCCATCCGCAAGGGCGTGACCAACCGTGTACTGACCGGCATCGAGAAACTGTCCGAAAACGAGCCGGAAAGCTTCGCAAAGCTCTGGGAGATCTTCGGCAGCGTCATCAAGGAAGGCATCTACGAGGATTTCGAGCGCCGAGAGCAGCTGATCAAGCTTTCCCGTTTCCGCACGACTGCGGCGGAAGAGCCGGTACGCTCGCTGGCCGACTACGTCAAGGACATGAAGGACGGGCAGAAGGCGATCTATTATCTCGCCGGCAGTTCGCTCGCCCAGCTCAAGGCTTCTCCGCAGCTAGAAGGTTTTCGCGCGCGCGGCATCGAAGTGCTGCTGCTGACCGATCCGGTCGACAGTTTCTGGGTGACGACCGCGCCGGATTTCGACGGCAAGCCTTTCCGTTCGATCACGCAAGGCAATGCCGATCTGGCCGAGATCAAGCCGCTCGACGGCAAGGACGACAAACCAAAGGCAAATACGGATGTCGACGGCTTTATCGCTTTTGCGAGGACGACGCTTGGTGATGCGGTCTCGGATGTGCGCGCCTCGGACCGTTTGACCGAAAGTCCGGTCTGCCTGGTTGCCACCGAACAGGGGCCGGATCGGCAGCTTGAAAAGATCCTGCAAGGCGCCGGTCGCATGGACCAGGCGGCCAAACCGGTGTTGGAAGTCAATCCCGGCCATGCGCTGATCGCGGCGATTGCCGCAGCGCCCGCAGGCGACGAGTTCCGCACTGATGCCGTGCAATTGCTGCTCGACCAGGCCCGGGTGCTCGATGGCGACAAGCCGGCAGACCCCCGCGCCTTCGCCGAACGCCTCGCCCGCGTCTTCGAACGGGCGCTGAAGTCCTGATCGAGGCAGATCGAGCTGTTTCGACACAATAAGACGACGGCCGGGTTTCCACCCGGCCGTCCTGCCTTTTCCAGATATGAGATTGCTGATCGTCTACAAGACGAATTCTGATGACAGCGACTTGTGGCGGTTGAGCTGGTCGATCAGGGCCGGAACGGTGCGGTGCCCCTCGCGGAACATGTTCACGAGCGCGGTGGCGGCAAGTTCGGCGACGACGCTGCCCAATTCTACGCGCTTCTCCTCGCACCATATTTCCAGGGCATCCCTCAGGATGGCCAGATCGCGCGGAGTGAAGGACGTATGCAAAAACTGGTTGGTACGCATGATTTCCACTATCAATGATATTGAAGCGTCAGGGCGCGTCGACCTCAAAAAGGTAAGCGCGACTTAACTTTTCATTCACTACGCATGCCATTGTTCCAAAAACGATTTTTCAGTCTCGGAAGGCTATGCGAAGATGCAGATAGGGAGCTGATGCAAAGCTTCAAGATGGGCAAACGCGATTGTGAACCACCGTCATCGAAAGCTTCTTTTGCAATTCGAGCGATTTTTGTTTGACCCATGCATATTCTGACGCGATATCGCCCTAAATTGGGTTCAGGCCGCCGCCATCGGCCGCATCAAGACGCGCCAACGAGTCGAAAGTAGACAGATGTCAGTGATCGATGACAACGAACAGGACATGATCGTGTCCATGCCGCAACCGGCCGAGCCGCGCTTTCCTTTCCTGCGCCGTTTCCGGAGATTTTTAGTGGCGGCAGGCATTGTCGCGGTCTTCGCGCTGGTTGGCATCGCCATCTATCACCTGACGTCGGAAGTCAAATATGACGACGTGATCGCCGCGCTGCGGGCAACGCCCTGGTCAGACATCGCCCTGGCGCTGGTCTTCACCGCGCTGAGCTTCCTCTGCCTGATCTGCTACGATCTCAATGCCTTCCGTTATCTGGGCCGCAAGGCGCCCTTCGCCCATGTGGCGCTGACGGCGTTCAGCGCCTATGCGGTCGGGAATACGGCGGGCTTCGGCGCGCTGAGCGGGGGAGCGATCCGCTACCGCGCCTATTCGCGCCTCGACGTGCCGCCAGACGATATCACCCGCATCGTCGCCTTCGTCACGCTGGCCTTCGGGCTTGGGCTTTCGGCGGTCTCCTCGCTTGCCGGCCTTCTGGTCGCGAATGACGTCGCGCCGCTTCTCGGCATGGCGCCGTGGCTGTTGCAGCTGCTGTCGCTCATCATCCTTGTCGCTCTTGGAAGTCTGGTGTTCTATAGCCGCGGCGGGCGCGAATTGCATATCGGCGGAAGCGCGCTGACGCTGCCGGATGCCGGCACCTGCCTGCGCCAGTTCGTCATCACGCTGGCCGATATCGCCGCCTCTGCGACGGTGCTTTATGTGCTGCTGCCGGATTCGCATCTGAGCTGGCCGGCTTTCCTCGCCATTTACGCCATCGCTGTCGGATTCGGCGTGCTCAGCCATGTGCCGGCCGGCCTCGGTGTCTTCGAAACGGTGATCATCGCATCGCTCGGCAGCTCCGCCGATGTCGAGGCCGTTCTCGGCTCGCTGGTGCTTTACCGCGTCATCTACCATGTCCTGCCGCTGATACTCGCTATCGCCATCGTGCTGACGACGGAGGTGCGGCAGCTGACGCATCATCCGGCCGCCTCCAGCATCAGGCGACTCGGCGGGCGCGTTTCGCCGCTGCTGCTGGCGACGCTGTCGGTGATCTGCGGCGTGATGTTGATCTTTTCGAGCGTGACGCCGACGCCGGACGACAATCTTGCTTTCCTGTCCATGTACCTGCCGCTTCCGATCGTCGAAGGCGCGCATTTCCTCTCCAGCCTGCTTGGCCTGACGCTGGTGATCGCCGCCCGCGGCATTGGCCAACGGCTGGATGGCGCATGGTGGGTGGTCTTCGGCGCTTCGCTGGTTGCGCTTGCCTTTGCGCTGCTGAAGGCCGTCGCGCTGTTCGAGGCAGCCTTGCTGCTGTTCCTTGCCGCCAGCCTGTTTCTGACGCGGCGGCTGTTCCGCCGCCCGGCATCGCTGTTCCAGCAGGCGCTGACGCCTCCCTGGCTGATGGCAATGGGCATCGTCATCATCGGCGCGGTCTGCGTGCTGCTGTTCGTCTATCGCGATGTCGAATACAGCCGTGACCTCTGGTGGCAGTTCGAGTTCACCGGCGAAGCGCCGCGCGGTTTGCGCGCCGTTCTCGGCATCGTCATCATGTCCTCGGCGGTGGCGATCTTCGGCCTGCTGCGTCCCGCGCGCCAATGGGTGCATCCAGCGACGGCGGACGAATTGAGCCGTGCTTCGGCAATCGTCGACAAGCAGGATGTCGCCGACGCCAATCTCGTGCGCATGGGCGACAAGTCGCTGCTGTTTTCGGAAAAGGGCGATGCCTTCATCATGTTCGGCGTCCAGGGCCGCTCGTGGATCTGCCTGTTCGATCCGGTCGGCAATCCGAAAGCCTATACCGACCTCGTCTGGCGCTTCGTGGAATCGGCGCGCGCCGCCGGCTGCCGCGCCGTCTTCTATCAGGTCTCACCTGCTCTTTTGTCCCACTGCGCCGATGCGGGCCTGAGGGCCTTCAAACTTGGCGAGCTCGCCATCGTGCATCTTAAGAATTTCGAGATGAAAGGCGGCAAATGGGCAAACCTGCGCCAGACCGCCAGCAAGGCGGTGCGCGATGGCCTGGATTTCGAGATCATCGAAACCGCCGATGTGCCGCAGGTCTATGACGAGTTGAAAGCGGTTTCCGATGCATGGCTCGGGCATCACAACACCCGCGAAAAGGGCTTTTCGCTCGGCGCTTTCGATCGCGATTACGTGTTGTCGCAACCGGTTGCCGTTCTGCGGCAGGAGGGCCGGATCGTCGCTTTCGCCAACCTCCTGGTCTCCGACATGTTGAAAGAAGGCTCGATCGACCTGATGCGCTTCTCGCCTGAGGCACCGAAGGGATCGATGGATTTCCTGTTCGTGCGCATTATCGAGCATCTGCGCGACAAGGGCTTCCAGACCTTCAATCTCGGCATGGCGCCGCTGTCGGGCATGTCGAAGCGCTCCGTCTCACCGGTCTGGGACCGCGTCGGCGGAGCGCTGTTCGAGCATGGCGAGCGCTTCTATAATTTCAAGGGTTTGCGTGCCTTCAAGGCGAAGTTCCACCCGGAATGGGCGCCGCGCTATCTCGCGGTATCGGGTGGTCTCAACCCGGTGCTGGCGCTGATGGACAGCGCCCTGCTGATCGGCGGGGGCGTGCGCGGCGTCGTCGGGAAGTAAGCACTTCCTGCTGGACGCCGCGCCGCGTTTTCAGGTTTCCAGAACCGGCAGGATCGCCGCATCGACCGAGGCGGCGAGTGCGCCGCTGGCAATGAGATCGGCGGCGGCCTTCAGATCGTCGGCCATGTAACGGTCGTCATCGAGGCCGGCGACCTTCGTGCGGATGGCGGCCAGCGCCTTCTGCAGTTCCGGGCTCGTCGTCAGCGGACCGCGCAATTCCACGCCCTGCGCTGCGGCCAGAGCTTCGATGCCGAGAATGGCGAAGAGGTTGTCAGTCATTCCGAGCAAGCGGCGGGCGCCATGGCAGGCCATGGAAACATGGTCTTCCTGATTGGCCGATGTCGGCGTGGAGTCGACCGAGGCCGGGTGCGACATCTGCTTGTTTTCCGACATCAGCGCTGCCGAGGTGACTTCGGCGATCATCAGACCGGAATTGAGGCCCGGCTTCTTGGACAGGAAGGCCGGCAGGCCATGCGACAGGGCGGGATCGACCAGAAGCGCGATGCGGCGCTGGGCGATGGCGCCGATTTCGCAGATGGCGAGCGCCGTCTGGTCGGCGGCAAAGGCCACCGGTTCGGCGTGGAAGTTGCCGCCCGAAACGACTTCGTCATCCGAGAGCACAAGCGGATTGTCGGTGACGGCATTGGCTTCTATTTCCAACGTGCGGGCGACCGAGCGCAAGAGATCGAGGCAGGCGCCATCGACCTGTGGCTGGCAGCGGATGCAATAGGGATCCTGCACGCGCTCGTCGCCGTGAATATGGCTGTTGCGAATTTCCGAGCCTTCGAGCAGGCGGCGCAGCGCCGCACCCGCATCGATCTGGCCCTTGTGACCGCGCAACGAATGGATATCGGGATGGAACGGCGCGGACGAGCCCATGGCGGCATCGGTCGACAGCGCGCCGGTGACGAGTGCGGATTGCGCGGCGCGGTGGGCGCGGAAGAGGCCGGCCAAAGCCAGGGCGGTCGAGGCCTGCGTGCCGTTGATCAGCGCCAGACCTTCCTTGGCGGCAAGACGGATCGGCGTCAGGCCGGCGCGCGCCAGCGCTTCGGCACCCGCAAGGCGCTCGCCGGCGAGGAAGGCTTCGCCCTCGCCCATCATTACGGCCGTCATGTGCGCCAGCGGCGCGAGGTCGCCGGAAGCGCCGACCGAACCTTTTTCCGGGATAACCGGCGTAACACCGGCTTCCAGCATGCCTTCGATCAACCGCACCAGTTCCAGGCGCACGCCCGAAGCGCCACGGCCGAGCGAAATCAGTTTCAGCGCCATGATCAGGCGAACGATTTCGACCGGCAGCGCCGCGCCGACGCCGCAGCAATGCGACAGGATCAGATTGCGTTGCAGCGTCGCGACATCGGCCGCATCGATGCGGATCGAGGCGAGCTTACCGAAGCCCGTATTGATGCCGTAGACCGGAGCGTTGCCGGCGGCAATCGCCGCAATTCGCGCCGCCGCCTTTTCGATGGCAGCATCGCAGCCACGGTCGAGGCGCACGTTTTCGCCGTTCCAGTAGACGCGGGCGAGATCGGCAAGCGGAACCTTGCCCGGGTGCAATGTGATGGTCATGGCCACAATCCTTTTCAAGCGTTGGGGAAGCCTGACACGCTCTCCACGGCGCGCGCTCCCGATATTGGCAGAGGTTTTTTCGTGCGCGCCATCGTCTTCGGTTCCGCGCCCTCGCCATAATAAGTATATACATAATAATTCGAAGACAAGCGAAATCTGCGATGCCGACGCGGGATGCGCCCGGCAGTCAGGATTGTCACATCAGGACGTGCTGAACAGGCTCGATCTGTGGCGGGAGGTCTGTCTCGCCCATGGCCTCGAGCAGGCCGATCTCGACGATGCGCGCCATCGCCGTCAGCCGCAGGGCATGATCGGTGTCGTCGAAGGGATTTTCCAGCTCGACGCCAAGCGCATCCAGCCCGAAAAAGGCATAGGCGACCAGCGCAGAGCAGAACGGCGTCATCCAGCCAAGCGTATCGACGAAACCCAGGGGAAACAGAAAGCAGAACAGATAGGCGGTGCGATGCAAAAGCAGCGTATAGGCATAGGGCAGAGGCGTATTGCGAATTCGCTCGCAGGCCGCCTGCACGCCGCCGAGCTGATCGATCGAGCGCTCCAGCGTCTGGTAGAGAATATCGCTGATGCGCCCCTCGCCGCGCAGCCGCGCCAGACGTTCAGCAGATGCGCGCAGAGCGGCGTCCGGGCTCCCTATTCCAAGTAGGTCAGGATCGAAGGCCGGACGAGAGGGTTTCGCGGGATTTTGCGGCCGCAGATGCGCAACGAGCAAATGAGCGAAGAGCCCGATGTCGCCGAGCAGGGCATGACGCTCGCCCCTGCCCTCGGCATCATCTGGGCCACGCTGCAGAACGATGCTTTGCCGCCCAAGCGCGCGGCTGACGGCGATCAGTTCGCCCCATTGCTTGCGCGCCTCCCACCAGCGATCGTAGCAGGCATTGTTGCGGAAGCCGAGGAAGATCGAAAGCGCGATGCCGATCAGCGCGAACGGCAGGCCGGTCACCGATGGCACATAGGCCGGCTCCCAGCGATGCAGGACGACGACGATGAGACCGACAAGCGCCGTCAGGGTCAGTTGCGGCAGGATTTTCGGCACGACCGAACCGCGCAGCACATAGGCAAGCTGCAACAGCGTCGGCGACTGGCGAACGATCATCGGTTATGGTCTCCGCAAAATGCGTAAGGTCGAAGTAGAGACGACGCTCATAGTCGCGCCCGCGTGCTGCGCGGCGTTGCCAGCAGAAGATTGGTTTCGCTGGAGGTGATGCCCGGCACCAGCCGGATGCGGCGCAGCACATGGTCCAGATCGCTGAGCGTCTGGGCCCCCAGCTCTATGATCAGGTCCCAGCGGCCGTTTGTGGTGTGGATGGCGGAGATTTCCGGGAAGCCACCGAGTGTCTGGATCACCCTGTCCGTGACCCGCCCCTCGATCTCCACCATCATGATGCCGCGCACTGGCAATTCCACGGCATCGGCGCGCAGGATGACGGTATAGCCAAGGATCCCGCCGTCGCGCTCCAGCTTTTCCATGCGGGCGCGAATGGTTGCCCGCGACACCTTCAGGTCGATGGCGAGGTCGGAAATGCTGCGCCGGCCATTGTGGCGCAGCAGGGTCACAAGTTTTTCGTCAAGCTCGTCCATGGTGCAATTCGATCAGGCCTTCCGCCATTTTGATAAGCCTTTTCACCAGAATTGGCAAATTGATCCGTTCATTTCGCCAAGCCTCCATGCTCAGATACATCAAAGGAGAATGACATGCACTGCAAATTGATCGGCACCCCGGTTCAGGACGGTTCTTCGCGGCTCGGCTGCGAAATGGGTCCGAGCTCGCTACGCGTCGCCGGGCTCGTGGCCACGCTGAGGGAACTCGGCCATACCGTCGAAGACCTCGGCAACGTCGCCCGTCCGGAAATCGCTGCCATTTCACACCCCAACGCCGCCATCCAGCAACTGCCTGAAGTCGTCGCTTGGACGCAGGCCATCGCGGACACCGCCTATGCCAGCAGCGAAGAGGGTTTTCCGATCTTTCTCGGCGGCGACCACATCATTTCGGCCGGCTCCGTTTCTGGTCTTGCCCGACGCGCTGCCAAGCTTGGTCGCCCGCTTTTCGTCCTCTGGCTCGATGCCCATACGGACCTGCATTCGCTGGATACCACCCGCAGCGGAAACCTGCACGGCACGCCGGTCGCCTATTTCACCGGCCGCCCCGGCTTCGACAAGCATTTCCCGCCGCTGGCCGCCGCGGTCGATCCCGCCAATGTCTGCATGATCGGCATTCGCAGTGTCGATGCCGCCGAGCGCGCCGCACTCGACGATCTCGATATCACCGTGCATGACATGCGCTATATCGACGAGCATGGCGTCGTCGCGCCGCTGAAGGCCTTTCTGGAGCGCGTGAAGGCGGCGAACGGCCTGCTGCATGTCAGCCTCGACGTCGATTTCCTCGATCCGGCGATTGCGCCGGCCGTCGGCACCACCGTTCCCGGCGGCGCCACCTTCCGCGAAGCCCATCTGATCATGGAAATGCTGCATGACAGCGGCGTCGTCACCAGCCTCGACCTGGTGGAACTCAATCCCTTCCTCGACGAGCGCGGCCGCACCGCCACCCTGCTCGTCGATCTCACCGCAAGCCTGATGGGCCGCAAGGTTCTGGACCGACCCACGAGGAGTTTCTGATGCTCGCATCGACCAATACGCTGAATATCGTTCCGTTTATCAGCGTCGAGAATATGATGAACCTGGTGCTCGACATCGGCGTCGAAACCTTCCTCAAGGAACTGGCGGCCTATGTCGAGGAAGATTTCGCCCGCTGGGAGCATTTCGACAAGACGCCGCGTGTCGCCGCCCATTCGCCTGACGGCGTCATCGAACTGATGCCGACCAGCGACGGCGCGCTTTACGGCTTCAAATATGTCAACGGCCATCCGAAAAACACCAGAAGCGGCCGCCAGACGGTCACCGCCTTCGGCGTTCTCTCCGATGTCGATACCGGCTATCCGCTGCTGCTCTCGGAAATGACCATCCTGACGGCGCTGCGCACCGCCGCGACTTCTGCCGTCGCCGCCCGCCATCTCGTGCCGTCGCGCCACGATACCATGACCATCATTGGCAATGGCGCGCAGAGCGAATTCCAGGCGTTGGCCTTCAAGGCGATCCTCGGCGTCAATCGCCTTCGTCTTTACGACATCGATCCCGCCGCGACCGCGCGTTGCGCGCAAAACCTCGAAGGCCGCGGGTTCGAGATCACGGCCTGCCGGTCGGCCCATGAGGCCGTCGAAGGCGCGCAGATCATCACCACCGTGACCGCCGACAAGCAGAACGCCACCATTCTCACCGACAACATGGTCGGCAGCGGCGTGCACATCAACGCCGTCGGCGGCGATTGCCCCGGCAAGACCGAACTTCATAGCGATATCCTGCTGCGCTCGCGCATCTTCGTCGAATATCCCGAGCAGACCCGCATCGAAGGCGAGATCCAGCAATTGCCCGGCGATTACCCGGTCGAGGAACTCTGGCAGGTCATTGCCGGCAAGGCAAAGGGCCGCAAGGATGATGGCGAAGTGACCCTGTTCGACAGCGTCGGCTTCGCGACGGAGGACTTCTCCGCGCTGCGCTATGTTCGCGACAAGCTGGTCGGCCGCAACGTCCACCAGCCGCTCGACCTGCTCGCCGATCCGGACGAGCCGCGCGACCTCTACGGCATGCTGCTGCGCCATGGCCAGAAACGTGCCGCCGCCTGACACATTGGCCGCCGACGGGACACCCTCGGCGGCCACGCCTCCAAACGCGAAGCAATGAAAAGACCCACGCTTGAAAGCAACTTCATTCAAGCTTAAACTTTTCAGTGCGAACGGCGTCAGGGAGCGGATATGACATCGAATTTCAGACAGCGGGCGATCGCCGGTGAACCGTTGATCGGCCCTTTTGCGGCCATCCCTCATCCTGTCGCCATCGAGGTCGTCGCGGCGACCGGTCCGGACTTCCTTTGCATCGATGCGGAACATTCCCAGATCGGTCGCGAGCGGCTTGAGGATCTGATCCGCGCCGGCGACGTGCATGGCGTGCCGGTGATGGTGCGCGTGCCCGGCCATGCGCCGGAGCAGATCGCGGCCGCGCTGGATGCGGGTGCCGCCGGCGTTCTGGTGCCGCGCGTCTCGACCGCCATTGAGGCGCGAGCAGCGGTTGCCGCCACGCGCTATCCACCGGTCGGATCACGCGGGGTCGGTCCGGGCCGCGCCGCCGCCTACGGTTACCGCATTCCGGATTACCTCGAGACCGCCAATCGCACATTGCTGCTCGCCATTCAGGTGGAAACGGCGGCCGGGCTTGCCAATATCGCCGAAATCGCCGCCGTCGAGGGGGTCGACGTGATCTTCATCGGGCCCGGTGACCTCTCGGTTTCCATCGGCGCACTGGGGGCGGAGGGGCGCGAAAGGCTGCAGGCGGCAATCGTCACCATCGCATCTGCCGCAACCGGCGCGGGCCGCATCGCCGGCATCTTCCGCCCGACGCCGGATGATATCGCCTTATGGCAAGGCAAAGGCGTGAGCTTCTTCATCCTTGCAAGCGATACGATGTTTCTCGGCGCCGGTATCGCGGCCGGATTGGAATCGGCGCGCGCCGCAACCAAGGCGAACCAATAAGCCTACCTGACAATTGACCTCATAACGCCGCTGGCCTATGCAGTCGCCAGGCGTTCACGCTTCACGATCCCGCCGGAATCATCCTTTGGCACAGCCAGCAGACAAGACCCGCATGAGCGAGCGGCGCACGAGCATAATCGGCGCGCTGATGGCGACGCTCGGCCCGATCTCCATGTCGGTCTATACGCCGGCGATGCCGGAACTGGTGCGCGCCTTTTCCACCAGCGATGCGACGATCAAGATGACGCTGTCGATCTATTTCGCCGGCTTTTCCATCGCACAATTGCTTGCCGGGCCGACATCGGATGCCTTCGGTCGCCGCCGCGCCACGATCGTCTTCGTTGCCATCTACATTATTGGAAGTCTTCTCGCGGCCTTTGCGCCGGATGTCAGTTGGCTGCTGGCCGGCCGCCTTATCCAGGGCATCGGCGCTTCCGTCGGGATTACCGTGGCGCGCGCCATCGTGCGCGACCAGTTCGTCGGCGTCGAAGCCGCACGCATCATGAATCTGATTGGGATCATGTTGGCTATCGGCCCCGCCATGGCGCCCACGCTCGGCGGGTTGGCGCTTGCCGCATTCGGCTGGCAATCGATCTTCTTCCTGCTTGTCGGCTTCGGAATGCTGACCGGCGTCGCGGTGCTGGCCTTCATGCGCGAGACCGGCAGTCCGGATCGCCGTCGGATCCTACCCGGCCCGCTTTTCGGCGCTTACAGCATTCTGATCCGTAATCCGCGCTTCGTCGCCGCCTCGCTGGTGCTTGCAGGCTCGGTGGGGGCCTTATACGCGCAGGCAACGATGTTGCCGTTCATTCTGATCAAACTGGTCGGCCTGTCGCCTACGGCGTTCGGCATGGGCATGCTGATGCAGACCGGCAGCTATTTTCTCGGCTCAGTCGTGCTGCGCTATGTCTCGCCACGCCTCGGCGGCGACAATTCGGTGAAAGTGGGATTGGCCTGCGTTCTCGCGGGCGGATTGATGATGGCGGCGTCGACGCATCTGTTAACGCCGTCCTACCTGTCGATCATGGGACCGGTCGCGTTCCTGAGTTTTGGAATAGCTTTCCTCACCCCGCATATGACCACGATCGCGCTTTACCCCTTCCCGGATATCGCCGGCTCCGCCTCCGCGATGATGGGTTTTCTGCAGATGGGCGGCGGATTTCTCGGCGGCGTGTTCGCCGCCGCAATCGGCCTGCCGCTGATCGCTTTCGGCACGGTCATCCCCGCCATGGCGATCATCGCCGTCGTCAGTTTCGTTATTTTTTCCGCGCTCGGCCCATCGGCGCGCTAGGCATTACCCAAAAATTACCGACTCAAAACAGGCCGCAGCACTGCGCCGCTTTAGACTGGCTCCGCATCATCGCTGAAAGGGGAGCCGCGTCGGACTCGCCCGCATAACGATGTGAGGAGGCCTGCGACGACCGGGCGCGCGGCGCGCGGCCGTTCAGGCGCTTGGCGGCCGTATGAAGCATACGGCCAAGCTCGACCGTCGATACCCCATCCGCATGCGCGACCGCCAAAATCATCGGATCGCGCAAGACTTCGGACAATGTCAGATCTTCGTAAGGCTGCTGCATGGCGGTAATTCCTTTTCAGTCGACAGGGCGGGGATTTGTCACATGTCTCCAGAACTTGACAAAATATGCAAATAAGAGTTACCGGTAAGTAACATATGCATTTGTTACCGATCGGTCACGTCGATGTCAATACGCACTTCAAAAATTACGAATCCCGTTGTGAGGGAAGAATTGGCCGGAAATGCGAACGGCGGCAAAACAAAGCCGCGCGAGCGCATTGTTTCTGCCGCTTGCACGCTTTTTCGCGAGAACGGCATCCGCGCCACCGGCGTCGAGGCCATCGCGGAGGCCGCCGATACCAATAAAATGACGCTCTACCGGCATTTCGGCTCCAAGGACGAGCTGATTTGCGAAGCGCTCAAATGTATTTCGGATCGCCATTCGGCATTTTGGGACAGGCTGGCCTCCGATTTCCCAAGCGATTCGCGTCGCCGATTGCTTGCCTGGGTGGAGCTTCGCGCCGCCTCCCTGGTCGAAGAACCGTATGGTTGCGACATCAGCAATGCAGCTGTCGAACTGAAGGAAACCGGCCACCCGGCGCATGCGGTCATCGAACAGGTGAAGGCCGCGCAGCACCGTCAACTCACCGATCTCTGCGCCGCAGCAGGCACTCGCGATCCGGAACTGTTGGCGAATTCATTGGCCCTGCTGATGGAGGGTGCGCGCGTCAGCCGTTGCGTTTCAGGACCCGATGGGCCGAGCCGTGAATTTTCCCGTGCTTGCTATGCCGTGATAGAAGCGTTGAGTAACGCCGATACGGTTAATTGATGCCGATTGTGTATAACGCCCAAAGATAGCGCAATCATATCGAAGACTCTCTTTGTTCTTTATGTTATGGCACAATATGCTAAGGCGTAGTTAGCATGCCGAAGCGGCGACGACGGACGAGAAACCGTGCGGAGAGATGATCTGAACAACCGGACCCCTGCCGAGAGCGCGCAGTTTCGCGTCGTCCTGATCGGACGACCGCGGCTGATTGTTCGTGACCACGGCGACATCGCCCTACCGGAAAAGGCTTATCTTTTGCTGGCCATGCTGGCGGTCGCGCCCGAAGCGCGTCTCGACCGCGATATCGTGCGACGGTTGATCTGGCAGGCCGAATCGGCGGAGCGGCGCGCCGGCAGCTTGCGTCAACTGCTTTCGCGAATCGACCAGCGCCTCGGCAAGGATCTTCCACCGCTTCTTATCAACGACCGGAACGAGATTCGCCTCGACCTCTCGACCTGGAGTGTCGACCTGGTGGACCTGGCGATCGCGCGACCGCCGCTTGCGCCACAATACTGGTCGTTGCTGCAGGGCGAGCTTCTGGAAGGCGCCAACCTGGAAACGCAGGGCGCGGAGGAATGGCTGCGCTTCGAGCGCGACCGGCTCGCCGAACGCCGGCTGCACCTGCTGCGCGAGACGCTCGACGAGGCCGATGCCTTGAGCGATGCCGACCTGCTCTTTCTGGGCGGCCGGCTGCTGGACATCGATCCGGCCGAAGAAAGCGCCGTGCGGGCGCTGATGTTTGCCTATGGCCGCAAACGGGAGATTTCCGCCGCCCGCAAAATCTACCTACAATGCGTCGAGCGCTTGCGGGAAGAATATGGCGCCGAACCAGACCCTGCGACCCTGGCGCTGGCCGAACGTCTCGGCGTCGTCAGCCACGCGCGCGCCATCGAACCGGTGATTCGTCCGGAATTCCTGCCGATGGAATATACCGGCGAACCGCGCATCGTCATTCTGCCGCCCCAGGCGGTGTTGAGCGACAATGTTCTCGGCCGCATCGGTCACACCCTGCTCGAAGAACTGACCATTCGTCTCGGCCAGCAGCGCGGTTTCAAGATCATTGCCGCGCATACCAGCCTTGAACTTCTGAGCCGCGCCATCGATCCGGCCGCGGCAGCCCCCGAACTGACATTCGATTATTCCGTATACGTGACGATCCGCGGCGGCCAGGAGGATGTCTATGCGACATGCCGCCTGACGAAACTGTCGGATTCCTCCGTGCTCTGGGCGCATGATTTCTCGCTGGGGCTCAACCATATCAACGATTCCTTCGCGCAACTGTCACGGCGCATCGTTTTGTGCCTGACCGATCGCATCGAGCGGGAGGAATTGCTAAAGCCCGTAGACGTTTCGCCTACAGCTTACCGTCTTTATCTCGAAGGCAAGCGGTTGCTGGCCAAGACCGAGTTGCCGCTGCTGCGCAAGGCGCGCCAGTTCTTCCAGGCAGCCTTAAAACGCTGTGACAGCTTCGCGCCGGCGCATGCCGGCATTGCCCGCGCAACTTCGCTGGAATGGGTGGTGCGCTTCATGCGCGACCGCGATCTCCTGGACAAGGCAAAGGATGCAGCCCTCCAGGCGCGCGAGACCGATCCGAATAACGGCCGCGTTTTCCGCGAGCTTGGCCATATTTCGCTCTATCAACGGCGATTCGAAGAAAGCCTCGCCTATTTCCAGCATGCGCAGGAACTGAGCCCCAACGACGCCGACATCCTCGCCGATCATGCCGATGCCTTGTCGCATGACGGCCAGCTCGACCGGGCGCTGGAACTCAGCTTGTCGGCGTTCCGTCTGAACCCCCTGCCTTCCGATCATTACTATTGGCAGCTCGGCGGCATCTATTACGTACAGCAGAACTACGAAAAGGCGCTGGAAGCCCTGGAGCCGGTGCGCAGCAAGCCGGCGACGGCGCGGCTTCTCGCCGCTTCCTATGCCATGATCGGCGACTTGCAGCAGGCCAACCGTTACGCCCAGGTCGTCCTGGAAAACTTTCCCGACTTTCGTACCGAGCATCTGTGGCATTTCGTGCCGGACCGTGACCCGGGTTATACGCGCCTGCTCATCGAAGGCCTTAATCGCGCCGGACTGAACTGATCGCTCCGTATCGTCCGGTTTCATCCGCACGGTTATAAGCCGTTGGTTTCGCGAATTTTTTGTTGCCTTACCACAATTCGATTCTATCTGGCGATCGCCCTTCGGCTGCCCGAAACGCTCAGTCGAGCCTCGCCCGCAACCGTCACCGTTCCCGTCACGCAGCGGTGACGCCCCCCATGATCATCTCCACCTGCCTCACCGACGAGGCGGCCCGAACCTCAGGAGACGATCATGAAGACCAACGAAACCGCACAGACCGTCCGTCTTTCGCCCGCCGCACAGGCTATCCTCAAGCAGCAGACGGTGACCGTGGATTCGAACGCCACGTCGAACATCGTTCACGCTGTTCGCTTCCGTTAAGAGTTGTACAATGTCTGCCTGTTCTGCGTTGGAGACTTTGGCGATCGATCTTAGCGGCTCCCATGCTGGCTATAACGCCTACCACGATCGCACCATCGCACCAGGGCAGACACTCTCCCGCATCAGGCCGCATTTTTCCGCGCTCGGTATTACGCGGGTCGGCCTGTTGACCGGGCTTGACGTTCTCGGAATTCCCGTCGCCTTTGCGACGCGACCGAACAGTCACACGCTTTCGGTCTTCCAGGGCAAGGGTATCGATGATGAGGCCGCCATGGCCTCGGCAGCGATGGAAGCCCTGGAGACCCGCGTGGCCGAACTGGCTCCTGCCGATGTGCGCATGGCGACTGTCGCCGAAATGCGCGCCTCTGCCGCCACGATCGATCTCGATTCGGTGGCGCGCTGTGTTCCTTCTGAAATTTCCACCGACCCTATTCCGTGGGTCGCCGGCTACGACCTCATGTCCCAGTCCGAAGTCATGGTGCCTTGGTGGCTCGTGGGCCTGGATCATCGCGGCACCCGCCCGACCGGTTTCGAGCAATCGAGCGATGGACTTGCCTCCGGCAACAGCCCGGCGGAAGCCGTGCTGCATGGGCTTTGCGAGCTCGTCGAGCGCGATGCCTGGGCGTTGACGCAGTTGCGCCCGTGGGACCGGCTGCAAAATGCCCGCATCGACCCCGAAAGCCTGCGCGACCCCGTCATCGACGTCTTCACCCAGCGTATCGCCCGCGCCGGGATGGAACTACTGCTGGTCGATATGACCACGAATATCGGCGTTCCCGCGATCCTCGCCGTCATCGTGCCGCAGAACATGCCACAGCGCGTCGATGCGCGTTGGTCGCAGGTCTGCGGCGGTTGCGGCTGCCATCCCGATCCGGTGCGCGCCGCGCTGCGGGCAATCACCGAAGCGGCGCAAAGCAGGTTGACGGCCATCGCCGGAAGCCGTGACGATTTTTCGCCGCGCATCTATCAGCGCCTCGATGGCGATTCCTCCATGCAGCAGCTGATCGGCCTGCGCGAATATCGCGCCCTGCCCTTCCCGCTGGAGCGCTTCGAACGCCGCCCGAACGGCGTGCAGGCGACGATCCAGCAGATCGTGCGCAGCCTCACCCGCCACGGCATCGACCAGGTGATCGCCGTTCCCCTGTCATCGCCCGATTTCCCCGTCTCGGTCGTCCGCGTCATCGTTCCCGGCCTTGAGGTCGAGATCTCTGGTGACAATATCCAGCTCGGCCTGCGCGCCGTTCATGTCTTGAAGGAGAGCCAGCAATGAAGGTTCTTTTCGTCGGCCCCAGCCTTGGAAACGACATCGCGCGCCAGCGCGAGATCCATTCGGATATTGAATTCCGGGCTCCGGCCGCCTGCGGCGACATCCTGCGGGCTGCGGAGGATGGCGCAACCGCCATCGGTCTGGTCGATGGATATTTCGGCGACCTGCCCTCCGTCTGGCACAAGGAAATCCTCTACGCCCTCGAACAGGGCATTGCTATCGGCGGCGGCGCCAGCATGGGCGCGCTACGTGCGGCCGAATGCAGTGCGTTCGGCATGGTCGGCATTGGCGGTATCCATGAAGATTATGCCAGTGGCGCGCTGGTCGATGACGAAGCCGTAGCGCTGGTTCATGGTCCGGTGGAAATGAACTGGATGCCGCTCTCTGTGCCGTGGGTGGATTTCGAACCCACCGTCGAAAAGCTATATCGCGACGGTCTCATGACCGCTGGCGAACGGCAGCGGATGCTGATGACCGGTCGGGTGCTGCATTTTTCGGAACGTACCTATCCCCGCGTTATCCGGGAATGCGCCTTCGAAGACGATCTGCGTGGGCGCGCGCTTCTTCAGGTGATTCGCCAGGGCAAGGTGGAGCGCAAGCGCGCCGATGCATTGGCCGTGCTCGACTGGCTGACGAAAGACGAACAGGCCGCAAAGGGCACGAATTGGGACTTCATGGCCACGTCGCACTGGGAATTGCTGCGCTCGGAAGTCACGGCAAATCGCACGCGGATAGGCCTGTAACGGTCGTGTAACGCCCCATGCCTCATTCTCATCCTGTGAGGCGGACTATTTTGTCACGGGGGAAAGTGTGTGATGGGCGTCGAGACCCGATGGAATGACGACGAAAGTTATGCGCGCCTGCACCGGCTCCTTTCGGCTGCGCAGGAAGAGGCCCGGATGCTTGGCCTCAAGAATGTCGTGCACCTGTCCAATATGGCCCTGATGCAAACGGTTATGGATTGGGAAGGCTTGGCGCTTGAAAACAACGTCGATGCCAAGCTGAACGCGGCGATGCACGAAAAGGCCCGCCTGTCCCAAGAGCGCGGACGGGCGGCGATCAAGATTATTCGGCAGGACGCATGACGCGCTGCATCATCTGACGATGCAAGGCGCGTCAGGTCTTGAGAAAACGGCGATGTGCTGGTCGATTGCCGGTGTGACGAAGGGTTCAGACGGGGGACCGTCGGGATTTCACCGCTTGGCAAAAGGAAGGATCAGTCGGCGTCGCGAGACATGCCTGCTTCAGAATGGGCAATTTCCTGAACCAGCTTGAGCAGGCGGGTGCGAACCGCTTCATTCTTGATGGAGAGGAATGCCGCGTTGAGCTGCAGGCCCTGGCGCGAAACGACGAATTCGTCCTTGGCAGCCTGATTGTCGTTGCTCAAGGCAGACGCATCGAACTCATCGAAGAAGCTGCGGACGTCAATGCTCATCGCATTGGCGATCTCGACGAGACGGCTGGCGCTGACGCGGTTGGCACCTTTCTCGTACTTCTGGATCTGCTGAAAAGTGACGCCGATGCGATCTCCGAGTTCGGACTGGGAGATTCCGCTGATCATCCGTTGGTTGCGAATTTTCTTGCCGACCTGAATGTCGACATTATGGGGTTGGCTTTTCACGACTGCGCTCCTCACGACGTTGCTGCCGGTCCACCATGGAGACGGCAATTACAGAGATTTCATCGCAACCATTAGCCGAGGTTATCGGACCAATCAACTTTGGTTGGGTAGAATGCGGTATCAGGGTTGCGCAATCTATCGTACGTCTCGCTTTCGGACCGAATTTTGGCAAGACCTGCCACAATCGCCGCATTACAAAAAATTTAGCCGACGAATAATGGGACAATGTACCGGGATCGCGCAATCGCGCGCAGCGCGAAACAATTTCGGCGCTCAGAATCCTGTGGGACAAACTTCGGAAGCCTTAGCTTATCGCCCGGCGGTTGCGTTCCAGCCAATCGAGGTCGTCGGCAGCCAGTGCGGCAAAACGTCGCTCCAGCGCCCGAAAGCGTGACAGCAGTTCCTCGCCGAAAGCGCTGACTTCCGCACCGCCCCCCTGCTTTCCGCCGCGCTGAGACTCGACCACGGGCTGATTGAACATGCGGTTCATTTCGTCAACCAGCAGCCAGGCCCGGCGATAGGACATGTCCATCGCGCGGCCGGCCGCCGAAATGGATCCGGTCTCGCGGATAAGTTCGAGCAATTGCATCTTGCCATGTCCCAGGCGTTGATCCGGTGGAAAATCGATACGCAGAACCGGGTGCAGGGTGGTGTCAGACGAGGTGCTCATGGGCCTACCTGAATAGCGGGTGGCGTAAGTCTACACAAAGCGATGCGCGGCGTAGACGCAAATGCGAGTTTTCCGCGAGAAATTTCGCTTCCAATGTCGGATCTGGCTTTCCCTGCACGTCCTCCGGTCAGAACGACACCGAAAGGAACTCCTGATGACACGCATCGTCTCCCATCTCTGGTTTGCAGAGGACGCACGCAACGCCGTCGAATTCTACACGTCGATCATTCCGGACAGCTTTATCGGGCGCACCACTGGCATCCCGGCGGAAACACCGGCCGGCCCTCCGGGCAGCGTCGAGATCATCGAATTCAGCCTTGGCGATCAGCGCTTCGTCGCTATGCAGGCCGGACCGCTCGATCCGTTCAACCATGCCTTTTCCATCGCGGTGCTGCTCGACAGCCAGGCGGAAGTCGATCGCATCTGGTCCGCCTTTCTCGACAATGGCGGCACGGCGGAACAATGCGGCTGGCTTCGCGACCGCTGGGGCCTGTGTTGGCAGATCGTCCCGCGCGGTCTTTCGGACATGATTTCCAGCTCAGACCGCGCCGCCGCGCAGCGCGCGACGCAGGCGATGCTGACCATGATCAAGCTGGACCTGCCCGCCATCGAAAAGGCATTTCGCGGCGAAAGCTGAGAGTTACCGCCGCGTCAGCCGCAAGCGTCCATCGTCCTGCACGACAACGCCGACCTTGTTGTAGTCCGGAATGGTCAGATGGGCGGTTTGCATCGGCTCGTGATGGGTGGCGGTGATGACCACGACATCGCCGCCGGCGCTCTCGCCGGCACGAATACCGGCCGGCGCATCCTCGAAGATCAGGCAGTCGCCGGCCTCGACACCGAGTTTGCGCGCGCCGAGCAGGAAGCAATCCGGATTAGGCTTGCCATTGACGATATCCTCGCCGGTGACGATGGCCGGCGGCGGCGCAATACCGGCGGCCGCCATGCGTCGCCGTGCCAATTCGGCCGTCGCCGACGTCACGATTGCCCACCGATCCCGGGGAAACGAATTCAGGAAGGCGACGACGCCATCGATCTTGACGATGCCCTCGACATCCTCGCGCTCGGCCATTTCGATCCACTCGACTTCCTTGTCGATGTCGACACCGGGCAGCGCAAGGCGTTTCATGGTGTCGATCGGGCGCACGCCATGAATGGTGGGCAGGAAGGCTTCGACATCAAGGCCATGCCGGCGCGCCCAGGCGCCCCAGACGCGTTCCGCCGCGACGATGGAATTGAGCAGCGTGCCATCCATATCGAACAGGAAAGCGGCATAGGATTTTTCAAACGTGGGATGAGGGTTTTGCAAGACAGGTCTTTCGCTTTTCAAGGATGGCTTAGCGCTCGAGAATCTCGACGAGTTCGCCATAGACGGCGTCGTTGCCGGCGACCAGCCAATTGCCTTTGGTCAAACCTTCATTGGCGAGAAAGTCGTTGGTTTTCAATCCGGCAGCGCGGATGACCGCGATGGCGCCGAGGCAATCCCAGGAATTGATATGCTGCTCGGCATAGCCCAGGAGTTTACCGGCCGCGACATAACACAGACCGAGCGCGCCCGAACCGTCGCGATAGAACATGCCGCCGCGCTCGATGAAGCGTGAAAAGGCCGGCAGGAATTCCGAGGGCGGCAGGCGGGTGGAGTATCCAAAGCAGACGATACCCTCGCGAATGCTGCGCCCCGGATGAGCGCCGACCGGCGCGCCGTTCAGCGTTGCCGGAAAGCCATTGCCACCGGCGAACAGTTCATTGCGCTCCGGCGCATAGACCATGCCGAATTGCAGTTCCCCGTTCTGGACGAAGGCGATGGAAACGCACCAGCTCGACAGGCCTGACACGAAAGGCTGGGTGCCGTCGATGGGATCGACCACCCAGATACCCTGATCCGGGGCGAAGGAGGATTGGCCGGTCTCCTCACCCAGGAAAGCATCCTCTGGAAAATGCTTTTCCAGCCGCTCGCGGATCAGAAGCTCGGTATTGAGATCGGCCTCGCTGACGACATCCTGCAAGCCCTTGCTCTTGATCGTCAGCGCATTGCGGTCGCGGAAATAGCCGCGCGCAAGATCACCGGCATCACGGATCAGATCGAGCGCAAAGGCGTAGCGGGCAGAAACAGCGGCATTTTCAGTCATGGCAACAAGTTCTTTCAATACGGAAGGAAGGGGTCAGGCCCAGAGGCGGGCGGCGCCGCGCACACCACTGGAATCGCCGTGAAGCGCGCGGCGGATCGGCGTGTGGAAAACAGTCGAAAAGGTGCGACGGGCCAAGGCCGACGGCAGGTCGTCATAGAGCTCGTCGACATTCGACATGCCGCCGCCCATGACCAGCACGTCGGGGTCGAGAGTATTGACCACGGTCGCCAGCCCGCGCGCCACGCGATCGACATAACGCTCCCAGAGCATCCGCGCCAAACGGTCGCCGCCGCGCATCTTGTCGATGATCTCGCGGGCCTTCAGTTCCTCATTGGTATGGCGAACATATTCGGCTTCAAAGGCGCGGCCGGAAACCCAGGTTTCCATGCAGCCATGCCGGCCGCAATAGCAGGGGCGGCCGGGAATTTCGGTCGTATCGGGAAAAGGCAAGGGGTTGTGACCCCATTCGCCGCCGCTGTTGTTCGGCCCGTGATGGGCGCGCCCGCCGACGGCGATGCCGGCGCCCGCGCCCGATCCCAGAATGACGGCGAAGACGACATTGTAGCCAGCCCCAGCGCCATCCGCCGCTTCGGAAGCGGCAAAACAGTCGGCATCGTTTTCGACGCGAATGTCGCGTTTGATCGCGTCCTGCAGATCCTTCTCCACCGGTTGCCCGAGCAGCCAGGTGGAGCTGGCGCCCTTGCCCAAACGACTGACCGGCTCAAGGCTGCCGGGAATACCGATGCCGATCGAGCCGGTGCGGCCGGTTTCCGCCTCCAACTCGCCGATCAGCTCGACGATCATGCCGATGCAGCCGCGATAATCGTGACGCGGCGTGTCGCGGCGCAGCCGCGCCAGTTCCCGGCCATCCCGCTCCATGGCGACAGCCTCGATCTTCGTGCCGCCCCAATCGATCCCGATCAGCATATTTCGTTCTCCACATCAGTTCTCCAGTGCGCAAAGCGCATGCATCGCCTCGCGCAACGTCGTATCCGCCGAAAGCCGGCGGAAAATCGCATAGAGCCGCTGGTACGTCGCTGCGGCGTCCGGTCGTGGGGTATAGCAGGTGAATTCGCGCGCGCCAAAGCGGGCGGCGCCTTCATTGAAATCGGCAACGACGCCGGCCGCCACTGCGCCATGGATTGCAGCGCCGACGCAGGATGCGTTGCGGATCACGGGAACCTCGACCTGGCAGTCGAACACATCGGCCATCATCTGCACGAGAAAGGGATTGCGTTCGGCAAGACCGCTCGTCATCAGCACACGGCCGATTTCCAGCCCGCCATCGCGCATCAGGTCGAAGACATGCCGGGCGCCGAAGCAGAGGCCTTCCATCAAGGCGCGGTAGATCTCGGCTTGCGTCGTCTTGCGCGTCGGGCCGATCAGCAGGCCGGATAATGCGGCATCGCCATGCGGCACGCGGTTTCCGTTCCACCAGTCGAGGGCCAGCAGCCGGCCCTCGCCCGGACGCAGCGCCTCAGCCTCGGCGTTCAGCCGGGCAAAGCCGGAGGCAAGATCGCCGCTATTGGAAAAATTGCGCACGAACCAGCCAAGGCAATCGCCAAAAGAAGGCTGGCCGGCTTCATAGCACCAGAGGCCGGGCAGCGAACTGTCCCGCGCAACGCCTTCGATACCTTCCGGCAACGGCTGGAAGCGCTCGCTGAGCATCAGATAGGCGGCGGAAGTGCCAAGCGCGCCGACGAATGTGCCGCCGCCGACAGCGCCAACCGCCGGCAACACCACATGCGAATCGATGACCGCGACGGCCACCGTGCACGGGCCGACAATGCCGCTCTCCGTCAGCCATGCCTGCGACAGAAGGCCCGCCGATTGCCCGACCGGCAAAGGCGGAGAAAGCCGCTCGCCAAGGCCTTCGACGAGATCGTCGGGATAGCCGGTCTCGGGAGAATATTGCGCCTTGTAAGTCGCAAAACCATAGCTGCGCTGCTCATCACCGGTCAGCTGCCAGACCATCCAGTCGCCGCCTTCGATGAAGCGGGCGGTCTCGGCCCAGAGCGTCGGCGCTTCGGCATGCATCTGCGCCGCCTTGGCGATCAGCCATTCGCCCGAAATGCGGCCGCCGAAATGAGAGAAGCGCTCGCCATGAGCCGCGCTCAGCGTGATGGCATGCGGTTGGGCTGCCTGATGCTTGTAAAGCTTCACATAGGCATGCGGCGCATCCGGATGATGAATGGAGAGCGGCGTCCCGTCTGTCGTGACGGGAAGCGGGGAACTGGCCGTGAAATCGAGACCGATCGACAGGACGCGGCGTCCCTGCCCCAAAGCCTTGAGGATGGCGCGCGCCGCAGCCGTGTAATCGCCGGCATCCTGCAGTGACCAAGCCGGCGGCAGCAGTGTGCCGCCGGCCAAGCATTCGTCCATGATGCCATGCGGATACGCATGTACATGCGCCGCCACCTCGGCGCCCGTCTCGACGTCGATCAGCGCCCCACGCGCCGATTCCGAGCCGAAATCCAGCCCGATGATATAGCTTGGCTGCCGCTCGGTCATGCCGCCCCTCGAACGTCGGATTGCGCCCGCCGCAGAACGGGCGGGCGCAATGTCCTTACCAGCAGGTGTAACCGCCGTCGACCGGCACGATTGCGCCGGTGATCAAGCTTGCGGCATCGGAGGCGAGGAACAGGACGGCGGCCGCGACTTCGTCGGCCTGGCCCATGCGTCCCATCGGCGTATCGCGCAGCCAGCCTTCGATACGCTCCTTGTTGGCGGGGTTGGCAAGCACCATCGGCGTTTCGATATAGGTCGGCGCGACGGCATTGACGCGGACATTGTATTGCGCCCATTCCGCCGCCATCGAGCGGGTCATGTGGTGCACCGCCGCCTTGGAGACGTTGTAGGGCGTCTGCGGCTGCGGCCGGTTGGCGATGGTGCCGGACATCGAGCCCAGATTGACGATCGCCCCGCGCTTGGCCGCGACCATATGGCTTCCAAAGGCGCGCGAGCACCAGAAAACGCCGTTGATGTTGACGTTCATCATCCGCAGCCACTGCTCGTCGGTGACGGATTCCGAGGGCGTACCGCTCTCGCCGATGCCGGCATTGTTGACGAGAATGGTTGCCGGCGTACCGCGTGCGGCGAGGTGGTTGGCGATCTCGTTCATGCGGGCGCTATCGGTGACGTCGCCAACGATCAGCTCGGCCTTGAAGCCCTTGGCGAGAAGGGCATCGAGGCCCTCCCTGCCCATCTCTTCCTTCGGCTCGATGATGACGACATGGGCGCCGGCTTCCGCCAGCGCCAGCGCCGCCTGCAGGCCGATGCTGCGGCCACCGCCGGTGACGACGGCCACCTCCCCTTCGGTCTGGAACCGCTTTTGAAACGACATGAATTCTCTCCTGAACGATAGGGCTTGCGTCAGATATCCTGGCTGGCCGGCAGGATGACGATATCGCGAATATTGACGTTGCGCGGCCGCGTCAGCATGAACATCAGGGCTTCGGCGACTTCCGAAGGCTCGATCAGGCTGCCATTGGCCTTTGCCTTTTCGAGATTTTCCTTCGGCCAGTCCTTGAGAAGGCCGGTGATGACGGGACCGGGCGCAATCGAGCTGACGCGGATGCCATGCTTGATGAGCTGGCGGCGCAGGGTATAGACCAGGGTCAGCACCGCATGCTTGGACGCCGAATAGACCGGCTCCCAGGAAATATGCTCATGGCCGGCGACCGAGGTGGTGACGACGATATCGCCCGTCTTGCGCTCGATCATATGCGGCAGAACCGAATGAACGGTTCGATAGACGGCGTTGATGTTGAGGTTCAGCATCCGGTCGAATTCGTCCGGATTGCCATCGACCAGATCGCCACCGACATAGCTGCCGGCATTGGCATGGAAGACGTCGAGACGGCCGGTGCGCGCCAGAATAGCGGGCATCATCGCATCCATGCTCTTGGTATCCAGCAGATCGACAACCAGCGGGATGGCCTTTTCGCCAAGCTCGGCCGCAATCGCCTTCAACTGCGCCTCGTCGCGGTCGATGAAAAACACCGTCGCGCCCGCCTCGATGCACGCTTTGCCGCAGGCAAGGCCAATGCCTGCCGCTGCACCCGTAATGGCAACCACCTTGCCCTCAAGCGATTCCGCCATGTTCCTTCCTCCTCGATAAATGAATTGTCTTTTGTCGTGAGATCAACGCGTCACATAGCCGCCATCGGCGACCAGAACCGTGCCGGTGCAATAGCCCGATGCCGGCGAGCACAGGAACAGGATGGCATTGCCCATCTCCTCCGGCTTGCCGTAACGACCCATCGGCGTCCCCGCCGTCCAGACGCGGTTCCACTCTTCGTTGGTCAGACGTACGTCGGTCATGTCGGTTTCGATGTAACCGGGGGCGAGCGCATTGACGCGAACGCCGAACTCGGCGAACTCGCTGGCCATGCTCTTGGTCATCATGTGAACGGCGGCCTTGGATGCGTTATAGGCCGCCTGTATCTGCGGAATATTGCTGATCAGGCCCGAGATCGATCCGACGTTGACAATGACGCCCGATCCTTGCGCCTTCATCGGCGCCAAAGCTTCGCGCGAGAAGCGGAACACCTGGATGACGTTGGTCGACATCATGCGCTCGAGGCGCTCGTCGTTGAAATCAGGCGTCGCTCCGTGGTCGGCGATGCCGGCATTGTTCACGAGAATATCGAGCCGGCCGTATGTGTCGAGCGTGGCCTGCACCAGCTTCTGCGGTGTGGCCGGATCGGTCGCATCCGCCGGAATGAAGACATAGTCGGCGCCGGCTTCCTTCAGCAACCGGTCGGCCTCCGGATTGTCGCGTCGTGCGGTGAGCACGAGCTTGGCCCCCGCCTCGGCAAACTGCAGGGCGGTGGCAAGGCCGATGCCTCTGTTGCCACCGGTGATCAACGCAACCTTACCATCCAGTCTGAAATCGCTCAGCGCCATGAATTCCTCCCGAAATTTCTCTATGGTCAAAAATGTCAGATGTCATCGCCGCCATGACAGGCGGCATGGTAGTCTTCGACAACCCGCTCGACGGCGGCTTGCGCGACGGACGCCGGATCGAATGCCTGCCCGGCAAGATCGAGCCGCTGCGGCATATGCTGACGCAGCAAGGTGACAGGAACAACCTGACCCGCAAGCGCCTTGAACAGTTGCTCGACAGCGGCCTGCGCTGCGGGTTTCGCCCAATAATAACGGATGCGATCCGAATAGGAATAATGCCGCTGCAGACGCTTTTGAGCCGGCGTGCCGCCATAATGGCGGTTCCAATCCCCCGGCTCCGAAAGCATTACCGCTTCCATGGCGTGGTAAAGCGGTCTGTCGCCATATCCCTCGATAAGATCTGTCGCGATCAGATCGAGTGCATACAGCGCTTCACGCAGAGCAAAGGTTAGCTCCGGCCCGACCTTGAGGATCGAAAACCCGTCCTCGACCAATTGCCGCAGCGGCGGGCGGCCCTGATAGTCGGTCGAATGCGCCTCGAAGACGAATTGCGGCGCCTGCGCCAGCACCTCGGACAAGGACGCAGCCTTGGCGCGGTCATAAACGATGACGTTCTCGTTGCCGAATTCGACGCCGGGCTGCACCACGAGCGCGATGACGCGGGCGAACGCATCGGAAAGGCCGGCCACTTCGAAAACCCGGCGATGGATGTCGATCGTCGTTTTCGCCGCATTTGCGCCGGTCGGTTCGATGGCGCTCAGCGCGTGGTCAGCGCCGCCGGGCGGCGGCACTTCGGTGCCGATAATATAGACGGGCAGCGTGACGCCATGTTCGAGGGCCGCAGCCTCCGCGGCGGCAGCCAGACGGGCGGCGCGATGGGCGGTGGTTTCGTCATCAAGTCCGTCCGGTTCGCCGGCGCAGCCCATCGAGGCGTCCAGATGGATTTTCGTGAACCCGGCAGCGACATAGGCGGTCACCATCGCCTCGGCCTCGCGCATGGCGCTTTCGGCATCCTGCTTGCGCCAGGGATTGGGGCCGAGATGGTCGCCGCCCAGCAGAATGCGCGCACGGGGCAAGCCTTCCTCGGCGGCAATCGCGTGCACCAGCGCGGCGAAATCCGCCGGCAGCATGCCGGTATAGCCGCCGAGATGGTTGACCTGATTGCAGGTCGCCTCGATCAGCACCGTCGTGCCTGCCCTAACCGCATGGGCGATCGCGGCGCGCAGCACCAGCGGATGGGCGGAGCAGATGGCGGCAATGCCCTGTTTAGGGCGCTCCTGCCGAAAATTGCCGGCAAGAGCGCCCAGGGAGGAAGCGGTCATGAGCGCCTCCGCGTCGAGGCGATGAAGCTGTCGAGTTCGGCAATCGTTCCGGCACCTTCCATCGGCCCCTGCACCGTCACATTGCGCGCGCCGGCGGCATTGGCATATTCCAGCGCCTCATCCGGCGCCATGCCGAGACGGCGGCAGGCGACGTAAGCGCCACCAAAGCAATCGCCGGCCCCGGTCGGATCGGTCTCGGTCACCGAAAAGCCGGCGCAATCGAAGCGGGAGCCATCGGCGCAAAACACCGTCGCGCCATGCTCGCCGCGTTTCATGGCAATTTCACTGGCGCCCTTGGCAAACAAGGCCGAGACCGCCGCCGCTTCGTCACCTTCGACGCCGGCGGCGAGGAACAATTCATTGCCCGACGGCAAGAGCAGGTCGGCATTGGCGATGGCCCGGGCGAAACGCTCGGCGGTCTGGCCATGCTGCAGCAATTCTTTGCGCATGTTCGGATCGACCGAGACACTGCCGCCGCGCGCGCGAATGACGCCGATCGCCTCTTCCAGCATATCGGCGACGATCGGGATGGCGAAAGCCGTGCCCATGATATGGATATGCCCGGCGCGCGCGATCAGGGCCCGCGCCTCCGGCGTCAACGACAGGCGCGCCGCCGCCGACTTTCCAATATTGAAGACGAAATCGCGCGAACCGTCTTCGCGATAGCGGACAAAGGCGCTGCCGGTCGGATATTCCCGGTCGATGGCGATTGCCGAGACATCGACACCATCGCGGGCAAGCCTGTCGATATTCATGCGGCCGAAATCGTCATCGCCAACGCAGGCGACGATCCCCGCCGAACCGCCAGCGCGCGCGCATTGATCGATGAAAATCGCCGGCGCGCCGCTGGCATAAGGTCCAGTCAGGCCGATAGGCTCCAGAAAACCGTTGCCCTTCTCCACAGCCATGATCTCGACGAGGATTTCCCCGATCGTGATCGTCGGCCCGAGCCCATCCCGGCTCAGGCCACGCCTTGCGAATGATTGGTCAGCACTCATCCCATTCACTTCTGAAAATGCGAAACCTCAGTGGAGACAGCCTTCAAAAACGCCGGCGACAACAATCGCAGCCGCAATTGACAGCCTTCCCGTTAAGGTTTTTCCTCCGAATACCGATCATGCTAGACGCAATTGTAATTCTACGCAACATATTATCCGGCAACAGAGAGAAATGCAGGCTGAATTTCGTTCTGCAACGCACAAAAACATATTCGCAGAGCAGCAATTCATGCTGCTCTGCACATAACGCAACAAATTCAAAGTGAGATCAGTCGTCTTCGCTGAAGCGATTGCTTTCCAGCGACAGATAACGCTGGTGCAGCATGCAGGCGGCGCCGTAGGCCGGACCAAAATTCGCCTCGGCATTGAGATGCACGCTCGGCAGCGGGAAATTCATGTCCTGCGCGGCCTGCATATGGGCAGTCAGGCGCGCGGCGACCAAAGGATAGAGCTGCGCCACCGAACCACCGAGCACGATGCGGTCGGCGTCGATGACACGACAGGTTTGCACCAGTGCGTAAGCCAGCGCCTTCGCCCAGTTCTCGGCGATCGACACAGCCTCCGGCGCACGGTCGTGCACATCGGCCAGGAAGGCCTCGAAGGTGGCGTCGCGCCTGCCGGTCAGGGTCCGGTAGTCGGACAGAATATTGGTAAGGCCGACGATCTGCTCGAGATTGCGGCCCTTGCCGGGCGCGCCCTCGACCTGCATGTGGCCGATTTCACCGGCAAGGCCATGGCCGCCCCGGAACAAAGTGCCATCGACGAGAATGCCACTGCCAACGCCGCTTTCCATGACGAGGAACAGCGTCACACCCGCATGGATGGGGCTGTCGCCATAGCCCGCGCCGATTGCGAAAGCATTGGCGTCGTTCTCTACCATAACCGGCGTCTGGAACGGCAGATTGTGCCGCACCAGCTCGACGAAATTGACGTTTTTCCAGCCGAGCAGCGGTGCGGAATGGATCGTACCGTTGAGATTGAGCTGCGACGGCGTGGAAATGCCGATGCCTTCGCAACGCGCAAGCTGCGCTGCGGAAAGGTCGGAACAGGCAAGCGCCAGCGCATGCCGAATGGCGTCCTCTATGCTATGCACAGGCCCGTCGAACGGCTCCGAACGCGTTCGGACAATGGAGGCGCGCAGGTCGATTTCGGTTGCGGTGATATGCTCGACGCCGATTTCGATTCCCATGAAGAAAACCGCATCCGGCACCAGTTCCAGCATGACGCCCGGGCGACCGGCCCGCGAATAGGTTTGACGCGCCGCCTTCTCCTCGTTGACCTCGCGCACCAGCCCGGCCGCAGTCAGTTCGGCAATGATGTGGCCGGAAGACGAGCGGTTGAGGTTGAGAATGCGAGCCAGATCCGCCCTGCTCAAGCGATGCGCTCGATGCAGCGCCCGCAATGCCGCGATCTCGTTGGTCTGGCGGATTTTTCGGGGCGAACTTGCGAGGAGGGTCAATTCTTTCACGGTCGGTTATCCGCGTCCGGCTGGCACGTCGCCCACACCGGCCACGATGCGCTCGCGGCCGGTCCGGGCGTATTTCTGTCTCGGTGGGTTTACAGCCCTTTCCGCGACAGGCCAATCCTCTTCTTCATGGCCGCGCATTGGTGGCGCGGCGACGCTTTGCCTCAGCCATCTTCAGATCGATAAACTGCTTGGCATGCTCGGCCAGCGGTTGATTGTCGGTCCAGGTGTCGCGCCAGATGGCGCAGGCGACCGTCAAGCCCTCGTCGACCACGGCGCTGGAGAAGGATTCGAACGTGATGTCTCTGGCGTAGTCGATATCCAGCAGCGCATCGAACATCAGGTCGAAATTGATAACGCCGTCGCCGAGATAGCCACGATTGCTTTCGCCGATATGGAAATAGCCGATCTTGTCGCCGGCAAGCCGAATGGCGGCGGCGGGATTAGCTTCCTCAATGTTCATATGGAAGGTATCGAGATGCAGGCGCACGCTGTTCGAACCGGTCTGCTTGACGAAATCGAGGCCCTGCGCCGTCGTGTTGAGCAGGTTGGTCTCGAAGCGATTGACCACTTCCAGCACGAGATCGACGCCAGCCTTGTCGGCGATATCGGCGGTCTTGGCGATGGCCGCGATGCTGTTCTTGCGGCCGCGCTCGGTCGGAACATGGGAATATTTCGTATGGGCCGAATACAGAATGCCGCCAAGCTTGGAGCCGCCGATATCGCGCACCGCCTTGACGGCATCGGCCAGAATTCCCTCGCCGCGCTTGACCGCATCGGCATCTTCGCTCGATACGTCGCCGGACAAGGGCAGGCCCATCGTCACCGCGATATCGAGATCAAGAGACTTAGCGCGCTGACCAAGGCGATCGAGATTGAATTTTTCCGGCTTCAGATAGGCCAGCTCGATCAGGCGATAGCCGCAGGCGGCCGATTTTTCCATCGCCGCGATCAGGGCGTCTTCGGTTGCGCCATCGGTCCATACGAATGAATGAATGCCGAGTCTTGCCATCGCTCCCTCCCAGGAATGCATATTTGATGTGTAAAGCAACAAAATACGTTTGACGCCGCTTGTCAAGGTTGCCGCCATCGAATGCGAGGGAAATTCGCGTATGACGCCAATTGCGCATCATGATCTCGCAATGCAGCACGCAGGCGGCGATTAAACCGATCATATCGCGCATTGGAGGCGAAAAACAAGACAGATACACCCAAAAAGAGAAATACCCGACATCCTCGAAAGCGCCCGCGTTTTGCATTGAAATTTCCCGGCGACCAATATTTGAAAGTTTACACAACAAATATTGCAAGGCCTCGATATATCGGTTAGAGAGAATGCAGGACATCCGGCCGAGAGGGGCCGCAGGATGCCTGGCGGTTCGTGACTTAAGAGGAGAGCGCGAACCTGCCGTCTCAATCTTTATCTTTGTCCTGGGAGGAAAGTGATGAACGTAAGATTGAAATTCGGCGCAGCAGCGCTGATCGCCGGCCTGATGGCCAGCACCGCACCGGCCTTTGCCGACTTCTGGTCGGACGCCGGCGCGAAGTTCAAGGGCGTCACCCTGCACGGCGTTACCGAAAGCACGCCGCCGTCGAACTACATCAAGGACGTCCTTGCGCCGGAATTCGAAAAGAAGACCGGCATCAAGGTCGAGATCGAAACCACGTCGTGGGATCAGATGTACGACAAGGCCATCAAGGACATGGAAGCCAAGACCGGCATCTATGACATGGTCTATATCGAGCAGGACATCATCTACGCCTATCTCGCCCGCAACTTCCTGGTCGACATCACCAAGTCGCTGAAGGACGACCCGTCGCTGAAGGCGCCGGACTACGATGAGTCGCACTTCACAACCTTCGCCAACTACTTCAAGGGCGAAGGCGGCGACCTGTTTGGCGTGCCGATGGAAGCCTTCATCAAGATCTACCTTTTCCGCAAGGATCTGTTCGACGATCCGAAGGTCAAGGAAGCCTTCAAGGCCAAGACCGGCAAGGATCTGGCCCCGGCCAAGACGCATGAGGACTACACGCAGATCGCCGAATTCTTCACCGAATACGGCAAGGCCAACGGTCTCGACCTGTGGGGCACCACAGCCCAGGCGCATACTGGCCACCCGGCCTCGTGGTACGAGTTCTTCGAATCGGTCGCTCCGACCTTCGGCGTCTACAACTGGGGTATCGACGCCAAGAACAATTATGCGGCATCGGTCGCCAACGGCGGCACGATGAACAGCGACAAGTCGAAGGCCGCCCTGAAATACTGGCTGCACCTGCGTGACATCGCTCCGCCGGAATCGGCTGCCAGCACCTGGACGGAAGTCGCCAGCACCTTTGCTGCCGGCCGCGCCGCCCAAGGCCTGGTCTATGGCGAAAACGCTGCCTGGATCGCTTCGGATGCCGAAAAGTCCAAGGTGGTCGACAAGGTCGGCGTCGCGCTGCCGCCGCTCTCCGACGGCGTGCTTGCCGATGCAGAGTCCGGCAAGGGTTACATCGGCTATTACGACGGCGGCGCCTTCGGCCTGCCGGTCACGTCGAAGAACAAGGAAGCCGCACTGCTCTTCCTGCAATATATCGGCCAGGACTCGGTCCAGAGCGGCTGGGCCGTCGCCGCGCCGCGCATCACCAACACCGCGACCTATGAAGATCCCGGCGTCAAGGCGATGGATGCCAAGCTCGGCGGCTACTACACCATGCTGAAGAACGACGGCAAGCTGTTCGCCGGCGCGCCGCCCTACCCGTTCCACGCCCAGGTGCGTGAAGCCACCGCTCCGATCTTCTACAAGATCCTGACCGGCGAAGTCGGTCCGGACGAAGGTCTGGATCAGATGGCGGACACGGCCGAAAAGGAACTGAAGAACCTCGGCTACCGCAAGTAACCTCCCATCATAAGAGATCGCCGCCGCAGACGGCGATCTCCTCACCCGGACAGGGGGTGGCGTCGGCTGCGGGCCAGCGCCACCTTCCTCTCGCATGAGCCTGCACGACATCGCGCGGTCGCCGCCGACCCGCGGTCAAATGCAGCAGATTCAAATGGATACGGCGTTCATCGCGTCTTGGGAGACGCATATCGCCGTAGGGGGGAGTCTTCATCATGGGATCGAACAGAACCGGCTGGCTGCTGCTGGCCCCGACGCTGATCATTCTCGGCGGTTTCGGTATCGTACCCTTCATCTACGTTCTCTGGGTTTCCTTCCATCAGTGGAACCCGTTCGGCGCCAATCCGGCCATGATCTATAATGGCGCGGACAATTTCCGCCGCCTCGTCTTCGATCTCGAATTCCTGCAATCGGTTTGGTTTACCCTGCAATTCGGGTTCTTCGCGGTGGTCAGCGAAATCATCATCGGTTATCTGCTGGCGCAGTTTCTGATGCGCGATTTTCCCGGCAAGGCGATTTTCCGGACCCTGCACACGCTGCCGCTCATCGTCGCACCGATCGTCGTCGGCTCGGTCTGGCGTCTGATGACGACGCCGAGCATCGGCATCATTCCCTATTACCTGAACCACTGGTTCGGCTATCAGATGAACATCGGCTCCAGCGCGACGGCCGCCTTCGTCACCACTGTCATCATGGATATCTGGCACTGGACGCCGCTGGTGACGCTGACGTTGCTGGCCGCGATCTCCGGCCTGCCGAAGGATCCCTTCGAACAGGCGCAGATCGACGGCGCCAATCGCTGGCAGATCTTCTGGCACATCACCCTGCCGATGATCCGCCCGGCCATTCTCGCCACCGTCTTCATCCGCCTGATGGACGCGCTGCGCACCGTCGACGAAATCTGGATGCTGACCGGCGGCGGACCGGGCGCCGCCACCCGCTATGTCGGCCTGCATATCTGGAAGATCGTTTTCCCCAAGACCGATTACGGCTACGGCTCGGCGATTTCGGTCATCGTCCTGTACCTGACGCTGGTCATGTGCTGGCTGCTCTATGTCGGTCTCGTCGCCCCGCGCGTGAAGAGGAACAAGTGATGCAACGAAGCAATCCTCTGCTGATGACGCTGTTCTGGATATTGCTCAGCCTCGCGACGCTGTTTCCGGTCTACTGGCTGTTCGTCATCTCGGTCAAACCGTCCGTGGATCTGTTCACGACGCCGAGCATCATTCTCGACAATATCTACTGGAAGAACTACGCCAAGGTCCTCACCGACGACACGTTGCGGCGCTACATGATCAACTCGCTGATCATCTCCAGCGGTAACGCGCTTCTGGTGACCACGCTCGCTTTCATGGCCTGCTATGCGCTGTCGCGCTACGACCTCGCCGGCAAGGAGAACATCTTCTTCTGGACGATCACCAACCGTATGGCGCCGGCCGCCGTCTTCCTGCTGCCCTTCTTCCTGCTGTTTACGCAAGTCTTCGCCATCGGCGACTTCAAGCTCTACGATACGCGCATCGGCATGATCCTGCTCTATTGCACGTTCAACCTGCCCTTCGCCATCTGGACGCTGAGACCGACCATCGACGGCATCCCGCGTGAACTGGATGAAGCAGCGACCGTCGACGGCGCGTCCACTTGGCAGGTCATTCGCGAAGTCGTGTTTCCACTGGCCCGTCCCGGCCTTGCGGTCACGCTGATCCTCACCTGGGTCTTTGCCTGGAACGAATTCCTGCTGGCGGCAACGCTGACGAGCTTCAATGCGCGCACCATCACCACCGGCCTGTCCGAATACGTGACGAGCACCGGTACCGAATGGGGCATGATGGCCTCCATCGCCATCATCACGCTTATCCCGGCACTCATCGTCTTCACGGTCGTGCAGCGCCACATCGTCGCCGGCCTGACCTTCGGCGCGGTGAAGGAGTGATCCCATGAATCATAATATCGAAGAAGAAACCCCGCCGCGCAGCCCGAAACACGGCTTCCTGCCGATCGTCACCAACTGGTTCGATCGGCTGTTCATCGGCATCTACCTGTTCGTGGCATTGGAATTGTTCTGGATGCGCTTTCTCGAACAATCAATATCGCTCACGGTCTGCCATGTACTCGCAATCGCGCTCGGCGCGCTGATCGTCTGGAAAGGATGAAGCGGATGAAGGCTCTCGTCCTTGAAGAAAAACTGAAACTGTCGCTGCGCGACTTCCCCATCGAAAATGAGGAAGTCATGGGGCCGCATGACGTGCGCATCAAGCTGCACACCGTCGGGATCTGCGGCTCGGACGTGCATTATTACACCCATGGCGGGGCCGGCATTTTTCAGGTGAAGGCGCCGATGATCCTCGGTCACGAAGCCTCCGGCACCGTGATCGAGACCGGAAAGGCCGTCAAGACATTGAAGGTCGGCGACCGCGTCTGCATGGAGCCCGGCATTCCCGATCCGATGAGCCGCGCGACCCGCCTTGGCCTCTACAATGTCGATCCCGCCGTTCGCTTCTGGGCGACGCCGCCGGTGCATGGCGTCTTGCGACCGAGCGTCGTGCATCCTGAAGCCTTCACCTTCAAGCTGCCGGACACTGTTTCTTTCGCCGAAGCGGCGATGGTCGAACCGCTGGCGGTCGGTGTCCATGCGGCCACCAAGGCGCAGGTGCAGCCGGGCGATATCGCCCTGGTGATCGGCGCCGGTCCCATCGGTCTCGTCACGGCGCTCTCGGCGCTCGCCGCCGGTTGCGCCCGCGTCTTCGTCAGCGATGTCGATGACAGCAAACTGGAGATCGCCGCAAGGCTTGGGCCGATCACGCCTGTCAATGTGGCGCGCAACGATCTGACACAGGAGATCCTCAACGCAACGGATGGCTGGGGCGTCGAGATTGTCTTCGAATGCTCCGGCAGCCCGAAGGCGGCGGAAGGCGTGTTCGATCCGCTTTGCCCGGCTGGCCGCGTGGTGTTCATCGGCTCGCAGATTCACGACATCAGCTACAATGTCGGCAAGGCCATGGTGCGCGAGGCGCGGGTGGAGCATGTGTTCCGCTATGCCCATGTCTTCCCGCGTTGCGTGGCCATGCTCGCCTCCGGCGCGATCGACGTCAAACCGTTGATCACCCGCACCTTCGGCTTCGACGACAGCGTCGAGGCCTTTGAAATCGCCGCATCCGCGCCCAAGGGCGAAGTGAAGATGCAGATCGAGCTGCCGCAATAAGGGGAACGACTATGGCAGAAGTCACCATCAAGAACATCGTCAAGCGTTACGGCGAGCTCGAAGTCCTCCACGGCGTCAATGTCGATATCAAGGACGGCGAATTCGTCGTGCTGGTCGGTCCGTCCGGTTGCGGAAAGTCGACCCTGCTGCGCATGATCGCCGGCCTGGAGGCAATCTCCGGCGGCGATCTCAGCATCGGCGGGCGCATCGTCAACACCACGCCGCCCAAGGATCGCGACATCGCCATGGTGTTCCAGTCCTACGCGCTGTATCCGCATAAGACGGTTGCGGAAAACATGGGCTTTTCGCTGAAGATCAAGGGCGCGCCGAAATCCGAGATCGATGCCAAGGTGCGCCAGGCGGCCGGCGTGCTCGACCTGACAAAACTGCTCGACCGCTACCCGCGGCAATTGTCGGGCGGCCAACGCCAGCGCGTCGCCATGGGTCGCGCCATCGTGCGCAATCCGCAGGTCTTTCTGTTCGACGAACCGCTGTCGAACCTTGACGCCAAGCTTCGCGTCGCCATGCGCGTCGAGATCAAGGAGTTGCACCAGCGCCTGAAGACCACGACCATCTACGTCACCCATGACCAGATCGAGGCCATGACCATGGCCGACAAGATCGTCGTAATGAAAGACGGTTATGTCGAGCAGATCGGCGCACCTCTCGACCTCTACGACAACCCCGCCAACGTCTTCGTCGCCGGCTTCATCGGCTCACCCTCGATGAATTTTTTACGCGGGCGTATTCGGTCAGAAGGCGGCGTGCAGCGGTTCATCTCGGACCACGGCTCGGTTCTGCCGGTCAAACCGGTCAAGGTCGAGGATGGGCATCCGGTGATCTATGGCGTTCGGCCGGAGCATATCGGGCTTGGGTCTGAAGGTCTGGCGGTGAAGGTTGCGGTGGTCGAGCCGACGGGCGCCGAAACCCAGCTCTTCGCCCGCGCCGGCGAGGACGCCATCGACGCCCTGTTGCGCGACCGCGTCGACGTGCGCGCCGGCGACGCCGTCAACTTCGTCATCGACCCGCAGAAAGCGCATGTCTTCGACCAGCAGACGACGAAGCGCCTGAGCTGATTTCGGCATTTCGCCTGCCGAGTAAAGGATGCGGAACCCGGCCTCCGCATCCGTTTCGCGACGTTGAAATCCGCCGAAATTCGGAATTGCTCCCATGTTGCCAACCACGCGCAATCCGTGGGAAAAGCTGCCAATGAGTACAGACGCCACACGCTGCCTGGTTTTCGATCTCGGCGCCGGTTCCGGCCGCGCCATGCTGGTCGAATTCACCGGCGATTCCCTTGCCATCCAGGAATTGCACCGCTTTTCCGGCTACGAGGTGCGGCTGGAAGATGGCCCTGCCTGGGATGTGGAAGCCATCCGAGCCGGCCTGCGCGAGGGCCTTCGCCGGGCGGCCAATGGTCCCGCCATCCGCTCGCTCGCCGTCGATAGCTGGGGCGTGGATTTCGCGCTCATCGATGCGGACGGCCAGCTTGTCGACCAGCCGCGTACCTATCGCCACACCCGCGGGCAGCGCGGCATGGAAACGCTTGTCGCCGACCACACCCGCATCGCCACCCGCACCGGCGTACAGATTTTGGAAATCATCACCGCCTTCCATCTGCAGGACTGGGCGAAACATCATCCAGCTTTGCTGGACAGGGCCGACCGCTTCCTGATGACCTCGGACTTCTATGCCTTCGATCTCTCAGGCGTGGCAGCCTGCGAAAACACGCTTGCGCGCACCTCCGGGCTGGTGAACGTTCACACCGGCGATTGGGACGATGAGGTGCTGGATCTCGCCCGCTTGCCGCGCCGGCTTTTCCCGCGCATCGTGCCTTCGGGAACGCCGCTCGGCGCCTTGAAGCCGGAGCTGGCGACCGGACCGGCGCTGCAGAGCACGCAGGTGATCGCCGCCGCCGGCCATGACACCGCATGCGCCGCCTTCGCGCTGGCCCCTATCGATGGCGAGGCCTTTGCCGTCTGCGGCTCCTGGATCCTCGTTGGCGTCGAAGTGCCCTCGGGACATCTGCCGGAAGCGGCCATCGCGCTTGGCCTGGGGCTGGAAGGCGGCATCGGCGGACGCGCCATTCTCACCCGCAGCCTGCCGGGCCTGTTCCTGATGCGCCGCCTGCGTGACAGCTGGAAAGCGCGCAGTGGCGAAGACGTGGATTTCGCCACGCTCGGGTGGCTCGCTCGCGAGGCAAACCCGGAAACGCCGGCTATCGATGTCACCCACGCCCTGTTCTTCGATCCACAGGACATGGTCGGCGCTATGCATGAATTCGATCCGACGCTGGAGGGGCGACCGATCGGCGATCTCGCCCGCGCGCTTTATCTCGGGCTGGCGCGCGCCGTCAGCGACAGCATCGCCGAACTTTCGAAATTTTCGGCAAAACCCATCGAAGCCATTCGCGTCGGCGGCGGCGGCGGGCAGGATGCCGCATGGCGATATTTTCTGGAGGCCTCCAGCGGCTGCCGTGTGCAGGCCGGGCTGGTGGAGGCGAGCGTCGTCGGCAATGCGCTCATCCAGCTCGTCGGCCTCAAGGCGCTGCCCTCTTTCGAGGCCGCGCAAGCGCTTGCTCGTCGCGCCACCGACAGCGGAGCCTGGCGCGCATGAGCCTGCTGCCAGAAGAGCGCGCCGAGGCCATTCTTCAGGTGCTCTATCGCGATGGCCGCCTGCTGGTGGAAACCGCCTCGCGCGAGCTCAATGTCTCCGGCGAAACCATCCGCCGCGATCTCAAGCGGCTGGAAACCGCAGGCCTTCTGAAACGCAGCCATGGCGGCGCCGTGCCGGTTTTGCCGCGCCAGGCGGAGGATTTTTCCTATCCGGCCCGCTCGGTGCTGAACATCAGCGCCAAGCGCCGTATCGCCAGCGCCGCCGCCCATCACATTGCCGATAACCAGGCGCTGATGGTCGACAGTTCCTCCACCGCGCTGGAGGTGGTCCGGGCTTTGAAAAACCGGAAGGGGCTGACCATCGTCACCAATTCTGTGGCGCTGCTGACCGATCCCGCCTCGTTGCCGCACCGGCTGATCTCCGTCGGCGGCGAACGCCATCCCGAGGTCATGACCTTTCATGGTCCCCTGGCAGTGGAGGCCGCACGCCGCTTCCATGCCGATCTCGCCATCATTTCGGTCAAGGCCCTGTCGAAACGCTCCGGCCTGATGGTCGCCAATGCCGAGGAGGCCGAACTCAAGCGCGTGTTCCTCGAAAACGCCGAGCGCAGCCTGCTGCTGATCGACGGCGACAAATTCGACGGATCCGGCCTTGTTTCCGTTGCTCCATTGGAGGCCGTCGGGGGCCTGATCACCGACCGCGAGCCCTCGGCCGAATGGCGAAGCCTGATCGAAAAGGCCGGCGTGACGCTGGAAATCGCATCATGACCATGTTTGTTGTTTTGTGTGGATTTTTGTTGATTTGAGAATTTTTCTGTGAGATCGTGCCTTTAATGAGGAGGCACGCATGCAAGACACGAAAGACCTGCGCGAATTCATCTGCGATATCGGCCGACGCGCCTGGCAGAAGGGCATGGGCGCGGCCAATGACGGCAACATCTCCATCCTGCTCGACGACAACACGGTGCTCTGCACGCCCACCGGCGTCTCCAAGGGCTTCATGACAGCAGACATGATCTGCCGCATCGATCGCAGTGGCGCGTCTGTCGATGGCGGAAAGTGGAAACCTTCCACAGAAACCAAAATGCATCTCTGCGTTTACGACAACCGGCCGGATGCCCGCGCGGTCGTCCATGCGCATCCGCTTTATGCGACGGTGCATGCCATCTGCGGCAAGCCGATCACCCAGCAGATCATGCCGGAATCGACCATGTTCCTCGGCGAGGTGCCGCTCTCGCCTTACGCACTGCCGTCGTCGGAGGATCTTTCCAAGGCGATTGCGCCCTATCTCGAAAAGCACGACGCCATCCTGCTGGAAAACCATGGCGCGCTGACCTGTGGCCACGACCTGCAATCGGCCTGGTTTAAGATGGAAGCGCTCGATTACTACGCCAAGGTCGTCTATCTCGCCGCCGGCTATGGCGGCGCCCACGAATTCGACCAACATGAGGTGGACCGCCTGATCGAGTTGAAGCGCACCCGCTTCCCTTCGCCCGGCCGGCACCCCTTTATCCCCTAAGCATTCTCGGGAGGAGAACAGCATGTATACGCAAAAACTGCGCCTCGACGGGCGCGTGGCGGTCGTCACCGGCGGCGGGCGCGGCATTGGCCTCGCGATCTCAGAAGCGCTGGCTGAATTCGGCGCGCGCGTCATCATCGCCGATATCGATCTCGACATTGCCCGCGCCGGCCAGCAACGGCTCGCCAATCTCGGCCATGACGCCGATATCCGCACGGTCGACGTCACCAAGCCTCAGGAAGTCGAGGAGCTGGCCGCCACGCTTGTTTCCGAATACGGCAAGGTCGATATCCTTGTCGCCAATGCCGGCATCGCCCGCTCGGGAACAGCGGCCGAGGACGTGACCGACGAGCATTGGCTGCATGTCAACGATGTCAATTACAACGGCGTCTTCTGGTGCAACCGCGCCTTTGGCCGCCACATGCTGAAGGCCGGGCGCGGCGCCATCGTCAATATCGGCTCGATGTCCGGCTATATTTCCAACCGGCCCCAGAAGCAAACCTATTACAACGCCTCCAAGGCCGCCGTTCACCAGATGACGTCGTCGCTGGCCGCCGAATGGGCCGATCGCGGCGTGCGCATCAATGCCGTCGCGCCGACCTATATCGAAACGGAAATGACCAGCTATCGCCACGACAATGATGGCATGATCGAAGTCTGGCTGCGCGACACGCCGATGCACCGCATGGGCAAGCCGGACGAAATCGCATCGGTGGTGCATTTCCTCGCCAGCGACGCCTCCAGCCTCATGACCGGCGAAACCGTTCTGGTCGATGGCGGCTTCACCTGCTGGTGAGGCTTTCCGCACCGAACACGATCTCCTGATCGACACTGAGCAGGCGCTTGTGCAACAGGCAGGCGGCCCCGATGGCCGGGCCGCCTTGCCCGAGTTCCGATAAAACGATATCCGGCAGCGGCTGGCCGCTCAGCACATGCCGCGCCATGCTCGACGTCACCGCCTCCCGACAATGGCTGAAGAGCGCCGCCACCGGCCCGCCAAGCACGATGCGGCCGGGATCGAGGATATTGACGAGCGCCGCAAGCCCGAGGCCGAGATACTGCGCCCAATCCGCAAGCGTTGCCTGCGCCGCCACCTCGCCTGTTTCCAATAGCGCCAGAAATTCAGCGATATCGCCCGCGCCGCCGCCATGGAAGCGATGCCGCGCCAGCACCGCCTCGCGGCCGACAAAGGTTTCCAGCGAACCGGGCAAGGTCGCCATATCGACGAAACCCTCCTGCCCAACGAGGATATGGCCGAATTCGCCGGCATAGCCGCCATGGCCACGTAACGTCGCGCCGCCGGCAAGGATCGCCCCGCCAAGACCGGCATCGAGGAAGACATAAAGCTCCATCGGGCCGGGCCGGGCCGGCTGGCGGTAGACTTCCGCCATGGCGAAGGCATTGGCGTCGTTTTCCGCCGTCAGCAGCGGGGCCTGCGGCAGGCGAGCGGCGATCATCGGCAGGATGGCGACGTCGCGCCAGCCAAGCAACGGCGCGCGCATCACCCGGCCATCGCGATCCACGGCGCCGGGTACGGCAACACAAATGCCGTGCAACCGGTCATGGTCGCCGAGGGTCCTTTGCAGGGCTTGCACCTCATCGGCGACGCGCGCGGCCAGTCTTTCCGGCTCGCACTCTGTCGTCGCGAAGGTTTCATGCCGCTCCCCGACGACACGCGCTGCAAAATCCAGCGCCACGACGCTGAGCCGCCCCACGCCGAGATCCACGCCGATGAACAAGCCGTGCTCACCGCGCAAACGAACCAGCGTGCCCGGCCGCCCGGCGCGATTGTCGCGGGCATCCTGCTCATCGCCTTCGATGACAAGGCCTTCCAAGGCCAGCGTATTGACGATGCTGCTCGCGGTCGAGCGCGTCAAGCCGAGTTGCCGGGCAAGATCGGCGCGGCTCATCGCGCCCCGGCGCAACAGGGCTTCCAGCGCGCGGATCTCGTTGATGTGCCGGACGGCACGCGGCATCGACATGGACGACCCTCCCTGCTTATCACATTGACAAATGCACGAGTTCATGTTTGTTTTCAAACCAAACAAATTAGAAATCGCCTCGCCACCACCCCGCGGCGTGCCGAAACAGGGACGGAACATGCCGAAAAAGGATGACAGACGGATGCGGGTCGGGGTTCTCGGCGCCGGCCAGATCGCCCAGGCCGCGCATTTCGAAAGCTGCGCCAAGGCGGCCAATGCCGATCTCTACGCCATCTGCGACATTGCCGCCGACCTGCGCGAGCGCATGGCGATCATGCATGGCGCTGCGACGACCTATGCCGATTACGACCTCATGCTCGCAGACCCCGATGTCGATGCCGTGATCATCGCCACAGCCGATGCCTTCCATGTGCCGGCGGCAAAGCGGGCGCTGGAAGCGGGCAAGCATGTCCTCTGCGAAAAGCCGCTCGGCGTCACCGTCGAGGAGGTGCTGGACCTGCAACAGGCGGTCGAAAAATCCGGCAAGGTGCTGCAGGTCGGTCATATGAAGCGTTTCGACGCCGGATTGCAGGCCGCCAAAAGCTTCATCGATACCGAAATGGGCGATCTCGTCGCGCTCAAAGCCTGGTATTGCGACAGCACCCATCGCTACCCGATGACCGATGCCGTGCAGCCGCTGATCGTCACCAGCGCGCAGGCGAAGAAGCCCGCCGAGAACCCCAAGGCCGATCTGCGCCGCTACTACATGCTGGCGCATGGCTGCCATCTGATCGACACCGCCCGCTATTTCGCCGGCGAGATCGTCGCCGTGCGCGCCCGGTTGTCGGAGCGGGCGGGCCTATGGTGCTGGTTCGTCGATGTCGAATTCGCCTCCGGCGCGCTTGGTCATCTCGACCTGACCGTCGCCGTGCGCATGGATTGGCACGAAGGCTTCCAGATCTACGGCCAGAACGGCAGCGTCATCGGCAAGACCTACAATCCGTGGTATTATAAATCCAGCGACGTAGATATCTTCCGCGAGTCGGATGGCGCGACGCATCGCGTGCTCGGCGCCGATGGCCATTTCTATCGCCGCCAACTCGAAGCTTTCGCCCGCACGATCCTTGATGGCGCGCCGATGCAAGGCGCGGATGTTCATGACGGCGTCGCATCGGTCCGCGCCATGGTCGCCATCGCCCGCTCGGCTGAAAACGGAAAGCGCGTCGCGCTGGCGGATGTCAGCGGGGGCGTGTGATGCGGCGCGGCTTTGGCGGCAGCCTCGTCAGCCACGGCCTCGAAGCCGCCGAAGCGCCCTCGGCTGCCCGCTTCCTGAGCGATAATCTGGCGGAGGCGCCGCCATGACGACATTCGAAACTGCCGATAGCGTGGCGCTCGCGGTCGATGCCGAGGAAGGCGACGGGTTTCCTCTGCTTTTCCAGCACGGTCTTTGCGGCAATGCCGGACAGGCCCGTGAAGCTTTTCCGGCCAACACGCGCTTTCGCCGCGTCACCGTCGAGATGCGCGGGCATGGCCGTTCGCAGGCAGGCGATTTCGATCGCTTTTCGATTGCGCAATTCACCGACGACCTCATTCGCTTCATCGAAACGCGGCTCGATGCCCCTGTGGTGATCGGCGGAATTTCCATGGGTGCCGCACTTTGCCTGCGCCTCGCCGTCCTGCGCCCGGATCTGGTGCGCGGCCTGATCCTGGTTCGGCCGGCATGGCTGTTTTCGGCGGCGCCGGACAACCTGATTTCGAATATCGAAGCCGGCCTCGCGCTTCAGAACCAAATCCTTGAAGAGCCCCATCAGGAACGCCCCGCCGCAGGCCAGCCAACCGCCGTGACCGCAGCGCTGCTGACGACGATTTCCGTGGATGGGATGGGCATATCGGCCGAACAGGCCGCCGCTTTGAGCCTCCCCTGCCGCGTGATCGCTCAGGCCCGCGACAAGGTTCATCCATTGGCGCTTGCGCAAGAGCTTGCCAACTCCATTCCCGGCGCGGATATCGTCGAAATCACTGCAAAGGCGGTGGACAAGGCTGCCTATGCCCGCGATTTGCGCGCGGCGATCGCATCTTTTCTGGAGACCTTGCCGTGAGCCCCTTCCCCTCTGACCGCCTTGCTCTCGGCGTCGACCTCGGCGGCACGCGGCTGCGTGCGGCGGCAATGACGCAAACGGGCGAGATTGTCGCCAGCGCCGAAATGCCGACAGCGGCGCAAGGCGGGCCGGAGCGCATTCTCGGCGATATCGTCGGCCTCGTCAAAACGGTCACTGACGGCATTTCGGCGGATGCGATCGTTGGCCTGTGTGTCTGCGCGCCGGGGCCGCTCGATGCACGCAACGGCATTGCGCTGCATATACCCACCTTGCCGGGTTTCGATGATTTTCCGGTGGCGGCCGTGCTCGGCGCCAAGCTGCCCTTTCCCGTCAGCCTCGAAAACGACGGCATTGCCGCCGCCGTTGCCGAATGGCGCTATGGGGCCGGCCGCGGCGTCGACAATCTGGTCTACATGACCGTCAGCACCGGCATCGGCGGCGGCGTCATAGCCGATGGCCGGGTGCTGTATGGGCGTATGGGCATGGCCGGGCATATCGGCCATATGAGCATTCGACCGGATGGCAATATCTGTCCCTGCGGCAATGCCGGCTGCTTCGAAGCCTATGGCTCCGGCACCGCTTTCACCGCACGCGGACGCAAGGCGGCGGCCGGACGGCGCGAAAGCAGCCTGTCCGGCATCGCAGACATTCTCCATGCCCGCGATATCTTTACAGCCGCCAAGGACGGCGATGGGCTGGCCCGCGACCTCGTTGCCGAGGAAGCCGAAATTCTGGGCCAGGGCGTGCGCAGCCTGTTGCATCTCTACAGTCCCGATCTGGTGGTGATCGGCGGCGGACTTTCCAACGCTTTCGACCAGCTGGAGGGCGGCATCCGCGCCTATATCTCAGCGCGCGCCCTGCTGCCGTTCAGAGAAATACCGATCCGCCGCGCAGAGCTCGGCGATCTCTCAGGCGTCGTCGGCACGGCGGCGCTCGCCTTTGCTCATGCGCATCCCGAAGGTTGAAATGACGTTTTCCATTTTTCCCTGAAATTGCGAGGAAACTGCCAAGCACACGCATCGTTGCGGATGAATTTTCCTCAAAATCTGTATGGATCCGGCCTATTGTGGCGCATCGTCAGATTTGACCGAAAAGGAACCGCCCAATGAGCCTGCGCATCAACGACACCGCTCCCGATTTCACGGCCGAAACCACGCAGGGCTCGCTGAGCTTCCATGATTGGATCGGCAACGGCTGGGCGGTTCTGTTTTCGCATCCGAAGAATTTCACGCCCGTCTGCACCACCGAACTGGGCGCCATGGCAGGACTGGATGGCGAGTTCCGCAAGCGGGGCGTCAAGGTGATCGGCATTTCCGTCGATCCTGTCGAAAGCCATGTCAAGTGGAAGAGCGACATCAAGGTCGCGACCGGCTTCGACGTCGACTATCCGCTGATCGGCGACCGCGATCTCAAGGTCGCCAAGCTCTATGACATGTTGCCGGCCGATTCCGGCTCCTCCTCGGAAGGTCGCACGCCGGCCGACAACGCCACCGTGCGTTCGGTCTACGTGATCGGCCCGGACAAGAAGATCAAGCTGATCCTCACCTACCCGATGACGACAGGCCGCAACTTCGCGGAAATCCTGCGCGCCATCGATTCGCTGCAACTGACCGCCGCCCACAAGGTCGCGACCCCGGCCAACTGGAACCAGGGCGACGATGTCATCATCACCGCAGCTGTTTCCGACGACGAGGCGAACGAACGTTTCGGTTCTTTCGAGCGGGTGCTGCCTTATCTGCGCAAGACCAAGCAGCCCTCGCTCTGAAAGCGACGCTTCGCTTCGTAAAACCTGCCTTTTATCGGGCCGCCGCCATTGGCGAGCGGCCCGCCACCGGATCGGGCGAGAAGATCACAACCGCGAACATCAGCACGCCGAGGAAGGTGATCAGCGATGATATGCCGACCAGCGGTTCCAGCGCCGTATTCCCTTCAAGCATCAGATAAAGCGACGGGACCATGATCACGACGCCGAGCGTGTAGATGCCGTATTGCAGCATCGCGAAGCGCTTTTCCGCCTTGCGCGGGTTCAGCGCATAATAGGTTCCGAAAAGCGCCATGGTGACCCAGCCGAGCAGGTTGGCGTGGGCATGTGCGCCAATGACGCTGTGATCCTGAGAGATGGCCATTTTCAGGCCCATACCAATGCCGACGATCAGGAAAATGATCGCTGTCTTGTAATAGAGGCTGGCTAGACGTGGCATGACGGTTCCCCTTTGTTCTCTGCCGGTAGCCACAATATCATGTGTCAGGCGAGGAGAAAATTGGCTTCCGTCAAGTAATGAGCCAGTGCAGGTAATCCAGCGCTGCGCGGGATGCCATGAAAACGAACAGATATTCTTGACCAACGCACTCAGCAAAACATCAGAAATCGGGGAATATTACCTCCGCTGGCAGATGGCGAAGCACGGCACGGCCTCCGGCGTCGCTCACGATCGCGCCGCGATGTGCATGACGCCGGCGCATGGCTTCTCAAGTGCATGTCTCTATGGAACATTATGACGGCGACGGCCTGCCGGTCAGCGCCGCCAGATGCTTACCTGCGGACTGAACGGCCGCTGACGATGAGGATGCGACACATGACGACGATTTTCGATGCCCCCGAGGAATTCGCCTCGACCGCGCTTGCCGGCTTTGCCGATGTCTACAGCCGTTACGTGCGTCTGGTGAAGGGCGGCGTGGTGCGTTCGACGGCGGTGCCGAAGGGCAAGGTATCTGTGGTCGTCGGTGGCGGTTCAGGCCATTACCCGGCCTTTGCCGGCTATGTCGGCCCCGGTCTGGCGGATGCGGCGGTGGCGGGCGATGTCTTCGCGTCACCCTCGACGGCGGCGGTGGCGCGCGTCTGCCGGCAGGCCGATCAGGGCGGCGGCATCCTGCTCGGTTTCGGCAATTATGCCGGCGATGTCCTGAATTTCGGCGTCGCCGCCGAGCGGCTGCGCGCGGAGGGTATCGATGTCCGCATCGTGCAGGTGACCGATGACGTTGCCAGTGCGCCCGTCGACACGCCTGCCAAGCGACGCGGGATCGCCGGCGACCTCGTGGTCTTCAAGATCGCCGGAGCAGCGGCCGAAGCCGGTCTTTCGCTGGATGAGGTCGAGCGCATCACCCGCCACGCCAATGCCAATACGGTCTCTTTCGGCGTCGCCTTCGCCGGCTGCACGCTGCCGGGCGCCGGCCAGCCGCTTTTCACCGTGCCCAAGGGCAAAATGGCGCTCGGTCTCGGTATCCATGGCGAGCCGGGCATCCGCGAGGAAGCCCGCGTTTCCGCAGCCGATCTGGCAAAACTGCTGACCGCAACCCTGCTGGCCGAAAAGCCGGCCGGCACACGGCGCATCGGCGCGATGCTAAACGGTCTCGGTGCCACGAAATATGAAGAACTCTTCGTTCTCTGGACGCAGGTCGCAGCGCTCTTGAAACAGGCGGAGCTCGACATCGTCGCTCCGGAAGCCGGTGAATTCGTCACCAGCCTCGACATGCAGGGTTGCTCGCTGACGCTGATCTGGCTGGATGAGGAACTGGAAACATACTGGACCGCCGCCTGCGACACCCCTGTCCTGCGTCGCGGTCCAGCCATCGCCACGACGCCGGCCAACGATGGGCTTCTCAGCGACGAGGAAGCCGTACGGTATCCGGCAGCCAGCGAGGCTGGTCGAAAGGGCGGCGTCTGCATCGCCGGTGCCCTGGAGACCGTGGCGGCCATGCTCAAATCCGCAGAGGAGGAGCTTGGCCGTATCGACGCCCAGGCCGGTGATGGCGACCATGGGCAGGGCATGAGGCGCGGCGCGGCCTCTGCCCTCGACGCGGCGAACAAGGCCGTTTCGGCAGGGGCCGGCACCGCAAGCGTTCTCGCGGCTGCGGGCGATGCCTGGGCGGATCGCGCCGGCGGCACCTCCGGCGCTATCTGGGGCCTGCTGTTGCGCGCCTGGAGCAGCGCGCTTTCCGACGAGGCGGAGCCGGAAGGTGCGGCCGTCGTCAAGGGCGCACGCGTCGCGCTCGATGGCGTCATGCGCCTCGGCGGCGCAAGGCCCGGCGACAAGACGCTGGTCGATGCCTTCGCGCCCTTCGTCGAAACCCTGGAGACTTCATTCGCCGCCGGCAACCCGCTGAAGCAGGCCTGGGCCGAGGCATCGGATGCCGCAAACAAGGCCGCAGAGGAAACCAGAAAACTGACCCCGAAGCTGGGGCGCGCCCGCCCGCTCGCCGAACGCAGCATCGGCCATCCCGATGCCGGCGCGGTCTCGCTCGCCATGGTCGCGGAAACCATGGGCGCGCGGATTTCCGGCTGACGGATCACATCGAGGGCGGCGCGAGATCCGTGCCGCTCTCAGCCCTGCTTTTCCGCATCTGCCCTGAAATGAGCGACGAGCGCATTGGCGTGGCCATGACCCACGCCGTGCTGCGTTTTCAGCATCGCAACCATCTCCATATGCTTGGCCGCACCCATTTCGCCGAGCAACGTCATCCAATGGTCGATCGGCTTGCCATAGGTCTTTTCAATAGACGGGAAATAGGATGCGGGGCCTTTTGTGGGCTTGGTGTCGGCCATGGTAGATTCCTCGTTTCATCAAATCGATATCGCAAGGACGGCTTGAGCGGGAGAGCCCCGACATGCGGCTGCAAAAAAGATGGCCTGCCTACCAAAGAGTGCGGCCGTTTTCTGCGACGAGACGGCCGGACTTGAAAACCTTGCGGTTTCTCGGGACAGAAACCACGGCCTCTGGAATATGTGCAGCCTCCAGTGTCACGAAATCCGCCTTGGCCCCAACCTCAAGGCCATAGCCCTCGAGGCGCAGGGCCTTGGCGGCGGCTGACGTGACCAGATCGAAAGCGGCGGACAGCTCGTCATCCGTATAAAAGCCGGAGCGATAACCGATGACTTCGGCCCTGCGCAGCATGTCGCCATCGCCATAAGGCCACCAGGAATCGCGGATATTGTCATTGCCGGCGAAGACGTTGACGCCCTCGGCGCGCAGCAGCGCCACCGGCGGAAAACCATGGTCGCCCGGCGCATTGGTCATGATAGATACGCCGCTTCTTGCAATCAGCGCGGCGACCTTCTTCGCCGCGTCAGCCCCGAGATCGCCAAGCCCATAGGCATGGCTGACGGTCACGCGCCCCTGCATGCCGAGAGCGGCCGTGCGCGCGCAAATCTCCTCGATTGTGAAGACGCCAAGCGTGCCGAAATCATGCAGGTGGATATCGATATCGACACCGTGCTTTTCGGCGACGCCGAAGACGACGTTGAGATGCGCCTGCGGATCGCGGTCGAAACTTGCGGGGTCGAGACCGCCGACGAGATCGGCGCCAAGGCCAATGGCCTCATCCAGCAATTCAGGCGTGCCGGGGCTTTTCAGGATGCCGCTTTGCGGGAAGGCAACCAACTGGATATCGATGCGATCGCGATATTCCTCACGAATTTTCAGGATGGTTTCCAGCGAACGCAGGCCGACCGAACCATCGACCATCACATGGCTGCGCATCTGCAGGGAACCGTTGGCGATGCAGAGATCGAGCTGGTTGCGGGCGCGCTGCTCCATGGGTGCGGCGGCGGCCATGTTGGCGGCCTGGAACGCTACGCGCTCATGTACATCGAAACCATCGGAACAGGCCTTGTGCGGGATCCAGCGATCGCCGTAGAAACTCGTGTCGAGATGGATATGCCCCTCGACGAAGGCGGGCACGACAAGGACGCCGCCAAGCTCCACCGTTTCGGCCGCGTCCGGTCCGGATCCGGCGGGCATGATCGCCGCAATGCGTCCATCCTTGACGGCAATATCGTTGAGCGAGCCGTCGTTCAGCTTCGCACCCTTGAAAAGCGTATCCATCCTGAAACCTCTTTATCTATTTTGCATACGATAATCGAATTATATTGCATGCAAAAGCGATAATTGCGCATTTATTGCTGGCCAGATTTCAATTTTCCGCATGCTTGAAAAACGGGTCAGGACGGAATTGACAGGGCGATCGCCAGCAATATATGTAACGATATAACATTAATATTCTCTACCGAGACAAGAATGCTTGACGCCAGGCCGCGCCCGGCCTTATGTGAAGGCCGACGGTTCCCCGACCACGAAGTGAAGGGGAATAATAGGGAACACGGTGCGGAAGACCCCATGAGGGGCCAAGACCGTGGCTGCCCCCGCAACTGTGAGCGGATTGCCTCTCGTCCCCGGACATCGAAACGATGTCGTGCCACTGCGCTTTCGCGCGGGAAGGCAGACGAAAGGCAGATATCCGCAAGCCAGGAGACCTGCCGTCGAAAATTTATCCAACGTCACGGGCGGGGATGCCCGGTACAGGAGCAAAGCCATGCCCATGCATCATCCATCGATGCCGTTTTCACCGCACCCGATTCGTTTCGTGTCCGCGTCGCTGGCCGATCCTTGCCGCCGTCCGGCCTGATCGCCGCTATCCGTCTATCCTGACGCATTTCCAACGAACCGAACGGAATTTTCATGACAGTTTCCATTATTTCGTCCTTGCGCGCCGGCTTGTGCGCCTTTGCGCTCGCTACCGGCGCCTTTACCGGCCAGGCCGCCGCCGCGGAAACGACCTATCCGCTGACGCTGACCAATTGCGGCCGGCAGGTCACCTTCCCGAAAGCGCCAACCCGTGCCGTGTCCATCGGCCAGAGCAGCACCGAGATCCTTTATTTGCTCGGCCTGTCCGACAAGGTCGTCGGCACAGCGGTCTGGCTCGGCCCCGTTCTCAAGGGCTATGAAGAGGCCAATGCCAAGGTCGAGCGCCTTGCCGACAACGATCCGAGCTTCGAAAGCGTCATCGCCAAGAAGCCCGATCTGGTCACCGCGCAGTTCCAGTGGCATGTCGGCCCGGAAGGCATCGTCGCCAAGCCCGGTCAGTTCGAGGAACTCGGCATTCCCGTCTACACCTCCCCGGCCGATTGCGTCGGCAAGGACAATACCGGCGGCGGCGACGGCGTGCGCCATTCGGTCTTCACCATGGACCTGATCTATCAGGAAGTCCGCGATCTCGCGGCGATCTTCAACGTGCAGGATCGCGGCGAAACCGTCGTTGCCGACCTCAAGAAGCGTGAAGAGGCCGCCCGCGCAAAGATCGCTTCCGCAAACGGCAAGCTCTCCGCCGTCTTCTGGTTCTCCAGCGCCGAGGTCGATATCGACCCTTACGTCGCCGGCAAGAACGGCGCGCCCGGCTACATCATGTCGGCGCTCGGCATCACCAATGTCATCGACAGCGAAGAGGAATGGCCGACGGTCGGCTGGGAAACCATCGCCAAGGCGAACCCCACCATGATCGTCGCCGGCAAGATGGAGCGCCGCCGCTTCCCCGCAGATGACGTCGCGGTCAAGCACAAGTTCCTCGAGACCGATCCGGTCGCCAGCCTGATGCCCGCCGCCAAGGACAAGCATGTCTTTGAAATGGATGCACAGGCCATGAACCCGACGATCCGCACGATCGAGGGGATCGAGACGCTGGCGGATGCCATTGCCGCTGCCGGTCTCGCGAAGTGAACCGGACGCTGACGCGATATACACGACCGGGCGCCGCACTCGCGGCGCTCGTTCTGGTCGTGGCGGCGCTGATGGCAGGCGCCGCCATCGGCGAGACCTCGATACCCTTCGAGGTCGTCGCCAAGACCATCGCAAACCGGATGTTTGGCGCAAGCTTTCCGCTGGAACCGCTCGATGAAGGCATTGTCTGGAGTTACCGGCTGAGCCGCGCCGTGGTCGCGGCCTGTTGCGGCGCGGCCTTGGCGCTGTCCGGAACGGTGCTGCAGGCGCTGCTGCGCAATCCGCTTGCCGATCCCTATATTCTCGGAATCTCAGCCGGCGCCTCCACCGGCGCGGTCGCCGTCGCCATCCTCGGCATCGGCGCCGGATTGTTCACGCTGCCGGCGGGAGCCTTCATCGGTGCGCTTGTCGCCTTCGCGCTTGTCACCCTGCTTGCCGCTCGCGCCGGACGCGGAAACAGCGCGATCATTCTCGCCGGCATTGCCGGCTCGCAGTTGTTCAACGCGCTCACCTCGTTCATCGTCACAAAGGCCGCCAATGCCGAGCAGGCGCGTGGCATCATGTTCTGGCTGCTCGGCAATCTCTCGGGCATCCGCTGGCCGGATGTCTGGCTCGCTTTGCCCGCCATGCTCGCCGGCCTGATCATCTGTCTCTGGCATGCGCGCGCACTCGATGCCTTCGCGTTCGGCGCGGATTCCGCCGCAGCGCTCGGCATTCCCGTGCGCCGCATCTATGTCGTGCTGATCGGCACCTGCGCCATGATGACGGCGGCGATGGTGTCGTTGGTCGGCTCCATCGGTTTCGTCGGCCTCGTCATTCCCCATGCCGCGCGCATGGTCGTCGGCGTGCGCCATTGCCTGCTGCTGCCGGTGACGGCGTTGATCGGCGCCATCTTCATGATTGCGGCGGATATCCTGTCGCGCATCGTCGTGCCGGGGCAGGTCCTGCCCATCGGCGTCATCACCGCCCTGTTCGGGGCGCCGGCATTCGCCCTGCTTCTGGGGCAGAAAGGGGCGCGGCCATGAAGATTTCGGCGTGCAATCTCGCCTGGTCCGTCGGCGGCGTCTCCATCGTCAGCGATATTTCGCTGGAGATCGCCAGCGGCGAATTCATCGGCATCATCGGCCCCAACGGTTCCGGCAAGAGCACGCTGCTCTCCATGCTCGCCGGCCTCAAGCGCCCGGCCGCCGGAAGCGTCAGCATCGACGATGTCGCCCTCGCCTCGCTCGGCCGCCGTATGCTGGCGCAAAAACTCGCTTTCGTCGAACAGCAGGCCGAAACCACTGAGCGCATGACCGCGCGTCAGGTCGTGGAGCTTGGCCGCACGCCCTATCTCGGCCCCCTCTCGCCCTGGTCTGCAAATGACGACGGTGCCGTCCGCGCCGCGCTTGAAAACGTCGACATGGCCGACAAGGCCGAACGTTACTGGCACAGCCTGTCCGGCGGCGAGCGCCAGCGGCTGCACATCGCCCGCGCGCTGGCGCAGGAACCGCGATTGCTGCTCCTCGACGAGCCGACCAATCACCTCGATATCGGCCACCAGATCGGCCTGCTCGACCTCGTGCGCCGCCAGGGCCTGACGGTCATCGCGGCCCTTCACGATCTCAACCATGCCGCCATGTTCTGCGACCGCATCGCCGTTCTCGATGGCGGCCGGCTGGTGACGATCGGCACGCCGTCCGAGGTTCTGAACTCCGGCTGCATCCGCACCGTCTTCGGCGTCGATGCTTCGGTCACCACAGACGAAGCGGGGCGTTGCCACATCCGCTTTCTGCCGTCCTCCCCTCCGATCAAGGATCGACATGACAACCAGAATCGCTCTACCGACGATCATCGCCAGCCTGTTCATGAGTTTTCCGGCGCTGGCCGAGACGTTCGAGGTGAAAATGCTCAATCGCGGGGAGAAGGGATCGATGGTGTTCGAACCCGACTATCTCGAAATTGAGCCCGGCGATCGCATCCACTTCATCCCCACCCACAAGAGCCACAATGCCGCAACCATCGACGGCATGACGCCTGAAGGTGCGACCGGTTTCAAGAGCAAGATCAACGAGCCGTTCGAGACCGGTTTCGACAAGGAAGGCTTTTACGGCATCAAATGCTCGCCACATTACGGCATGGGCATGGTGATGCTGGTCAAGGTCGGCAAGGCGACCCTGCCGGAAAGCTACCGCGCCGCCGATATGCCGGCACGCGCCAAGCCGCGTCTCGAAGCCCTGTTCGAACGCGCTGGAACGAGCGCAGAAACGAAACAATGACCGCCAATTACACCCTTAAGGAAGATATTCGCGATTACTGGTCGAAGCGATCCGAAACCTTCGACCTCGCCTTCGGTCATCGCATTCCGCCCGGCCCGGAAATGGACGCCTGGGCAGAGGCGGTGACCCGCGCGCTGGGGCCGAAACCCCTGTCGATCCTCGAGCTCGCCTCCGGCACCGGCGAGGTTTCAAACGTGCTGATGTCGCTCGGCCACACCGTCACGGGCCTTGATTTTTCTGAAGCGATGCTCGCCATTGCGCGGACCAAGCATGCCGGTCGCAAACAGGCGCGCTTCATCCTCGCCGATGCCGAAAACACCATGGAACCGGACGACCGCTACGATGCTGTCGTCTGCCGGCATCTGGTCTGGACGCTGACCCGGCCGGAAGAGGCGTTTGCCGACTGGTTCCGGGTGTTGAAGCCGGGCGGGCGGCTTTTGGTTTTCGACGGTGACTGGACGACGCCGACCCGTCTCGGCCGCCTTGCCGGCATGGCGATCCGGCTGATCGACCGGTTCGGTGGCGCCGATCCGCATTATGACGGCGCCTTGAGCGATCGGCACAAAAGCATCATGGAGCGCCTGCCCTTCGGCCATGGCCTGACCGCCAGCGAATTGACGCCGATGATGGCCGCTGCCGGCTTCGTCGATATCGACATCGCCTCTCATGCCTCCATCGCGGCGGCGCAGCGCAAGACCGCCAACCTGCGAAACAGTCTGCGCACGCTGCTCTATCGTCGCTTCATCCTTTCCTGCCGCAAGCCGGAGACAGTTTGAACCCTCCAAAATTGCGCCGGGACAAAGATTTGCCTGTCGAAAGATGGCAGAACCATCCACGGCAGCCGCTTTGCAAGACGAGCGCCCGCTGTTAAGACACAACTGAAGACAATGAGGCGATAGCGATGCGACGGGATCGGTGGAACGGAAGGACAGGCTTGGCGCTCGCCGCCGCCGTCATCCTGTTCCTGCAGGGGCTGTTCGGCGCTTATGCCAATGCCGCGTTCATCGCCGCTGAGCCCGTGGATGCCTTCGGCAATCCCCTTTGCCTGTCAATGCCGGTCGAGGACGGCGCCTCCGGCAAGCACGATCCCGCCACCATGCCGGGCTGTTGCACGCTTGCTTGCCAGATATCGGCCTCGCTTCTTCCACCGGAACCTTCGGGCAAATTGTCGCCGGCTCTGGGCGCGTGGATTTCTATCGACGCGCATCTGCCTCGCCCGCTCGAACTTGCCCGTCACGCAGGCCATGCGCCGGGGAATCCTCGCGCGCCGCCGCAGGCCGTATGATCGAGGCCACGCCGGCCGCAATCCGATTTCATACCTATTCCGACGAAAAGCGTCACCGCAGCCTGCGGCAGTTATCACCGTTTCCCGGGGAGATACCCATGTCCATTCAATTTATCCGTTCCGCCGCCACCCTTCGCGCCGCCATTGCGGGCCTTGCCCTGCTTGGCGCAATACCGGCAGCCATCGCCCATGAATTCAAGGTCGGCGATATCAAGATCGTCCATCCCTGGTCGCGCGCCACGCCGCCCGGCGCAAAGGTCGCGGCCGGTTATGCGACCATCACCAACAACGGCGCTGCCGCCGACAAGCTGGTCGCCGTCACCGGCGAGATCGGCGACAAGGGCGAAATCCACCAGATGGCCGTCGACGCCAATGGCGTCATGACCATGCGCCCGGTCGAAGGCGGAATCGAAATCCCCGCCGGCGCGACGGTCGAGCTGAAGCCCGGCGCTTTCCACATCATGTTCAAGGACCTCAAGCGCCTGCCGAAGGAAGGCGAGAAGTTCAAGGGCACGATGACCTTCGAAAAGGCAGGTGAGGTCGCCGTCGAATATTCGGTCGACAAGATGGGTGGCGAAAAGGCGCACGCCGACCACAAGAACTGATCGCGCCGATGCGCGGCCCGCGCCCGATAGTGCGATCCTGCCTCGCCGCATTGCTCTGGCTGGCGTTTTCGACGCTGGCCTTTGCCCATGCGGCGCTGACCGGCTCGCAGCCGGCCGATGGCGCCATGCTGTCGGCTATGCCGGCCCGCATCACGCTCTCCTTCAGCGAACCGGTCTCGCCATTGGTGCTGACGCTGGTGCGGCCGGACGGCGCCGCCATCATCCTCGGCGCAAGCGGCGCGGATACGCCATCGCTCACCGTAACGCCGCCAAGCGATCTGGGGCGCGGCACGCATCTCCTGTCCTGGCGGGTCGTTTCCGCCGATGGCCATCCGGTCGGCGGCACAATCGCCTTTTCGATTGGCGAGCGGACGGCTGCGCCCGCCGATCCCGCCGAAGCCGCCGATCTCCAGGTCGATACCGGCCTGTGGGCGAGCAAGCTGCTGCTGTATCTCGGTATCTTCGTCGGCATCGGCGGCGCGACAACAAGCCTGTGGTTTGTCAATGCGGCTGCGCCGGGACGTGCTGTCGCTTTGATATCGCTGGCAGCAGGCGTGGTCGCCACGCCCGTCGCAGCCGGTTTTCAAGGCCTGGATGCGCTCGGCGCACCACTTTCGAATTTCTTCAGACCGGTCATCTGGGCAACGGCTTTCGAGACCAGTTTCGCGCGCACTTTACCGGTGCTGGCATCCGTTTTCATCCTCGCCGGCATCTCTATCGTGATGAACAACGGCAGGACGAAACAGGCCCTCGCCTTTACGGCCCTTGCTGGCGCGGCCGGCGCCTTGGCAGCCAGCGGCCATGCGGCGGCGGCGCAACCGCAATGGCTGACACGGCCGGCCGTCTTTCTGCATGCTTTCGCACTCGCGCTCTGGCTTGGCGCGCTTCCGCCGCTCGGATTGGCCTTCATGGATTCGAAAGAGGCGGCACGTGGGGCGCTGAAACGATTTTCGGCGGCAATTTCCCCCGTTGTCGCGGTCGTGGTCCTGTCCGGCGGCGTGCTGGCGGTCATTCAGGTCGAATGGCCGGAAGCGCTGCTGGTGACTGCCTATGGCCGCATCCTGCTGATCAAGCTGGCGCTCGTTTTGCTGCTTTTGACAATCGCTGCCTATAACCGCTGGCGATTGACCGCGCCGGCATTGGCCGGAGAAGGACCGGCAAGGCAACGGCTTGCGAAGACCATCGCCGTCGAAGTGGTGCTGGTCCTCGTCGTACTCGGCCTTGCCGCCGGCTGGCGTTTCACGCCGCCGCCCAGAGCGCTGGCCATTGCCGCCGCCGAACCGGCAACGGTTCACATTCATAGCGACGAAGCCATGGCCGAGGTAACCATCACCCCGGGCCATGTCGGACCGGCAACCATCTCAGCCATTATCATGACCGGCGATTTCGGCCCTCTAGACGCACAAAGCGTCACCTTCGTGCTGACCCCTCCCGACGCTGCACAGCCGCGGCTTATTGAAGCCAGAAAGCCGGGTGACGGGACCTGGGCAGCGAAAGATGTCGATCTTTCCAAATCAGGAGTTTGGCGCTTGAAGCTCGATCTGCGGGTCGATGGCAAAACACTCACCTTGTCTGACGAATTTTCCGTCAAAGATCGATTTTGATGAGATTCTTTCCCTGCCGGACACCTGCTCCATACCGATTATAAGTTCTTACCCCCAAGTTTTTACAGGGGCTACTGCATGCAAAATTAAGTGGACGCCTTCCATACCCGGGAAGAAATCCACTTAACAGGCGGCAGTCATGCGCAATATCCCAATCATCGGCAAGTTTCTTGTCATTCTCTGTGCCTTCGGCCTGTTTGTGGCCGGTGTCACGGTCTATAGCAGTTCGCGAATTTCATACATCGACGCCTCCTATTCGGCGCTGATCGATCGGGATGCGAAAACTGCTTTGATGCTGACGCGTGCAAGCCGCAGCCTTGTGTCCATCCGTTCCGCCATCGCCGATCTCTTGATGGCCCGCGCGGATGCGGCGAACAATGCGGCCATCGCCGACATGAAGCTCAGCCAGGACTTCTTCGCCAAGCAGATCGATGGCGCCGCAGCCGCCACGCCTGAAAACACGCGCATCCCGGCGATCAAGGTCAAGGCTATGGATC